>NZ_JFWP02000002.1:0-610604 GCF_000588715.1 Acinetobacter sp. 1000160 | reverse complement strand
ATCAATGCCAAAGATGCATTTGATGTGTTGGTGATTGGTGGTGGTCCTGCCGGTGGTACTGCGGCAATCTATGCAGCACGTAAAGGCATCAAGACCGGTATCGTGGCTGAACGCTTTGGCGGTCAGGTGATGGATACCATGGACATTGAAAACTTCACCACGGTGCAGAAAACCGTTGGTCCGAAGTTTGCTCAGGATATGGAAGCACATGTCCGTGAATACGGTGTGGATATCATGAACCTGCAACGTGTCAGCAAGATCACAGGTGCAGATCAAACGGCCAACGGTTTGGTTGAAGTTGAACTGGAAAATGGTGCCAAGCTGGAATCGAAAACCATCATTCTTTCCACCGGTGCACGCTGGAGAGAGATGAATGTGCCGGGTGAAGCAGAATACCGTACCCGTGGTGTGGCTTACTGCCCGCACTGTGATGGCCCATTATTCAAAGGCAAACGTGTTGCGGTGATTGGTGGCGGTAACTCGGGTGTAGAAGCAGCGATTGACCTTGCCGGTATTGTTGAACATGTCACACTGGTTGAATTCGATACCAAACTTCGTGCCGACCAAGTGTTGCAAGACAAGTTAAACAGCTTGCCAAATACCACCGTGATCATGAATGCATTGAGTACCGAAGTGGTCGGTGATGGTGCTCAGGTGACGGCATTGAAATATAAAGACCGTGCGACTGATATTGAGCATACGGTTGAGCTGGCAGGGATCTTTGTACAGATCGGCTTATTGCCAAACACTGATTTCCTGAAGAACAGTGCGGTTGAGTTGAGCAACCGTGGCGAGATCGTGATCAACGACCGTAACGAAACCAGTGTCAAGGGTGTATTTGCCGCAGGTGACTGTACCACTGTGCCGTACAAGCAAATTATCATTGCTACCGGTGAAGGTGCCAAAGCCTCACTGTCTGCCTTTGATTACATGATCCGTTCTGGCGTTTAAATGCTTTAAAAAATGAAACACGCACTTATGTTTTCCGATGTAAGTGCGTGTTTTTACAAATTTTCAACTTTATTCTTTATGCAGTTTATGGTTATATTTTTGCTATCCATTCCTATTGGATGCCACAAAGAAAAGGAAATAGACAATGAATAAATTACTTGTTGCATTAGGTCTTGCTGCTACTGTTGCGCTTGTAGGCTGTAATAAAGATAAAGCACCTGAAACTGGCGCGACCACAGGTGAACATTTAGAACACGCGGCTGATCAGGCTGGTGCTGATATTAAAGACGCTACTCAAAACGCGACTAGCGATGTTGCAACTGCGGTAGATACAGCGGGCGATCAAATTGATGCTGCTGCTGATCATACGGCAACTGCAACTGCTGAAGCTGCTGCAAAAACTGAAGCTGCTGCACGTGATGCGACAGCTAAAGTTGCGGGTGCAGTAGAGTCTGGTGCTGCTGACGTGAAAGAAAAAGCTCAACAATAATCGAGTTGACATAAAAAAGCCTCTGTTCACAGAGGCTTTTTTATTGGATGCTCTAGCTCAACAGCCCTTCATCACGCATGGCAATCTGCACTGACTGACGTTCAGCCACTTTATTACGCAATGCAATCACATTGATATACGGGGTCAAATCATGCTCGATATGATTCGACCAGTTGGTGAGCACAAACAAATAGGCATCTGCCGGACCAAAATTATCATCTACCAGATAATCACAGTCTGATTCAGCCAGATAGTTATCAATATATTTCAATAAACGGTCAACTTCAGCATAGGCTTTGGTCTTTTCATCATCGGTAAGTTTACCGGTAAAGAAAACCGCATAAGCATCATGCAATTCCGAGTTCAAATATCCCAACCATTCCAGAACTTTGGCACGTCCCATACCTGATGGCGGAATCAGGTCCTGCTTCGGATCGTGTTGCGCAAGAAACGGTAAAATCGCCACATTCTCGGTTAAAATCAAACCTGGATTAATTTCCAACGCCGGTACATAACCCTTTGGATTAATCTCGTAATAATCTGCACCTTTTGAAGTTTTATGTGTTTTTAGATCAACTCGTTCTAAATCAAAATCTACATTGATTTCATTTAAAATAATGTGGGCTGCCAATGAGCATGCGCCAGGTGAATAATACAACTTCATAATTGATCCTTGTTATCTAACAACTTATGCTCTAGAACGTTCCTACGAAACTCGAGAACAGACAGAATTAAAATTTATAATCGCTTTCATGCTAAGAACATCTACACCACTACTATTAATAAATTTTTTTCGACCTTGCAAGTTATATTCCGTGACGATTGATTAATTTATGAAAAAACAACCAAACAATGTCACGGAAACCGGATTAGGCTTGACCAAAAAGCTTGCCTAACCATTCAAATAACGAATTTAGAAATTCCACGATCATGTGTTTCGGATGATCAGGTTCAAGTTGTGAATCTGCGGTTTTCATATCCAGATCAATAATCACAGGATCATGGTCTGAAGAACGGTAGGCATCGGCCGCAAAGAACAGATCCTTTTGCGCATCGGTTTTATACTCCTCGTTATAATCCAATACCGTTGGCTCATCGGCATTGATATGCCAGGCAAAGGCTTTAATCACACGTTTATACAGATTAGCATCGGCAATGGCGTGATCAAGGTTACCTGCACCACCATAGCCATCTGCATCACTCGATACACCAAAGACATAGCTATAAGCCTGATTACCCTCACCGACCTTGCTGTCATTTAACAAAACTTTGTAGTTGGCTTTTTCAAAGCTCAGGATCGGATCTTCTTTGGCATAGCTGTTCATATCACCCAATAATAAAATATTCGGATTTTTGACCTGAGTTGGGTTCTTGGCGATCCATTGCGTGAGTTGTTCAACTGCTTTCACACGGGTTGGATTCCAGCATCCCTGTCCATCGCGTTGATCCGCATCGAGAGAATTTTCATCGACACCTTTACAACCTTTCGATTTAAGATGGTTTGGAATCACCGTAAAGATTTGCCCACCTTGTACAGGCTTAAAGGATTGTGCAATGGTTGAACGGTTTTTATCACCCAAGTCCAATACCGCAGCTTTATTCACGGGTTGAACACGTTTACTGTTATAGATAATCGCAACCGCAATCACATCCGTACCCAGCTGATTAAGTCCTTCTGGAATCACATATTTCCAGTCTGGCCCTAATGCTTTGGTGAGATTGGCAACCGCGCTGTCACTGCCATAACCATTATTGGCAATCTCCATCAAGCCATACACATCAGCATCGATTGTTTTTAATGCACTCACAATTTTGGCATGCTGTTTGTCGAACTCAGCCTGACTGTTAGCGCCACGTTCGGTTGGGAAGCCAGTCTTGCCATTGTCATAGTTGAGTACGTTAAATGCCGCCGCACGGATATGCTTACTTTGTTTCGCTGCAATTGTTGTGCGTGGATTGGTGGCGGTCACGATTTCTGGCAAGTTCGCACCCGCAATCGGCTGCACACGCCAAGCATTAAAACGGTATTCCAAAATACCTTGTGCATTTTTTAACTGATAACCTGAGCGCAATGTATTGAGGGCACTAAAGTTTTGTGGCAACCACGGTGCACGGTTTTGATTGTTATAACCATCATCAAAAATAATTTTTGAAAGCAGGTTTTGTTGCGCCAACGCTTTTGCTTCATTTGAAAGTGCAGGATAAAGATTGGTTGGAATGAATAAACGGCCTAAGCTGAGAGATAACTCACCATAACGACCAAAGTTATAGTTTTCACTTACCGTTAAGGTTTGCGGTAATTTCACCAACATGCCCTGATAACGTTTTGGAGAGTTACCAGCTGCATCGGTTAAGCTGCTAAAGGGTAAGTTCAAATCCAATGGCTGAATCAGGGAAGCCATATTCTGGTTACAGCTTTGAACATCTTGCTGTAACTGATCAATTTGGAGTTGATTTTGATAACTGGTTAAACGACCACGCAGGATGACTTCATCTCCCACTTGGCCGCCTTTTACGGCACTACTTGCAGGAATATAGACGAAGATGGCATTGCTGACATTAGGCGTGGCTTTGCTATCAGGCGTTTGCACATAAAAACCGGAGAAACCGTTGCTATAACGATAGTCCGCCGTGATCACCCCACGAATGGTATAGTTTTGATTCTGAGCTGAGTCGGCTAAACTGGCAATCGGTGTATCACGACTGCTACAGCTGACAACATCGCTAACCGGCGGTGTGGTGGTTGAACCGCTTAAGTTCGAAAAGTCATTCCGGTCCATCCAGGCCTGCCAGGATTGATCCAGGTCAAATGGACTGGTTGGGTCAACACTCACGACTGAATTGTCTGTTTGAATGCGTTTAAAGCTGTTACCCATGCTTAAAACCGTTGTACCCCAACCTGCTGCTGGGCGCTCGCCAATACGACCGAAACGATCTACAGGTGTCCCACGATACAGCAATACCACCGCATCATCACCATTAAAGGACAGACCACCAATCTGATTGACCTTATTGCCTAATTGGGCTTGTAATTCTGAACGGCCGATCAGAAATTTCTGTTTGCTGGCTAAACTGCCTTGTAAGGGAAATGCTGCGGTTTTAACGGTGCCGCCATTATTAAACTGCTGAATTTCATAATCTGCCAGATTGACCGTTGTGGCATCGGGGTTATAGATTTCCAGCCCCTTTTTATTACTGCTGCCATCGACATACTGGCTAAACATCAGTTGTGCATGCGCCGCAGAAAAAATTGAAGATGCACCCAACAAGCTTAAACAAATGGCGATCGAATGGTATTTAAAATTATGCATGGTTTTTTACTTAGTGTTTAAATTGCTATTAGGCTATGCAAGTTCTGTGACAGCACCATGAAGATTTTTTGACAAGTTTTCATCATTTTTAAAAATAAACGACTAAATAAAATCACTTAAAAGTTTGACTTGTCCACCTGAGCACTTAAAATACGGCATTTCTATATTTATATCTCCAGAATCATGTCAAACGATCAGTTAGAAACGCAAATTACGGAACTCGACAATTTGCCTGAGCACCGTGAAATTGTGACGTTTATGCGTCGTTCAGCTCCGCTCAATACTTCACAACGTACTGCTTTAGAAGATTATCGTGATTTAATTTTGGAATACCCTGTTGGTGATTTACGCCAGCATTTTGAACATCCTGAACGTCCATTAACCGTTGAAATCGGTTTTGGTATGGGCCGTTCTTTGGTGTTAATGGCCAAAGCCAATCCTGAACGTAACTTTGTCGGCATCGAAGTACATGTCCCTGGTATCGCACAGTGTGTCTATGAAGCGGGTATGGCTGGCTTAAAGAACCTGTTTGTACTGGATGCCGATGCCATTCAGGTATTACGTGAAATGCCAGACAACAGCATTAACTGTGTACAGCTTTACTTCCCGGATCCATGGCAGAAGAAGCGTCACTTTAAACGCCGTTTTGTCATTCATGAGCGTATGCAACTGGTTGAACAGAAGCTTGAGCTGGGTGGGACTTTCCATGCAGCGACAGATTGGGAGCCGTATGCAGAATGGATGCTTGATATCCTTGATAACCGTCCTGATATGGAAAATCTGGCAGGTAAAGGCAATAGCTACCCTCGCCCAGACTGGCGTCCAGTCACCAAATTCGAGCGTCGTGGACTTGAATCTGGTCATAAGATTAATGACTTTATCTTTAAGAAAATTAAATAAACTGATTTAATTTTCAAAGGAAGCCACTCACTGTTTGTTGAGTGGCTTTTTTATTGCATAAAAATTGACATGACTGAGATCAGGTTATGGCGAGTCATGCTCTAATTGTTTTAACACCTCTCCTGATTCTTTAACTCCATTTTCATAGGCTTTTTTAAACCAGTACTTGGCTTTTTCAAGGTTATGATATTCATTTATATAAAGGTAACCTAAATTATGCTGAGCCATAGGGAAATTCTGCTCGGCTGCACTTTCATATAGTTTTAAAGCCCTCTTTTCATTCTTGGGTACCAGCAGACCATCAGAATACATATTTGCCAGATTATATTGGGCTTCAGGCATATTTTGTTGTGCGGCCTTTTCATATAACTCCATGGCTAGACCAATATCTTTTTTCACCCCTCTCCCTGAAGAATAAGCATTTGCCAGATTAAACTGCGCTTTAGCGTAGCCTTGATCTGCAGATAACCGATAAAAAGCTAAAGCTTTATTTCGGTCTTTTTCCACATAGTGACCATGGTCATACATAATGCCCAAATTATATTGTGCTTCCAGAAAATTTTTCTGTGCTGCTCGCTCATACCAGTAAAAAGCTTTTTCTTCGTTTTTCGTGGTCCCAAGGCCCTTGAAATACATGCCGGCCAGATCATTTTGGGCAATCGCTGAGCCTTGTTGCGCTGCTTGTTCAAACAAAGCCTTAGCTTTTATATAATCTTGAGCTACATCTTGGCCCAAGAAGTATCGCCCGCCTTGCTGATAGAGCAATTCGGCTTGTACCTCCTGATTATCCCGAGTTACTTTTGAACAGGCACTGAATTGAAAAATGGTCAAAATAATCAAGATAACAATAAATTTTTCTTTCATTTCAATATCAATACCTTGTATAGATCAGACGAATGTATAGTCAGATTTTCATATCCATAGGAAAATTGAATGTACGATTACAACTTTAATTTCCTATAGTCTACCTATTTCTAGCAATAGATCGATTATTAAAAGAATATAAAACAAACTTTTGAGGAGATTTTACTTAATTTTTTAGAGAAACAATCAGGCCATAGCACCTTTTTTAAAATATGGATAAGAATAAAAAGCTAACAAAATTGGATTATATTGTTAAATACTAGGAATTAAATCCAAAGTCTAATATAGATCAATTGAAAATAATCAGCCTTATATATGGCTTTTGCACCAACAACATTATAATTGGTAAGAAGTTTTTAATTACCTCTTAATAGCAACTAACACAAATTAACTTCACTATTTTAATTAGATTGATTAAGATTTCTACCAATTAAATTTAAGCAATTGATTTTTTAGAATGAAAAAGCAGAAGCTATTTTTTATTTTATTCTCAGGCCTAGCTTTAAGCGCTTGTGCCAAATCACCTGAAACCAATCAGAAGGTTATAAAGACCTCACCCGAACTGCAACAAAAAATTCAAAAATTGGTGGAAAAAACCAAAAAGAATATGATCTTTGTTGAAGGTGGTAGCTACCTGATGGGCGATTTCGGACTGGTTACTCCTGAACTTGAGAAAACTGTTTCGAACAGCACGGCAGTAAAGAATTCAAAAGGCAATACTGAAAAACCTGATCACCTGCCTTTCTCACCGGGAAATGACAATAAGGCTCTGCATAAAGTCACACTGAGTAGCTTTAATATGAGTGCCTATAAAACAACATTAGAAGACTTTAATATTTTTACTGAGGCAACAGGACAAATCGAAAGCGCAGACAATAAGCGATATAATCAACGAATTACTCATGAAGTAGCAACAGGTATGGCTTGGCAACAAGCCAAAGATTATTGCCAATGGTTAGGCCAACAAGTAGGCACACCTATGGACCTACCGACTGAAGCACAATGGGAATATGCTGCCAGAAACAAAGGTCAATATACTATTTTTGCGACAAATACAGGTAAAATCGAAGAAGGCAAAAACTTATGGAGTACGGAACAATACGATCAATATATTGAGAAATATAGTCCCTCAACTGCTGTAAATATCCCTGTTCTCGGCAAAAATCCTCCAAACCCTTTAGGTTTTTATGATCTTGTCACTAATAATTATGAATGGATGAATGATTGGTACGATAAAGATTATTATAAATACTCACCTATCGATAATCCTAAAGGGCCTAAGTCTGGAACTGAAAAAGTATTGCGTAGTACAGCTCCAATGGGTGCCGATAATTTAATGATGGCTGATGGTCTTAATATAGAAAGAGCACATGCCTTACCAAAATCAAATGAAGAAAATAAAATGACCTATCGTTTATATGGGGTACGTTGTATAGCGAATACTCAGCATAAATTTAATTAAGTATTTTAGGTTTTCCAAAAGATGATTAAACAGAACATTGCAACAATCTTACTTGTTAGCCTAGCTTTAAGCGCTTGTGCCAAATCACCTGAAACCAATCAGAAAGTTGTAAAGCCCTCACCCGAACTGCAACAAAAAATTCAAAAATTGGTGGAAAAAACCAAAAAGAATATGATCTTTGTTGAAGGTGGTAGCTACCTGATGGGCGATTTCGGATTGGTCACTCCCGAACTTGAAAAAACCGTGCCTGATAGCATGGCGATCAAGAATCCAAAAGGCAATACCGAAAGACCTGATCACCTGCCTTTCTCACCAGGAAATGACAATAAGGCTCTGCATAAAGTCACACTGAGCAGCTTTAATATGAGTGCCTATAAAACCACACTAGAAGACTTTAATATTTTTACCGAGGCAACCGGACAACCTAAGAGCTATTACAATGAACTCTTTACTGCAGAGATCGCCCATGAAATTGCGACAGGTATGGATTGGCAACAAGCCAAAGATTATTGCCAATGGCTGGGACAACAAGTAGGAACGCCTATGGACCTACCGACTGAAGCACAATGGGAATATGTTGCACGAAATAAAGGCCAATATACTGTCTTTGCAACCGATACAGGCAAAGTAGAGCCTGAGAAGAACTTATGGGAAATAAATCAATATGACAATTATAGACATAGTAATAACCCTGATTCAGTACTCGAAACTCCTGTACTTGGAAAAACACCTCCAAATCCGCTAGGTTTTTATGACCTTGTCACCAATAATTATGAATGGATGAATGACTGGTACGATAAAGATTATTATAAATACTCACCTGTCGACAATCCTAAAGGGCCTAAGTCTGGTACTGAAAAGGTATTGCGTAGCACAGCTCCAATGGGTGCCGATAATTTAATGATGGCTGATGGTCTTAATATAGAAAGGGCACATGCCCTACCAAAATCAAATGAAGAAAATAAAATGACCTATCGTTTATATGGGGTACGTTGCGTCGCCAATCTTCCAGACTCTTTTTAAGTCAGCATTCAATTTTAGGTTTTAAAAAATGATTAAACCCACCCTTATAGCTATTATATTTTCTAGTACAGCCTTAACTGCATGTGCAAAACCCGCTTCAGATTCTAGCCAAAAGACACAAACACCAGTTGCCCAGAAAAACCTGCCTGCCGAACAACAAAAGCAATTACAGCAACTCCTAGAAAAAACAAAAAAGAACCTTATTTTAGTCAAGGGTGGAACTTTTATGATGGGTGATTTCGGCCCTGAACATAGTGCCGATAAACTTCCTTACGATGGTAAAGGTGACAGCAAGCCCTTGCATAAAGTCACTTTAGATGACTTTCAATTAAGTGCTACCAAAGCCACCTATGCCGATTTTGATGTCTATACTGATATCACTGGACAAAAGAAGGTTGGAACATTCGATGAACTTTCAATTAAATATCGTATTCCTACAGCTGCCGCAGGAATTAATTGGCAACAAGCTCGAGACTATTGCCAATGGCTCGGCCAACAGCTTAATTTAAAAATGGATTTACCTACAGAAGCCCAATGGGAATATGCTGCCCGTAATCGTGGTCAATATGTTCTTTATGCAACCGACAATGGCAAAATGGATATTGGTCGTAATATCTGGAGCTTTGAGCAGAAAAAAGCCTCTAATAGAAAATTCAAAGCAAGAAAAAATGTATCTACACTCCAGCAATTTCCTCCAAGCCCTTTAGGCTTTTATGACATGCTTACCGACAACTATGAATGGATACTGGACTGGTATGATCCGGAATATTACCGCAAGGCCCCTGAAAAAAATCCGAAAGGCCCTGCAACAGGTACATTAAAAGTTGTACGTAGTTCTGCGCCTGATGATGGTCAGAATATGCATATGGGAGGAAAGGGCTTAACTATGCAACGCCATGCCATAGATCCAGTAGCAGATCCTAAACTTATAGAGTATTACTCTAAAAAAGACTACCCATTTGATTATAATCAAAATAATTCAGTACGTTGTGCAACTCATCACTAAACATATAAAAGATGTGCTTTTAAAAATTTATATACACATAGAAGAAAAATAGCGGTTTTCCATAAATAGTATTAACACAATACGTCTTTATAGAAAATTAACTTTGTTATAAAGTAGGTTTTTATATATACAACCCAATGATTTTCAATAAGATGATGAAACGGAACATAGCTGTTATTTTATTTTCAAGCATTGCATTAAGTGCTTGTGCAAAAACGAACGAAACCACTCAAAAATCTGTAAAGCCCTCTCCTGAGCTACAACAAAAAATCCAGCAATTAGTGGAAAAAACTAAAAAAAATATGATTTTTGTTGAAGGCGGTTCTTTTATGATGGGCGACTTTGGTCCAGTAACCCGTAAAGACAAATTGCCGATTACAGGCCTGTATGCCGCCATGCCACTACATAAAGTCACGCTGGATAGCTATAGCCTCAATGCCTATAAGACAACTTTTGATGATTTTGATATTTATACTGAAGCAACTGGGCAGCAAAAAATCGGGATGCAAGAAGTAACTAAAATATATAGGCAACCTCAAGCCCCTGCTGGAATTAATTGGCAGCAGGCTCAAGATTATTGTCAATGGTTAGGACAACAGGTTGGAATTCCAATGAATCTACCGACCGAAGCGCAATGGGAATATGCTGCACGAAACCGAGGACAATATATTATTTATCCAACCAATAATGGAGAATACGAGCTAGGACGCAATGTTTGGAGCGATGAACAAAGACATGAAGTATCAAAAAAATTAAGTACCAGTACTAAAATTTCAATTTTAGGTCACTTCCCCCCAACTCCATTAGGCTTTTATGATTTAGCAACTGATAATTATGAATGGATGTTGGACTGGTTTGACCCTCAATATTATAAAAACTCACCGGAAATGAATCCGCAAGGCCCAGCTACTGGTACACTTAAATCTGTGCGTAGTAGTTATCAAGAAGGCGCCGCACAAAGTTTGAAACTAGGTGGTACTGTAACTACAATTTATAGAAGTGGTGCAGAGCCTAATCCTCAATTCGATAAAGATGATGAGGACAGTATTAAATATTTAAGCCCCAATACTGCGACCTCTGTACGTTGTGCTTCCAACTCCACCCAACCTTTTCTTAAAAAGCAATAAATATATTATGAACATGGATGGTTTATGCTATCCATGTTTTGTCGTGTACCATTGTAAAGCTCTCTATATCTAACTTATCGACAGGTTGTGGTGCTTGTGCCAAAAATTGTTCTTGTTTATCAATATGTTGTGCAATTTTAGCTTGTACAAACTCTGCTGAACCAAAATTAGCAATTTTATAATCTTTTGGATAAGCCAGAATTCGTTCACCACGCATTTTAAGATATTCATCAATATATTTATTGCCTGATCTATAATTACTTGGAAAATTATGATCTTGATTTATACGTCTTTTAATTTCTTTTAAATCAGCAAGTGGCAATACCCCACTCATGCTACCTCCTAAATTTAAAAAATCTAGCAATTCGCTTTCATTTCCTGCAATACTTTTATCTGATAATTCGCCATCTGAGCTCATATGCTGCAAAGTATTGGTCCAGTGGCTTACCACAGTTACACTCTTAAATAGATTCAATACTGCTTGCTTATGTTCTGGAAGATCATATTCTTTATCCGTACCAAAAAAGCGCCATCCTTCTCTTTCAGCAGGGTCGTTTATCCGAGTCAATAAACTATGTCTAGTGATATGGTAAAGGAAACAGCCACGGCTTTCAGGACTTAAATACTTTATCCATTGCTCTTTTGCATTGATTTTACGGCACATTTCTAGACGTTTTTCAGCAACTCTCATTTTATTTTCAAAAAGTAAAAACTTGTTATTAATAGCCGCAACACTTTTAATAAAGGAACTATCTTTTTCAAAAGGTAGCATCATACTGATTTTATGCAATAAAATAAAATCATCATGTAGCATATAAACCAGTTTTTTAAACGATATATATGTTAACTGATAGGCAATAAATTTAATCAGCTGATCTATTTTATTAAAATCAACCATAAATTCTAATGCCCCCTTACCTCCAACCCCATAACAGGCTGCAATACTAGCTCTAAAACGAAAGGCACCATTGGCAAAATATAATTGAAAATCGGCGCTACCACCAGCTCCTGCACTTAACCCTAAGGTCGGCGAAATTTTTGCTAAATCCGAGAAATCCTTAGGACGTTCAGGGTCTAACCACTGCAAACCACCAAAAGGTGTTATATTTGCCTGTATTCCGGCAAAAGCGTTAATTCCTGCATTAAATTTGTTATCTTCCACCACCTCATCCATTTGACCTTTTTTAATATTCAATACAGCTCTTTTAGATGAGTTCAAACTATTTGCAAGTGTTGCCTTGGGGTCACGCCTCATACTACTCAACATCTGCTGCGTCCCACTATTATTAACTGTAACTGAAAAGGCAGTTGAGGCAGCAAAGACCGCACCAGAAAAACCGTAGATTTCAGCACCACAAATAAAACGAATTGCACCGAGGGGAACATTATCAACTTGTATGACCCAGCCTTGTAAGCTTGGATAAGCCCATAGCCATTTTTTCTTGCCTTCCAGCAACACCATTTTTGCTTGAGCGTAAGCTGAGCCACTTGCTTGAAACCCTTTAGTACCCCACTTTACAGTACCGTCATAGCCAGTACCTGCAATCAAGCGTAGCCATTGTGCTTGTACATCTACCGTTGAGGATTCACTGTTTTGATAGCTTTCGACCAACTCTGTTGCAGTAATGCCGAATAGCTTTGGGTCAGGAATCATAATAACCGACTTTTCTCCTTTGGTTTTATATAATTCCCTATGAATATCATCAACTGTTTTACTAAAGTTTTTCTCGAATGCTTTCGTATCCATCGCATACTGATGCCCTTCTTTAACACCAGCTTTCACCGTATCAGCTTCATTCTTCCAAGGTACCTGATATTTCAAACTATACTCAAATTTATTTAAGCGATTATTCTTATTCTTAATATGCTGGCTTGCATTGGTATACTTTCGCACTGCATTTAGCTTTTGCTGACCAGTTTCAGTCGTAAACATTTCAAAAGCGAGCACTTCACGAATATCAGCTTTATTTGCGAACTTTTGATTTAACACTTTAATCGCATCGTCCTGAGCAAGTCCTAGGTTCTTTTCCGCCTCACGAATCTGTTCAGGCGTTTTGGATTCTAATGCCATTAAGGTATTTACTTTCTCTCGGCGTTCATGCACATTTTTCATGGCATTTGTTAAGCTTCCAGAGATTTCCAAGAAGTCTTTAAAATCTTGCGCACTCAGGACATAAATTTCTTTAGTGGCAGGATCAACAATAATTGGAATATCTTTTTTACCTGCCAATTTTGCTGTATTTTTAATATCAGGAGTCATTACCGCAGGGGCAGTTTTAACATATTGCGTTCGTACAACCTCTTGGTGAGCATAAAAAGGTCGTACGGTCTCTGTCACAACTTTGATACTGCCTAAGTCTCCTCCATAAAACCTAAACTTTACAGCACGATCAATCAAATGTTGTTGGGTCAGTCCTGCTCTTTCTGTCTTCAGTCCTTTAAGCTCTTTATTATTGAATTTAAGAATATTGCCACTTTCATCTAGTACATCGTAGTTAAGACGTGTCTTAAATAATCTCTTTAAATGATCTTTTAATTCAACAAGAATATAAGGTCTTAACCTTAGGACAATTACTTGCACCTTGGGTTCAAGCATCAGAGGCACTGGAGTCTGTTTCGTTTTTTTATTGAGAATGTCATTCAGTCCAATCTTTTTATTTTGTATTTGATTGATACTATCCAGTATCTGATTATTTATAAAAATAGCAGATGCATCTTGATTATACAGGGCTGGGATAATATATCCCCCTTTACCCTGTCTCATTTTTGGATTAAAAACTTGCAACTTGATTGAAGTTAAACCTGTCACTTCAAATATATTGGTTTCACCTGTTACTGCTGTTTTTTCCTGAGATAATACTTTACCATTTGCGATAACCGTATATGCTACACCAGCCAAGGGTGTATTACCTGTGTCACCCAGTAATAACTGTAACTTATATTTTGTCTTATTCGTCATTATATTTTCTAACCTCAATTCAATTGGCTGATTTGGTATCCCTTATGATCTTCATCATCAATCAGGATATTCACCTTTTGTGGGCCCGCACTCTCGACTCTTTGTGTTTCACCTTTGGCATTGGTCTTTCCTTTCTTCACGGTGCCATCTGCCAAATACATCATATAGTTTTTATTCTTTAGGGGTTCTCCGAGACTATCAGTAACCTGATAAGTTAAATAACATGGAGAGCTATTAAATTTCCTTTCTGGAGCCTCAACCTTCGCCCCACCCATAAACAAATGTTGCCCTGCCTTTACTTCAAACTTACCGCCTGTTACTGGGAAGATACCCGAGCCATCCAGCTTAATCTGAGAACCACCCGCAGTAATCACAATCTCTTTCGGACTGGTAATTTCAATACGATCTTCGGTTGAAATAATCTGGATGCCTTGCTTGGCCAGTAAATCCATTCCATCGCCTTGGGCCTGAACTTCAAACTTGCCTTTCGCAGCAACCTGTTTAATGCCATTCTGCGCTGCAAACAGACTCGCTTTTCCACTGACATGAGCTACCAGATTTTTTTGCGTGCTTAAGTTGATACTATCACCGGCAAACTGGTTGATCTGCCCATCAGCAGATAAATGAATATCTTCATTAGTGCTCAGGCCAATGCCTGCTGGCGAACTCAATAACAGCATGGCCTTGTTAAACTTGGCAATATCCGCTTCAATTTCATCAGCAAATGCTTTCAGTTGATCCAATGATTCAATCTCATCAGTCTGCTGGTTTTTGGCCACTTCGCTTAAGGCTTTAGCATTGCTTAGGTTGCCTTCAAGCTGCTGTTTAGCAGGCTGTGCATCCAGATGTTCGCCTTGTGCCTGATCCTGTTTGTGCGTGGAAACGAGTAAACCTTCTCCGGCTCGCACGGCTCCCCATTGATCGGTACGCAGTTCAAAACCTTCGCCGCGGTCTTCGCTTTCTGCCTTGTCTTTGGGATGACTCAGTTTACCTAAGTTAAGTTGACTGGCAGCATGGCTGCTTTGCAGTTGTGCACTGATCTGTCCAGTGGTGTCATCAAAGCGTAACTGGTTAAAGCCTTCGCCCTGATATTCTTTCGATTTGATCCCGGCCAGTTTTTTGGTATCTGGCAGCTTACCGGCATTGTCGAATTTGCTTGGGCTGCGTTGGGCTTCGTGAATACGTCCGACCACAAAGGGACGGTCAATGTTGCCATCAAAGAAGTCGATCACCACGATTTCATTGATACGCGGCAGGAAGCGTGCGCCATAGCCTTCTCCGGCCCACGGGGTCAGTACATCAACCCAGGCTGAATCGGTATCGTTGTCATTGGCCCCTGCACCACCATCGTGACTGTGGTCTTCACTACGGGTAAACAGGAAACGAACTTTGATCCGTCCCCATTCATCCACGTGAATTTCTTCGCCGCTTGGCCCAACCACTTTGGCACGTTGTGGTGAAGCGGCTGGGCGGTGTTGTAATGGGTTAAATTCAGGAACGGTTTTGATATTGCGTCGTTGCAGGATCAGCTGATTGGCTTGGCGTTCTTCTGTATTGCTTTGTTGACTTGGCTGCCAGTTGCTTTGGGCCAATAGCTGATGAATCTGCTGGTGCAGATCTTTAGGCAAGTTGTTCTGATTGTAGAAGTGTTTGCCTGTGATCAGGAATTCTTTATCACTGCCATCGTGTTGGTCTATTTCAGGGTGTTCGGCCAGTTCAAACCAGTAACCGACATGGGTGTCACGGACGGTGGTCTTCGCCACGAACTGTTTCGATTGGAGGTCGTAATATTGTCCGAGGTTCTGATTGAGCTTTTCAATCTGGGCATTGCCGGACTGGGTTGCACCATCTTCACCATTCAGGTCTTGCATCCAGGCAGGTGAAAAATGCCAGGCCTGTTCCAGCCCCAGACTGGCATTGTCATGTTGTTCGCTGTGTTTATGCGTACTTTGGACACTGCCTGCACCGTCTTCCTGTTCCAGTGCATCGGCTTGCCAGCGTTGTACATGGACTGCACTAGGTTGTAATGAGCGTTGTCCGACCAGACTGGTCATGCTGTCGTATTGTTCGGTGGCACTGCTGCGGTGATAACGGATCTGGTGACGGTCTAAGGCCTGATACTGGCTATTGTCATCAATCAGACGCAATTTTTGCGGCTGAATCGCAGCACTACTTTGTGGAACTGTTCTTTCTGCTTCATCCACCAGCCAGTTGATGCCTTCGCTACGTAGCAAACGGGTGACAAAGTCATAGTCGCTCTCATTGGACTGCATTATGAATGGGCGGACATCGTAGTCCTGACTGAGTCCACTGAGGTCTAGCGTTAGGCTTGAGGCAAATAAGGGGCTTTTTTGTTGCCATTCCTTAAAGACAACTTCCACCACATCGCGCACGCTTTTATTCATAAACACACGGCTGTTACGGCGTTGTTTCCACAGTGCGGTTGGGTCTTCGAGTGTGAGTTTATAGAGGGTTAAACTACCGTCCGACTGGCCTTGCAAAGCTTGGGTGATAATGCCTGTGACACGGCTGAGTTGCCCCTGATCGGTGACGGTATCAATCGCGGCTTGGCTGCCGATGAACTGTTTCAGGGGAATGCTGGCATTGGTCGACAGGCAGATCAGCTCAGCCTTAAAACCGGCGTTCAGCGCATGCTGACCATCTATGCGTTGCAGGAAAACTTGGGTATTTAAATTTTGATTCGAAAACTGAATATGAATGGCACGTTTTTGTGCTGTAAGGCCGAGACTCTCTAAAGCTTGAAATATATTAGCCAACATCTTTTTATAAAATATAAAATAAAATTTTATTAATATTATACAAAACAGACTGATTTGTCTATTTTGTATACTTATTGTTAAAAGGTGCTATTGATGCCGTTTTAATATCGCTTCACTCATTAAAGCATAGATATTCTGCAAGTCAGCACGATTAGAATCTCCCAATAACTGCTGATGCATATTTAATATATTGTGGTCTCCTCGCATCGCGGGACCAGTCTGCATATCCTTGGGATCATTAGTCGTAGCTTTGTTTGCAGTCTCTAAAATCAGTGGATGGAGTAAGCTAAAATCCACCTGCTCGTCATCGACAATCTGCTTTGCCATGTCATAACAGTAATTACTGAAATTGCAAGCAAATACTGCTGCCAAGTGTAAAGTTTGACGTTGAGTAGAGCTATATTGATAGACACGATGGCTTAAACTGTTTGCTAATTCCGTCAAAAAAGTTAAATCCTGTGGCTCAACAGCTTCGACAAACACCGGCGTTTCTGCCCAGTTTACGTCCCTGTCAAAACTAAAGGTTTGCAAGGGATAAAACACACCTGCCCGATGATGACTGTTTTGCAGAACCGACACACTGGTACTGCCTGAGGTATGCACAATCAGATTGTCTGATAAATAAGGTGCAATCGACTCAATTACACTGGAAATTGCCTGATCACTGACCGCAATAATCACCAAATCTGTTTGCGGATCAAGCTGCCTCACATCATCAATTGCCTGAGCACTGACAAGATTGGCAAGGGTCTGGGCACGCTGTAAGTCTCGACTAAAGATCTGAACAATCTGGTGCTGTAACTGTAAGACTTTAGCTAAATGTGTGGCAACACGCCCTGCACCGATCAATGTAATTTTCATAAACTTTATCTAAACACGTGATTTGCTTAAGCATGCCAATAAAAAAAGGACGAATCAATTCGTCCTTTTCTGCTTGTTCACTTAATTGACATTATTTAAGTAAACAACGCGTTCAATCGTGCGCTGAATAAAGCATTTGGTATATTGCATGTCCTGATCTTGCTTATGCATCGCGTCATTCCAGTAACCCGCCTGCTTCTGATAGGTTTCGCGATCTTTCTCAGGCGTATCATAGACACTTTTCTGTGAGAGCACTTTACAATCTACATCGCGTTTCTCAAACCAGTCTGACTGGTCCTGCTGCAATTGTGTCTTCTGCTCGGCACTGAACTTGTCCCAGGTCTGGTTCAAACGCTCAACCTGCTTGCTCTTTTCCGCATCCAGCTCTTTTTTACGGATATCCATTGCTTTTTGCGCCAGATCCATCTGAGCAGATGAATTTGCATCATACTCCTGCTGAGCCTTTTCGCTATTCTGTTCAATCAGGCGATTTTCTTTGAGGTAGGCCATGTAATGCACTGCTTTGGTTGCCATAAACACCACCCCGTCAATCACGGCGTTTTGATCCGGAATATTCAATACCACACCGTCTTTATCCGTCTTGGTCAGGTTATAGGTAAAGTCACCACGCAACTGGTCATCTTCAAGCTTTAATGGATAGTCGCTATCTGAGAAATAATCACCCAAGGTATAGGTTGACTGCCCTTCATCCTCGCCATCTCTCTGATATTTCTGCTCTTCGAGATAAGCATTTTCAGCACGTTTCTGTAAGCCTTTAGGGAATGAAATCACCAGCTGACTATCACAATCTAATAATGTTTTTGAAGCTTGCTCAGTGTCCGTATTATCTAAAGTCCGCACATTTTTGATTTCAAATTTCAGACCTTTGTTAATCTTATCCAGCACATCATAATCTGCCTGATATTCACTTTCACGCAAGCTACGATCAATCTGCTTTAAATATGCCTTTTTTAATGCAGCCTGAATATTATTCAGGTTATCCTGATTGGTACAGCTCCATTCGGACACTGCGGCTTCAACATTTTCAACTTTATCTTTAGGTTTGAATTTATCGCATCCTGTCAATAAAACTGCTACGGTTAAAGAGGTGAATATAAAAAACTTATTCATATTAATTACCCTGTTATCTTGTTTTTTTCGGGCGTATTCTACTCAATTTAACTCGACTTATTCGAGTCTTTTCTTATATTTGATTTAAATAAATTTAGAGATCGGATTTTTAATCCATTTATTAGATAAAATTAAAGGAGCTATCGACTGAATAGCTCCTTTATATTATGTTTTAACGCTGATTTTATGGCGTAACTGAGAACTCAATACGGCGGTTTTTAAAACGTCCTTCTTCAGTGGTATTATCTGCTACCGGATTATCTGCGCCATGACCTACCGCTGTAAGCTGATCAGCAGAGACACCCTGACTGACCAAATAATCCACCACGGCTTGAGCACGTTTTTGCGATAGGGTTTTATTGCTATTGGCATTACCGGTTGAGTCGGTATAGCCCGCTACCGTTAATTTTGCATCTTTGGTATTTTTCATTAAAGCTGCAGCTTTATCCAGAATGGCTTTATTTTCATCTGGAATCTGGTTTGATGCAGTTGCAAAATTGATAATCTGTAAATTTAAAGCCTTAATCACATCATTAATATCTACCTGACTGGCATCAATATTTGCCAAAGCATCCTGTGCGGCATTTAAACTATGGCTCACAGAGTCTGCCGCAGTCATAGGTGCTTCAACCACCACTTCGGTATTAGGCACGAGCCCTTTAATTTTCCCAAGTAGATCATTCAGTTGATTCGCATCTCCACCTTTCAGGGTAATCTTGTCACCAATCCAGTCTAGAGAAACATTCGGTACACCTTTAAGCAGACCTAAAACACCAGCAAGGCCCGCCTGATCCATAAATGTTCCAGCATGCTTGGTTGTGGTATCAACGCTACATTGCTGATTTGCAGAAAATACTTCTTTCACTTTGGCCTGTATAGTCGCCAAAAACCCTTGATCCCCCACGCCCACCTGACATTGCGCCAAGTTACCCGAAGCATCTGTGGTTAAGGATAAGCTTGCTGGCGCAGCATCTGTCGCCACTTGTGAAGCTGAATTCGCCTCATCATTTACCGGAGTAGTGGTTTGTTTATGCTGGCATGACTTCCACAACCAGGCCACCAGTAAACCGAGAATGATAATGGCTACAATCGGCAACCAGGCACGTGATTTGTTCGCTGGTGCTGCCGAGCCTTGGGCGAAATTTGATGTTGATGCAGAGGCGCTGGAGACCAGACCCAGAGGTGCTAACAGACCGACCGCCCATGCGGGTAACAGAGCGCGGATCGAATCCATATGCTGTTTTAAATAATTCACAATACTTTGTGTATCATTTCCCGCTTCATTAGTTAAAGCGGCCAGACTTTTTGGAATCGCCTGATTCAGCGTCTGTTCTGTTTCGGCACTGGAAAGCTGCCCGTTACTTAAATTGGTCAGAAGCGCGTTCTTGACTTGTTCATTATGGCCTAATAAATCTGATAATGACGGTGAAATCGAATCTTTTAATTTCTGAATAAGTTCAGGCCTTGCCGCCAAGATAGAAAGTAAAATGGGATAAAACCTGGATAAAAGAGCACTTTTTTCGTTTACCAGACCCTCTTGATCATTTACGATCAACGAAGTCACTTTCTGCTTTAACAGTTCCATTGGGTTTATTGACATTGTTATTCACTCCAACACATTAAATTTATAATATTCAGAACACTCAAGAAATGCTAAAAAATTAAGCTCAAGTGAACTGCTGCTTTTTCATTCTAATCTTTTGTATTTTTTTTATTCGTTTTGATATCATTTAAATACAATACTTACATCACAATTTACAAATAAAAATATGAAATCTGCATGTTTATTTAACAGTTCAGGCCCTGCCGTTGGTATCACCAAGCACATCCACAACTACTTAATTTCTTTATTTTTACTTTAAAAATCAGAACAATATAAAAACCAATATTAATCGCATCCGACCTCATTTACTGAGATGGTATAAAAAGATTAGGGAAAAACCAAAAAGTAGCGTAAGAAACGGAAAAATCTTGTTGGTTTTTTTCGCATCGGGAACACTCGGAATTGTAGGAATGACATCAAGCACTTGCTCTTGTAGAGCACTTTCATTTAATTGCGACAAGACTTCAGTGGTCCAGCACGGTAATAAAGAATAAATAGAGGCCTTATGGTCTCTTAAATAGTAAATGATCCTGATCGCATCATTACCTACTTCATTGGAAAGGACCGCCAGACTTTTAGGAATTGCCCGATTTAAGGTAATTTCAACCTCAGCCACAGACACTTTTCCGGCGGCCAGTCTTAACAGCAATGCATTTTTGACCCGTTCATTGTCTTCCAGCAGGTCTGAAATTGAAGGGGTTAATTTCTCTCTTAATTTATCGACCAGTTCCGGCTTTTCCAGAAAACGATATAATAAGACAGGGTAAAATCTTGATAAAACATCATTTTTTTCATTCACAAGACTAGTTTGATCATTCACAATCACAGATGAAACTTTTTGTTTAAGCAACTCCATCGGATGTATAGACATTGTTTAAGCTCCAATTATTAGAATGGATTATTTCTCTTTTTTATAATTTTATGTAAGACATCTCTCATTTATATCATCACTTTAAGCTGTTTTTCTTGTTTTTCATCAATTCTATAAAATTTAAATACAATATCTACATCACAGTTTACAAAGCGGAACAAGACTTAGCTCCTGTTCCGCTTGATATAAAAAGGAATTAATCTGTTATGCGAAGGTCTTCACAACCTTGCCGGTCAATTGCTGACCGATAAGCGGAGTATTCTTGCCTTGTGAAAGAATGGTCTCTTTAGACACCGTCCATTGCAGTTCTGGATCAATCAGCACCCAGCCTGCTTCCTGCATCCAGCGTTCTGTCATATTAGCAACTTGTGCTGGCGTCGAGGTCACTTTTGCGGCCCATTCCAACGGCTCGAACAGTCCTTCCTGAATCAGTTGTACGCCTAAAGCCACATAGGTATCGAATGCCGTAATCCCCGGTTGGGTTTCTGCAAACGGGGCCATTTTCGCCGAGCTACTCAAAGGTTCATGATGGGTACAGATGGCGTCGATAACACCTTCTTTGACACCTTGACGTAATAATTGCTTATCCTGTTCCGAACGTAATGGCGGACGTACATGCGCAAGCGCGTTAAAGCCGTCAGTCAATTGCTCGGTAAGATGCAACTGATGCATAGCCACATCTGCGGTTACCGGTAAGCCTTTGGCCTTTGCTGCACGGATTAAATCGACCGATGCACCGCAAGACAACAAACCAAAGTGTGCTCTTACCCCAGTTGCTTCAATCATCAGAAGGTATTTGGCAATCGCAACGGTTTCTGCAATCGCTGGAATCATCGGTAAACCTTGGCGAGAAGCGATAAAACCTTCATGCGCACAACCGTCTTTGGCAATTTGTGGTTCTTCGGCATAGAACACTACGGTTAAACCCAAGCCAGCGGCATATTCAAGGGTACGGATCACCACATCATCATTTTCAAATGCCGCATTGGCATTTGAAACCGCAGTACAGCCACCCTTCTTTAAACTGGCCATATTGGCAGGTTGCTTGCCATTTAAACCTTGGGTTTGTGCGCCAATGATATGCAAGTAGATACCACCATCCAGTTGCGCTTTTTCAATCAGGCCATGAATCAGGGCACCATTGTCCTGCACAATCGGTTTTGAGTCTGGCGGTGTGATGACATGCAAAATACCGTTGGCACGTGCAGCCTTTCCTTCCGATTTCAAGGTGCCATGCTGCTGCTGGCCTGGCTCACGTAAACGTGCACACAAATCTACCATGGTCGGCATCAACCATTTGCCTTGACCATTGAGTGTTTCATCAACCTGGTCAACGGCATCAATGCGCTTACCATTTTCAATATAAACCGTTTGCACCTGATCAGTCTGTTGAATCGGATCGAGCACACGGACATTTTCAATTTTTACAATACTCATGTGATCTATCCCTTACAGTGCAATCGCTTCAATTAAACCTTGTTCTTGTAATTGCCCTTGCATCGCAAGTGCCAGTACTGCCATACGAACGGCAATACCGTTGGTGACCTGTTTTAAAATCACCGACTGATCACCATCTGCCACGCTCGAGTCAATTTCCACACCACGGTTCATTGGTCCAGGATGCATCACGATACAATCCGGCTTCGCCAGTGCCAGACGCTCTTTGTTTAAGCCGTACATTTTGTAGAATTCAGCCTGTGATGATAAGGCTGGTGAGTCGATCCGTTCATTTTGAATACGTAAGGCAATAATCACATCACAATCTTTCACACCTTCATCCATTTTATTAAACAGACGAACATGTTCACCATATTCATTAAAGCCGACGGGCAATAAGGTATTGGGTGCAATTACACGGATATCTTTACAACCCAATGTTTGCAATGCAGCGACATTCGAACGTGCCACACGTGAATGCTTGATATCCCCGATAATGGCAACCGTCAGTTCTTCAAAGGGTTTCTTGGTTTCACGGCGAATGGTCAGCATATCCAGCATGGCCTGAGTTGGATGCGCATGGCGACCATCTCCTGCATTGATAATCGCGACCTTTGGACAGACATCTTTGGCAATAAAATGTGCTGCCCCTGATGAGGAGTGACGTACCACGAAAATATCTGCCGCCATGGCTTCCAGATTCCACAAGGTATCACGTAGCGTTTCTCCTTTTGAGGTACTTGAACGCGCAATATCGATATTCAAGACGTTGGCAGACAGACGTTTTGCTGCCGCTTCAAAGGTGGTACGGGTACGGGTGGAGTTTTCAAAGAACAGATTCATGACCGTCAGTCCTTCAAGTAACGGACGGTTGATCAAATTATTATTTTCATCTAAAAAGCTTTGCGCTGTATCTAAAATCTTGGTCAAGGTTTCTTTAGAAAGACCCTCAATTGTTAAAAAGTGTTTTAGATTTCCTTGTTGGTTGAGCTGGATCTGACTCAAAGTATGCAATGCCGCCAAGTGCATAAGAGATTCCTAACACGTTAAGTTAAGGCATTATACAGACTTTAGTTTTGCTGCGTCGTTGAAGTTTTCAGCACTTAAGTAAAAAAGGATGTATTCCCCTTACATCCTTTTTATTTTCTCCTCTTTAAATGACTTATAACTTAGCGTAATGCACCAATATAGTGATGATGCACCTGAGCCTGATAAATTTCTTCCTCGGTCACTTCCATTGAGTAGGCATCTGAAACCATATCTTTTTCAACATTCAATTTATTCTCCAGTACAGGTGAAGAAGCTTCAGGATATAACGCAATCAATGGACTCAGGCGTGCCACAAAGCGCTGCAATTCTGGATCTTGCGTTTCGAGAGCAATGTCCAGTACATGTTTGGCATACTCCTGATTATTGACCAGATACATCACATCGATGACACGTCCACAAACACGTCTTAAGCGGACATACATTTGAGTTGCAATCGTAAAAGCTTCGGCATTGACCAGTACTTCATTGTTCATGCTTTCTTTCATAACATCCCCATAGCCTAAAATTAAAATTCTTAATTTTCATCAGCTTTAAGTAAAATTACTCACTGATGTAGTACTGATTTAGAAAGCAAAACATGTACCAACTTTTCAACAAGTCAATTCTCAGCACGACATCAACTGACATTAAAAAAGTTGAGGCCGACAACATTTCGTCAAAAAAGTAGGATGAATTGCTGATAAAGCTAACAATCACACAAATATGCACCGACAGAACAAACAAAAATCAGTTAAAATAGCCGATTGCTGAACTGCTTTTTTGGAAATGTGCATGAATTCTACACAACGTCTGACAAACTATTGGGTGACCTGTGCGGATGGACTTGAAACCTTATTACAACAAGAACTCGAAGATTTAGGGATTCAGAACATTCAACGCTTCGCTGGACGTTTGGTTTTTAAAGGCACACTCGAAAATGCATATCGCATTTGTATGTGGTCGCGTCTTGCCTCTCGCGTACTGTTACCGATTCATACCCATGAACTTGAACATACCCATGACGCACGTGATGTTGCTGAAGAACTCTATGAAGGTGCGATCAGCTTTGACTGGTCTTTGATTTTTGCACCACAAAGTACTTTTGCCATTCGTTTGCATGTTGAACGTGAAATTAAGGTCAATACCCAGTTTGCGACACTCCGTGTTAAAGATGGTGTGGTCGACTCCTTTATGGAAGCTGTGGGCAAACGTCCAAGTATTGATATCAAGCAACCAGAAATCACACTCTATGTATTGGCGGGGAAAAACGAACATACCTATTGCCTGGACTTATCTGGTGATTCTTTACATAAACGTGGCTATCGCCGTTTTATGACCGATGCCCCAATTAAAGAAAATCTGGCTGCGGCAATTTTACAGAAAGCACAACTGGCACAATATCAACCCGATATTATCCTCGATCCAATGTGTGGTTCAGGTACCTTTATTATTGAATCACTCTTGATTCTGACGGACCGCGCACCTGGTCTGGTTCGCCGTTTTGGTTTTAATGGCTGGCATGGACATGACCATGAATTATGGATGACCCTCAAAGCCGAAGCCGCCGAGCGTCATGAAAAAGCCTTACAGCAACCCTTACCCCAATTCTATGCCTATGATGCCGACTGGGAAGCAGTAAAAGCGACACGCCAGAACATTATCGCTGCCGGTTTTGAAAAGTTACTGGATCAGATCCAGATTGAAGAACGTACTTTGGCCGACTGGGATGATTTCCATGCCGAAGGTAAAAAAGCTTTCATCGTTACCAATCCACCGTATGGCGAACGTTTAGGTGATAAAGCATCGAATCGTTCTTTATATCTCGGTTTATCTGCTTTACTGCAAAAGAATTTCCCAAATCAGCGTGCAGCCATCATCGCCGCTCAAATTGAACAGGCAGACGTACTGGCATTTAACGACCCACAAACCTTGCGTTTGATGAACGGTAAATTACCGATCTATACCCGTTTTGGTACAGTCAAACCTGCGACTGTAACCCAGCCCTTCCTGGCCAATTGGCAACCACAACAATTTGAACCGATTGAAGGTGCCGAAGACTTTACCAACCGTTTGCAAAAGAATATGCAAACTTTGAAAAAGTGGGCAGTGAAAGAAAACATCTATTGCTTACGTTTGTATGATGCAGATTTACCAGACTTTAATATTGCAGTTGATTTGTATGGTGACAAATTGCATGTACAAGAATATGCACCACCAAAGAAAATTGACCCAGAGAAAGCAAAAAAACGTTTTAACCTTGGTCTGGCAGCGATCCGAGCGGTCACAGGACTCAATCGTGATGCGATCTTTATTAAAACCCGTGCTCGCCAAGCCGGAACAAATCAGTACACCAAACAGAGTACGGCTTCTAAACGCTTTATCGTTCAGGAAGGCAATGCGCGTATTCTGGTAAATTTAACCGATTATCTAGATACAGGTCTATTCCTGGATCACCGCCAGATGCGTTTGCGTATTGCCAAAGAAGCACGCGGCAAGCATTTCCTGAATCTGTATAGCTACACGTCTACGGCCAGCTTACATGCTGCTTTAGGTGGTGCAGCCAGTACCACCAGTGTCGATTTATCTAATACTTATTTAAGCTGGTCGAAAGAGAACTTTGTTCTGAATGGTTTAACCGTAGATCATGCCGATGAACAACATATGTTCTTCGCCAGTGACTGCTTTGAGTGGCTTAAAGAAGGTCATGAGCAATATGATCTGATCTTCATTGATCCACCAACCTTCTCTAACTCGAAGAAGTTCTATGGTACCTTTGACGTACAGCGTGACCATGTTTCATTGCTTAAACGCGCGATGAACCGCCTAACCAGTGACGGTACGCTTTACTTCTCAAATAACTATCGTGGTTTTGAGCTAGATGAAGAGATTGAGGCCATGTATCAGGTCGAAGAAATCACTTCTGAAACCATTGGTCTGGATTTTAAACGCAATCAGAAAATCCATCGTGCCTGGAAGATTCAACATCCAGCTATTTAACTACGAGTTCTGCTTTAACGTCATCATTATAAGTTACGTGAACATTGCCTGATTCAAACTCATAAATCATGTAGCGATCAGGTGGCTGTTCATGTGGTTTGATTGTGGCTGTTCTCTTATCTCTAGGATCAACAGCCATGACTTTTTTCTGTTCTTCGTGTGCTGATAACACGCCATTTAAAATGGTACTAACACGGATTTCACTTAAGTATTGATCACTAAGAGTACGTTGCGAACGCCAGCGTTCTTCTTCTGGTTTAAGAGCATCGTTTTGGGCTTTAATAATAATGCTGGGTAATGCGTTATTCAGCACGCCTGTTTGTAAAGCCAACGTTCCTTCACTCAAAGGCTGTGCGGCATTCGCCATGGAAGAGAAGATCGTCATCAACAAAACTACACCTAGATGCGTGTAATGATGTCTATTTTTTTGCATTTTAATTCATCCTGAATCTTGTTCTTATTTATTTTGAAGCTATCAAGTTTTTATAGCAGTGGCAATGTCATTGGTAATATTCCTGTAAAAATCTGACCAGATGCACCAATACAAAAAAAGATGGTGATTTTCATCACCATCTTTGGGTCATACTCTCAGCTAGGTTTAGCTCAGTTTTAACTTATCAAACACCAGATGACCACTGTCGCCTTTGATCAGGATATTATCACCAGGCTGGAACTCACCAGACAGGATTTTCTGAGCCAAGCTGTTTTCCACCTGTTGTTGAATCGCCCGTTTCAATGGACGTGCACCATAGACAGGATCAAAACCAGCATCAATCAATAGATCAAAAGCAGTATCATCCACCGTTAAGCCCATATCACGTTCACTCAAACGTGTACGTAAACGATCTAACTGAATATCTGCAATACCACGAATCTGTGCTTTTTGCAGAGAATGGAAGATGACCAACTCATCAATACGGTTGATAAACTCTGGGCGGAAATGTTGCGTAACCGCACTCATCACCACGGCCCGTACTTCATCATCGGTTGCACCTTCTCCAAGTTCACGTACATCTTGCGAACCAAGATTCGAGGTCATTACGATCACCGTATTCTTAAAGTCAACCACACGACCTTGAGAATCGGTTAAGCGTCCATCATCCAGGACTTGCAACAAGATATTGAAGACATCTGGATGGGCTTTTTCCACTTCATCGAATAACACCACACTATATGGCTTACGACGCACAGCTTCAGTTAAGACACCGCCTTCCTCATAACCGACATAGCCCGGAGGTGCACCGACCAAACGGCTCACGGAATGTTTTTCCATAAATTCGGACATATCAATACGAATCATGGCGTCATCGCTATCAAACAGGAAGTTAGCCAATGCTTTGGTTAACTCGGTTTTACCTACCCCTGTCGGACCAAGGAACAGGAACGAGCCACTTGGACGATTCGGATCGGATAAGCCTGCACGTGAACGACGTACTGCATTGGACACTGCAACCACAGCTTCATCCTGCCCAACCACACGGTTATGCAAAAACGCTTCCATATTGAGAAGTTTTTCACGTTCACCTTGAAGCATTTTCGCCACAGGAATGCCTGTTGCCGCACTCACGACTTCAGCAATTTCATTTTCAGTGACTTTGGTACGAATCAGCTTCGGCTCTTCATTTTCCTCAGCAACTTCAGCTTGTTCCAGACGTTTTTGCAACTCTGGAATGACCCCATATTGCAAGCGTGCAGCTTCAGCCAGATCACCTTCACGTTTAGCCTTTTCCAAAGCACTACGCGCCTGATCAAGTTCAACCTGTGCCTTCTTATCACCTTCAACCAGTGTTTTTTCAGCTTTCCAGATCTCTTCCAGATCATTGTACTCTTTTTGCTTTTCCGCAATTTGCTGCTCAAGATGATTCACTTCGGCTTTACTGCCCGCGTCTTCATCTTTTTTCACTGCTTCCAATTGCATTTTCAACTGGATTAAGCGGCGATCAAGTTTGTCCAGCGCTTCTGGCTTGGAATCGATTTCCATTTTGATGCGCGACGCAGCCTCATCAATCAGGTCAATCGCCTTATCGGGTAACTGGCGATCCGTGATATAACGATGCGACATCTTCGCCGCAGCGATAATGGCTGAGTCCAGAATCTGCACGCCGTGATGGGTTGCATATTTTTCTTTAAGACCACGCAAAATCGCAATGGTATCTTCGACACTCGGCTCATCGACCAACACTTTCTGGAAACGACGCTCAAGCGCAGCATCTTTCTCGATATATTGACGGTACTCATCTAAAGTGGTCGCACCCACACAACGCAATTCACCACGTGCCAAAGCAGGTTTTAACATATTACCTGCATCCATCGCGCCATCACCTTTACCTGCGCCAACCAGCGTATGCAGCTCGTCGATAAATAGGATGATTTCACCTTCGTGCTTGGCAAGGTCTTTGAGGACTGCTTTTAAACGCTCCTCAAACTCACCACGATATTTTGCACCCGCAAGTAATGAACCCAAGTCAAGTGAAAGCACACGCTTGTTCTTTAAGCTCTCTGGAACTTCACCGTTGACAATACGTTGCGCCAGACCTTCTACAATCGCGGTTTTACCAACCCCTGGCTCACCAATCAACACCGGGTTATTTTTGGTACGGCGTGATAATACCTGAATGGTACGGCGAATCTCGTCATCACGACCAATCACAGGGTCAAGTTTACCCGCCAAGGCACGCTCGGTTAAATCAATGGTATATTTATTCAGTGAGTCACGTTGATCTTCATGATTATTGCTCATGACTTTGTCATTTCCTCGAATATTTTCAATTACTTTACGTAAACTTTCAGGTGTAACCCCTACACTATTTAAAATGGTTTTGGTTTCACCGGTTTCTGCCAGACCAAGTAACACCCAGTCGGTTGATAAAAACTCATCGCCTGCTTTCTGTGCATAACGGTCAGCTAAATTCAGCGCCTTTACCGCTTCAGGATTGAGATTGATATCACCGGTAGGATTTGCCAAGGTTGGCGCATTTTGCACGGCTTGTTCCAGCTTCTGCTTTAACTCTGGTAAACGCGCGCCCGCTTGTTGCAACAAACTCAAATTGGCAGGTTCTTCCAATAAAGTAGCAAGAATATGAATACCTGCAATCGAGGTATGGTCTTTACCCATTGCCAATGATTGTGCATCTGAGAGTGCTTGCTGTAAGCGGTTTGTAAATTTTTCAAAACGCATTCTTGTTATTCCTCACAACAAATTTCTAACTTATCACTTAGATGGGAACACTTTTTTAAATTTCAAATAAAAAATTATATATTTTTCAATATTTTATAAAATACAAAATGAATAAAACTCAGTAATAATATGGGTATATAAACAATCTATTTCAAGTATATTTTGTATAATTTTTCTGTCTGTTCCGTTCTAAACACAATTATGATTGTGATTTTTCACTGAACGATTTAGCTTAACCCTTTAGTTGATTCAAAATGACGCTCATGTACTTAAAAAAAATTTTATTGGGTGCAGCTTGCCTGCTGCCTCTTCATTCGGCATTTGCCCAACTTCCACAAGATTCACGTCGCGCTGGTGGGATTGCAGTCATTCCCTTAAGCGCAAATACCACTCAGGTCTTTTATGAGCAAAAACCTGTACTCATTACTCAGGAAGGCCCACAGCGTTATGCCGTATTTGGTATTCCACTTTCTGCGCCATTAGGCAGTTTGAGCTTAACTACCAATACCACGCCGATTCAGATCGAAGTAACGCCATACCGTTATGCTGAGCAGCGTTTAAACGTCAAGAATCAGGATTATGTCAATCCGAATCAGGACCAGCTTGATCGCTATGCACGTGAAGCAAAAGAGCAAAATGATATTTATAATTCATTTACGCCGAGTAGCTGGCACAGCTTTCCTGCTTTCATCCGCCCTACCGCCGGTAAATTTAGTAACTCTTTTGGCAGAAAACGCTTTTTCAATGGTGAAGAACGCGCACCGCATTCTGGCCTCGACATTCCCGCGCCCGTGGGACAAAAAGTCGTTGCGCCTGCAGAGGGTGTGGTTGTTGGGACAGGCAACTATTTCTTTAATGGCAATACGGTACTGATTGATCATGGACAGGGACTGATCAGTATGTTCTGCCATCTCAGCAAAATTAATGTAGAAAAAGGTCAACACATCCAGCAAGGCGAAGTGCTCGGACTAGTCGGTAAGACAGGACGCGTCACAGGGCCACATTTACATTGGGGAATGAGCCTGAACAATGCTCGGGTAGATCCACAGTTATTTTTAAAATAAACAGTGCAACAAATAAAAAAGTGATCGGCGCAAAACCGATCACTTTTTAGCAAAACTTAATAGTTTAAGCCTTAAGCCGCTTCAATAATTTCGAAGTCGTGGGTAATTTCTACGCCACCATCAGACAGCATTTTGCTGGCTGAACAATATTTCTCGGCAGACAATTCGACTGCCTTTTCTACCTGTTTTGATTTTACCGCTTTACCAGTGACGATAAAGTGCAAATGAATTTTGGTAAACACCGCTGGAATGCTATCCGCTCTTTCCGCTTTAAGCTGACATACGACATCGGTCACATCTTGACGAGATTTCTTTAAAATGGTCACAATATCAAACGAAGCACACCCACCAAGTCCCATTAAAATCAATTCCATAGGACGTGGACCACGGTTTTCACCGCCATATTCGGCAGAACCATCCATCACCATACTGTGGCCACTTTCTGATTTTGCTTCAAAAGCAACATTCTCTAACCAATGTACACTTGTTTGCATTGCAACTACCCGAAAAACGTTATAAATTTACTCTGTTCTTGTACACTAACATAAAATGAGTTGATAAGGAATTTCATCTCTTCTGTGTAGAAAAGGCTCTTCCAAGGGTCTGTGCGATCGGTTTTATCCAAATTCGGAAATTTTAAGCATGACTTCAAATTTTTCACAACTTAGCACTGATGCTTTATCACCAGGTCAACTCCCTGAATCAGTTAAAGCGCTGCTAAAACGTGCTCATATTAATAGATATCCTAAACGCACCACGATTGTTGACGCTGGAACGGAATCAAAATCACTGTATTTAATATTAAAAGGTTCAGTGTCAATTATCTTACGTGAAGATGACGAACGAGAAATCGTAGTTGCCTATCTCAATCCAGGCGACTTCTTTGGCGAAATGGGGCTTTTTGAAAAGAACCCTCAGCGTACCGCAGAAGTACGTACACGCGATGTCTGCGAAATCGCAGAAATCACTTACGACAATTTCCACGAGTTAAGCAAGCAATATCCAGATTTAAGCTATGCTGTGTTTGCTCAACTGGTTCGCCGTCTTAAAAATACCACACGTAAAGTAACCGATCTGGCATTTATTGATGTGTCTGGTCGTATTGCGCGTTGTTTAATTGACTTATCTGCTCAACCAGAGGCAATGATTTTACCGAATGGCCGTCAGATTCGTATTACCCGTCAAGAGATTGGCCGTATTGTCGGTTGTTCACGTGAAATGGTTGGCCGTGTCCTCAAGACACTTGAAGATCAGGGCATGATTCAAACTGATGGTAAGGCTATCTTAATCTTTGATGCTTCTTTAGAAGAAAATGCCTTCCCTGAAGATGAGTATGATGACGAAGATTAATTTAATGCTCAATTAAATTGATCTATTTTAAAGCCAGTGCAATGCCACTGGCTTTTATTTGCTTAAATATAAATTATAAGCAATGCTGATTACATAATTACAATGATTATAGAGCTATTCAGAATGTTAACTGCTGTAAACATTTTTTATAATCCACCGTGATCATGACTATATTCATAAGATACTGATTTGGAGAGAATAAGTATGAAGAAATTAGCTTTAAGCCTATGTGCTGTAACTGTGATGACCATTTCTGGCTGTGCTTCGTTCGCAGATATGGCGGGTGCGGACAGCGCGACATTAAATGCGCAATCAGCACAAAGTTTCTCAAAAATGACGCAGGAAGCACGTGCTAAAAATCAGCTGGATAGTAGCTCAAGTACTTATCAACGTATTAATACCGTGTTTAACCGCTTAAAGCCTTATGCGGATCAGATGAACCAGACTGGTCAACGTTTTGACTGGCAGCTTGCGGTCTTAAAATCTGACACGGTCAACGCTTATGTCGCGCCTGGCGGTAAAGTGGTGTTCTATACCGGTATTGTCAACAAACTCAACCTGACCAATGATGAAATTGCGGCGGTAATGGGCCATGAAATGACCCATGCCCTAGAAGAGCATGCAAAAAGCAAAATCGGTGCACAGGCTTTAACTAACCTTGCAATTGGTATTGGTAAATCATATGCAGGTAGCAGCATTGGCGATCTAGGTAGCGCTGCGATCGATCTAGGCAGCCAGGTTGGTATCGGTCTGCCTTATTCACGTAATCTGGAAAGTCGTGCCGATTACGGCGGTTTAATGTTAATGGCAAAAGCAGGTTATAACCCGAATGCAGCCATCAGCTTATGGGAAAAAATGAACCGTCTTGATGGCGCTGGTGGTGGATCATTCCTGTCTACTCACCCGTCAAACACTCAACGTATTGGTGACATGCGTAAGAACTTACCGGCAGCAATGGCGGTTTATAATAAACGCCGCTAATTCATAGTATCTGCATCGGCCCTTAAATACCTCTAGGTCTTTAAGGGCTTTTTTATGCATGCCGCTGAATACTCATGCCTGAGCTAAGCATAAATGCAGCATATGCGTTGCAATAGTATGCCGGATATGATCTGGTCGAGCACGAAAATAACGCTCACTTAAACCATCACCAGATAAATCCTCAATGACCTTATACCCCATGTGCTCAACAGCCTGATGCAGCATCTTAGGTCTAAATTGCCCCTTTAACGGTTCTTTTAGAAATCGGGTAAATTGGGAGACAAATAAGCTTCCGAAACGCTCTATCCCGTCCAGCTCCCGATAATCAATCGAATAGTCCAGAACCACCTCACTTCCCTGTGCAGCAATCTGTGCAATGCTAGCTAAAGTCTTTAAGGTTGTTTCTGGCTCCAGATAATGGGTTGTTCCCAACCACGAGAAAAAAGCGGCCTGATCCTGCTGAAAGGAACTACGCGCCAAAGCATCTGCAATAGATTCTTTTTCAAAATCGATTGCAACAAACTCTACATTCGCTGGAAGCTCTCCCCATTGGCGTAATTTTTTTTGTTTCTCAACTTGGGTATCGGGATGATCTACCTCATAAATCTTAAGCTGCGGGAATTGCTGCGCCTGTCTCAAGGTAAATGAATCCAGACCAGCACCCACCAGTACATATTGCGCTACACCTCGTTCAATGGCGGCGTAGAGCTGATCTTCAGCATAGCGTGAGCGTCCCACCACCTGCCCGGTTAATAAACCCAAGGTGCGGTTAAATACCGAAGAATTCATCAGCTTGACGGTTAATGGCGTACTCAGCAACGTCTTCCAGCCTTGACTGGTCAGTTCGAATGCAAAGGGATCAGCAAACACTGGTTCTGCGGCATTGTTAAAATGATTGGCACGCAATGCGGCAGCGGCTTCCGCCGTTCGACTCGATTGTCCTTCTTTCATTATTTTCCCCCATCCTTATTTCTATCTTGCAAAAAATAAGCAGCAAATTCCATCCTTAGATAAAATTTACTGCTGTTTTTATGACTACTCTAAACTCAGTTGGTTTTTTCAGTCTGATAGGTCACTTGATAATCATTGAGATCCATATGTTTTAAACGTTGCTTCAACTTTTTCAACGACCAAGGCCACGCAGCAAAGTTACGACCATTGGCATCTAAATAGTAGCTCTTGCATCCACCGGCATTAAACACGGTGGTTTTAAGATGTTTCTGTACCAGTTCATTATGCTGTTTAATCACTTCCGGTTTAATGTTCAGTTTGGCAATGCCTTGGTCTCTGATTTTAAGTAGACCATCAACGATATAATCCAGCTGAGCTTCAGCCAGACCGATAAATGAATCATAAACCAGTACATTAGGCCCCAATACCAAGAATGCATTCGGCACATTTTCAATGCTGGTACCCAAATAAGCTTCTGGCGAACTGCTTTTCCAGAGATCATTGAGTATCTGGCCTTTTTCATTGGTCACACGTTTGCCAATTGGCGGGTGCGAGACTTCAAAGCCTGTGCCCCAAATGATTACATCCACTTCATGACGTTCACCATTTGCTGAAACTACAGTATTGCCCTCGACCTTCACCAATCCATGTGGAATCAGTTTGGTATTCGGTTGCTGTAAAGCAGGATAATAGTTGTTGGCGAACAATAAACGTTTACAGCCAATGGTAAAGTTCGGCGTCACATTTTTACGGAGTTCAGGATCTTCAATCTGGAAGCGTAAAATCAGTTTGGCCAATTCGCCTACCGGTTTTAACACCGCTGGATTACGTAAACCAAAGTTAATCGCATTCAGAGACTGGGCGACTGTTTGACGCCAGGTTTTTTGAATCAGAGGAAACTTTTCAATCAGTGCTTTGCTGACATCACCCAAGTCAGTATCAGGTTTTGGTACCACCCAAGGCGCAGTACGCTGATAAACAAACAGTTCTTTTGCCAAAGGTTGAATCTGCGGTACAAACTGAATCGCGGAGGCACCAGTGCCAATTACTGCAATACGTTTACCAGTCAAATCATAATCATGGTTCCATTTGGCTGAATGGAACATTTCACCTTTGAAGGTTTCCAGTCCTTCGAGTTTTGGAATTTGTGCTTCGGTAATCGGGCCTGTGGCAAAAACCACAGTTTTAGACAGGTACTGGCCTTTATTGGTGTCCATCACCCATAAATTACGTTCCTTGTCCCAGGCAGCATTCACTAGTTCCGTACCAAACTCGATTTTTGAACTAACGCCAAAATCCTGACTAACTTCTTCTAAATAGCTCAAAATTTCAGGTTGGCGAGCAAATAAATGACTCCATTTGGCACTGGGCGCAAATGAATAGGAATATAGAGCCGATGGCACATCACAGCCGCAACCCGGATAGGTATTCTCACGCCAGGTTCCACCGACACGTGTCGCTTTTTCAATGATCTTGTAGTTACTATAACCCACCTGATCCAGACGAATGGCAGTTGCAATCCCTGAAATACCTGCACCCACAATGAAGGTGTCATAAATATGTTGTGGGAGTGCCTTTCCTTCAGCTGAGTTTAATTTTTTTGCTTGAGCTGTCATTTAAAATGTCCTTTGTATCATGTAGCTAAAATAAGTGATTACCCACAGGTTCTCTCTTCATTTCATTCATTCATTCAGTTCTTTTGCCTAATCAGGGTTATTTCATAAACCGGTATGATGTACCTAAAAATTTTGCATATAAATTCGGTGCAGTACGTTTCATCAGCCAGAATAACTTGGCATCGATTTGTGGAATGGTATAAAGCTCGTTTTTATCCAGACGGTCCAGCGTCAGCTTTGCAACCTTGTCACTGGTGGTAAACGCCAGATTGGTCAATGCGTAGTCCAGAATGCCTTTATGTGGCACTTTGCCATTCTTGATAATATTGGTTGGTACTAATGTTGGACACAGTACATTGACTTTAATGTTATGTTTACGAAGCTCGGCAGAAAGCGTTTCCGATAAGGCACGTACCCCTGCTTTGGTCACATTATAGGCCGTCATTTCAGGGGCTGCGGTATAAGAGGCAGCAGATGCCACATTGATAATCGCGCCACGTCCTAGCTGTTTAAACTTCGGCACAAAATAATGGCAGCCATGAATTACGCCCCACAAGTTAATATCAGAAACCCACTTCCAGTCTTCCAGTGAGGTTTCATCAAACTTGCCGCCTAAACCCACGCCAGCATTATTGATCACCAGTGTGGTGGGATGTTGCATCAACTGCTCGGCCTGCTCAGCCAGCTTTTCTACTTGCTTGGCATTGCCAACATCACATTTCACCGCAAACGCTTTCGCGCCTAAGGCTTCAATCAGCGCGACCGTTTCTTTGGCCGCATCTAAATTGATATCTGAACACACCACAGTACCGCCACGTTTCGCCAGTTCGAGCGCAAAACTACGACCAATCCCGCTTCCTGCGCCTGTCACCACAGCAAATGCCTGTTGGCTTGGCTTGGCTTTCTTTGCAAATAATTTCATCATTGTTTTTCCAGCAATCTCGTATGAACTTGAACCAGGTTATGCAGAAGCTGTACGCACAGGCGGTACAAACTCTTTAAGGAAATAAGGACTTAATAAACCCGTTTCAGGATTCAAGAGACGCTCTTTGTAGTATTCCATATACGCGGTCGTATCATGATCATTAGGATGAAAGCTTGGACGCAGATATTCTAGAATATGCATAAAGCTACTCCCGAATACCCCACGTTCGCTACCAAATAACAATGCCGTACTCTCGACAATATCTTTCATATAACGTGGATTAACCAAATTGCTCGGTTTACGTATAAATGGCATCAGATAACCACCCAGTGAAACACCGCCTAAAATCGTCAAGCTGGCCAACAGGAAACCTGTGATCCGTAGCCAGTAATCACCTGACAATTCCAGGAACACATCATAGGCAATATCTTTATGCTCTGACTCTTCCAGCATGTGCCACATCCACATGGCCCGTTGTCTTTCATCTTGTGACCCTAGCAAATACTCTTCATGCTGCATCATAAATTCAGCTAATACAGCCGTATAATGCTCAATGCCTGCCATCAACGATAACTGTAAAGACTGTGGTAGTTTATAGATGCCATAATCAAAAACCTTGCCAGCAATCGCACGTAGCAATTCAACCGGATAGCCATTTTCTTTCAGCACTTCATCATTAAATTGATTATGGATTTTTGAATGAATCGCCTCTTGCCCAATCAGTGAGGTCAGTCTTTGTTTCAAGACAGGATCTTCAATAAAATCACGGTGATGACGAGCTGTTTCGATCACTACATCTTCACCAAAGGTCAAGAAAATAGACAAGGCATGAAAGTAAGATGTGGCAAGTTCTTTATTTAAGAAAAACCGCTCATCAAGTTCAGAAGGGTTAAACTTAAAATCAAAATGACGAATCGGAATCGGTGATTTACTCGCCAGATTTTGAATAATCCCTTGATATTTGGTACTGAATTTATCTGAAAAAACATGACGAAGAACTTGAGCGACCATATCTCGATCCCCTAAAACTGCATTACAACTTAAAAGGCTTAGCCAATTTGTATATCTCTACATACAGCGACTGGATAAGAGGGTTTGTTTGCATAGTGCATGACGGCAATGTAGGCAACAAGAACCAAATTGCTCATCACACACTGAGCTTTTTTGCCAACTCAGCAGGTAATGACCTGCCTGCTTTATTGCGCATTAAGCGGCCTGAACTTTAGGCGTAAACTCTTTTACAAAGAACGGATATAAGGCACCACCCTCGGAAAGAAGTTTCTTTTCGTAATATTCGAAATACGCAGATGCATCGTGATCGTTGGGATGGAAATCAGTACGTAAATAATCGAAGATTCGGCCTTGCGTACTTCCAAAAACACCATCTTTGGGACTAAAAATCAGCTTCACGCCACGGCGTGCATCTTTCCAGAATTTTGCTGTCAGCATTTCTTGTGGCCTACGTAACACTGGCACCAACGTAGCTGAAAATGGAATCAGACCGAGAATGGTAAAGTACGCGAGGAAGAAACCTGAAATACGCAATGCATAGTTGCCATTCAAGGTTTGATACACATCGTAGGCGACATCTTTATGCTCAGATTCTTCCAGCATATGCCACATCCACAAAGCACGGGTTTTGGCATCATCAGAGAAATAGAAATTCTGCTCATGCGCCATCATGTATTCTGCTAACACCGCGGTAAAATGCTCGATTCCGGCCATCAGCGAAAGTTTTAGCGGTTGTGGAAATTTCAGGAAGATATATTCAAAGAATTGCTCGCCCAGAAAACGGTACAGTTTTACCGGATAATCAAGCTCAACAATTGCATCATTAAATTCATTATGTAATTTTGAATGAATCGCCTCTTGTCCAATCAACGAGGTAACACGTTGTTTTAAAATTGGATCTTTCAACTGATCACGATGATGACGTGCTGTCTCAATCACCAGATCTTCGCCATAAGTTAAAAAGACTGAAAGAGTGGCGAAAAAAATTGTGGCAAACTGATTATTCATATAGAAGGATAAATCAACTTCCTTCCCTTCAAATCCGATTGCCAAATGACGAATTGGAATCGTTTTTTTACTCGCAAAATCAATTTGCTCAGTGATGGGATTGGATTTAAACAAGCTTAAACCTTTCCTTAATGTGTTGCTAATCATGGCTACACCTATCTGGTTACTTGAGCGTCATTTGCCCTTTTACATTCTTTTCGTCTGGTTCATCTCTTTTCAACGCTCCCAACTGCTCGGGAAGTGTGAAAAAATATTCGGGAGATTTTTTTAAACCTGATCCTGGTACAAAACAACTGTAAACCGATCTTATGTTCGGATTCAATTCGGGTATTTTTAATCATTATTTATCGAAAATTAGCGCAGCATTATCAAAGAAAATTCGCGCTGACAAAATTATTGGTTTTTGTAATATTTTTATTTTTTAATATAAATATTAATAACTTAAATAAAATATATAAATTAATTTTTTCTAAAAAATGTATATCCATTTTTTAAAAATACTAATTCATTACAACCTAACCAATAAATATTAAAAAGTCGTAATTTTATTTGTTCGGATTATGAAGCTGACTCTTTCATGCTCTTCCAGCACATGTTAATCTGACGTTATGTTCGGATTTTAATAATAATACTTTATGGCTACACGTAAACCCCGTCAGTCTCGTTCCAAAGTGACTGTCGATACGATTATTGAAGCAGGTTTTATTGCAGTTGCAACTAACGGTACCAGCGGCACCACCACACGACACATTGCCGACATTGCAGGTGTCAGCGTCGGTTCACTGTATGAGTATTTCAAGAATAAAGAAGAAATCTATGATGCCATGGCCAAAACCTTTGTCAAAGAGGTTCTGGATATGGTCAAAGAGCTGACGCCTATCATTATCGAGCAAGAGCTGGAACCTTTATTCGAGATGATTTTTTATACTTTCCGGGACCTGCTCACCCGTGATGATGATCGTTACCTGATTTGCCTGCGCTATGCGACAGAGCTCAAATACGAAAAATATATCGGCCAGATCGAGATGGCGTTAATGGAAGTGCTGATGAAATACATGATTCGGCATCCGCGCTATTTAAAAGTGAACAATCTTAGCGTGACAGCATATATCAGCATTAATAGCAGTATCTTTAATGTGGCACGGCACCTGATCTTACCCAATCCTCAAATCAGCTTTGATGAAATGGTCAAAGGTTTAAGTACCATGATTATTAGCTATATTGAAGCAGAGCTGGCAAAAGCAGGAAATTAAAAGCCAGCTTTCGCTGGCTTAGTTTAACTTTAGAATGGTCTTGCACCCGCCAAACTTACACGTTTCAATAAACGACGTTGCTCGGCAGGAAAGGCTGTACGCGAATGTAAGGTCAGTTGGTTATCCCAATAGACAATATCCCCAATTTCCCACTGATGTTCATAACGATATTGAGGTTGCACAATATGGGCTCTTAAGCGTTCGATCAATGCAGCACCCTTTTGATCGTCGTAGCCCACAACCTCAACTTCTGTCTGCGCATCCAGATAAATACCACGACGGCCACTTTCAGAATGCGTACGCACCAATGGATGCGGAAATGCAGCGCCCAATATCGGTTGATCAGAAAAGCGATATTTGGGAATTGGGCTTTTATCCTTTAAGCGTAAAAATGGATTATACGTAATAAGTTGCAGCCCCTCGATTTCATCTTTGGTTTCCTGATCAAGGTCTTCATAGGCCTGTACCGTATTATACCAACTGGTTGCGCCGCCATCTTTTGGCAGTTCAATTGCGTAAAGCAAAGATCCACTAGAAGGCTGTGGCGTCCAGTGATGGTCACTATGCGGGGTGAGTTCGCCATGACCGGTATAATCACCTTCTCCAACCGCATTGGATACGGGCACGATATCAGGTGGTGCATTGGTATCATTCCGCGTTGCCAATACAGGTACATCTGTTGGTGGACGGAAAATTCCACCAAAGTAACTGGCAAAAGCAAGTAAGTCATTGTCTTGCAAGTCTTGCGCCTTGAAAACCAGAATTAAATGTTCATGCAATGCTTTTTTCAGCTTAAGAATTACTTCTCCACTTTGTGGCTTGCTGGCATCTAATCCAGTCACAATCGCTCCCAATGCGCCTTCGATTGGTGTGATTTGCACGGTATCTAAACTATGTTTCTTGTATTCATGCCAACGCGGTGCATTTTCGATCGCGGCTGAAAGCTGTGTGAGTACGGTCATTTTGTTTCCTATAGATCATTCATTATATTTTTCAAAGCATCAAGCTTTATTCATGATTCCCCAATCACAAAAATTAGTGATTCAGTTAAATATATGCAAACCGTGAAATATAAGAACCAATATTTTTATATTAATTTATTTATTTTTATGATTATAAGATTCAGCTTACCTAGGATTACCAAGCAAACTGAAACTGATTAAAATCGTTAACAACAGGGATCACTAAATGATCTTCGACTGCATGACTAAAATCAGTCAAAATATCATTTCTAATCGCAGCAAGTCGGACATCTTCACGAACACGTGGGTGTGGCAAATGAACAGGAACAATCCGCTTGATTCGACCTGGATTCGGTTGCATCACCACAACACGATCACCGAGGAAAACCGCCTCTTCCACATCATGCGTCACGATAATCATGGTAATTTTTTCGGTTTGCCAGATCCGTTGCAACTCCTTTTGTAGATTGGCGCGAGTCAGTGCATCCAATGCGCCAAAAGGTTCATCTAGCAACAATATTTTGGGTCGATTAATCAGACTTCGCGCAATCGCAACCCGTTGACTCATACCCCCTGAAAGCTGTGCTGGATAAGCGTCTTTAAACTTAGTCAAACCGACCAATTCAATATGCTCATCAATCAACTGATTTTGTTCAGCGACCGTTAATTTACGATTTAACAATGCAACCCGAATGTTATCTTGTACATTCAACCAAGGAAATAATCGATGATCTTGAAAGACAATGCCTCGCTCTAGACTGGTACCTTGAATCGGTTGTCCATCGACCAAAATCTTACCTTCAAATTGGTCATCCAAGCCAACAAGTAAACGTAATAAAGTTGATTTTCCACAGCCACTACTGCCAACGATACTGACAAATTCCCCCGCTTTAATCTCCAAAGAAATATCATCCAATACGGTTAAGGCATGCTCTTGATACTGTCCATACGATTTATTGAGATGATTAATTTTTACTGAACCAACATTTAATGATGTCATTTTAGCCCCCTAAAATAGAAATCAAAAATATAATAAGATCAATCTTTACTATATTTTCGATATGACTCTCTATAGTTTTGCCAAAGCAACTTCTGTAGACTTAATTAAAACAATGACTTCACTACCTAATTCTAAATTTAGATTTTTAACTGATCGTGTAGTAATCACTGAAGTAAAAACTCCCGCAGGTGTTTCTACATCCACCTCAGAAACTACACTTCCTTCAATAATCTCTTTAACCACACCACGAAATTGATTACGCACATTAATTTGAGGAATACTCATCTTTCACCACTTTGCATCTATTTATTAAATTGTGTACCACCATATTAGAAAAATTATGAATATTTAAAACTATTATTTTTGAATATTTTTTGATTAAAAAATTATATTTATTTTCAATCATTGATTATTATTTTTTTAGCAAAGTGATTTCCGATCAATAAAAAGGTGAACTTATGTCACCTGATTATTTAATACAATTAACCCAATAATTCTTCCAACATAATATTGACTACTTTATCGTTTCCCACTAAGCCGTATTTGACCAATCGTGCACGCACAATGTTACGGCTAATCCCTAAAAGCTTTGCTGTTTGCACCTGATTGCGATGGCAATATTCATAAGCGATACGAATCGTGGCTTCCTCAATCAAGCGATCAAGATTTGCATTTTTCAAGGCATGGGAGGACTCAAATAAATTAAGAAGCGCATGCTGCAACATTTGTTTAGGCAATAAATCTGTTCTTGGAATGGTTTGCGTACTTTTTTCCAAGTCAGAAATTTGCCGTAAATTCAGGCTACTAGACAAGGAGGCAAAGCAAAAATCTGTAGGTTGAATTTGATGATTCTTGCAGACCAATAAAGCATGATGAATGGCATTTTCCAATTCTCGAATATTACCAGGATAGCCATAGGTCAATAATTTCTGAACTGCGCTTGGGCTCAGTGTCGCAATGGGATAACCCAAACGCTTGCAGTATTGGGCAATAAAAAAATTAGCCAACGGCAAAATATCGCCAGGACGTTCGGCCAATGGTGAAACCTTAAGCAGTGCCACATTCAGTCGATAAAATAAATCTTCTCTAAACTTGCCTGCTTGAACTGCCTCATCCAGATGGACATTGGTTGCAGCAATGACACGGACGTTCAGCTTAATTGGCTTGAGTGAACCGACGCGAACAATCTCACGCTCTTGCAAAACCCGTAATAATTTCACCTGCATCGCAGGAGATAAATCACCGACTTCATCCAAGAATAAAGTACCGTGATTGGCCGCTTCAAACCAACCCGCCTTGCTATTGATTGCACCAGTAAATGCACCTTTTTCATGTCCAAACAGTTCACTTTCCGCCAATGATTCTGTAAACGCACCACAATTTACTGCCACAAAAGGACCACGACTACGCTGGCTCATCATATGTACCTGACGGGCAACCAGCTCTTTCCCCGTCCCAGTATTGCCAATAATCAGGACGCTGGCCTCACTAGGTGCAATCTGTCCGATACGATCCAGCAAATCTTTTGATTTTTGATCTTCAAAAACCATTGCTGTGGCACGCTCAGTTCGCGTTAAAGTCTGATTTTGTGGATAAGTAATGAATGACATGCATTTACTTCCCTATTGTTCTAAAAGAGAAGTTATCTTGCATGACTATTTGCTTAAATAGAAATCAGTAATTCACCTTTGTTATTTCTATTTATTAAAATAGAAATAAACGCCAGTTAATCAAACCACAAAGATGATTTAATTTTGACTATATTCATTATATTGATTGCTATATATCTTTTTATAATCAATCTGATTTTGTTTTAACTGACCTTCTTCAATTAAATTATCCACCCATATTTTAAAATCATCATTTTTAAATTTTCCAGCAGTACTTGGAATTCCCCACTGTGTCCAATATTTTAACATGGCATTATTTTCAGGGCGTTTACGCCTCTCCAAAATTTGCTCGAAGCGTGCGATCACCTGATCCCTCGGTTGTTGCCTAGACCACTCAATCGCTTTGGCAATGCCCGTTACCACTTTACGGGTAGTATTCGGATGCTCAGCTATATAGCGATTTGCCATAACATAAGTTCCAGTTGTCAGATCGCCAACGAGATCATAATCACGATAAAGACGACGTACACCACCCCGTTCGATTGAGGGGCCTGTCAATGGCGCTAAATCCACATGACCATTTCTTAGCGCTTGCTCAGAAGAACCTGGAGGCAATACCACTAGGGTGACCTGATTGATTTCCTCAGGGCTGAGTCCTGCTTTTTTTAAATATGTCTTGAGCATATATTCTACTTGTGCGCCCAGAATATTGGTGCCTACCTTTTTACCAATTAAGTCTCTGGCTGACTGAATAGGACTATTTTCAAGGACATAATAGCCAGCAAAAGGATCATCGAAAGTACCATAGGCAGCAATGACGACGGTTCCCGGTACACCACTGGCGACCATTTTCACGGCGGAGCCTGCAAAACTTGGACTACTAATATCACTATCACCTGACAAAGCAGATTGAATGCCCTGCGGCCCGCCTGTAGAACCCCCCTGATAGCTCAATTTAATTGGCGCAAGATAACCCAAATCTTCGGCCAATTCTAAGGGAGTAACGATGCCTGGCGAACCGAGGTATTTAAACTCTAAAGATTCCAGTCCATCCACTGTAGTCAGTTTCGATGCTGGTTTTGTACATCCCAACAAGATGAGTGACATTGTCACCATACAACTCAGATCAAATAGATGCTTTCCCCAGCCTTGCTTCAACATGTCAATGTACTCCTGACTAGCATTCGATTTTCCAAGCGGTCAAACGCTTTTCGATCGCAAGCAGACTGTAGTTAAACAGCAAGCCAATGGTGGTAATACTGATGATGCCAAAGAACATTTCGGGAATCTGAAAGTTATATTGTGCATAGTTAATCAAATAACCCAGACCTGCTTTTGCTCCAACCATTTCAGCAGCAATTAGCATCAATACTGAAAAAGACCCTGCCAAACGCACCCCCACAAAAATCGTTGGAATCGCAGCGGGTAAAATCACTTTACGGAATAACTGAATTGAGCTCAGTCCCATAGTTCGTGCGGACTTGATCAATAATGGATCGACATTACGAACACCGCTAATCGTGTTCAGCAAAATTGGCCATGTGCAGGCATAGGTCACCAATGCAATTTTCGAGCTTTCACCAATCCCAAGAAAAAGAATAAATACGGGCAATAAAGCTAAGGCAGCCGTATTGCGGAACACTTCCAATAAAGGACTCAGAAATTCGGAAAAGCGCGTGTACCAACCAATCGCCAAACCTAAAGGAATCGCGACAATGATCGCAAAAATAAAACCACTGAGAGAACGGATCAAACTGGCCTGCAAATGCGTCAACAGTTGTCCATTTTGAATCAAGCCCCAACCACTGAGCAACACGGTAGAAAATGCTGGCAAGAAAGCGGAATCGACCAAACCAATCCGCGGTACGATTTCCCAGATGGCTAAAAATAGTAAAATCGCGGCTGATCGTTTAAAACCTGTAGAAAGCCAGCTTAGGTTGAGATCAGACCTAAAGGAACTCATCTTTGGCGAGGAAGAAATTGAACTGGACTGGATTGTTTTTGGAAACGTTAATGTCTCTTTTGTACTCGACATAATCACCTCTACTTCTTGTTAATCTTTAAAATACATTGTGCTTAAGCAACCAACTGCTTCTGTTTTTCCTGCTCTTGGGCTTTTAATACTTCTTCACGTAACAAGCTCCAGATCTGATGACGCAGTTGGCTGAATTCTGGGCTGGAACGTACATCCTCCTGATCGCTTCGTAGCTCAGCAGGAACTTCAATCACCTGTTTGATTCGCCCTGGACGTGAGGTCATGATGGCAATGCGCTGCCCCAAATAAATGGCTTCATCAATACTATGGGTGATAAAAATGATGGTTTTCTGGGTCTGTTGCCAGATTTTGACCAATTCCGCTTGTAAGGTTTCACGGGTCTGTGCATCAAGTGCAGCAAAAGGTTCATCCATCAATAGGATGTCGGGGTCATAGGCCAGACTCCGTGCAATTGCGACTCGCTGTTTCATGCCACCTGAAAGTTCATTGGGATAATGATGTTCGAACTCCGCAAGCCCCACTAAATTTAAGAAGTACTTTGCCGTTTGATAACGCTGTTGTTTATCAACGCCTTTTGCATCCAAGCCAAACTCAATATTTTCTAGGGCCGTTAACCATGGAAATAAAGCGTATTGCTGAAAAACGATACCGCGATCCAACCCTGGTTTTTTAATCGCTTGCCCATCAATAGTGATTTGACCTGAACTTGGTGTGGTTAAACCTGCCAGAAGATCCAGCAAGGTTGATTTGCCGCATCCACTCGGACCAACAATGGCGACAAACTCACCTGCCTTCACGTCTAAAGACAGATTTTCAACCGCTACAAAATCGTCTGCTTGGACTTTTGCTCCTTTGACTTTTTTGGCAGCAAAAGACTTATAAACATTTTCAATTTTTAATTTTGTGCTCATTGGCTATGCTCCTTACTGCGCTGATCATCAGCGACATTTTTATTTTCACTGGCGTAGGGATTAAATTGGTTGGTAAATAAAGCATCTGCCTTGACCTGATTGGGTTTGAAGTCACCACGTTTTTCAAATAGGTCAATCCAGCGTTGATATTGTGCTGCGTTTAACAACCCACCTTGGCTTACCACACCATAGCTGCGCCAGTACTGCATCAACACATCGCTTTCATTGCGTTTTCTTTTTTCAATAATGCTCTTAAAGCGGGCCAAGACTTGCTCACGAGGTGTGTGCTTCGTCCATTCCACAGCTTTGGCAACACCTGTGACAAATTGCTTGACCACTTCTGGATGCTGCTGAATAAATTTCTCGGTAAAGACATAACTGCCTGCGGTAAAACTGCCATACAGATCCGTATCTGAGACCAGTTTTCTTAGACCACCGCGTTCCAAGGCCTTGTCTTGGAAAATAGAAACCAGTGCGGCAGCATCTACCTGCCCAGCACGTAAAGCTTGTTCGGTATTGGTGGGAGGCAACACTACGAATTCAACCTGATTGATTTCATCATTACTTAAACCTTGACGTGCCAAATAGTCTTTCAAGACAAATTCGTAATGTGCACCCAATGTGTTTACAGCCACTTTTTTGCCGATCAAATCACGCGCTGAATGAATCTGACTATTATTCGGGACGTAATAACCGACCCAGCTTTTGTCATCACTGCCATAAGAGGCAACCACTGCTTTGATCTTAATCCCTGCCGCAGCAAGCTTGATGATTGCACCATCAAAAGCAGTTGCCACATCTACATCGCCTGTGGTGAGTGCTTGTAAGTCCTGCGGCCCACCTTGCACACTGCCCACATATTTCAACTTTAAATCACCTAAATAACCCAAGTCTTCAGCCAGTTCTGGTAATGACACCACACTGGTCAAGGATTGATAGCGAAGTTCATGGACCTGATTGGCTGGAGTGTCAGATTGTTTACTACATGCAACAAAACTGAGCGCCATTAGACTTAAAACACTGAGCTGCCCAAGCGCTTTAAAACGACGTTTAAAAAACTGCCGAAAATTCTGTTGTTTCATTTTATTATTCTCCTAACGACGCCAAACCAAAATACGACGCTCAGCTAAATTGGCTAAGCTATTCCACGCCACACCGATAAAACCAATCACGATTAAGCCAAATACAATCAGACCAACATCTAATGCAGCCCGTCCTCGAATCACGATATTGCCCAGTCCAACACCATAATTTGCCAACAGAAACTCTGCCCCGATGGTCGCCACCCAAGCGAAAATCAAACCGAGTTGTAAGCCCAAAAAGATTTGACTGGCTGCCGCAGGTAAAATCAGTTTGCTCAAGGTCTGCCAAGCATTGAATTGATAGACTTTGGCAACTTCGTATTGATGCAATGGAATTTGTCTTACCCCATCGATAGTATGTAAGGCCACGGGATAAAAGACGGAAAGCACGATAAATAAGATTTTTGCGCTATTGCCATAATCCAAAAAGGTGGTGATTAACGGTAACCAAGCAAACAAAGAAATTTGTCGCAACACATTAAAACTAGGTAAAAATAAATAATTGGCCCAGCGTGAGACGCCCACGACAATGCCAAAAGTAATGGCTAGAATGCTGCCCAAGACAAAACCCGTCAGATCACGGAACAAGCTTGCACCGAGACCTGTCCAAAACTCTTGCTGCTGAAATTGATGAATTGCAATCTGCACCACCTCAAATGGTGCTGGAATGAGTTTAGGATTGACCCAATTCAACTTGGATGCAATCGCCCACAATACAATGAACGCAATCGGGAGCACCAAGCCGTAAACGTTTAAATAATTGAAATTAAATCTTGGTTTCGATGTAGACCTCATAGACATATTCAATCCCCTTTAAAATGCACTGCGTTGCCAATGGCTAAACCAGCGTTCAACCCAGCCCAAAATATGATCTAAAACAAAACCAACAATCCCGATCACAATGACAGCCATAAAAATAATGTCGGGTTGGATCAGCTGCCGTCCCCAAACAATCAGGTAACCAATCCCTTCACTACTGGCTAACAGTTCGACAAAAACCAGTGACAGCCACGCTTGCATAATCCCTTGGCGTAAACCACTAACAATATTTGGCAAAGCAGAAGGCAAAATGACACGGCGAAATCGCTGCCACGCACTAAAGCGATACACCTGCGAGACTTCTAATAAATGCGGAGGCACATTCAAAACACTGCGATAGGTCGCAACGAGCACAGGAACAAATACCGCCAGTGAAATCGCTGCAATTTTTAGGCTTTCATCGATGCCTAAGAAAATCATCAGTAATGGAATCCAGCCAATCACTGGAAATTGTGCAATCAGGTTAAAAGTAGGATAAATAAACTTGTGTGCGATACGTGATAATCCGATCAGGAAACCCAAGAACAAACCGACGCTGCCCCCGACCAAGACACTCCAAGCAACCCGTTTTAAGCTGATCCATAAATTATCCTGTAACTCATGCGTATCTATGAGCTCCAAGGTGGTTTGCCAAACTAAGGCTGGGCTAGGCAAAATTTGTTCAGGTAACCATTGCTTCTGAAAGGCATAATGCCAAACCGCCAATGCAATCGCAGGTAAAACCAAAGCCAATACAATACGAACTGCCCATAAGCCGATTTGCTTGAAATAAGGGGCTAAATTGATTCGCTGCCAAGTGTGTTCATTTTCTAATTGAGTTTCGATACTACTCATTTTATTGACCCTCTATTTCTGAATACATTTCAATCTCTAGCGGCGGTGCTATAAAAACTTGTGTAAGTTGCTGAGAAAAACCGATCAGCCCGCCAAATAAAACTGCTGAAATAAGGAACATCGACTGTAAGCCCCAATAGTGACCTAACCAGCCTCCTACAATACTTCCCAATAACGCCCCTGCAGGTCCTGCCATCGCGGTTAATCCAGACACCTTTGCCATTCCCAAGCGCTCACCCACATTGGCAAACATGGTAAAATTGACGATATGCAGCATCGCGAGACCCAAGCCCAGAATCACAGCACCCACCCAAAGCAGCACGGAAATTTTAGGTATGCCCAGCATCACAGATGCCACCGCAACAAAAGCAAAACCCGTTTGATAAAAGCGTTTTATTCCCCATCGTGTCAGCAAAGCTCCCGTCGTAAATAAGGCTACGACAAACACAGCTCCCTGTAGCGTCACCAAACTGGCAGCAATCGTTTCACTCAAACCAAAATCCTTGATTGCAATAACAATAATAAAAAAGCCGTAGTACGCCATCACCGCATTGCTCGCTATTTCAATCAAACTGGTGCGACGTAAAGCCTGATCTTGCTTTAATAAAACCAATTGCTTGGCAATTACAGCAAGGCTAAATGCCTCGTCCCGCTCTGCCTGATTAATTTCAGTTGGGCCTGCGCCAAAGGCCAAGGGTGCAAACAATATCGGTAAAACAAAAAGTCCAGCAATCCACCAAAACGCGCCTGAAAATCCCACCGCACTTACCAAGCTCACTGCCAGTAAAGGGCCAACCAGAAAGAATCCCATCATATGCGTGCCTCTAAACCATCCCGCCCGAGCCGCACCTATACTTTTTAAATGCTGCATATAGACTGTATTGAGTGAAACAAACCGCATCGGCATGCATAACCCAACCAAGAAAGTAGCTAAAATCAGAGACCAAACCGCTGGATAAAATGGCACGGTGACATACACCACCGCTGCGAGAAAACTCCCTAATACAAACATTGTCTTAGGTCCATAGCGTTGTACTAACAGGCCAATTGGCAATCCGATCAGCAAAATACCTAAACTCTGTACTGCGGCAATCAGTCCCATTTCAAATTCATTTGCGGCTAACTGCACTGCATATAAAGAAGTGACGATTTTCGCGATTCCAATGCCCAAGCCTGCACACAATGCCAAGCCAATAAAGCCCAATACAAAGTGCCCTTGACCCAATTCAACCTGAGCAACCGATTCCTGACGCATAGGTCATTCCTAAAATGATGAACAAATAAACTGGCTAGCCAAAGGCATACATGCCCTTGGCCTAACCCAAATCACAATTACTTTTTACGGTTGCCATTTACATCAAATTTTGGCCAGAAGTTTTCTAGTTTGAGTTCTTGAATCGCGGTATTCAGATATTTCGGTTCAATCCAAGAATCCACATCCACTGGACGGCGAATCAGTCTGTAATCAATTGATTGCTGAACCGATTTCTTTAAAGAATTCACCGCATAATCATCAAAATATGGTGAGTTACGGTCTTTCAGCGAATAATCATCCCAGTCTTTTTTATAGTCTAGGTAAGGCACGCCACTTTGAGCCCATAACTTGTACTGGGTATCACGATTCTTTTCATCGGAGCTCCACACGTTATCTTTAATAAACGTGGTCACCACACGCTGCACAATTTGGGGGTATTTCTTCTCAAAATCTTCGCTGACCCATGCCACCAATGGGCCATTCAGATTTGGATCTTTACGGACTTCTAAAATACGCTTTGCCACACCACGGGCTTCTAATGTCCATGGGCTAGTAATCAAACCATCAATATCACCTGTCGACAGTGAGGTTTGAGCTGAATAAAAGTCCTGACTGATCACACGGAAATCTTTTTCAGTAAAACCATATTTCCGTAATAAGCGACCGAGGATTAACTGTTGGTTAGTCCCTTTAAACACAGAAATGGTTTTGCCTTTTAAATCCGTCAGGCTTTTCGCACCTGAATCTGATGGCACTGCAAAATACACAGGTCCAAAACGCCCAGTCACAAATAAAAGTTTGGATTTCAAACCTGTTGAACGTCCGACAATTGAAGGTAAATCACCATGCCCAATACCAAAATCGACCTTTTTATTGGCTAAAGCTTCATTCAGCGCGGGTCCTGCACCCGGAAAAAATGACCATTTCACCTTGATGCCATCTTTGGCAAATTCTTTTTCCAAAATGCCGCGTAGATTAGCACTTGCATAAGCACTTCCTCCGACTTTGGGTTTTCCGCCTACGCCTGCACCGGGAACCCCCAGTCGAATTTCTGTGGGATTGCTTTCAGCAAAAACTGAGAAACTGGTAGCAACCAGCAAACCTGCCGCTGCCCCGATAAATAAATGTTTGGTCAAAAATTTCATTGTGTCATTACTCATATTGGAAAATTAAAAGGTGTATTGGAATTGCGCTTGTACTTCCGAAAAGTCTTTTTGCGCAGCTGTCTCGTGGTCATAGCTCCAGCGATTCAGCCCTAATTGGAATTTTGTGGTTTGGGCGAAGAAGAAATTTAGACCTAAGGTATGAATATCGACTTTGCCTAGACCATGACCTGCAATACCAACGACATCTCCACCTTTGTTCGGGTTGTAACTGTCATAGCGATAGAAGCTCTGAATAGATTTCGGCCAGAAGTCATCAAACTTCGCGACGGATTTCACGCTGTTATAAAATTGATCGCCAAAGGTATAAAATAGCGTTGCGGTATGCCCTTCAGACTTTACTTCTGAGGTTGAACCTGTCGCAGTTGCATAATCACTAAGTCCTTTGACATATTCATAAGTCACGCCAAACGGTGCATGGTTGTAGTAAATATCGAAACCCAGACGATCATTGCGACCGTTACCATCGAGAACATTGCTGCCTGCGATGACGTTTTTACTGCCTTTGAGATAGGAAGCACCAAATTTCAACTCACGGAACCAACTCGCATAATCAACGGGTAAGGTGAAAGCCACCCGTCCGATATAATCTTTCTTGTCATTGTCATCGACTTTATTGGTGCCATTGCCATTGATCACACCCAAAGCATACTCAAATAACGGTGCACGATAGTTTGATGAATAATCAACAAAGGGTTTTACATCACCGCGCACAATCAGACCGGTCTGGCGATTGAATAGACCCAATTGTGCCAATCCTGTTGCAACATTAATGGTCGGTCGTAAATCCTCTGGAGATTGTGGGTCTAAGCCAAAGGGAATCAGTTGTTGCCCAAGCGTCACGTTTAAACGTGGGACTTCAGGCCCACCATTGGTTGAGGTAAAGTTATAGCGTAAAAAAGCATCGGCCAAGTTTAAATCACTGGCACTTCCCGCTGTTCCCGTACGCTTGCCGTAGCTAAAAGACAATTGGTAATCTAAGTTTTTGCCTTCCTTATAATCTCGATATAAATTTCCTCTTACCCCAAATAAAGCCGTAGGGATATCAAACGTATTACGACGTGGTGTAACAGGTGCAGGATTCCCAGCAGAGGTATCTCGACTTTGTGTTTGTGCGCGAACTTGTACCGTGCCATACAAGGTTGTATCTCGGGTTGATTTCACCGAAGTACGCTCATATTGGCGTGATTGATCATATTTATAGTTTTCTAAATCACTTCGGAAACCCGCCAGCTCACTTTGAGTGGCAAAACTATGCTCCGTACTTTCTTCCTGAGACTCTGCCGATGCATCGTCTTGGGCTGCAAGTTGCGTTGTCTCACTCAGCTCCGTTGAAGCTTGCTTCTTTTGCTTTAATGCATTGACCTGCTGCTGTAGAGCAGTCAATTGCGCCTGTAATTGCGCTAACGTGGTATCAATATCTTCTGCTGCCTGAGCTGTGCCGCTTCCCAAAAGTGTTGCCACGCTCAAAGCAATCGATAAAGAGAGATAATGTTTTTTCACCAATAAAACCCCTAAAACTAAAATCATAAAATTTGAGTCAAAAAATCCTGTGTGTGACTGAATAAGCAATCACACCGAAAAAAATTCGAACTAAATGAATTAAAAAATGAGAGAGAAATTAACTTTCCATACAACAACGCAACATCTTCATCCTGTGCTCCTTAGCCTGCATAAAATCAATCTTCGATTTATATACTTTGATCTTTGCAAGCAGCATGCCAATTATTAACCAATTGTTTTATATTTATATTTTTAAAAATACACATACTTCTTTCTGTTGAAGCACTGTTGATTTTCCAACACCCTGCTTATACTAAAACAGCACATTTCAAGGTTTTTATTTCTTATTTTTTGATATACAGACTCAGTGGCTTTGTTCTAAAAATAAAAAGGGACAGTTGGATTGACTCAACTGTCCTGAACAAAACGAAAATTAAATTGTAGGAGATGATCTATGCCTTAAGGTGCAGGATTAGGATGGGCTTGATGGATTTGCTCAATTCCCTGAATGACCTCATCAGCTAACTGTAGGTCAATACTCTCAATATTGGTTTTGAGCTGATTTAAATTGGTCGCCCCAATAATATTACTTGTCACAAAACGACGACTATTCACATAAGCCAAAGCCAACTGAGCAGGATCTAAATCATATTGTTTAGCCAATGCGACATAACGACGAATTGCATCTTCAGATGCTTGACCTTTATAACGCGCAAAGCGTTCCCATAAGGTTAAACGTGCGCCTGCTGGTTGTGCGCCATCTAAGTATTTACCTGTCAAAGCACCAAAAGCCAAAGGTGAATAAGCCAGTAATCCTACCTGCTCTCGGATTGCAATTTCAGCATTGCCAATTTCAAAACTACGGTTCAATAAATTATAGGGATTTTGGATAGAAACGACCCTCGCTAAGCCCAATGTTTCGGAATACTTTAAAAACTGACTCACACCCCATGGTGTTTCATTGGATAAACCAATATGTCGGATCTTGCCTGCTCGAATCAGATCAGACAAAACTGTCAAGGTTTCTAAAATTGGCACCGTGTCTTCATTTTCGACATGGGTATAGCCCAATTCACCAAAATGATTGGTACTGCGATCAGGCCAATGAAGCTGATATAGATCAACATAGTCCGTCTGTAAACGTTTCAGACTATCATGTAACGCAGTTTCAATATTGGCTCGGTCTAACTTGGTTTGACCTGAACGAAAATGCGAGGCTTGGGTTAATTTCCCTGAACGACCTACCACTTTGGTTGCAATCAATACTTGGTCTCGTTTCTGTGACAGCTTTAACCATGTGCCAATATATTGTTCAGTTAAGCCTTGGGTCTCTGGTTTCGGTGGTACGGGGTACATTTCAGCCGTATCAATCAGATTTACGCCACGCTCCACTGCATAATCCAACTGCTCATGCGCTTCGGATTCAGAATTCTGCTCACCCCAAGTCATGGTACCTAGGGCGATAACACTAACATCAATATCAGTTTGACCTAATTTTCTATATTGCATTTTTCACTCAATTCAATTGTGATGACACAAGAGTGACGCTTAAAAGTCACTCTTGTTACTTTGATTCATAATTTAGTTTTAACATGATTTTAACTGGCTTTGTTTTTTTCAGCCTGTCGAGCAATGACATATTGATTTTCTGGACGTGCCAAACCTAGATTTTCACGTAAGGTCGTTCCTTCATATTCGGTACGGAATAGGCCACGGCGTTGTAGCTCTGGCACAATCAATTCAACAAAATCGTTTAACCCAGCAGGTGTGCTTGGTGGCAAAATATTAAAACCATCCGCGGCTTCATTTTCAAACCATTGCTGTAATTGATCGACAATCTGCTCAGGGGTACCAATCAGTTGCCAATGTCCACGTGCACCCGCCACCCATTCATATAGCTGACGGATACTGAAATTGTTTTTCTTGGCAATATCTGCAATTAGAGCAGGACGACTCACCATGCCTTGGCCTTCACCCAATTCTGGGAATGGACCATCCAAATCATAGCCTGAAAAATCAAAGCCGCCACTTAACCCACTCAACAAGGCAAGCCCCGCTTCTGGGTGAATCAAATCCGTAAGCTGTTGGTATTTGGCATGCGCTTCTTCTTCAGTACGACCCACAAAGGCAGAAACGCCCGGCAAGATTAAAAGTTCATCGGCTGAACGCCCATATTTGGCCAAACGACTTTTTACATCACGATAAAATTCTTGTGCATCTTCCAGTTTTTGGTTGGCGGTAAAAATGACTTCGGCATAACGCGCTGCAAGATCACGTCCTGGCCCTGACTGCCCAGCTTGTACAATCACAGGATAACCTTGTGGTGTACGTGGCACATTCAAGGCACCTTTTACCGCGTAGTATTTACCTTTATGATTCGGGTTATGCACTTTATCAGGATCATAAAACACACCTGATGCCTTATCATGAATAAAAGCATCATCTTCCCAGCTGTCCCACAGTTTTTTAATCAGATCGACATATTCCTGCGCGCGCTCATAACGCTCTGCATGTGGAATTTGTTGCTCATAACCAAAATTGGCCGCAGCGGCTTCCGAAGCAGAAGTCACCACATTCCACCCTGCTCGACCATGACTGAGATGGTCCAAAGAAGCAAACTTACGCGCCAATAAATACGGTTCTTCATAGGTGGTTGATGCCGTAGCAATAAAACCAATATGTTTGGTCACCGTTGATAACGCCGCGAACAAGGTGACAGGTTCAAAGCCTGCTACTTTATCACTGTAGCCTGTTTTCTCGGCTTGCCCGAAATTAACGGCTAGGCCATCTGCCAAGAAATAAGCATCAAACAAGCCTTTTTCCGCCAGTTGTACTTGCTCTTTAATAAAGTCAAAATCAACTGCTTTGCTCGGTTGAGACTCAGGATGTCGCCATGCTGCAACGTGTTGTCCAGTGGCTGGGATAAATGCACCTAATCGAATTTTTCTACTCATGTTCTGCTCCAAATTTGTTGTTAAACACAATTTATCTTTCACTGTGGTTAATACAAATTGAATGCCATATTTTTATTTATAAATATCAATTAATTAAAAATTATTAATTTCATCGATGTTTCAGCAACAGCATGATTCTGTTGAGGAGGTGGTGCTAAATCAACACCTCTTCTTTTATTCATAGCAGATATTTATGAGCATAGTCGAACGCTAACAATCGCCTAAATCATTTAGATTAAACGTGAACAGGTAAATGGATCGTAAACACACTATTATGAGCAGGATTGCTATATTCAATGCGACCATCATGCGCAATTACAATCGCATGGACAACCGCCAGACCCAGTCCTGTTCCTCCAAACTCTTTATTTCTGGACTGTTCCAGTCTAAAGAACGGGTTGAATAAATCTTGCTGATATTGTGCTGCGATACCTGGACCTGCATCAGCCACCTGCAAAATCCAGTTTTGAAGATCTTTTGTCAAAGAAATGTTGAGTTTTCCGGCATTGGCATAACGGATTGCATTATCAATCAGGGCCATTAATACCTGCTCGATACGACGACGGTCACAATGCACCTGAATAGCAGGAATCTCAAGTACGGGTTCGATCTGTGCCTGTTGTAACCGTTGCTCAAACAGTTTTAATACTTTTTCAGTCAGTGCTTTAAAATCAACCATTTCATAATTTAATCTGAGTTGCTGGTTTTCAACCAGGCTCAAGGTTCGCAGGTCTTCGACCAGATGAGATAAGCCCTCCACCTGACTGAGCAGGCTTTTGAATAAGGCTTCATCCGGTTTAAACACACCGTCCAGAATACCTTGTAAACGGCCCTGCAAAATGGTGATCGGTGTTCGCAGCTCGTGCGCTATGGCAGCATTCCAGACCAGTGCATTTTCAACCGAACTTTCCAGCTTCTGCGCCATGTTATTAAAATTATGCATCAGTTCTGCAATTTCAGTGGAATGAATGTAACGGTCATCTGCTCGCGCAGAAAGATTTCCCTGACTGATCTGCTTGGCCGCTTCGGCCAGAAAATTAATGGGTTTAATAAAGCGCTGGGCCAGATGCATGCCGATAATGATGGAAATGACCCCACCACAAAAAATCACCGTCGATAACCAAATCCAGTCAATAAAATGAAATTCGGTCCAGTCTTCCTGCAAGGAGCTTAAAGTAATCCAGCCAACATCTATGGCATAGTTATAGATCAAATAACCCATCAGCACGGAAAAAAGCGTCACACTTAAGTTGACAATACTTAAGGCAATAAATAGCTGCTTGCTAATTCCCGATTTATTTCTCATGCCGATTTTCCCGGTTCACCCGCTTTGTTACTGGGTCATGATACGCTGTTTTTTTTCATGCTTTACACACTTTTTCCACACTTTCATGATCCTTTCTCCTCATACCTGCCGAAAAATAGCAAAATTGAAAATTGTGTAAATGTGGTGCTCATGCTGAATCAACAACTGAATCTGCGTAAAAAAATAGGTTTTATCCTTTTGGCGATGGTCGGGGTTTACTGGATTGCCTTTCCGATTGTCCCTTTTCTGGATATTCCGCACAAAGCACTGGTCATGACCACAATGGCGATTGGGGGTGAAATTCTACTGTTAATCGTGATTGCCTTATTGGGTAAAGAATATTGGGCAAAGATCAAAAATGGATTTAAACGACTGTTTTCATCGTTTAAATCGCATAAGCGGAAATCTGAGGATTTGAATTAAAAAAACCGTACACAGTCAAAATATGCTCACTGCGCAGGGTGGTCCAGCCGATAGCCGACTCCGCGCACATTGATCAGCATATTTTGCAAACCGTGTTCTTCCAGTTTCTTCCTGAGTTTACTGACATGACTGTCCACCGTCCGTTCCAGCGCATCGCTGTCAGGCAAGCAATGATTCATCAGCTCCCCGCGGGTAAAAACTTTATAGGGCTGATCGATCATCAGCAACAGGATCTTATACTCGGTCAAGGTGAGATTGAGCATGATTTTTTTGTCCTGCTGACGGATATAGACGCTGTGTAAATCCGAGTGAATCTCAATATTCTTATAAAGCAGATTTCTATTTTGTGCCTGCTGATTTTGTTGAGCCCTTCTCAGCACGGCTTGCACACGTGCCACCACCTCATTCGGATTGAACGGTTTAACCACAAAATCATCTGCACCAATGCGCAAGGCCATGACTTTATCAATATCCTGATCCAATGCGGTCAGCATAATGACGGGCGTTTGGGCTTTCTGGCGGATTTTGCTCAGCACTTCCCAGCCATTGAGCTCAGGTAATTTAATATCCAGCAAGATCAGGTCAATCGGGTGCGATGCATGGATTTCAATGGCTTGCTTGCCATTCATGGCGCGAAGGACCTGCATGCCTTCGCGTTTTAAGTAATGCTCAATAATATCGCCAATATCATACTCATCTTCTACGACGAGAATCTGCTTATCACGGCAATCAAAAGAAAATGAGGCTTCAAACATGAATCAGTCATCGGATAATTTCAATCTCTTTCAATCATACGCTGATTTATCTCTGGATCTCCACACTTTTTCCACACTTCACCGATGGTCGTTACACACAGCGCGAAAATAATAGCAGCATCAAAAACTCCCAAGGTTTGGACAGCATGCAAAAGCAGCTCTTACTTCCATTATTTTTATCCATCGGACTTGTACTGCAAGGTTGTGGTTCCGAGCAGGCAAAACCCGCTGAAACACCGCCTGCCAAAGTCAGCATTTTAAATATCCAACCGCAATCGGTGAGCTTTAGCGAGAACCTGCCGGCACGTGTCCAAGCGTTCCGGACGGCAGAAATCCGTCCTCAGGTGGGCGGCATTATTGAAAAAGTCTTGTTCCGACAAGGCAGTGAAGTCAAAGCAGGACAAGCACTTTATAAAATTAATGCCGAAACCTTTCAGGCCGATGTGAATAGCAACAAAGCCTCGCTGAACAAAGCCGAAGCTGAGGTCGCACGTTTAAAAGTGCAGCTGGAACGCTATGAACAACTATTGCCAAGCAACGCAATCAGTAAGCAGGAGGTCAGTAATGCCCAAGCTGAATACCGTCAGGCCTTGGCTGATGTCGCCCAGATGAAAGCGCTCCTCACCCGTCAGAATCTGAACCTGCAATATGCCACAGTGCGTGCCCCGATTTCGGGACGTATTGGTCAATCTTTTGTGACCGAAGGTGCCTTGGTCAGCCAAGGTGATGCCAATACCATGGCAACCGTACAGCAGATTGATAAAGTCTATGTTGATGTTAAACAGTCGATTGGTGAATACGAACGTTTACAGGCCGCACTACAAAGTGGCGAGTTGTCTGCCAATAATGAAAAAACTGTCCGTATCTCCAATAGCCACGGACAAGCATATAACGTCACGGCCAAAATGCTATTTGAAGACATCAATGTGGATCCTGAAACCGGAGATGTGACCATCCGGATCGAAGTTCAGAATCCTGAACGGAAACTCCTTCCAGGCATGTATGTCCGTGTCAATATTGACCGTGCTTCAATCCCGCAAGCATTATTAATCCCGGCACAAGCGGTACAACGCAATATCAATGGTGAACCGCAAGTCTATGTACTCAATAACAAAGGTGCAGCAGAGATACGCCCAATTGAACTGGGACAACCCTATGACCAGTTTTATATCGCCAATAAAGGTTTAAAAGCCGGTGATAAAGTAATTGTAGAAGGTATTGACCGTATCCAGCCGAATCAAAAACTTGAGATTAGCAACTGGAAAGTCCCAGCAACACAGGGAGCTCAATGATGATGTCACAATTCTTCATTCGCCGCCCGGTATTTGCATGGGTGATTGCGATTTTTATTATATTGTTTGGGCTCCTGAGTATTCCGAAACTCCCGATTGCCCGCTTTCCAAGCGTGGCACCGCCTCAGGTCAATATTAGTGCCACTTATCCGGGTGCAACACCCAAGACCATCAATGACAGTGTCGTCACCCTGATTGAGCGGGAATTATCCGGCGTAAAAAACCTGCTGTATTACAGCTCAACCACAGATACCTCGGGTACCGCAGAGATTTCGGCGACCTTTAAACCCGGTACAGATGTTGAAATGGCACAGGTAGATGTTCAGAACAAGATCAAGGCCGTTGAAGCGCGTCTTCCCCAAGTGGTTCGCCAACAGGGTTTACAGGTCGAAGCCTCTTCATCAGGCTTCCTGATGCTGGTCGGAATCAACTCGCCCAAAGGACAATATTCAGAAGTTGACCTGAGTGACTATCTGGTCCGTAACGTGGTGGAAGAACTGAAACGCGTTGAAGGCGTGGGTAAGGTTCAATCCTTCGGTGCTGAAAAAGCCATGCGTATTTGGGTTGACCCAAACAAACTGGTGTCTTATGGCCTATCCATCAGTGATGTCAACAATGCGATTCGCGAGAACAATGTCGAGATTGCCCCTGGCCGACTCGGTGATCTCCCTGCGCTAAAAGGCCAATTGATTACCGTGCCCTTGTCTGCTGAAGGCCAGCTCGGTGATGTTGAACAATTTAAGAATATCAGTCTTAAAAGTAAAACCAGCGGCAGTGTCATCAGACTGTCAGATGTTGCCAAGGTTGAGATGGGGTCGCAAGCCTATAACTTTGCAATTTTAGAAAATGGTCAACCCGCAACAGCGGCTGCAATCCAGCTCAGTCCGGGTGCCAATGCAGTGAAGACAGCCGAAGGGGTCAGAGCCAAGATTGAAGAATTAAAACTCAACCTGCCTGAAGGCATGCAGTTTAGTATTCCTTATGACACGGCGCCTTTTGTTAAAATTTCAATCGAAAAAGTGATTCATACCTTACTGGAAGCCATGGTACTGGTTTTCATCGTGATGTATCTGTTCTTGCATAATGTGCGCTATACCCTGATTCCGGCAATTGTTGCCCCGATTGCCCTGCTGGGTACCTTTGCGGTCATGCTCATGGCTGGCTTCTCGATTAACGTACTGACCATGTTTGGTATGGTGCTTGCCATTGGTATTATCGTCGATGATGCAATTGTGGTAGTGGAAAACGTCGAACGGATCATGGCAACTGAAGGGCTTCCACCCAAAGAAGCCACATCCAAGGCCATGAAGGAAATCACCAGTCCGATTATCGGGATTACCCTGGTCTTGGCTGCAGTATTCTTACCCATGGCCTTTGCCAGTGGTTCGGTCGGCATCATCTATCAACAATTTACCCTGACCATGTCAGTGTCGATTCTGTTCTCGGCATTATTGGCATTGATCCTGACCCCTGCGCTCTGTGCCACCATCCTGAAACCGATTGATGGGCATCATCAAAAGAAAGGTTTCTTTGCCTGGTTTGACCGTAGCTTCGATAAAGTCACCAAGAAGTATGAATTGATCCTGCTGAAAGTGATCAAGCATAGTCTTCCAATGATGGCAGTCTTTGTGGTCATTACCGGTCTCACCTTTGCAGGCATGAAGTACTGGCCAACTGCCTTTATGCCAGAAGAAGATCAGGGCTGGTTTCTGACCACCTTCCAGTTACCTTCCGATGCCACAGCTGAAAGAACCCGAGCTGTAGTCAACGAATTTGAAAACAGTTTGAAAGACAACCCGAACGTGGAAAGCAATACCACCATTATGGGTTGGGGCTTTAGTGGCGCAGGCCAAAACGTGGGAATGGCGTTTACCACACTCAAAGATTTTAAAGAGCGGACGTCAAGTGCCAGTGAAATGACCAATGCGGTCAATGGAACCATGGCACATAGTAAAGAAGGTGCAACCATGGCGGTGCTTCCACCGGCCATTGATGAGCTGGGGACTTTTGCCGGTTTCAGCTTACGCTTACAAGACCGTGGCAATTTGGGCATGCCAGCACTCCTGGCTGCACAAGATCAGCTCATGGAAATGGCGGCCAAAAATAAAAAGTTCTATATGGTCTGGAATGAAGGCTTACCACAGGGCGACAATATTTCTTTAAAAATTGACCGTGCAAAATTGAATGTTCTTGGAGTGAAGTTCTCCGATGTTTCCGACATCATTTCAACCTCAATGGGATCAATGTACATCAATGACTTCCCTAATCAGGGACGTATGCAACAAGTGATTGTACAGGTTGAAGCCAAATCACGGATGCAATTAAAAGATATTTTAAACCTGAAAGTGATGGGCTCAAACGGACAGTTGGTGTCTCTCTCCGAAGTGGTCACACCACAATGGAATAAAGCACCACAGCAATATAACCGCTATAACGGTCGCCCATCGTTGAGTATTGCCGGTATTCCGAACTTTGATACCTCATCGGGCGATGCCATGCGTGAAATGGAAAACCTGATTGCCAAATTACCGAAAGGCATTGGCTATGAATGGACCGGTATATCCTTACAGGAAAAGCAATCTGAATCTCAGATGGCCTTCTTGCTGGCCCTCTCCATGCTGGTGGTGTTTCTGGTACTTGCGGCACTTTATGAAAGTTGGGCCATTCCGCTTTCAGTGATGCTGGTGGTGCCTTTGGGTATCTTTGGTGCCGTGATTGCAATTATGTCACGCGGACTGATGAACGATGTGTTCTTTAAAATTGGCCTGATTACCATTATTGGTTTATCCGCCAAGAACGCCATTTTGATCGTCGAATTTGCAAAGATGCTGAAAGAAGAAGGCATGAGTTTAATTGAGGCCACAGTGGCCGCAGCCAAACTGCGTTTACGCCCGATTTTGATGACCTCCTTAGCCTTTACTTGTGGTGTGATTCCATTGGTCATCGCTTCAGGGGCAAGTTCAGAAACCCAACATGCCTTAGGTACAGGTGTATTTGGCGGCATGATTTCAGCGACGATTCTGGCAATCTTCTTTGTACCCGTGTTCTTTATTTTTGTTTTGGGTGCAGTTGAAAAGCTGTTTTCCTCGAAACCAAAAGATCCATCTTAAATGATAACGAGCAGAGGGAATCAACGGATTTCCTCTGACTCCCCTCTGTATTTATCCTCATCTTATTTGGAGAAGACCATGTCTAAAGCGACTGTCTTATCTCGTGGCTTACTAGTGTCTACGCTTTCAATTGCCCTAACGGCATGTATGAATCTGCAGGCACCCCAACCTGTAATTCAATCCGATATTCCACAAAATTTTTCTCAAACCACAACTGGAAATTCGATTGCCAATCAGGGTTATCAACAATTTTTTTCTGATGTACGTTTATTACAAGTGATTGAAATCAGTTTAAATCATAATCGTGATTTACGTACTGCGGCACTTAATATTCAGCGTGCGCAACAGCAATATCAGATCAGTAAAAATGAGCAGCTGCCTACCATTGGAGCAAATGGTAGTGCGGTACGACAGGTGAATCCATCTGTAAATCCAAACAATCCCTATTCAACTTTTCAAGTCGGTCTAGGGATGACGGCTTATGAGCTGGATTTTTGGGGCCGAGTCAAAAGCTTAAAAGATGCAGCACTGAATCATTACCTTGCCACCCAAAGTGCACGAGAAGCCACACAGATCAGTTTAGTCAGCCAAGTCTCACAAGCTTGGTTAGATTATGCCTATGCAAAAGCCAATTTAAACTTAGCTGAACAGACCTTAAAAGCACAGCTCGACTCTTATAATCTGAATAAAAAACGTTTTGATGTTGGCATTGATAGTGAAGTCCCGTTACGACAGGCACAGATTTCAGTTGAAACCGCCCGCAATGATGTCGCGACGTATAAGACTCAGGTTGCACAGGCACAAAACTTACTGAACCTATTGGCTGGTCAAGCGCTTCCTCAAAATCTTTTGCCCCATCAAGCCGTAAAAACCATTAGTGCTGAAAGTCGCTTTGCAACGGGCTTAAGCAGTGATTTACTGAATAACCGTCCAGACCTAAAAGCTGCTGAATATCAACTCCGTGCTGCTGGAGCTAATATTGGTGCTGCCAAAGCACGTATGTTCCCCACTATTAGCCTGACAGGATCAGCTGGCTATGCATCGGCAGAACTAAAAGATTTATTTAAGTCAGGAGGCTTCTCTTGGTCAGTTGGACCAAGTATTGATATACCAATCTTTGACTGGGGAACGCGTAAAGCCCATATTAAAATTTCTGAAACTGAGCAAAAAATTGCTGTTTCCGACTATGAAAAAGCCATTCAATCCGCTTTTCGTGAAGTGAATGATGCTCTTGCCGCCCGTGCTCATATTGATGAGCGTTTGAGTGCACAACGTCGTTTGGTTGCTGCAACCGATACCACCTATAAATTATCCACGGCTCGCTTTAGAGCAGGCATTGACAATTACCTGACCGTACTGGATGCGCAACGTTCTGCTTATGCCGCCCAACAAGGCTTACTGATGCTGGAACAAACCAAGTTGAATAACCAGATCGAGCTTTATAAAGCCTTAGGCGGCGGATTGTCTCAACCAGCAGCGTAGATTTCCACTTTTTTGCACTCGATCTTTAGTTAAGGTATCTCACTTTTTTGTCTGAAATGAACAACCTGATGTTAACTAGAGATCGATTCTCGTAAATTGCGATATTGCTTTGGGGTCTGATTTGTCCAACGCTTAAATGCACGGGTGAAATGGGTAACATCAGAGTAGCCTAACTTCTCTGAAATAGAGGAAATACTATATTCATGATGATTCAGTAATTTTTTAGCATATCGCTCTCGGACTTGATCCATGAGCATCTGAAAAGTGGTTCCCTCTTTTGCCAATTGACGCTGTAACGTTCGCTCAGTCAGATGCAGCTTATCTGCAACCTCTTTCATTTTGAAAAAACCTTCCACCTCATCAAAAAGCAATTCACGCACCAAAGCCGTGAGTGGATGTTTCTCACCACGTTTAGCCACCAACTTGTTCAAATCATGTTTACATTGTTCTCGCGCCAAACGTGCAGCTAAGGGATCTGCCATAATCAGCGGCAGTGCCAAGTAACTTTCAGGGAAAATCAGTCGGTTATGGTCTTGATTAAAACTGATCTCACAAGGCAATAACTCTTGAACTTGCTGTAGAAATGCAGGTTCAGCATAATTCAGTTCAGCCTTAATCTTTAATTTAGTTCCAGTGATGGCATTGGACATCTGCGCAAAACCTACTATCAGAAAGGTCATGCCGACAATCCCCATCTTAAAGTTTGTCATCGGCTGGTCTAAATAAAGTGAAGCCAGTCCATTTTCAACTTCAAGACGCGGTTTTAATGCAGGACAACGCAGACCAATAAACTGCTCCATGACATTCAGTGCTTCACCAAGATTTTGTGAAACCATGGCGGCCAGACCAACTGAGCCATGACATGACACGGTCATTTGTAATCCGAGATAAACGCCCAACGCAGGTTCATGGGTGAGTTCAACCGCTCGATTCAATAAATTATTGAAAATATCAAAATCTAAATACCAAAACGGTTCTGAAAGTTGCTCGACGCCAACGCCACTTCCTTCCAGTAATTGCTCGGGAGAAATATTTAATTTTTGTACCACGTCGGCCATCAGACTGACGTAGGTTCCAGGTAAAGATGGATTCACAAGCGTTATCTCATCAATGTTTTATACAGAATGTCGTAAAATGGTCAAAACTGTCATTTCAAGAACTATGACACATATCGGTGATTCGGCATAGTACCAACAATAAAATTGTCGCATTTTTATCCAGCTCGATTCTGGATACTAATTGAAGGAAGTTGGTGAGATATGAAAGCTCTGGTTACCGGTGGTGCTGGTTTTATTGGTTCGCATATTGTGCGTGCCCTGCTCAATGAAAATTATGAAGTTCGCGTATTACATCTGCCTCAGGAAAAACTAAGCAATCTTGAGGGGCTGGATGTTGAACTGATTGCAGGCGATATTACCGACCCCATCAAAATGGATGAAGCTGTTGAAGGCTGTGATTTAGTCTTTCATACCGCTGCGATCTACGCCTTATGGCTGCCAAAACCAGAGTTGATGCGTAAGGTCAATGTTGAAGGCACGCGTATTGTTCTCAATGCCGCGAAAAAAGCTGGTATTAAACGGGTGGTTTATACCAGTACAGGTGCATGTTTTGCAGGCCAACCCAAAGGCATTCAGGCCACAGAACAAAGCCCTTTTGCTTTAGGTGTAACAGGTGATGCTTATGTACTGACCAAATTTGAAGCACACCAAATTGCCTTACAGTTTGCAGCAGGCGGTCTAGATGTGGTGATCGTTTGTCCAACAGGCCCAATTGGTCCCCAAGATATCGCGCCAACGCCAACAGGAAAATTACTGTTAACAATTGCCCAGATGCCAGCGCTCGCTGTGCCAGCTGCGATCAACAATATGATTGATGTTAGAGATGTTGCCAAAGGCCATGTGCTGGCTGCAGAAAAAGGCATAGCAGGTGAAACCTATATTCTGGGAAATAGAGATCTAGATGGTGTTGCCATGGCGAAAACTGTGCATCATTTATTGGGCATTTGGCGACCTGTGATAACCATTCCCCACCTGATTGAAGGTGTTTCCTCCCAACTAGCAGGACATGCCGCGTTATGGGTGACCCAGCATATTACCCACAAAGCACCTTTGGTCACCCCATCAGCAGCAAAAATCGGGCAATTAGGCACATCTTTTAATTGCGCCAAAGCGGTACAGCAATTGGGTTTACCACAAACGCCCATCGAGATTGCTGTCCGAGATGCACTGCAATGGTTTGCTGCCAATGGTTATATCCAGTCCCGCAGCTTAATCAAAAAAATTGAAGCGATTTCAATCTGAGCCAAACAGACAGGAGTCGAACGATGAATAAGTTTATTGATCATCAGATTATTGCCCGTAAAGTACATTTTGATTTTTCCCAAACCCCTCGCCACTGGGTTCCCGATGATGTATTGGCCACTCATGTACTCAACAGCATGCATGTGTTACTGCCTGCTGTTGAGCACTGGTTCTGTCGTCTTGCCAATAAAACCTTGCCCTATGTCAACGATAAAAATCTGAAAGCCGATATCCGTGGATTTATTGCTCAGGAAGCTGCTCATGCCAATGCACACAAGGGCGCTGAAATTTATTTCCAGACCCATGGTATAGACCCGACACCTTTTAAACATTTTTTAGAGTGGATGTTTAAAGATGGTTTTATGGGCGATACCCCCTTTGGAATTTATGGACCTTTTAAACGCTATTCGAAACAGTGGCTTGCCTTTCGTATGGGCATCATTGCCGGTTTGGAACATTATTTTTGCTTCTTCGGCACTTGGGTGCTAGATGCTGAAGGTCTCGAACATGCCGACCCTACGATGCTGGATATTGTACGTTGGCATGGTGCCGAAGAAGTTGAACATCGTACTGTTGGTTATGATGCTTATCGTGCACTGGCTGGTGATCATCTCAAAGGCTATTTAGGTCGTCAGCTCAGTATGAGCTTCGCCTTTATTGCAATGGTCGGGTTCTGGTTAGGTGCATCTGTGTATCTGTGTAGGTTGGACAATACCCCTGAAGCAAATCGAATTTCCCGCAAGAATCCATTGGCGTTGATTTGGGAGTTTCAGCAAACCGCAAAGCAGAAAAAAAGCCTCCCCGATCTGGTGATGATTCTGACCGCACTGAAAGGCTGGAGTAAATTTAACTATCATCCGGAACATGATGGTGATGTGAAAAAGGCGCTGGCTTATATCGCAAATTCCCCTGCTGCCCAACAAGTTGCCGAAGCCTATGCTCAAGCGCTTGCAGCCAAAATGAATCGCTGAGGCCGTTATGAAAAGTGATCAGCTCATTCTGCAACGTGACGGATTAAGCTTGCAGGCCAATCTGTATGGTGATCCTAATCGTCCTCTAATGGTGTTGCTACATGGCTTTCCAGATACACCGCATTGCTGGGACAAGCTTTACCCGATTCTGGTCGATGCAGGCTATCAGGTTCTCATCCCTTGGTTACGGGGTTATACACTCGATTCAGTAAGCAGCAATGCTCACTATGGCTTGGCCTCTGCAACTGCTGACTTAAAAGCTTGGTTAGAAATACTTGGTGCTCAAAAATTTCATCTGGTGGGACATGACTGGGGAGCAGCTATCGCCATGTGCTATGCCAGTCAATATTCGGCCTCGCTGTATAGTATGAGCTTGCTGGCCGTTCCTCCGATTCCTGCCATGAAGAATATTTTGATCAATTTAAAAAATTTTCCAAAGCAACTCTATTTATCTTCTTATATGTTGCTGATGCAATCGCATTTTGCCAAAACCTTGCTCTCGCAAAATCAAGCTGAATTTGTTGCGAAAATCTGGAAAAAATGGTCACCCACATGGCAATTTACACAAGCAGATTTTGCAGCCACGCGTGAGGCTTTTAGCCAGCCGCAAATCGCATGGGCAGCCACGCGCTACTACCGTAGCTTATTTGCAGTTCATCATTCTATCAACTTAAAGGCCAACCGAGATTTACTCCGCCCAATCCAGCTTCCCACATTGGCTTTGGCTGGATTGGATGATGGCTGCATGAGTATTCCATTACATCGGGCTTTGGCCCAATCCAGACATTTTCCTCAAGGCTTACGCAGTATTCATTTACCCAATTGTGGGCATTTCTTACAGGCAGAGCAACCGCAGCGTGTTGCTGAGTTACTGCTTGAGCATTTTCAACAGACCGCCGTCTAAATACTAATTTGAACCTTTTTGTTTAGGTGTATGTCTATTTCATACCAGGATTTTCCAATGAATAAAGCAGTTAAACCATCCAAACCCACCCAACTGGTTGATGTATTGATTATTGGTGCAGGACCCTCTGGACTGAGTACCTGTATAAAGTTAAAGGAGCAAGGCATTCACAATGTCGTGATTGTGGATATGGCCGAGCGTATTGGTGGTACATGGGCATTGAATGATTACCCAGGCCTGTTTTGTGATGTTCCCAGTGAAATGTATTCTCTAGGCTTTGCACCCAATCCTAATTGGTCACGCACATACGCCCCTCAGGCTGAAATTCGCCAATATTTAGAAGATGTGGCACATCAGTTTAATATTGTTCCTCAGATTCGGCTGGGCACTGAAGTAATCGAGGCTCAATGGGACAAAGGATTGAATCGCTGGATGATCAGTACAGCGGATGGTAAAAGCTACAGTGCGAAATTTTTTGTTCCGGCAACGGGCTTCATTGGCGAAGCCAAAATGCCGAGCTTTCCGGGACAAGAGCAATTCAAAGGCACCATGTTCCATTCAGGTAAATGGAACCACGAATACGATTTAACCGGTAAACGTGTTGCCGTGATCGGTAGCGGTGCATCAGCAATTCAATTCTTACCCGCAATTCAGCCAAAAGTTGGTCATTTATACAGTTTCCAACGCACCCCATCTTGGGTACTGCCTAAACCTGATTTTGCTGTGCCAAATATTGTGAAAACTGTTTTCAAAAAAGCACCATTGCTAGAAAAAATCATTCGTGAAGGTGCTTTGTGGAGTTTAGAGCCCTCACTTCCTGTATTTATGAACATCAAGATCATGGAAAAGCTGCAAGCTCTGGGTAAACTCAATATCAACCTCAGCATCAAAGACCCTGAAATGCGTCAGGCAGTTACACCTACACATACCTTGGGATGCAAACGCCCGATGTTTTCCAATAACTGGTATGCTGCGCTGGTGAAACCCAATGTATCTGTGCTGTTCCAAGGCCTTTCACATATCACTGAACATGGGGTTGTCGGTGAAGATGGCAAAGAAATTCAGGTAGATGCGATTATTTTTGGTACAGGTTATGCAGTCGCTGAGCCTGCGATTTATAAAATAATTAAAGGGGTTGAAGGTCGTAGCCTGAGTGATACATGGCAACGTCAACCCCGCGCTTACATGGGAATGGCCATTCACGGCTTTCCGAATATGTTTATGATGCTCGGTCCTAATTCGCAAAATACAGTCGGCTCAGTAATGTGGACGGCAGAACAACAATCCGTCTATATTTCAAAAGCCATTAAACTCATGCAACAACGACGTATCGACTACATTGAAGTGAAAGAAGCCGTACAAAAACAATTTAATGCCCGCATCGATAAACGTCTGGCGAAAATGCCCGTCAGAGCTGATATCTGTAAGAGCTATTATTTAGATGACGCCGGTCGTAATCATATCATCTGGCCCGAATTTGGTTTTGTGATTAAACACAAACTGCACCATGTGAATCTGAAGGACTACCGCGAAAGTAAAGTGATTAAAGTAGTCGCCTAAGTCTGTTATCAGGGCTGACGTATGCAAGCGTCAGCCTTTATAGTAGATGGGTTTAAATGAGAAAATAATTACTTCACTATGTTCACACTTTCGATTACCCCAAGATTCTATGAAACCGATGCTTTCGGGCATATCAACAATACCGTGATCACAGGCTGGTTTGAAACCGCACGCGAACCTGTTTTTCGTCTATTTAACCCAGGTATGGAAATTAAAAATCTGCCTTTGATTCTGGCGCGTGTTGAAGTCGATTTTGTTGCCCAGATCTATTATGGTGCTGATATTGAAATCAAAACATGGATCGAGCATATCGGTAATTCTTCATTCGTAGTCGCACATGAAGCTTGGCAAAATGATCATTGCGTTGCCCGTGGCAAGGCGGTTCAAGTGTATTTTGATTTCAGCACACAAAAATCAGGGCGTATTCCTGATCAATTCCGTGAACAGTTACAACAATATCTGATAAGCCAATAAAAATTTCCCGCTGAAATAAATGGCTTCATTTCAGCGGATTCAACTTATTCGCCTAAATCTTCGAGAAAATCAAAGGTCGGGACAAAAAACAAGCTGCCTGAAACAGGTGTACTGAAATCCAGTAAGCGGTCGACATGTCCGGTTTCTTTACCCAAGAACATATTCTCAAGCATGGTTTTGGTGATATTAAAAGAACGGGAATAGCCAATAAAGAAGGTGCCATATTCACCTTCAGTTGGATTGGAAAATGGCATATTGGCTCTTAAGATTTTAAGTTCATTGCCGTCAGCATCATGTGCCTTACTCGCCACATTATGTGCACTTTGCGGTTTGACATCATCACCCAGCTCGACATCATCATATTTCTTGCGTCCAATAACTTTTTCCTGTTCTTCAGTGCTTAGACCTTTCCACATCTCCATGTTATGCAGGTATTTTTGGATAAATACATAACTGCCACCAATGAACTCGGCATCTTCTTGCCCGACATAGGCAATCTCTCTGGCAATTTCATGTTCAGGATTTTCAGTCCCATCGACAAAACCAAGAATGGCACGACCATCAAAATATCTAAAACCTTTGGTTTCACTAATTGGATAGGTATCTTGTTTTAATTGCTCATGCAAAATTGAGGCAAGTTCATAGCAAATCGCCATCTGGTTGGCACGGATATGAAAGAATAAATCGCCTGTTGTCGCTACCGCGGTATGTCTTGGCCCTTTGATCTCTTGAAAGGGTGCCAGCTCTTTCGGTTTATTTAAATCAGGGAACAGCAAATCCCAGGCATTTGAGCCAATTCCCACTGAAGCACTGAAATTACTATTCGGAAAACGATTGGTCAGACTGCGCACCAATGCGGAAAAATTAGCAAGAAAATCGATAATCCCTGAATGATCTGGATTAGTATTGATGCCAAGTACGATAAATAAAGCATTTTCACCTGAAAGATTATTAATTACAGGCTGAGGTCTTAAAGGTATATTCATAATATCGGGGAATAAAAAAACTTAATGCTCATATCCTACACATTTTTTTAGATTTATTCTGTATATAACACAAAGCTCTCACCCCGACAAAAACTGGCCAACGTAAGGTTTAATTGTTTGGCCATTTCAATTGCCATACTGGTTGGCGCAGAAATGGTCGCCAATAAGGCAATATTGTATTGTGCGCATTTGCGAATCAGCTCATAACTGGCGCGACTGGTCATCATCACAAAGCCCTCGGCAACATTCAGCTTTTGCTCAGCCAAATGACCAAGTAGTTTATCCAAGGCATTATGCCTGCCGACATCTTCAAAGAGTGCCACGATTTGCCCTTGGACCACCCATGCCGCAGCATGCGCACCACCAGTGAGTTCAGTAATTTTTTGTCGAGCTTTCAGTTGAGCAATGGCATTTGGTATTTGCTTGAGCCACAAGGACGAAACCTTGCTGCTCACCAATGGCAGGTCAGCATAAAATTGCTTTAAGCTCTCAATCCCGCATAAACCACAGCCAGTCCGACCCACCATCATTCGGCGATGTTGTTTGAGTGCCATAAATGCACGCGATGAAATCGTCATATCGACCTCAACCCCTAATGCATTGTGACGAATTTCAAGCGAATACAACTCATTTAAGCTTTGTAATATCCCTTCCGAAAGACTAAACCCCTTGGCAAAAACCTCAAGGTCTGATGGCGTTGCCATCATCACGGCATGCGAGATGCCATTATAAATCAGCGCTACAGGATACTCCTGAACAATATAATCCATTTCATTTTCAGAATGATCCTGATGGAAACGATGCACAGGCACCGTTTCATAGCCGCGTGTTTTGGTATCCACAATTGACCTCTTTACTTAGATGCGCGTCTAGACGCCACCCACCCGTTCATTGGCATGTTCAGGATCGACTGCAACCGCCAAGTTAAAATGCTCAGGCGCCTGACCTGCATGCAGGATCACCGGGATACTTTTTGATGCTGGAATTTTGGCATATTTATCATGACTGCCTAAGGCCACCAGCGGATTGGTCTCTGGATAATAGGCGGCCAGACTGCCTTGCGGAATGTTATACGGCACGATACGGAAACTATGCACGATTCGTTTAACCCCATCCGAGAAGACACTTTCGATATCAACCCATTGATCAGCTACAAAGCCTGCTGCATCAATATCTGCCTGATTCATAAACAGTACACGACGTTGCCCGAATACACCACGGTAACGGTCATCCAGACCATATAAGGTAGTATTGTACTGGTCATGCGAACGTGTGGTCATCAAGGTATACACCTGCTGCTCGCTATAGGCAGCAGCATACTGGTTTTCTTTATCTTCATACACTTCGGACAATGGTGTAATCAAGAACTGTGCTTTGCCACTTGGCGTGTTCCAGACATGCTGATTGGCAGGATGTTCCAAGTGAAAACCACTCGGTTGATAAACCCGCTGGTTAAAATCATGGAATTCGTCAAACACCTCGGCAATCGAATCACGAATACGGTCATAACTTTCAATATACCAGCGCCATTTCACCTTACTGTCGGGTAACGCGGCTTCCGCCATACGCGCCACAATATCGGGTTCAGACAAAATATTTTCAGAGATCGGTAGATTACGCCCTGCCGAAAGATGCACGTTCGACATTGAATCTTCTACCGAAATCGCTTGAGGGCCATGCACCTGCATATCCACTTCAGTACGCCCCAGACATGGCAACATCAAGGCGTCCTGACCACACACCAGATGGCTACGATTCAGCTTGGTAGTAATGTTGACGGTTAGATTACAACGGCGTAAAGCTTCTTGGGTATAAGGTGTATCTGGTGTTGCAACCGCAAAGTTACCGCCCAGACCAATAAAGACTTTGACATCACCTTCATACATTGCCTTGATGGTATCGACCACGCCAAAACCATGTTTACGCGGTGACTTGATACCAAATACACGATCAATACTGTCGAGTAGCTTATCACTTGGATTTTCATTGATGCCCATGGTGCGGTCGCCCTGCACATTACTATGCCCACGCACTGGACACAGCCCTGAACCCGGTCGTCCGATATGACCGCGTGCCAACATCAAATTCGCCAGCATATGAATATTGGCAGTGCCGTGACGATGCTGGGTAATCCCCATACCCCAACAGAAAATAGCCGTTTTTGCATCGAGATACATCTGGGCAATGGATTGTAAATGTTCAGGTGAAAGTCCGGTGTGCTTGTGAATTTCTGACCATTCAGTCCGGTCAATTTCCGCCAGCATCTCATCGAAGCCAATGGTATTCATTTCAATAAAACTGCGGTCGAAAACGCTATGCTTCCCTTGGGCAAGGGCTTGTTTATCCCATTCCAGTAAATGCTTCATCACCCCAAACATCAGCGCGTAATCACCGCCAATTTTGGGCTGGAAGTAATAGCGACTGATCGGGGTACTGCCATTGGTCATCATTTCCAGAGGAGCTTGCGGATCTTGAAAGCGCTCCAAACCACGTTCTTTAATCGGATTAATCGCAACAATATTCCCTCCTCGTCTTGAGACCTCTCTCAGGGTGGCCAGCATCCGTGGATGATTGGTGCCGGGGTTATGCCCAAAACTAAAGATGGCATCCGCCTGATCAAAGTCATCCAGAATAACGGTCCCTTTACCTAAGCCAATTGCATCTTTCAAACCCACACTGGTGGTTTCATGACACATATTGGAACAGTCTGGAAAGTTATTGGTACCAAAGCTTCTGACGAAAAGCTGATATAAAAAAGCCGCTTCATTACTGGCTCGTCCCGAAGTATAGAATGCCGCCTGGTCAGGATGGTCTAAGGCTTGTAAATGTTTGGCAATCAGCTGAAATGCATCATCCCAAGAAATCGGCACATATTTATCCGTGACTGGATCGTAGCGCATCGGGTCGGTTAAACGCCCTAAGTCTTCCAGATAAAAATCACTCTGCTCGGCTAACCAGCTGACTGTATGCTGAGCAAAAAACTCTGGTGTCACGGTTTTACTGGTGGCTTCAAAAGCAACGGCTTTGGCACCGTTCTCGCAAAAGTTAAAGGCATGGGCATCTTTTTTCTCTGGCCATGCACAACCGGGACAGTCAAAACCGGTCGGCTGATTGATATTAAGTAAAGTAATCGAACCTTTTTTAAGGATATCCTGACGTTTGAGATTGCGTGCCACACTCAATAATGCGCCCCATCCGCCAGCAGGCTGGGTATATGGCTCAATTCTCGCGTAGCCATTATTTTCTTGTTTATGAATTGTTTGTTCTGAATGATCCATTACATCGCCCTCAGCTGAGCTATTTTCATTTCTTACTGCTCTAGAAGTAACATGAATCTGCTGATTTTTCTATTCCAGATTTGTCTTATTCTCTGATCGTGAGACTGGCCAGCGCTATCCTGCTAGACAACGAATTAAACAAAAAGGTATTGGCACCGCTGGCTTGCCTCTAAGATGGATCAAGATTGAGCTCAGGTATGTATTGGGTTGAGCAAATTACTTATTGGCTGAACTGAGTTGCTGTGCTTCAGTGGTATTATGCTTTTGCTGCGATGGCATATAATCAGGTTGATTACTGACTGCCAGAAAGAAAAACACCAGAAATAAACAACCGAGCAAAATACTGATACCCACTGCTAAATAGGGAAATTTGGATTGCTGTTGCGACATAAGGTCCGCTCCTGTTCAAAGATTAAGAAATGTTTAACCTTGTTTATATCGTGGACAAAACTTTAAAACTGGCACCATTTTGAATCCGGGTCTGCATATATTCAGCATAGACTGACAACTTCTCGAAAATATGTTCGGAATAAAACATATCTTCAATCAGATGCGCAGCCTGCTGTTCGGTAAACTGGCCAATATTTGCCACCAATCCGGCATTCAGACTGGAAAATAAGGTACAAATTCCTTTATGGAATTCATCTTTATTTTTAAACAACAGTTGGCGCATATTGATCATGTCATGATTCACTTGAGGTACATCCTGACCGCTATCAATCACCGTAATTCTGACCTGTAGATAATCTTGCAATATTTTGAGCTGATGCATATCGATCGGCAGATGAGTCACCAGAAAAATATGGGAAATATCTGTTCTGCACAGGGCTTTCACCAGACTCCGAAAAAGAAAATCCTGCTCATTTTTCGGATCATGCACCAGCTCAATATAGAGTCTCAGACTATCAAGCACCTCTTCGATCTTGAGATGGATGCTTTTCTCCGCCTGATAATACGGATTCAAAATGGATAAAACTGATGTTGTAATCGGCGTGGTATAAATTACCGGCTGATTTAAATTGGCAATAATAAACGGCGCAAACACATAAGCCAGATGTCCTTCATTTTCTGCAATGGGGGCCTGGGCAATGTAGGTGACTTTTTCTTTAGAAAAATCTCTAAGCACCTTGCCTCTTAACAACGTTGCTTCAAGATTGACATATTCAAGTTGTAACTGTTCTTGTACTGATTGCGATGGTGCCTTGCCCTGAAAAAGCCGGGGCAATGCATTAAGCTCAGGGGTTATAAACATAATTAAACGCCATTCAGTCCGAAGTAAGGTCAGATAAACGACTTACAATGCTTGATCATTATTTAACACACTGTATCGTTGTGTATGCTATTTTGAATGAGCATCTTGATACTGAATAGCTACAGAATTTTGCAAAAAAAATATAACAGATTACCTAGCTCAAGCTTATCTGTTATAAAAAAACAAGAAGAAATTGTACCTACTCATATACAGCAGAACACGGGATGATGGATAAAACTTAAAAGGCTTTTAAATCCAACCAGAACAATGACAAGGTTCTATGTATTTTCAGTCGTTTAAGTCCGTTCTTTCACATTTTCCTAGCGACTGCTTTACTCGTCTGTTATAGGAGAGGATATATGGATCTCGGTTTTACTGCCTTAGAATTAGCCCGAATACAGTTCGCCTTTACTGTTTCATTTCACATTATCTTTCCTGCCACCTCGATTGGTCTGGCCTGTTTTCTGGCCATGCTGGAGTGGAAATGGCTTCGCACCCAAAATCCAATTTATAAGGATCTGTTCAAGTTCTGGATCAAGATCTTTGCAGTTGCCTTCGGTATGGGCGTGGTTTCCGGTGTGGTGATGAGCTATCAGTTCGGAACCAACTGGAGTGAATTTTCCCGAATCGCAGGGAGCGTAACTGGCCCCTTACTGACCTATGAAGTACTGAGTGCTTTCTTCCTCGAAGCGGGCTTCCTCGGCATCATGCTGTTCGGTTGGGGACGGGTCAGTCCCAAGGCACACTTTTTTGCCACATTGATGGTTGCCATCGGCACCTGTATCTCCATGTTCTGGATCCTGTCCTCCAATAGCTGGATGCAAACCCCACAAGGATTTAGCATTGAAAACGGGATCGTGATTCCTACCGACTGGTGGGCGATTGTTTTCAATCCATCCTTCCCTTATCGCTTGGCGCATATGGCGGCGGCGGCATTTTTAGTCTCGTCACTTCTCGTGGTGGGTACTGCTGCATGGCATTTAATTAAAGGCCGTCGCGATGAACTGGTCAAAAAATCATTTTCGATGGGTCTATGGATGGTTCTGGTCACTTCATGTCTGCAAGTGGTGATTGGTGACAATCATGGTTTAAATACCTTAAAGCATCAGCCCGCCAAACTGGCAGCCATTGAAGGACACTGGGAAACCAACCATAACGAGTCCATGCCACTCTTGCTTTTCGCCATTCCGGACATGGACAAAGAGGAAAATCTGTATGAAGTCGGAATTCCGCATCTCGGCAGCCTGATCCTGACCCATTCGCTGGATGGAAAAGTCACAGGTTTAAAAGACTTTGCAGCTGAAGACCGTCCCAATGCCACCATTGTGTTCTGGAGTTTCCGCGTCATGGTCGGTCTGGGCATGCTGATGGTACTGCTTTCACTGGTTGCTTTATGGCTACGTAAAACCGGCAAACTGTATGGCACTTCATGGTTTCACAAATTTGCTTTCGTTATGGGACCAGCAGGTTATATCGCCCTGCTTGCAGGCTGGGTCACCACTGAAGTCGGACGCCAGCCCTGGGTGATTTATGGCGTGATGCGCACCAAAGATGGTCTGTCGCAGACCGTTACCGCCGATCAGGTCGGCATCAGCCTGATTATCTTTGTGGGGGTCTATACCATTGTTTTTGGTAGCGGTATTTACTATATGCTGAAACTGCTGAAAAAAGGTCCTGAATTTATTGATGCCATTGAACATGAACCCGCAGGTCCGGGACATTTCAAAACACCGATGCGCCCACTGAGTGCTGTCGATGAAAGCATTGACGGGCAAGATCAAAGTAAGGAGAATTACCATGATTGATTTATCTCTGATCTGGGTCGGTATTATTGGTCTGGGCGTACTGATCTATGTGGTGCTGGACGGTTTTGATCTCGGCATTGGCATCCTGTTCCCCTTTATTAAAAACCGTGAAGAGCGCGATGTGATGATGAATACTGTCGCGCCCGTCTGGGATGGCAATGAAACCTGGATGGTGCTTGGTGGTGCAGGCTTATTTGCTGCTTTTCCACTGGTCTATTCCACCGTGCTTTCTGCCTTGTATATGCCAATTACCTTGATGGTGATTGCATTGATTTTCCGTGGTGTCGCCTTCGAATTCCGCTTTAAGGCCAATCGTACCAAGCATTTATGGGATCAGGCCTTTATCTGGGGCTCGGTCTTGTCCAGCTTCTTTCAGGGCGTGATTCTCGGGGCATATATTCAGGGAATCCAGACGACCAACGGGATTTTCTCAGGCTCGGGTCTGGACTGGCTAACCCCTTTCGCAGTGTTTACCGGACTGGGTGTGGTTGCCATGTATGCAGCACTGGGTTGTGGCTGGCTAATTATGAAAACAGATCATGAATTACAGGACCAGATGTATCGGTTAATGCCGAAGCTGATCATCTTGTTATTTGTGGTGTTTGCTGGCGTCAGTCTTTATACCCCGCTGACTCACCCTGAAATTGCAGCACGTTGGTTTGCCTTGCCAAATCTGCTGTATTTTAGTCCTGTACCAGTTTTGGTATTGCTCTTTACTGCCTTGATTTTAAAAGCCTGTCAAAAGCGTCAGGATCTAAAGCCATTTATCTACACCTTGGCACTGGTGTTTTTGGCCTTCACCGGTTTTGTCATCAGTTTATGGCCGCATATTATTCCGCCATCGGTTACGATCTGGGAGGCAGCAGCCCCTGCTTCCAGTCAGAAATTTGCACTGGTGGGTGCGGTGATTCTTATTCCGATCATCATTGCCTATACCATCCTTTCCTACTGGGTGTTTAGAGATAAGGTCCGTGTCGGTGATGCAGGTTATCACTAAGGAGGAAGGTTGCATGAAAATAAAATCTCAGCATTTAAGTTCAACGCAATGGTTTATAATCTTATGGTTACTTGGATTTTTTGCACTCGCCATAATTGCTGGTCTATTTAGACTACTATTGATGTTTGCTTATTAGAACTAGGAATGGAGCAGCCTTTTTAACAAGGCTGCTCCGTTTATTCGGATCAGCCCTATTTTATGTATAAATCAGAACAGTTAGCGCATAACCTGAAACTTCTCATTGAAAACGGGACATGGAAGCCACATACCAAACTGCCATCTTTACGTGAACAGGTCCAGCGCTCAGGCTTTAGTCTCATTACTGTCATGAATGCCTATCAGGAACTGGAAGCACAAGGCCTGATTTATTCCAAAGAAAAATCGGGATATTTTGTCGCTGAGCACAATCATATCCAGATTCCGCAAGCCTATTCAGTGGTGTCTTTAAATCCCAAAATTGAAATTAACTCGCTGGTATTTAAATATCTTAAATCGATTCAATCCAAACACGTCAGTCCATTAGGCTCTGCTTTTCCAGACAGTCAGTTGCTCTATCCCCCCAAACTGATTCAGATCATGGGGCAACTTTCCCGTAATCGGCAGAGTTATGATCAAACCACCAATCTGCCACCGGGCAATTTAGCGCTCAGAAAACTGATCGCGCAACGCTATTGCATGCAAGGCATCCCCACGGATGCAGATGACATTGTCATTACATCCGGCGGTCTGGAAGCCCTGAATCTTTCGCTGCAAGCGATTACGCAACCAGGCGATTATATTTTGTTGCAGCAAACTATTTTTTATGGGGCCTGGCAGGCTGCAGAACGTTTAGGACTCAAGGTGATTACCATTCCTGAGCATCCGCAACATGGCTTTGATATAGAAGCTTTTGAACAGGTCATTAAAAATTATCCGATTAAAGTTTGCTGGTTTATGCTCAATGCACATAACCCGATCGGATTCACGGTCAGTGAGGAAATTAAATATAAAATTGCCAAATTATTGCATGAGCATCAGATCCATTTGATCGAAGATGATGTCTATGAAGAACTGTTTTATGGCAATCAAAAACCTTTGCCGATGAAGTATTTTGACCAGCAAAATCTGGTGCTGCACTGCTCTTCTTTTTCCAAAACTCTAGGTTCAGGTTTCCGTATGGGCTGGGTTTATGCAGGCAAATTTTCCGAGCATATTCAGCATCTACAGTTGATGAGCACCATTTCAGCCAATGCGCTGATCCAGAATGCACTGGTTGAGTTTCTCTCTCATCATCATTATGAAAAGCACCTCAGAACGCTCAGACGTGCTTTGGAAAAGAATAAAAAGCAGTTCTTTCAATATCTCAAACAGAATTTACCCAAAGGCTGTAAGGTCTACAATTATCCGAGTGGGTATTTTCTCTGGATTCAATTGCCTGATAAAGTCAGCAGTATGAAAATTTATGAACAATTGATCCAGCAACAGGTCGGCGTTGCTCCCAGTCCTTTATTTAATGTATTGCCTTCACATCAACATTTTATCCGTATGAACTGCTCTTTTGAATGGACAGAACAGATTGAACATGCTGTCGTGCAATTTATCAATGCCATTCAAAAAGAAGTACTCATCTAATTAAATTTCGGGAAAGCATTTTTGAATAATAAATTATGAAAAACTTTTCCAGTTCCATAGAAATAAAAAACGACCTTAAAACATGCGTCTTAAGGTCGTTTCAAAAGCACAGCTCAATTAGCCTGGGAAGATACCACGCTCTTTACGTGCTTTTAAGATACGCTCACAACCCAAGATAAAGGCCGCTGTACGTAAGGTACATTCTTTTTCACTTGATTTATGCCATACATCGTTAATGGCTTGAATCATTAACTTGTCGAGTCTTTCGTTAATTTCTTCTTCAGACCAGAAGTAGCTCGACATATCCTGAACCCATTCGAAATAAGATACGGTTACACCACCCGCATTACAGATTACGTCAGGAACAACCGTGATACCACGTTCAACCAGGATATCATCTGCTTCTGGATAAGTCGGGCCGTTCGCGCCTTCAAGAACCAGTTTTGCCGATAAGTTTTTCGCACGTTCAACCGTGATCTGGCTTTCTAAAGCCGCAGGGATCAGGATATCCATGTCTACTGTCCAGAACTCTTCATCGCTGATCGCTTGAGCACCTTCAAAACCACCCACACCTTGATGAGTTTCCATGTAGGTTTTTAATGCAGCAAGATCAATGCCTTCAGGGTTATAAATCGTACCAGTATGATCCTGAATGGTCACGATTTTAGATTTTGAATCACCGAATAGATATGCAGCCTCACTACCCACGTTACCAAAACCCTGAACCGCGATTTTAGCGCCTTCTAAAGGTAATTTGATTTTTTCAGCAACTTGCTGACCTGTGATAAATACACCACGGCCTGTTGCCTTGATACGTCCCAGCGAACCGCCTAGGTGTACCGGTTTACCCGTTACCACACCTGTTACAGTATGACCTTGACCAGATGAATAAGTATCCATGATCCAGCCCATCACGTTTGGATTCGTCCCTACGTCAGGTGCAGGAATATCTTTTTGTGGGCCAATAATATGGCTGATTTCACTGGTATAACGGCGTGTTAAGCGTTCTAATTCACGTGGAGAAAGCTGACGCGGATCAACACGGATACCACCTTTTGCACCGCCGAATGGTAAATTCACCACCGCAGTCTTAATTGTCATCCATGCTGAAAGAGCCATTACTTCATTTAAATCTACATCTGGGTGATAGCGAATACCGCCTTTACCCGGACCACGTGACAAGTTGTGTTGTACACGATAACCTTCAAAATGACGGATAGTGCCATCGTCCATAACAATTGGCACGTCAACAATCAAAGCACGTTTTGGGCGCTTTAATGTATCCACATAACCTTCTAGACCTTCTAGATATGGAGCAACACGCTCAATCTGTTCAAGATAGGTTGCCCATGGACCGTCATTTTGAGAGACATAAGATAAATTAGACATGTTTTAACCTTTTGATGAATTCACATGATCCATCAATCAAATATGTAGTTAAAAATTATATAAGCGGCTAATTTGGCAGTTCTACTGTCCAAATCAAACCGTGGATTACATTCCGCCACATCAAAAACTTTAATCTTTCCGGTTTCCTTAATGGCCTCTAGTAATGGGTCAAAGACTGATAAATCAATTCCTTTTACCGCAGGTGCACTTACACCTGGAGCAATGCTAGCACTAAATACATCAAGATCAACTGTAATATACAAATAGTCAACTTTTCCGATAAAAGCATTGATTTTTTCGAGTAAAATTTCAACGTTTTTCGGTTGTAATTCAAAGTCGTAGATATAACTGCAATTTAGCCGGTCTGCCGTTTCAAAAAGGACTCGAGTATTTGAGTGTTTTGCTACCCCGATACACAGATAATGAAATTCTTGCTGATGCTGTTCAGACAGTCTTGCTGCATTTAAAAAAGGCGTACCTGAGGTGACATGTTCCGCTTCACGCAAGTCAAAATGGGCATCAAAATTAATGATACCGATTTTCTTATCCGGCTCATGATTTTGCAGATATTGAAACAGACCTGAAAAGCTACCAAAAGCCACTTCATGCCCACCGCCTAACACAATCGGTTTCATGCCCTGTTTTAGACTACGTTCTACCTGATCGGCCAGTTCAGCCTGTGCCTGTTCCAGTTTTCCATTGTCACATAGTACTGTACCCAGATCTGCAATTGTCACCGCTTGATGGACCGGCAAGTTTGCCAATTGTGCCCGAATCATATCTGGGGCATCGGCTGCACCTAAACGGCCTTTATTGCGTTTCACCCCTTCATCGGAACTAAAACCGATGAAAGCGAATGACGCGTGCTGCTGCGTATTGACCACCTGATGGAGACGTAAATGTGCTTCACCATCACCATCGTGTCGTCCTTGCCATTTAAATGAGTGATTCATTATCAATACCACGCTTTAAAAATAAGCCTAGGCTTAGATCGAAATTTCATTGCCATGCTGAATGATGCGTTTTGGCAAATCGCCACCTAACCAGTAAACGATTTCTGATGGATGCTCAATGTCCCAGGCAACAAAATCTGCCATTTTGCCCTGCTCCAGACTGCCATGCGTGTCTTGCAAGCCCAATGCATGTGCTGCATGAAGGGTTACCGCAGCTAAAGTCTGTTCAGGGGTTAAACGGAATAAGGTACTGCCCATATTCATCATTAAACGTAAAGATAAAGCTGGCGATGTACCCGGATTTAAATCACTGGACAAGGCAATCCGCACACCATGTTGCTGCAAGCTCTGCAACGGTGGATACTGGGTTTCTCTCAAGAAATAAAATGCGCCTGGCAATAACACTGCAACCGTCCCCGTAGCAGCCATGGCTTTCACATCCTCTTCTGTCATGAATTCCAGATGATCTGCCGACAAAGCCTGATAACGCGCGGCCAGACTTGAGCCACCGAGCGAAGAAAGCTGTTCTGCATGCAGCTTGATGGGTAGATTTAAAGACTGGGCTGTTTTAAAAACACGCTCAACCTGAGCAGGAGAAAATGCCAGATATTCACAAAAGGCATCCACTGCATCAACCAGACCTTCCTGATGCAATTTAGGCAGCATGTCATTACAGATATGCTCAATATACGCATCGCTTTGATCCTGATATTCAGGCGGCAAAGCATGCGCTGCCAAGCAGGTACTGCGAACCGTCATTGGCAGTGTTTCTGCAATCTGACGAATCACACGCAGCATTTTACGTTCGTTGGCGTAATCCAGACCGTAACCTGATTTAATCTCAATGGTGGTGACCCCATCTTTGAGCAGGCAACGAACGCGCTTCAGTGCTGATGCAAGCAACTGTTGTTCACTTGCTTCACGCGTGGCACGAACCGTACTGGCAATTCCACCACCACTCGCCGCGATCTCGGCATAACTGACACCTTGTAAGCGTTTTTCAAACTCAACACTACGGTTGCCGCCAAATACACTATGGGTATGACAATCAATTAAGCCGGGAGTCACCCAAGCGCCATTCAAATCAATGGTTTCGGAATAAGCATCGGCAGGAACATCGTCAAAGGTTCCAATCCAGTGGATGTGCTGCCCCGAAGTGACCATTGCAGCATGTTCGATACTGGAATATTGCCCATTTTGCATGGTGGCAATATGACAGTTTTTCCAAAGCTTTTTCATTCACATTTCCTCTCACTGCTCAGGTAGGATAAGTACCTGAGCAGTTTGATCTTTAGCTTTCCATTTCGATATTTTGTTGCAAGCTTGCGCTTTCTTTTACCGTATCTTTCTTCGGCTTCACCCAGATGCTATACGCAATCCAGAGTAGAACTAACCAGGTTGCACCGACATAAATTGCAGGTCGTGAGTCTGGGAAATATCCCATCATGGCTAAAATAAACAGCATGAACGCAATTGCAAATGCAGGGGCATACGGCCAGCCAATGACTGGGAAATCCAGTGCCTTGATTTCTTCTTTCGATAATTTACGACGCATCGCAACCTGAGAAAGTAGAATCATCAGCCAGACCCAAACGGTTGCAAAAGTCGCGATTGAAGCAATGATGATGAAGACATTTTCTGGAATCAGATAGTTCAGCAAGACACCAATTAACAACACGCCTGCCATCACCACCACGGTCATCCAAGGCACACCATTTTTCGAAATTTTCTGGAATACTTTTGGCGCTTGTCCACGGTTTGACATCCCGTACAGCATACGTCCTGCACCAAACACATCACTATTGATGGCAGATACAGCCGCTGTAATGACCACAATATTCAGAACGGTTGCCGCTGATCCAATGCCCAGATTTTCAAAAATCTGTACGAATGGACTGCCCTGACTACCAATCTGGTTCCACGGGAAAATCGACATCAATACAAAAATCGTCAGGACATAGAACAACAGGATACGTACCGGCACGGCATTAATCGCTTTTGGAATCGAAGTTTTTGGGTCTTGCGATTCACCAGCAGTGATCCCGATAATTTCAATCCCGCCAAAAGCAAATACCACCACAGATAAACAGGCAACCAAACCTGCAATGCCATTTGGCATAAAGCCTTCATGAATCCATAAATTTTGAATGCCTGTGGTAAAGCCACTGTGGTCCGCATGGAAACCGTAGAACATTAGCCCCAAACCACCAACAATCATGGCCACAATGGCAGTGACCTTGACGATGGAAAGCCAGAACTCAAGCTCGCCAAAGACCTTGACGTGAATCAGGTTGATTGCACCCAAGAACATGATCAGTGACAAAATCCAGATCCAGCGTGGCACATCGGGATACCAGAATCCCATATAGATTCCGAATGCTGTCACATCGGCAAGTGCAACGATGATCATTTCGAAAACGTAGGTCCAGCCGGTGGTAAAACCTGCAAGCGGGCCAATATATTGAGAAGCATAATGACTGAATGAACCTGATACCGGGTTATGTACCGCCATTTCACCGAGTGCGCGCATCACGATATAAATTGCAATCCCTGCAACAATATATGCGAGTAATACGGACGGGCCTGCCATTTTGATGGCAGTAGCCGAACCGTAAAAGAGTCCTGTCCCAATGGCTGAACCCAATGCCAAAAAACGAATATGGCGGGGGTTTTGCCCCCCCCGTAATGTGGGGGGGTGTGGCATTATAATCTCCAATCCTTGAGGAAATTTAGTTAGATTCGGCCACTCCATGTGACCGATTTATTGATCACACTTCAGACAAACTCGGTAATAGCTTCGGAATGAGTAATTCGTTCAGGCAACCACTCGCGAGCAATTCACTTGCCTGCTCGATATCTGGCGCAAAGAAACGATCTTCACTGTAGTAAGGCACTTGATCACGCAACACTTTACGCGCACGCTCAAGTTTTGGAGAACTCTTCAATCCTTCACGGAAATCAAGGCCCTGACATGCACCTAGCCATTCAACTGCAAGGATGCCGCGAACGTTGTCAGCCATATACCACAAGCGTTTCCCAGCATTCGGCGCCATGGAAACATGGTCTTCCTGATTTGCAGAAGTCGGTAAACTATCAACACTGGCAGGATGTGCAAGTGCTTTATTGTCACTTGCTAACGCAGCGGCTGTTACTTGAGCAATCATGAAGCCAGAATTGACTCCACCATTGGCAACCAGGAACGGCGGCAGCTGTGACATATGACGGTCCATCATCATGGAAATACGACGTTCAGACAATGAACCAATTTCTGCAATCGCCAATGCCAGATTATCCGCTGCCATGGCAACAGGTTCCGCATGGAAGTTACCACCCGAAATCACATCGCCTTCAGCAGCAAAGACCAATGGGTTATCCGATACCGCATTTGCTTCGATTTCCAGTACTTCTGCCGCCTGACGGATCTGGGTCAAACACGCCCCCATCACCTGTGGTTGGCAACGTAGTGAGTACGGATCTTGAACCTTGCTGCAATCTTCATGTGAATGAGAAATTTCACTTGATTCAGTCAACAAGTCACGATAAGCAGCAGCCACATCAATTTGACCACGTTGACCACGCACTTCATGAATACGTGCATCGAATGGCGCACGCGAACCCAGCATGGCTTCAACGCTTAAACCACCGCACACTGTTGCCGCAGCAAATAAATCTTCTGCTTCAAACAGACCCCGTAAAGCATAAGCGGTTGAAACTTGCGTACCGTTTAACAGTGCCAAACCTTCTTTCGCCGCTAAAGAAATTGGCTCTAGTCCTGCAATTTTAAGAGCTTCAACTGCCGGCAACCATTCACCTTTATAGCGTGCTTTACTTTCGCCTAATAACACCAGAGACATATGTGCCAGTGGTGCCAAGTCACCAGAAGCCCCCACAGAACCTTTGAGTGGAATATGCGGATAAACTTCGGCATTGATTAAAGCCAGAATGGCATCAATCACTTTACGGCGAATCCCCGAAAAACCACGTGCCAAGCTATTTGCTTTAAGCAACATAATCAGACGTACCATCGCATCATCAAGTGGCTCACCTACGCCAGCAGCGTGTGACAGTACCAATGAGCGCTGTAACTGCTCAAGGTCTTCTGGTGCAATTTTGGTTGAAGCCAGTAAACCAAAACCGGTATTGATCCCGTAGGCAGTACGGCCTTCATTCACGATTTTTTCGACACAAGCAACACTTGCATTAATGCCAGCAGAAGCGCTGTCATCGAGTTTCACTTTAATTGGATTTAAATAAGCGTGGCGCAGATCTGCTAAGCTAAGTTTGCCGGGTTGAATTAGAAGTTCCATTGTTGGCGTCCTGTTTTGCACTCTATTGTTCGCTTACGATGCTGTTTACACAATTGCAAAAAGCATCGTAATGTCCTTGTCTGTTTATTGCGTGATCATCGGCAAGTTCAAGCCTTGCTCTTTGGCACAGTCAATTGCGATGTCATAACCCGCATCGGCATGACGCATCACCCCTGTTGCAGGGTCATTGGTCAGTACACGTGCAATACGTGCTGCTGCTTCATCTGTACCATCACACACAATCACCACACCTGAGTGTTGCGAGAAGCCCATACCTACACCACCACCGTGGTGCAATGACACCCAGGTCGCACCGCCTGCTGTGTTGAGCAAGGCATTCAATAATGGCCAGTCCGATACGGCATCAGAACCATCTTTCATTGATTCGGTTTCACGGTTCGGACTAGACACTGAACCTGAATCCAGATGATCACGACCAATCACGATTGGTGCTGAAAGTTCACCGCTACGCACCATTTCATTAAATGCCAAGCCTAGTTTTGCGCGTAAGCCTAAGCCCACCCAGCAAATACGTGCTGGCAAACCTTGGAAGCTAATACGTTCACGCGCCATATCTAACCAGCGATGTAAATGTTCATCATCTGGAATGAGTTCTTTTACTTTGGCATCTGTCTTATAGATATCTTCCGGGTCACCTGACAGCGCAGCCCAACGGAACGGACCAATACCACGGCAGAACAATGGACGGATATAGGCAGGAACGAAGCCCGGGAAATCAAAGGCATTTTCTACGCCTTCATCTTGTGCCATTTGACGGATGTTGTTGCCGTAGTCAAAAGTTGGCACACCCATTTTCTGGAAGTCCAGCATGGCTTGAACATGTTGCGCCATCGATTGTTTCGCTGCTTTCACCACCACTTCTGGCTCAGTTTTAGCACGCTGACGGTACTCTTCCCATGTCCAGCCAATTGGCAAATAACCATTCAATGGATCATGTGCGCTGGTTTGGTCAGTCACCATATCTGGATGTACGCCACGACGAACTAATTCAGGTAGGATTTCTGCTGCATTGCCATGCAGTGCAATCGAAACTGCCTTACCTTCTTTGGTATATTTTTCAATACGCGCCAAAGCATCATCCAGATCAGTGGCTTGCTCATCGACATAACGGGTACGTAAACGGAAATCGATACTAGTTTGTTGACATTCGATATTAAGTGAACATGCACCTGCAAGTGTTGCAGCCAAAGGTTGTGCACCGCCCATACCGCCTAAACCAGCCGTTAATACCCAACGACCTGTCAAATCACCGTTATAATGCTGACGACCTGCTTCGACGAAGGTTTCATATGTGCCTTGTACAATCCCTTGGCTACCAATATAAATCCAAGAACCCGCTGTCATCTGGCCATACATTGCCAAACCTTTGGCATCCAGTTCATTGAAATGTTCCCAGTTGCCCCAGTGTGGAACCAGATTCGAGTTGGCGATCAAAACACGCGGTGCATCTTTATGGGTTTTGAACACACCCACTGGCTTACCCGATTGAACCAATAAAGTTTCATCTGTTTCTAAATTCTTTAGCGTTTCAACAATCTTGTCGAAACATTCCCAGTTACGTGCAGCACGACCGATACCACCGTAAACCACCAGTTCTTTTGGATTTTCTGCGACATCAGGATCTAGGTTATTCATCAACATACGTAGTGGCGCTTCTGTTAACCAGCTTTTGGCATTGAGCTGTGTACCACGCGGTGCGCGAATTTCTACATCACGAAATTTTGTTGTCGTTGTTGTCACAATCGGACTCCTTCCATTGAGTTTGAACCAGCAAATTAATCTGCTTTTACTGTATAGCAATGTATTAACTTGTATATACATCCATATACTACACAAAACTTTTATATTGAAAAGATGCTTTTCAATTCTTTTATGAAAATAAATTACAAACCAATGAAATAAATAGATTTATTTTTTGATCGACAATAAAAAACACATACAACCTGTGATCATATGTGTTTTTTAAAAAGTCTAAAAATTAGATTTTTGTGAGCTCAATGAGACAGGTCTGCTTTAAAAACTGTGACTTTATAAGCAATTTTTTTAATGTTTTTTGCTGCTCAATCTTGAGACTTTGCTGGTGTGCCAAATGAAAAACCTGCTGATCAACTTCAATTTCCAAGGGTTCTGGACTCTGATTAAAAATAAAAATCAGATCGGCTGAACTGAAAATCTCAGTGCTGGCTGACTCAAACAGCCATTGGTAGCGAGAACGCCATTTTGCAGGATTATAGATCAGATTAAAGTCCCGAATTGGTCCATCAATCAGTTCACAGCTGGTCTTTCGATCGCCACTAAATTGTGCAGATTGTAAAGTTTTCAGATGTTCGGAATCATCGTCAATATTCAATTCGATGCCGGCACCTTCCAGTACCGTGAGGATACGCTGCATGCCCTTAAATAGGGAAAAATCACCCGAATTTTTAACATCTGCCATGGATATACGCCAATCAAACGCATCCAGACTGTCACCGTCACTTCGCGCAAGTTCAATGGTATAACCCGCCCCGTTTTTCCATAGCATCTGCTGATAATCAGCTGTGTCTAAGTGCTGAATCATTGGGTAAATTTACCTTCCAGATAATAACGACTACCCGGATAAATCAAACGTGCACTGGAAATCAGCTGTTTATTCGACCAGGTACGGCGACGAATCAACAGACAAGGTTCAGTCTTATTAATTTTTAGCCATTTACATTCTTGTGCTGAGGCTAAAATTGCGGTGACCACATGCTCACCTTCAGTCACCGGCGCTTTCGACATTAAATACGCATTGGGTGTAATGCTTTTAAAGTCTTGTGCCAAATAATCTGGAATCAACACCGGATCGACCAGTCGATCTTCGATCTGAACTGGTACATCATTTTCATAATGCACGATAATCGAGTGAAAGAGCTTTTGCCCTTCCCGAATCTGCATCAGCATACTTTGTTCGGCATTGGCCTGAATCTGTTCCAGCACCAAGACTTCGGCATGATGCTTGTGGTTTCGGGCAATAATTTCTTCGGCAATGTTATTGACATGAAATAAAGCGGTACGCCCTTGTCCCTCGGCAACGAAAGAACCGACACCCTGAATACGCACCAATAAACCTTCGCTGGTAAGCTCGCGTAAAGCCCGATTCACGGTCATGCGACTACAGCCCAGTAGATTGACCAATTCACTTTCTGAAGGAATCTTTTTATTAACAGTCCAGCTTCCCTCATAAATCTTTTGTGAAATCATTTGTTTCACACGTAGATACAAAGGAACAGGACTATCTTCTTCTAAGGACAAATCTAAATCGTTTTGCTTTGTCGCTCTTGACATTGGCTAAAACTCATACTAAATATTCTAAGTCATTGTATATTGAATTGAGGTAAATTGTATATACAAGCCTATACAAATAAACAATTTAGGTTTAATAGAAGATAAACAACTCCGATTTAACCTCTTAAATATCCCAAATTTATTCAAGTTAAACCGTATAGCGTTTGCTTAAGCCCCATTCAGCCAAGATACGACGATACATCGCCGAAGAACGGTCTGCTTCAAAATGTGCTTCCATACTCATATCTAAAGGTAATTCTTCTGGCTTTTGTGCCTCTACCATCTCTTGATCTTCTGCAAAAATCTGCGCATTAAAATCATAGACCGCCTGTAAATCCTCCGTGGTATCGAAATTACGAGTTAACGGTACAAATAAACGGGTCTTATTATGTGAGACGGGGCAACAGGCATTTAAAATCTTGAGTATCCCGTCATTTGGAAAATGAATGGTCAACACTGCTGAAAATGGCGGATAAACATCAAAGATCCTTTCCCACACAAAATCATCGGGTGCTAGGTGCTGCATCCCATGCGGGTAGTTGCTGACATTACTGGTGTAGTTTGTATGTAAGCCATAATCGGTACGCTCGGTCGAATATTTAGGTACCACAGGATTGTCTCGATCGGCAAAGGCCTGATGATGTACCCAGGCAAAGTGTGCGACATCAATAAAACCTTCCAATTGACGACCGCTGGAACCTGCAATATCCACAGAAGGCGGCAAAATGGCTTGATGTGTCTCACTCTCCCATGTGTCTAACACAGGAAAATTCGCCAAACTCTCATCTCTGCCCAAAATGCTAGTCCAGATCAATCCATATTTTAAAACCACAGGAAACTTGGTCAGCGAAAAGCGCTCTGAGATTTTAGTTAAATCAGGTTGCGCTGGAATTTTGCTGCATTTGCCATCTTCATTAAAATGTAAGCCATGATAAGGACAAATCAAAGTATCTCCCTCAACCCAACCCTTACTTAAAGGCACACCGCGATGCGGGCAAATATCCCGAGCCAGATGAATCTGTCCTGTTTCTGTCTGATACAGCGCCAAGTTCATATCCAGTAAGGTCACTTGCTGCGGTTTACTGCTCACATCTTCGATACGTGCCACGGCATACCAATGCTGCGCAAGAATCTGCCAGTCCTGATCATCAAATTGGCTATGGCATGGCTTATCGGGAAGATTGATGAATGGAATTGCGTTCATATCCTGTGCTCGTTATTTCGTATTTCTGCTGTTGTTTGCAGTGTGGAATAGATCAATATTCTCGTCCATTAGAATGATTTATATGCATCATTCTAAAAATTAGAACAGCCTAGGCACTAAAATTGCTTTTGCATCTGCATCAGTTTTTATATTGAGAGCCTATGATGGCAATGCCGTTTTCACGTTTTGCAGATTATTTTATTGCCGTAGCCAAAACAGGCAGTTTAAGAAAAGCGGCCGATCAACTTTTTATTTCTGTCTCCGCCGTACATCGACAAATCGTTTTGGCAGAAGAAGAACTCGGTGTGGCTTTATTTGAACGTTTGCCCAATGGACTCAAGCTGACCTTGGCTGGCGAATTACTCTATGCCGATCTACGCAGCTGGCAAAAAGAGTTTCAAGCTACACAAAAGCGTTTAAATGAAATCCAGGGTTTACAGCGCGGTTCCATTGATTTTGGAATGATTGCAGCGCTCAGTGAAAGTTTTGTCAGTACCGTGATGCAGTCGATTGCTCAGCAATATCCATGGATTAATTTTAAGCTTCGGGTCTTGGACAGTGAGCGTATCGCTGATCTGGTAATCAATGCTGAACTCGACTTTGGCTTGATACTGAATCCCAAATATCAGCACCAATTACAGATCAGTGCCTTTATTGAAATGCCCTTGGGTTTCGTCATTCCCAAACAGCATGCTTTAGCCCATAAAGAAAAAATCTACTTTTCCGATACGCTGGAGTTCAATCATATTGTTGCTGCCGAACCATTGATTATTCATGATCATGTGCATGCACTCTATAAAAAGCATGACTTCAACCCAGCACACACAATCGAATGTAATGATATCCGCATGATGGTCTCATTGCTTAAGCAAAACTTAGGCATCAGCATCATGAGTTATCTGGATGCAGCCCCTTATATTGAAAATGGTCCGTTTGAGTTTAGAACAATCAATGACCAAGATCTTCATCCGATTACGGTCGCACTTTGTACTGCACCAAAACGGCAACTTTCCCGAATTGCGCAAATCATGATGAATCATATCATTATCGAGATGGAGGCACTAAAATCGCGCATGCTAATGAATATTCATCAATAACATGGTATTTTTGCACCAAAATAAAACACTCAAGCTATTGATTTAAATAAATATAGTGTTTGACACTCAAAGATTCAATCGGTTAATTTGATGTGAAGATTCACCTTTTTCACGATTCAGGCATTGCTATGGTTTGGTCCAGTACAGACACTCATTTAACAGCAGATTATCCACGCGATATGGTCGGTTATGCTGATCAACCACCCCATGCCCAATGGCCCAATCAAGCAAAAATAGCGGTGCAGTTTGTGCTGAATTATGAAGAAGGGGGTGAAAAACATATTTTGCATGGCGATGAAGGTTCGGAACAGTTCTTATCTGAAATCAGTGGCGCAGAAAGTTATCCAGCACGGCACCTTTCAATGGACTCGATTTACGAATATGGCTCACGGGTCGGTTTTTGGCGGATTCAGCAGGAATTTGCCAAACGTCAATTGCCTATGACCATTTTTGCCGTTGCCATGGCTTTGCAACGGAATCCATTGGTGGTCGAAGCCATCAAACAACACAACTATGATGTGGTTTCACATGGCTTACGCTGGATTCATTATCAGAATATGGATATTGAAACCGAGAAACAACATATGGATGAAGCCATGCACATCCTTAAAGATTTGTTTGGTGAAATGCCGACAGGCTGGTATACAGGCCGTGATAGCCCGAATACCCGTCAATTATTGGCGGAATATAATCAGGTGCAATATGACAGTGATTATTACGGTGATGACTTACCTTTTTGGACAACACTCCGCAATGCAGCAGGTGCAACCCGTCCGCATTTAATTATTCCCTATACACTTGATACCAATGATATGAAATTTGCATCCCCTACGGGTTTTAATCGTAGTGAGGATTTTTTTGAATATTTAAAAGATGCTTTTGACGTCCTCTATGCAGAGGGAGCAACCTCGCCCAAGATGCTTTCTATTGGCATGCATTGCCGCATTTTAGGACGTCCTGCCCGTTTTAAGGCGCTACAACGCTTCTTAGATTATGTACAAAATCATGATCGGGTCTGGATTTGTACCCGTCAGCAAATTGCTGAGCATTGGTATACGCATCATCCTTTTCAAGCTTAAGTTTATTAAAGCGTCCTAAAGTGTCGTATATCCGATTTAAACAATTTATCCAAAGAAAATAAGTTTTAAGCTACTCCTTTAGAATAAGGAGATGAACAGAATGAAAGTACAATATTTTGCAGCGAGTACATTAGATGGATTTATTGCGACCGAAGACGATTCTTTAGAATGGTTATTTACATTAGGCGGACTAGATAACTCAAGTTATCCAACCTTTATTGCAAATGTTGGTGCTCTGGTGATGGGTTCAGCAACTTATGAATGGATATTGAATAACGCAGAGCAAGTTGCTGCCGAAACAGGTTCCCCTTGGCCCTATACTCAGCCAACCTGGGTGTTTTCCAGCCGTAAACTGCCCCTAATTGAAGGAGCAAATATCCATTTTGTGCAAGGTGACATCACTCCTGTTTATGCTGAAATTCAATCCATCATTGCGGATAAGAATATCTGGGTTGTAGGTGGTGGCGAATTGGCTGGCCAGTTTTATGATGCAAATTTGCTTGATGAACTCATTATACAAATTGGTTCAGTCACACTTGGGAAAGGAAAAGCACTATTTCCCCGACGAGTACTTGCGCCAACGCTTAAATTAATCTCCGTTCATCACATGGGGGAAGGTATGGTTGAATTACATTATACCGTTGCACCCATATAAAATTAGTCAGATGTTGAATGCCTTAAATGATCTATTGCCTTAAATGATTTATTTATCTACCTTACTAGAGAACAGCAAAGCAATTGGCAAACTCCTCAACTCAGTCGAAACAACCCATTCTGTTAAATAAAATGGGTGATTCGGAAGAATTTTCCAATCTTTTAGCTGATACAATTTTATGATCTGATTGCGAATCGACAACAGTGTCTATACGGCATTTCTTAATGTCCAAAGGGAAAATAACTTAAAAGGAAGAACACTTATGGCGCTTATTTCATGCCCCGAATGCAGCAGTCAGGTTTCGACCCAAGCCAACTCCTGCCCGCATTGCGGTTATCCGCTGCAGACCCAACGTCACACGCCCGAGTCAGGGGCATTACAATCACCGCATGTCTTGAGCCGCGCCATCATGGCACTCGGTGCTTGGCTGGTCACACCCTGGATCGCGCGACTTCTGTTCGGACTAGCGGTGCTTGTCTTCGCCTATTTTTTACTCAAGAGTAAATAATTGATCTTAATGAAATAACTACATCACCTTGTTGTGGAGTTGTACACGTGATTTTTATTAAGCAACATAGGCATTTGAAGGATTTAAAGCGACTTAATTAAAACAAAACACGGTCAATATATAAGTAGAGTAATTAGACATGTTTTCAATGAACAGGTTCATGGTGCTGGGAATGGCATTGCTCGCTTGCTCTTGCACGAAGTCACCCTCGGCTGACGAGCAAAAGACCAATGATGCGACTGCGAAAACTGCCAAAGTCGCAGCCAAGTCCGCCGGGGATGTCGACTTCCCGGTGATCCCGCAAATCGTCGTGCCGGAGATCATCGGCATTGGCCCGGCCCAGCGAGCACTGGAAGCATCAATGCAAGACATCATTGATCCAGTTGCTGGGATTAGCGTTAAGCCCGCTCACTGTGCAACCGACGGCGCATTACTCAACGATGTAGGCATCACCAGCATGGATGCGCAAGGCAATCTATCGCGTAACGGTAATGAAGGCATCTTCCATATCAACGCAGATGGCAGTGGCACCGCCAACTATGAAGGCGGCGTCATCGTCGTCAACGCAGACGGTAGTGGTACAATCAACGGTAATGGCGACGGTGGTGCTGACGATGGGATCATCTCGGTCGAGGCCGACGGTTCGGGCACGTATAACGGCAAGTACGGCATCATCGTGCTGGACGGCAAAGGTGGAGGCACCTGGAACGGTGAACATGGTGTGATTCGCAACGAAGGTGATGGTTCAGGTAGTTGGAACGGTCCGCAAGGCATTGTCACTATCAATGCCGATGGCAGCGGTACCTGGAACGGCCCACATGGGTTGGTAAGCAACGACGGTAAAGGGAACGGCAGCATAGGTACACCAGCACGTCAAGTGAAAATGGCACCAATTCCCAAGGTCGCGCCAGCTGGCAAGTTTCCGCCGTTAACAAAATTCGCTCCATCAGGCGCGCCATGCGGGTTCATCATCACTCTCAATGATCAGGTGTTGTTCGATTTCGACAAGTCAGATATCCGTCCTGACGCAGCCAAGGTGCTGGACAGCTTGGCCGTGGCCTTGCAGAAAGTACCAGCCAAGGCAATAGAAATTCGCGGTCATACAGATGCCAAGGGCAGTGACGCTTACAATCTGGATTTGTCCGAGCGGCGTGCCAAATCAGTGGGCATGGCCTTGCGCCAGCGTGGTGCCGCAGCTGCCGCCAGTACACATGGTTACGGCGAGTCGCAGCCTGTAGCGCCCAACGAGGTCAGCGGTCAAGACAACCCCGCCGGCAGACAGTTGAACCGACGGGTGGAAATCTTCGTGCGCACTTGATGATGTTGAATGGCTTATCTAGCCTGTAAATACTGATAAAGCAATTAAAGAACTCCTCAACTCAATCTACATAACCCATTCTGTTAAATAAAATGGGTTATTCGGAAGAATTATCCCATCTTTGAACTGATACAATTTTATGAGCTGATTGCGAATCGAGGAGATGCGTTTATACGACACTCCTTAATGCTCAAATGGAAAATAACTAACTACGATAAAATTAAAATTTAAATCAGTATCATTATTTAAATGGTGAGTAATGGTGCAGTTTTTGGAGATATAAATCATGAAATACGATGATGCTTCTTGGCATTATGGAGGTGACTTCCCTGTAGATCTTCCACAAGAAGCAGGAGCAACCCATATTGGAATGTTTTTAACATGGATGCTTCTTCACAACTTTGCTAGTGAAGAATTAATTGAAGATTCACGAGATGCAATTGAACATCTAAAGACAAAACAAATTACAGGAGCACATTTTCTCATTGATGAACTTGATGAGAAGCTCACTGACAATGATTTTAACGAAGAAGGTAATGCTTTTGCTTTGGCGTATTACGAAGGATTAAATAATGATAGTCGATATATTGATGACTACTTGCTTAGCTTTTCGGTAGATACGAATAACGTGTATAGAGTCGCTGATACTTGGGAAAATTACCACAAATTGGCAAACCATATTGCTGAAAGGTATCGTAGGTGGGTCATGGATGGTAGGCCAAAATACATAGCTGAACGGTAGCGATAAAACAGTAATCAAAAACTCTCTGAAAAAATAAAGCTTAATATATAAAAAATGTTTTTTAATAATGAACTAGAGGTATTTCGTGTCCTTATATCAAAAAGGAAAATATTGGTATGGTCAAAATCGAGACGACTTGCGTTTAGAAATGACTCGTTTTAGCTACCTAAATGGTTATGAAGCAAAAGAATTTGCATCAAGTTTCTGTCGATGTGGAAACCATATTTTCTGTTTAGAAAGTGACGAAAATGAAGGAATTGCTAGAAGGATCTGTACTCAATGTAACCATGCACATTTGATGGGAGATAGTGCTGAATATATTGAGAATGCCGAGCTAGAAGAACATATTTGTATTTGTGACAATGAACAATTTGAACTGGAATCTGCAGTTGCACTTTATGATGGATCAGATGATGTCCGCTGGTATTACATAGGCTGTCGTTGTACAAACTGCTCACTTATTGGTGTATTTGCAGATTGGAAATGTGAAGGCGGAAATGCAACCAAATTTTTAGCTAAAATATAAACACAAGTATTTTAACTCTTGGATAGTCACTCTTTAAGAAAGAGAGCTATCCAATTCCATAAGGTAATCCATTAGCTTAGGCTATTTTTGCCATACCCATACTGCGCTGTTGTAACAGCTTCACCGCTTGCTTGGCTTGCCAAGCCAACTCCATCATATCCAGATCAGGAACCTGATCATTTTCCATCACCATTTTCCCTGCTACAAACATCGCTTTAATATGCGCGCGTCCACCACTTGCCACAGGTCCAATCGCCATATCATGTAATCCAAAATAACGAGGATCATCTAACTGATATATGACCAAGTCAGCCTGTTGCCCCACTTCGATTGTCCCGACTTGATCAAGCCCTAAAATCTTGGCTCCCCCCATCGTTCCCCAACGGATTACATCCTCAATACTGGCAGCATCTGCACCACCTTCAAATTGCCCTCCCTCATATTGTGGCTTGGCTAACATCCCCTTTCTGGCTCGCTGCAATAACCAAGCGGCATGGGTTTCAGACAACATATCTGCAGCTTCATTGGAACCTGCACCATCTACCCCGATCGAAATCGTCATGCCTGCCTGTTCCAAAGCAACCAGATCGGCAATACCACTGCCCAAACGGGCATTACTCTGCGGGCAATGTGCAATGCCTGTCTGAGTTTGTCCCAGCAACTGAATTTCTTCGGGTAATAATTTCACCAGATGCGCAAACCAGACATCACTGCCAATCCAGTCCTGCTCGGCACAGAACTGGACTGGGGTCATACCAAACTTGGCGCGTGCTGCATCCAGATAATCCACCGTTTCAGATAAATGGCTATGCATCCGAATCCCCAATTGTCTGGCGACTTTGGCGCTTTCCCGTAATTGTTGTGCTGTAGTCGAATGCAAGGTTGAAGTCGGTGCCATCACGATTTTTCGGAAAGCTTTTGAATCGGGTTGATGATAGTGCCGCACCAAACGCTCAATATCCGCCATATAGTCTTCAAATTTCTCAGGTCGTAGGGCTTGAGGCAATTCACTTTCCAAGCCACGTGTAAGTGTTGCTCCACCACGACACAACACAAAGCGCATACCCAGTTTTTCGGCTTCATCAAATAAAATCGCAGCGCCATCAAATGGCATCTTGGGCCAATACAAATAATGATGGTCGGCTACCGTTGCACACCCCGAGCGTAATAGCTCGACAAGACCAATCCGTACTGCAACCCTGAAAGTGTTTTCATCAAACGCACCACGAAACCGATACGGCGTACTGGCAAGCCATGAGGTCAGATTTTGATTCAACCCTTGTGGCTCACCCTTTAACAAGGACTGAAATAAATGATGATGGGTATTCACCCATGCCGGGTAAATTACACAATCTTTAGCATCAATCACCTGTTCATTCGGCTGAGCATTTAACCGACCTATTTCAGTAATTTGTCCTGATTGGATACGGATATCAGTGGATGAAGCACGTGCAGCCTCTCCAGATAAACCCGTTAAAATGGCATGGGCATTTTGAATTAAATAGCTTTGATTTAATTGCTTTGGACTCATACTTGCTCACTCTCATGCCATTTACTTAAAAAGAACTGGCTTAATAAAGACATCACGACAAATAAGCCCAAACCCGTGCAAGTAATTAGGAATAGTGCAGCAAACATCAGTGGTAAATCCAGTTGAAAACCTGCTTGCAAGATTTGATAAGCCAAACCTGCACTGGTGCCACCCGCACCGGCAACGAACTCGGAAACCACCGCACCAATCAGCGCCAAGCCACAGGAAATCCGCAAGCCACCAAAGAAATAAGGCAACGCATTCGGCACACGTAAGCGCATCAGAATCTGCCAGCGACTGGCTTTATTGATTTGGAAAAGGTTAAGCAAACCTTTATTGACACTACGCAGACCTAAGGTGGTATTGGTTAATATGGGAAAAACCGCAACCAGCATGGCACACACCACTAACGCTAAAGTGGTATTTTGAATCCAGATGATGACCAGAGGTGCAATCGCGACAATCGGTGTGACCTGAAATAAAATGGCATAAGGCATAAAACAGGCTTCGAGCACGCGACTCTGTACAAACACAAAAGCGACCAATGTACCGATCATCACCGCGCATGCAAAAGCCAATAAGGTAATTTTTAGAGTGACCCATAAACTGCCAAATAACATACTGGATTGATGAATCAATGCCATCACAATATCACTAGGCTTGGGTACCACATAAACAGGCACCGCAAGCTGCTGGAAGCTCAACTGCCAAATCAGCAGAAAGACCAGCCCCAAACCAAGCGGAGCCGCGATACGTTGTACGGTTGGATGTTGTATCAAGGGTTTAATCATGAGCATGCCCTCCACTTGCCTCAGCCAATAATTGCGATAGATGCGAACATTGTCGGATAAAAATCTCTGAGCTTCGGAAAGCATCGTCACGTAAATAAGGTCCTTCAATGTCCAGATCGGCGACTACCCGCCCAGGCCGTGCGCCCATCACAATAACCCGTGAAGATAGATACATGGCCTCATAAATACTATGAGTCACAAACACCACCGTGAGATCTCGCTCTGACCATAATTGCCGGATATCACTATCCAGTTTATGGCGAGTAAACTCATCCAAAGCGCCAAAAGGTTCATCCATCAATAACAGATCAGGTTCAGTCACCAAGGCTCTGGCCAAAGAGGCACGCATTTGCATGCCGCCCGAAAGTTCCCGTGGATAGGCTTTACTAAATTTCTCTAAACCTACAGCTGCTAAAGCCGCCATCACTTTCGGGGTACTCACTGATTTTGAGATATGTTGTAAATCGAGAGGTAAACGCACATTGTCTTCGATATTGGCCCATGGCATCAGCGTTGCCTCCTGAAACACCATGGCCATTTTGCATTGCGATTGCATCTCAGCCTTGCCATTCCAGCGCACCACTCCGGCAGATGGGTGCTCCAGATCGGCAAACATTTTTAGCAAGGTACTTTTACCGCAACCTGACGGCCCCAGTAATGAAACAATTTCACCACGGGCAATATTTAAATCTAATCGTTGTAAGGCGTTGGTGCCATTTGGATAGGTTTTTTCAACCCCTCTGGCCATAATCATCGGCGTAATAAAGCTCGAAGACTCATGTATTGGTGTATCCATTGGTAAAGCAGAATTCATGTGGTTTCCCCCTTCGTGCGAGTGCCCTATTTTGTTCACCCTTTCACCCTGACTTACTTCTCAGGCAAGTATCTAAGATTATTTGGCTGCTTTAACAAACTGAGTGGTATAAGCGGCTTTCCAATTGGTTTGGGCTTTGAGTAAACCTGCATTCACCATAAAATCTCGGGTTGCTTTCCAACGTGCATCCGTCATGACGCCAATGCCTTGGGTCTTGGCATCTCCACCATCAATCAACTTCAATTTGCGCATTTGCCCGACTGCAAAAGCCAGTAGTTCATCATTCATATTCGGGTTTTCTTTTTTAATGATGCTATTGCCCAAACGTGGATCGGCTAAGTAGTTTTTCCATCCCTCCATCGATGCCTGAACAAAACGGCGTAGTACCTCTGGTTTGTTTTGGATCACATCATTACGGGTAACTAAAATGCCGCCATAGGCTGGATAACCCGCATCAGCAAATAAAAAGAAATGACTCGAAGGTTCTGCTTTTTTGGCCTGAAAAACCTCAGATGTGGCATAGGCTTGCTGGACTACATTTTTGCCTGCTAAAAAAGGCTGCATATTGAAGGTATACGGGCGAGCTTGTGCTACATCTAATTTATATTTGCCTTTTAACCAAGGCCACCAGCTTGCTTGTCCACTGGTCGAGACCAGAATGGTTTTGCCTTTCAGATCGGCCAAAGACTTTACATCGCTATGGGTTAGTACACCTTGCGGATCAAACTGGAATGGTGCTGCCACCGCTTTGATGGGAAAGTTGCTTTCGATGCCTTTTAAGACCTGTAGATCATAATTAATAATAATATCGGCTCGCTTGGACAATAATAAGCTCATGTTATTGACTTGTGGCCCGCCGATTTTGATATCGACATCAAGTCCGTATTTTTTATAAATTCCCTGTGCCAGTGCCTGATAATATCCACCTTGCTCGGCTTGCGCATACCATGTGGTTTGTAAAACAAGTTTATCGGCTGCAAAACTAGTTGAGCTGATAACTGTGCCTAGTCCCAATAACGCGCCCGCAATTACAGTACGTCGCCCTTTGCCTACATAGTGCTGAATATTCATAAATAAGACCCCTAAATCTGTATGGATTCATCTTGCTATTCTTTTTAGGGGGGTAATCAATGTATAAGCTACACATTTCTCTCAAAGCCAAATCAATTGGCTTTGTCCCCGAAAGAGGAACAGCAAACGCTGTAGAGCAATGTCCCGTATGTTTGCCATACTGACCGCTTATACTCAATCATGATTTAGCAAGCTCTGTGCCAAGATTGATTTCACCTTGTTTTTGTTGGTAATTCTCTAGGTCGGATTTATTTTTAATTGTTCTAAGATGAATAGACTGTATTGAGTCTTTGGTGTTGAGTGCAGTTTAATAGTGCATTCAGTACGTGCAGTTGCACCTTAAATGAACTACCTACTGCACAAATGGATGTTTTAAATAGCCATGTTGCATATCAACAATTGTTCTGAAACAGGGTAAAAGTTGCCATCAAGTTCCCGACACACATTCCTCGAAGTATCCATCAATCGTCACTATAGCGGGTAAAAAATCCAAATGTTGTGATGACTCAAAGATAATCATTATATTGATCCGATTATCTTCACCACCAAAATAGTTTTCATCGGAAACCTCTATTTCACAAGGGGAAAGATACTGCCAGATATGATGCACATCAGAACCAAAGTCGCTTGGAAGAAGTTCACAATCCTCAAAAACATCAACCATTGCCTTACTTGCCAATGCCTTGATGGACGCGATATCAGAAAGCAAACGAGCCATTGCTGCAATCTGCGCATCTGTTGGACCATCACGCTTTGCTCGAACAATAACCCTAAGCATCCCTTCAAATGCCCCAAGTTCAACTTCTCCCAGCCAATGTGCACTGCCATATTTCAATCTTCCAAATGGTGGACAATTCACTGTATGCCGATTAAATACGCTCATTACTGTCCTTTCTTGCAGATAGCTTAACCATTGAATTAATTTTACGCAGTGTGAATTAAACCATTCAACATAGCTCAAAATTCAGGCCGATTTTAACATCATTGTATTTCACTTTATAAACTGGCACAAAAACTGCTTCATCCTTTATGTCAGAGTAGAAGCGTTCAGCATAGTCAGTCACATCGGCTGTTATGTGGGTCATTGCTCAGAAATCAGCTTAGGCTCTTCATCAGAACGATCTTTTGAAGGGAATGAAGCTTTTTTTTGAATGTGACCCCGTCTCTTTCAATTCATTTGATTGGGTCACGGTTTATCCAGAAGATGAGGTTGAAATATGAATAGCGCCAACATGTCTGCATTAGCGGAAAATGACTACAGCTTAGAAGAACTGCAAAAAGAAGCGCGTATGGGCGCTTTAGGTCAAGAGACCTTTGAACGTGAAGTTCGAGTGATTGATTTATCCAACTTTGAACAACGTAAATTTGAAATTGCCGAACAGCTTTGGGCAGCAGCAACGGATATTGGTTTTTTTCAGGTCTCGCATCATGGTATTCCACTTGAGCAAATCCAAACTGCATTTGACATGACACAACAGTTTTTTGCTCTACCTGAACCTGTCAAAGCGCGTTACCCGCTCAATCGCAATGGAGGTTGGGAAAGTAAGGCGCAGGTTCGTCCATCAACCAGTACCCCAGACCAGAAAGAATCCTACCAAATCACTCGCCCACGTATGGACGGACTTTATCCAACCGAGCAAGAGCTACCTGACTTTAAAAATACCATGCTTGAATTTGAACAGGCCTGCTGGCAAGTGGGTATGAAAATACTTTCCTGTTTCGCTTATAAACTGGGTTTTGCCGATAATTTCTTTACGCTGGCGCATGATCCGGAACAAGACAGCTATCAAAGTACTTTAAGAATGTTGCATTACTATGCCATTGATCCTGCTTTAAAAGATCAATTGGGGCTATGGCGTGCAGGCGCACATACCGATTTTGATTGTTTAACCTTGTTGTTTCAACGTAATGGTCAAGGTGGTCTGCAAGTGTGCCCAGGTAAAGATATGGAACAGCAACAATGGACCAGTATCGAACCACGAGATGATGTGATCACCTGTAATATTGGCGATATGCTGATGCGTTGGAGTGATGACCAATTACCTTCTAATTTCCATCGGGTCAAAAATCCGGAAGCAGATGAATATCAAGGGCCGCGTTATAGTCTGGCATTCTTCTGCCAAGCCAATGAAGATGTGCTGATTGAAAGTCCACAACAGAAATATCCAGCAATTACAGCGAAGGAATATTTAAAACAACGCATCAGTGCGAATTTTAAAGGGAAATATTAATCGTTGATTCCTTGTAGACAGAGGCAGATGGTCTCTGTCTACCATTAAAAATTATCGATTTATTTTTTCCGTGATCTCTTCTTGGTTCTTTTAGGTACCACTTTTTGGGGAACAATAATTTTTCCAGTGCCTAATCCTCGGAAAAAATAGTTAACAAGATAAATAAATAAAAAACCAAAATAAAAAAATGGGAATATAGTAAAGACACTAAACATACTTTCCCAAAAAAGTACACCAATCCGATAATTATAACCTAACTGGATAAGTGCACCTCTACGACTACCATCCTGAAAGGAGATATTTTCCAAAAGAAAATGGCCCATCCCCATGATAAAGCAGAATAAAAATATCCCTGAAACAATCGTTTTTTTAATCCATGGCTTCTCCAGCCACGGATATTTCTTCGATGCCTCAAACTCAGCCTGAAAAAACTTACTATAAATTTTTTCCTGAAACGCCTTGTTCATGCCTACTTTCTTAATAAATAACAGGCACATGTAACAGCCCGCGACAAAAGTTAAAATAGTACAATAAATACTTGAAAGAATAGTAAAAAATGGCAATGGACCTTTAGTCCCCACCGTAATCAACATCTGCTCTGTAATATAACGATAAATCTCATACTGCCACTGATTGCGTGGATATGCTGGAAATAAAAATAAGGGTAAAACAAATAAGATAATCCAAAAAGCAATCTGTAATTTCGCTTTTCTTTTTACTTTAGCTTGTTGTTCAAGCGCCAAACGTCTTTGTTCTAATTTTTCTTGCTTCTTTTGCTTTGTGTGCTGCTCAAGCAATTCTCTTGCTACATAACGTTTTGTTGACATAGAAAATCAATATTTATGTTTTATATAAAAATCTTAATTAGAAAATAATAAAGATACGCGAATATTCTTACGATCAAGAATTCTAGATTAAAATGAACAACCTTCCAATATTTTAAAGTACATATCTTCTTTTTATAAAACTTGTACAGTCAGAGATTGACGATCTCTGACTGTACTAAAGCTTCAGTGATCCAGCGAACCTGAGATAAATGGTGGACATCACAATTACTGCCGCCACCAATCCGATCAACCACGAGAAAATCACTATTGGCTTCCAAAGTAATTAAAGGATGGTGCCATACCCCTTGATGATAAGTAATTCCCTGTTGTCCGTTACTCATAAATGCATAAATCCTTTGTTCATCGGGACGATCCTGATCCAAAGGCAGTGCCACAACAATAATAAATTTCTGCTGCTGTAAAGGAATAAAGGACTGTGAACCATAAGGATGTCGTTCCAGCATCTCAATTTGAAATGGAATCTGAGTTGCAAATAAATTGTGAAAAATGCTCATCCCAACAGCAACATGATCACCTGAAATTTGTGCCAGTGATAAGGCGTGATAACGCTCAGTGAGTCCCTGATTAATCGGGATAAAGTCTTTGCCGCTCTTTTCAATGACCTCACCAAAAGCAGCAAAACTGTCCTGAGTTAAAGGCTGGATTACAATAGTTTTCTCACACATAGCCATTCTCTTTAATACAAAGAAATATCAGCTCAAATCTCACTTATCTAAATGAAAATTATAGTAATATTTCACTATCGTGGTTGGCGGCATGGATGCCGCCTGTTTGGCTGTGGTATCAAGGACGTACCATCAGCCAATGAGCAGCGGTAAAGCTGCGAAAGATTTTTGCCTTACGCTGTTTCACAGCTCATCATCCTTGAAAAGTAAGATAACACCTATATAAAAATCAGCTTATAAACAGCCAATTTATGAGATCGTACAATCGTACTAAATAATATAATTTAACTTATTCAACTACTTTTCCCCATAAACGAATCCGGCTAATCCCACCATCGGGAATCATATTGACGCGGATATAGTTCACTTTTTGATGTTGCAGTACTTCTGCAACATATTCATGAATATGGTCCATGGTCAAAGGCTGCTGTTCCAATAGAAATGGCCAGAACATACTTTGCGGAATCAGTTGTGCATCGGTTGCATTTTCAATATAAGCGGCTTGAATCGAACAAAATGCGGGGAAATTGCCTTTAAAAAATGCGGTATCGACTTCAATTTTTTCAACGAATCCAGATTGTCCCAAAGCAATAATGCACCAGTCAAAACCTGGCGCACGGCGACGTTTTGTTTCCCAACCATCGCCCATATTTAGCCCACGATCCGGACTGAGCAAATTATTCGGATGACCAAAATGCGCATCGCTAAAGGCCACAATACGCCCGCCATTTTTTAAACCAATCAAGTCCATCTGCCGGGTTGTATCGACATGTTCGAGCAGCACACGGCCATACGCTCTTAAACGTGCAATCCCACCATCAGGGAAAATATTAATGCGAATATGCGTGATTTTCTGTGCTGAGCAATCAAAGAAATGATGCTGATCCGGAGATAAAACCGAGTTTTCTAATAAAGCAGTCCAGCTGATCCCTTCCAATTGATTATCTGGTGCATAGCAGCCCTCAATAGAAGCAGATGCCGGATAATTGCCTGTAAAGAATGAGGTATCAATATCAAATCCAGATACAATCCCCGTTACACCTAAACGAACAATACACCAGTCATAGCCAGACTCACGCTTACGGCGGGTCTCCCAACCATCCATCCATTTACCGTGATCATCATATTTTCCTTCAATGAATTGAGCGGGTGCACTTTGCAACATTCTTGCAGCTTCTGCAAAAAACTCATCGGAACAACTCACAATATTTGCACCAATTCTGGCATCAGCGAGATTGGTTAATGCTTGCAAATGGGTCGGTAAAGCTACGGTTTTAGCAACATGCACTGTCATTGATCGTTCCTGAAGGTTTAATTTCTATTCTATTATGCAAAATCCAGTCCAACTGGTCTGACCTGTTGTTAAAAATATAGCGATTTTTGATCGACAGCACCAACAAAAAGATGAATTTTGTGTAGAATCAAACTGTTTATTTTGATCTTTAAGGCGTGTTGCTTATGAGTCCACAAGCTCTGCTCAATGGAAAATCATCTCAGGTGACTGAGCAAGCGGTGGAAGTAATTCATCAACGCATTCAACAGAATACCTATCCTGTCGGTTCTGCCTTACCCTCACAACGTGATCTTGCCCTCCAGTTGGGCATCAGCCGTGCTTCGTTACGCGAGGCCCTCACCCGTCTTGCCGCTTTAGGATTATTGGAAATCAAGGCGGGTAAAGGGGTTTATGTGATTTCACAACATAGTCAGGCCGCCGAACAATGGGACGGCGAACACCGTGTTTCTCTCAAGGATTTCTATCAATTACGCTACGTACTGGAAGGTTTTTGTGCGCTGTTGGCCTGCGAATATTTAACTGAACAGGATAAGTCGACCTTACAGCAACATTACCAGTCACTAGCCTCTGCAATTCAGGCACAGAACTGGCAGGCCGCCTCTGAGGCAGATTATGCCTTTCATCAGCATATTATTGAACTTAGTCATAATCAGTCGATTATTCAAACACTTAAGATGCATACCGAATGGATTAAAAAAAGCCAGATCCTGCCTTTTGTCCAGCCGAATCTGGCATTTAAAACCATTCAGGAACATGAATTCATTCTGCAAGCCTTATTTAATCAGGATGCAGCTGCGGCTGAAAAAGCCATGCAAGCGCATATTATTGGTGCTGCGCAACGTGCGGGTGTGTACTTTGCTCGGCATAACAGCTCAATCTAAGTATGAAAATTAAATCTGCACCACTTTGCCCCATGCCTTGAACCATATCCATGCAGCCTTCCCTTTTATGCTTTTTAATAAAGCAAACCATCTGGTATGACCAGTAAAACCAGTTGATAAAATTGGCACACTTCTCGCTTAGAACTGTTTAGAAACTTATTTATATCTTTAGGGTCTGAACGATGAATATTGCGATTGTAGGTGCAGGTATGGGCGGTTTGACTGCTGGTATCGCGTTAAAAAAATTTGGACATCAAGTCACGATCTATGAACAGGCAGCCGAAATATTACCTGTCGGTGCAGCCATTTCACTTTGGTCAAATGGAGTCAAGTGCCTGAATTATCTAGGCCTAACCGATCAAATTAAGGCTCTCGGCGGGCAAATGGAGTCTTTGGCCTATGTCGATGGACTGAGCCAACAAACCATGACTCAATTTAGCTTATCTCCTTTATATAAAGAAGTCGGGCAACGTGCCTATCCGGTCGCCCGGGCCGATCTACAACATTTATTAATGCAGCAATTTGGTCTGGCAGATATCAAACTGGGCATGAAAATGACGGCGATTGAAAGCCATCAAGATGAGGTCACCATTCATTTTCAGGATGGCTCACAAGTTCGGGCTGATTTACTGATTGGTGCAGATGGTACACATTCTCTCACCCGACAATTTGTACTGGGCTATCAAGTCGAACGCCGCTATGCGGGTTATGTCAATTGGAACGGTCTGGTTAATATTGATGAAGCCATTGCGCCTGCCATGCAATGGACCACTTATATCGGCGAAGGCAAACGTGTGTCACTGATGCCGGTGGCCCAAAATCGTTTTTATTTCTTCTTTGATGTCCCCTTAGAGGCAGGACTGGAAAATCGACGTGAATACTATAAGCAAGATCTCAAAACTCATTTTAGCGGCTGGTGTGAACCTGTACAAAAACTGATTGAACATTTAGATGAGCAAAAAACCAATCGTGTCGAAATCCATGATATTGAACCTTTTATGGACTTTTACAAAGGACGTGTGGTGCTGTTAGGTGATGCAGCACATAGCACCACACCAGATATTGGCCAAGGTGGCTGCCAGGCCATGGAAGATGCGATATATCTCGCCCGTGCCTTGCAAATCAATACCTTCGGTCTGGAAGATGCTTTGGCGCGTTATCAAAACAAACGTAATGAACGTACACGAGAAATGGTCTTGAGAGCACGTAAACGTTGTGATGTCACCCATATGAAAGATCCTCAGGTGACTGAAGAATGGTATCAATCGCTCTATCAGGAGCAAGGGTCACACATCATGCAAGGCATCATCAGTAATATTATCGGTAATCCACTGGATTAAGTCTTTTTGTTTTTAACTCCCCCCCTTTCTAGGGGGCTTTTTTTCGTCTTATGTTGCAGTCCACAAAAAATGCATATCCCGACGAGAATATGCATTCGATGTTGAACTCATTGCTTAAAATTTATAACTCAGTGTCAAACGGTTCTGCAAGAAGTTCTTGTCATAACGTGGGGAAGTCTGAATCCCTGCAAAATTACTGATACTGAAACCTTTTAGCGCCCCTGTAAAATTATAAATACCGAATAGCATATATTCAGATTGGTTTCGGCTGACCACATGCTCTGCTTCCTTTAAATCCATAAATGAATAACGTGCCCCTGCAATCACTTGATCTGTTAGTTTACCCTCTAAGGACAACATCAAAGCATTGCCCGCACCTAAATCCTGAGTACTGGTAAAAAAAGGCTGGGCAAAAATTTCACCTGAAGAGGTTTTGGCGGCATACGGCGTTAACAGTGCACCATTCAGATAACTTTCACGATCTGGTTTAATATAGTTATATGCAACTTTTAAAGTGGCTACAGGCAAGACCTTAACTGCTGCCTGTGCACCAAAAATCTGGCTGTTCACCTCACCTGCCAGTGCTTTGCCCTGATCTTTGCCAGACATATATTGCAGTGAAAACTCAGGGGCATATTTAAGTTTTGGCATTGCCAGATCCGCTTGTGTATAAATCAGACGGGTATAATCATCATAACTTTGATACCACAACTGGGTTTTTAAGCTTCGATCGTCGGCTAAGTGAAAACGTTTCCCAACACCCACTGACCAAACCCCATCGGTTTGCAGATTCGAGTTCTGACGAGCGCTTTTTGTAAACTCATCTTCGCCATAACTTTTATATTTATTGACTTTGGTCAGGCGCAAGAAATCGTTATTGTCTCCGAACTGGACATCGGCGGCCTGATATAAAAACATCAAGACACGGCGGTCTGCATAATCCCCCATAAACGGTAAATTGAGACGCTGATTCCCGACGGTCACCCGAGCCAAATCATTTTTCCATGTCAGATAGGCTTCTGCTAAACCATCACCATCTTCCTTGAGTTCATCGACTTCAGCCTTATAATCTTTCTCATCTAAACGTCGCTGAATATCATAGCCAATTCCTGCCTGCACCCCATAAAAAGGCGCTGTTTCGTATTTGATATAGCCACCGATGACAGCCGTATCCTGATTCAGATTATCCACAAAATAAGCATTATTGAGTGAGTAATAGGTTGATTTCACTGCACCATGCAGGCTGCCACAGGCAAAAGCCGCAGCCAGTTGATCGTTCACCTGACAATCCTGTTGCAGGTTCAATAGATGATTCAGGCTGGTATCCGTTGCCCACGCCTGTATGGCTGGGCTCATCACGAGCACGAGTATGGCTGATTTTAATTTAAAACTTCTCATAAAATTCCCCGTAAGATTTGATTTAAAAAATCACTTTTGGCTTTTAAAAATCCTGTTTCTGGCTTTTTCAAGACAAAAACTCCCCTTGACCTATTCAAGCTTGAATAAGCAACTTTGAATAATGTGCAGGTAAAAAGCGGGATTCAGACTAAATATTCGACCCTGAACCCGCGATGATCAATGCCCTGAATTTACAGGCAAGCTTGCTACTTCCACTGTTTTTTTAGTGAACGGTAAATGGTTAAAAATGATGTTGAGTAAGATAGCGGTAATACAGGCTGAGCTAATACCTGAATGCAATAAGGTTTTTACCCATGTTGGAAATTGTGCATAGAATTCCTGATTGACGATAGGAATCATGCCGATAGCCAGTGAAGTGGCCACAATAATCAGATTCTTATGATCGTTATAATCCACTTTGGCTAAGGTACGTATACCACTGGCGGCAACCGTACCGAATAACACGATGCCAGCACCACCTAAAACGGGCATTGGAATTGATGCCACCAGCCGCCCCACGATGGGCAATAAGCCGAGGATAATCAAGATTCCTCCTGCAGTCGCCACCACAAAACGGCTTTTAATGCCCGTCATGGCAACCAGCCCGACATTTTGGGCAAAAGCTGTTTGCATGAATGAACCAAAGATCGGAGAAATGGCGCTCGATAACATATCGGCACGTAAACCGTCGCCTATACGTTTCGAATCAACCTTGCTTCCAACAATTTCACCGATGGCAATAATATCGGCGGTGGTTTCGGTCATAATCACCAAAGTCACAATCGTCATGGAAAGAATGGCAGAAAACTCAAATACAGGCGAACCAAAATGGAAGAAACTTGGAAATGCAAAAACCGGACCTGTACTGACCTTTGAAAAATCGGTAAATCCTGCCGCATAGGCGAGCACAGTACCTAGAATAATGGCAACCAGAATCGCGAGCCGACGGAGCATCTGACTACGCAACATGCTGAAGATAATCACAATCGCCAGCGTCATCACCGCCAGACCGACATTAGCCGGATCGCCCCAGTTCTCAGCTTTGGGATTACCCCCCATAATCCAGCGGATCGCCACAGGCAGCAGTGAAATACCAATCATGGTAATCACACAACCGGTTACGACGGGTGGAAAAAAGCGGATGATTTTGGCGAAAAATGGTGTCAGCAATAAACCAATGAGGGAAGCAACGATTACGGCACCAAAGGCAGAGGCTAACCCGCCACCGGTGCTGACAATTGCCAGAATGGTCGCAACACCTGCAAAAGAAACGCCTTGAACAATCGGTAATTTTGCTCCGAAATGCTTGAGACCCAGGGTTTGCAACACCGTCGCCAAGCCCCCTACAAACAAGGCAGCAGCCACCAGCAATCCAATTTCTGAAGCCTCCAGTCCTGCAGCAGCTCCAATAATCAATGGGGGTGCAATAATTCCACCATACATCGTCAACACATGCTGCAAACCATATAAAATGTTTTTATTCATGCCTAAATATTGATGTTCTGCCGAGATCAGCGCCTCTCGTTCTGTAGATGTGTTGTCTTGATGCATGGTTAATTCCTCAAATTAGATTCATAAGGTCCACATTGTTTAAGTTGATTTAGCTACCGCGATAAGTTGAATAGGAAAATGGACTGATCAATAAAGGCACGTGGTAATGCTGTTGCGTATCAGTGACCTTAAAATCGATACAGACGCTTGGATAGAAACTGGCTGTGTTCAAAGTCTGAAAATAATCCCCTACTTCAAAAATCAACTGATAATTGGCTGGGATAAATGCTTCGACCCTGAAAGCAGGAATACGGCCATCCGAATCCGTCAACTGTTTATCCTGCAAAACATATTGATGATTGATTTCCTGATAGAGTTTCACCAATACCTGAGGTGCTGGCTGCCCCAGTGCTGCATTTAAAATATGTGTGCTGATCCCCGCCATTATTGAATCTCCTGTTCTAAACGAATCAAGGCAATTTCAGCCAACTGTTGTTTTACTTCGACTTGCTCTTGTTCGACCGTATTGAGTAAGCGACGTTGCAATTCGGACAAGATTTGCTGACCAGAGCGGCCCGCCGCACGGATCAGAAAAATATGCCCAAATTTGTGCTCGTAATCTAAATTGCCCTGATATAGCGCCAGTTGCAGCACAGCATCCGTTTCAACCTGAGCTTGTTCAAGTTGGGAAAAATGCTGCTCTTTCTCAGACAAAACTGCTGCTGCTTTTTTCTCGCCAATGCGGGGATGTTGCGCCAAAGCTACAGAAATTTCAGGCCAGGACCATGCCTGCGCTTGTGTCACTGCAGCCTGATAAAGTTGCTCTTTAGCTGGATAAGGACGTTGCTGTAGCAGTTCAGCAATCCAGTCCGGGATATGCACACAGGCCTGTAAAACACCTGCTGCTCTCTCTGGATCGAGTTGATTAAATGTTTCAAGTTGCATCGCTGCTCCAATTTAAGGCATTGTCTGACTGGTCAGACCAGATATCCTAAATAAAGCAATGAATATGCCAATTATGCTGTGTGAAGCTTTCAATAGCATTTGTTAAAAAATGATCTGGATATCTAAATGAAAAACGGCAATCACCGAGGATTGCCGTTTTTTTATTACTATCGATTAAAAAAGCTTTAGTTCAGGCTATACGCAATCACATAGTCTCCATGATCAGGCGATTGACGCGCACCACCTGCAGTAATCAGCACATACTGCTTACCTGATTTCGGTGACACATAGCTGATCGGTGTACCTTGGCTACCGACAGGTAAACGCGCTTTCCAAAGCTCTTTGCCCGAAGATGAATCCAGTGCACGCAAGTAATAATCTTGAGTCGCCGCAAAGAATACCAAACCACCTTGAGTTGCCATTGGACCGCCAATGGTTGGCATACCAATTGGAACAGGCAGGCCCATTTTGATTCCCATCGGGCCAGTATCTTCTACCGTTCCCATTGGCACTTGCCATGCAACCTGACGCGTTTTCATATCTACTGCAGTAATGGTGCCATACGGCGGTTTTTGGCAAGGAATCATCAATTTCGACCAGAAGCGGTCTTTATTGACTTTGTATGGGGTTCCTTTCATTGGTACGGCGCCCATACCGGTATTCACTTTTTCACCACCATTGGCCTGAACTGCCAGATCTTCCGGCGTCTGTTTAATTAACTGAATCCATAAGCCCAAACGCATGTCATTGACGAACATATATTGATGGCTTGGATCAAAGGCAATACTGCCCCAGTTCATACCGCCTAGAGAACCCGGGAAGCTCAATGATTTATCGGTACCCGGTGCAGTGAATAAACCTTCATAACGCATCGATTTAAAGTTAATACGACACATGAGCTGGTCAAATGGTGTGGCGCCCCACATATCAGATTCCGTTATGGTCTGATTACCAATCTGCGGCATTTCGACTGAACGTGGCTGTGTTGGGCTGTATTGTTCCCCCGGAATATCCGCAGGTTTCACCGCTTGCTCAACCACCTTGGTTAATGGCTGCCCGGTTACACGATCCAGTACAAAGAACTGGCCGGATTTGGTTCCAATTACCACAGCAGGTTTGTTGCTGCCATCCTTCATCGGGAAATCGACCAGACTAGGCTGCATTGGCAAATCAAAATCCCATAAATCATTATGAACTGTTTGATAGACCCACTTTTCCTGACCTGTGGTCGCATCTAAAGCCAGTACGGATGAGTTGTATTTGTGATCCAGTGGTTGACGGTTACCGCCCCATACATCGACAGATGAGCTACCCATTGGCAAAAATACCGTGTTCATCTGCGGATCATAAGACATCGCTGCCCAAGAGTTGGCAGAACTACGTTTATAGGTTTCTCCATCCTTCAACACATAGTTTGGATCAGGATTGCGTGGATCAAAGGCCCAACGTAATTCACCTGTAATCACATCGTATGCACGAATTACACCACCAGGCATATCTGCTGCAAAATTATCGGCAATACGGCTACCGACGACAATTACCGTACCCGCAATGGTTGGTGCTGAAGTCACTTCAAAACGTGGTGCTGTGGTTCCCTCACCCAAGCCTTTGAGCAAGTCAACGGTGCCTTCTACCCCAAAGTCTTTACAACGTTCACCCGTATCTGCATTGACGGCAATTAAACGACCATCCGGTGTATTGGTATAGACACGACGTAAGCATGAAGTATTGTTTGCCACCGCTTTTACCGGTGTCGCTCCAGCCAGCGTCGGCTGAACCAGCGCTTGCGTTGAGTCAAAATAAGCTACACCACGGCAACGTTCCCATGCATCTGACTTGGAATTGACTTCTGCTTTCCAGAGTTGTTTACCGGAGTCCGCTGCCAAGGCAAAAATATTGTTATGCGGGGTACACAGGAAAATCTTGTTGCCGACTTGTAGCGGGGTCATCTGATCTTCTGCACCATTGCCTGAACCTGTGGTGAAATCACCGGTACGGAAACGCCAGACTTCTTTCAACTGATGCACATTATCACGTGTAATCTGATCCAGTGCCGCAAAACGGCTCCCCCCTGCATCCTGACCATAATGCTGCCAGTTGCTCTTCTTCATATCGGTTTTTACCGGGATTAGCGGTAATGCCTGACCCGACGCAGTGACGGTTGGATGTGGCTGGAACATCTGATAAAGACCTATCACCATACCAATCACTGTCAATATTCCAAGACCATAAGCAGGTAAATCCGCACTCGGTTGAAATTGATAACGACGAATGGCAGGTAAAGTAAACATCAGGGCCGCAAATAAGCCTGCTGGAAACATCAGTCGAGAAAATAAAGGCCAGAACTCCAGCCCTGCATCAAACAACGACCAGACGATTGTTCCCGCAAATACCAGGGTAAATAACCAGACACCGAGCGCTTTTTTCCTGAAAATATAAAGTGCAGCGATCAGCGTAAGGGCACCTGAAATCACGAAATACCATGATCCACCTAAAGTCGCCAGCTTTACCCCACCGACTGTAAAAAACAGTCCGGTCAGCAATAAAACCAGCCCCAGAATAAAACACCATATTTTCAGCATGGTATGCGAGCTTGAAGATTCAGACATCTGTCATACTCCTGTATTAGAAATTCAGCCCAACTGAAATACCGGCTACCCAGACATTATCACGAGACGGATTACCCCTTGGCTGATAAACATACTGGATATTGGGACGTAACATTACGGCTGGGGAATAGTTGTAAACATAGTTCAGTTCAACATTCATCTCATCATCACGATCATGATTGGCAAGGATCTGGTCGTTAAATTTATAACGCCCCACCCCGAAACCGATCTGGTCGGCCGGTCGTGATGGCAAGGCTCCCTTGTACCAGAAGGCGATTTGCTGGGTATCAGAAATATTGGCGGTTTTATCGTTGTTCCAGACCAGATTCACGGCGCCATATAAACCACCCTTTGAATCCGTGGCATTGCTGCTCAACTGTTGCTGGGTATTCAGCCAGATGGCCGACTTTGGATCTTGTCCTGCTTGTGCATCAACCCGGTCATAGCCATGACTACTCCAGAAACCGCCAACTTTATACTCGCCCGCCAAGCCGTTTAATTTGTTGGTTTTCCAAGCCAATTCGACTGGAATCAGGACACCTTTGGCCCGATCCGTAGACAGGTTGAAATTGGCATTGTCCTTCACTTCAGTATTTTCGGGATTATTTTCATAAACGCCCACACCAAAGGTCCATTCAGGCAGAAACTGGTATTTAACATTTACAGCCCAGCCACTCACCGGACCGTTATACCAGACGTCGCCCTGACTCTTGCCCACTTGGCCACCACATAAAATCAGACTCTGGAAATTACAGTGTGAGCCATTAAAGTCCTCGGACATGCCCATACGCCCAAGCTTAAACTGTAGGGTATTGTCCAGAAATCCTGTTTTAATCCATGCTTGCGTCAAGCGCCAGATATTGCCGCGCCCATAGATTTCCGTTGGACTACCGTTCATGCCAATATTGCTGGCAATATTACGTCCATCCCGTTTGGTCACGGTGAGAGCGGCTGTCGTGTTGGGTAATCCCGCAATTTTAGCCAAATCAAAATTTGCACCCAATGCCACCTGATTGGCATTTTTGGTGGGATGATGGTCCAGACCGTCCAGCACTGTTGCTGTCTGGTTCATGACATTGAGGTTAAATTTATAGCCCTCTTTTTCCAGTTGCTGGCGCTGGCCATTCCAGTCGCCGAGGAGCCATTGACGATCCTGTGACCAGGGCTGATCCGCAAAAGCAGATTGAGCAGCACATAGCGCCACAGCCAGACAGCTCATCTTGAGCAAAAATGCATTCGAATTCATATTCAGCCTCCTTGCCGTTTATTTCAGTTTTACAGCTGAACTGAGTTCAGACGTTGCACCCAAACGATCCGTAATATTTGCTGTCACTGAAGCAACTTGTGCTGTTGGTTTCCAAGTCAGCGTCGCTATTCCTTGCGCATTGGTGGCAGCAATCGCCGAACCTAAATAAAACTCGGCTTCATTTGAATTTGCCGATGAGTTTCCAAAAAACTCGACCTGATAACGCTGGTTCGGCTGCGCTTTAACTTCGACTACAATTTGTCCTTTGGACAAGCTTAATTTCGGTGCCTGAATATTTTGGTTAGGTTGAGCATTACAGCCTTGCTCATTGGCCTGCTTGCAGGTCTTCTGCAAGTTTGCAGGATCAATCTTGACGCCATGACCGCGAGATCCTACAAAATGCGCATGTTCCAGTCCTGGAATGTCAAAAATAATCGCGCCGACACGTTGATTCGGTACGCAGCTGCCGCCTGCTTCACAACGTCTAATCTCTTTACCATTATTCCAGATTTGGTTTTTAGTCAATGTGATATGTGCATCGGCATCTTTCTCGGAACGAATGGCAATGCCAACCCGGTTGCCGTGTACCTTATTGCTGTCAAAAATGTTGCCATCACCCGTCAGGTTAAAACCGTTGGAGTTATTGGTCAGTTCGTTATAGGCAATGTAGTTGCGTTTGCCCCAGTTGATCTGTAGGCCATCCGAATAGTTTTCAAATTTATTGCCGACGACTGCATTGTCATTGCCCCACAAGATTTCAATCCCTTGTGATGGTTCAGGATTGGCTGCCGTAGAAATAAAATGGTTATTGGCAACCAAATTGAATGCTGCACCACGGGTCAGTTCAAGACCATCGCCATTGTCCTGAAAATAGTTATTCAATACTTTGTTGTTATTGGTGGTGGTCGCTGTTGGATTGCCCTTGCCATCGTCTCCAGTCAACATTACCCCTGCGCCGCCATAGTTATGCATGATGCGGTTATTTTGAATCAGGTTATTGCTGGCACGGTTCATTAAAATTCCAATACAGAAATGACGGATTTCCAAACCTTGGATGGTGACGCCATTGATGTCACGTAACACGATGCCCGGTAAAGTCGTGGTACGGACATTGGTTCCGAACTGCCCTTCAACTGCACCAGGACAGGCTTCAACACCCGTTCCTTTAATATAATTCGATCCATCGACTGCAATAAACTCCCCTGTTTTTGCCCATTGCGTTCCGATAATTTTTACCGGTGCTTTGATCTCAGGTAATGGACTGTTGACCTTAATGGCATAAGGCGCTTTGCCGACTGCCTGAATCAGAATCTCGCTGGCTTCAGTCGGCTTGCTGTTGGCTTGCTCAATTGCCCAGCGCAAAGAACCTTTATCCGCATCATCCTGATAACGATCAACAATATACGTTTCTGCTGCTGCCCAACCCGAAACTGCCATAGCGATGGCTAAAGTACTTAAACGTAAGTAAATTGTTTTCATGTCTAAACATCCTTTTTAAATTATTGTGTAGGCTGAACCGTTTTTAAAAACTGTTTCAGTTGGGTCACATCAATCTGGCCGGGTGCAGATGCTTCACCAATCATGCCAAAGCTAAAGCTACCGCCCATGTTGGCAGTGGCGATGCGGGAAATCGTGCCCAGTTTGCCCATCGACATGGTCAGTAATGGTTTTTTAGACTGTTGACTGACTTTCAAGGTCGCATTCATGAGGGTAAATACATCCTGTTTGTTTTGCGGCATGACTGCAATTTTCAGAATATCGGCGCCTAACTCATCCTGTTTAAGTAACCTCTTGATAATCTCAGACTCGGGTGGCGTTTTCTGGAAGTCGTGATTGGACATGACGATCAGTACTTTTTTCGCATGAGCTAATTTGACCGTATTCTTTACAATTTGATGATCACGGAACATTTCCACATCCAGCATGTCCATAAATGGCTGCTGTAAATACGCTTGATAGGTCTTGCCATAATCTGCATCACTTATTGTTAATTGCCCACCTTCGTTATGGGTACGAATCGTGGCGATCAGCGGTTTAGTGCCTAATATCTGTTTGAGCTCATGGCCTAAGGCAATCACCTGCTTGCGATCACTGGCAAAATTGAGTAAATCAATCCGAAACTCCGCAAGATCGGCATCCGCATTGGCTGCAATCACTTTTGCCTGAGCAATGGCCTGCTCTCTGGTTTTGGCCGTAATGGGCACAATGGTTTTCACAGGCAGCTTTGCCAGCTCAGATAATTCAACCTGCTTTTGCTGATGATCTTGCGCTTGTGCTGTTTGAACCATCAATAAGGGGCTAACAAGCAACATTACTGCTGCCAGTGTTTTCATTTTCATCTGTATCGTCCTTAATAAATTTTTTGCAACTCTGCGGTCTTGCCGAGTTCTCATTTCATTTTTTGATTGCTCCTCACCGGTTCAAAATGAGGAGTATTTCCAATTTCAGGAATCAATTAATTCCATGATCAGCCCATCGCTGAAACGAAGACATTTAAAAGAAATATCTAAATATCAAAGAACACGGTCTCATCATCACCCTGAATACGGATATCAAAGCGATAGACTACTTCACCATCCACGTCACTGCGTTTGGCGATTAAAGTCTGGCGACGTACTGCCCACTCAATGCTGTTCAGCACTGGATCATTGGCATTGGCATCCACCTCATCATCAAAATAGATACGGGTGTGCAAACCGATATTAATGCCACGTGCAAAAACTGCGACTGCAATATGTGGTGCCTGAATTGAGCCTTTACGACCGGCAACAGCGCCCGGTTTTACCGTATGAAAACTCCAGAAGCCTGTTTCAAAATTGGCACCTGTACGTCCCCATCCTTGAAAATGTGGGTCGGCAGTTTTGCCTTGGGTATCCGCCTGACTTGGATAAACCCCATTGGCATCTGCCTGCCAGATTTCCAGTAACACATCTCTTAATGGCAAACCGAGTCCGTCAAACACCTGACCTTCCAGACGAATCCGTTGCCCTTGCGTCTGCTCATTGACTAACTGGTTATCGAAGTTATGCTCAAATACTTCAATATTGGCCTGTTGTGGTAATAAGCCGATATGCACATAAGGACCGCCGGTTTGTGATGGGGTCTCTTTCAATTCCTGAAAATTCCATGCATTCATCGTATGTCTCCCTTATGTCAAATCATTTTCAAAATAAGTCGCACGACGACCACGCAGATGAATATCAAAGCGGTAATAACGGCTATCTGCTTCAATGAAATTGTTTTTATCTTCCAGTGCGATCAAGGCACGACGCTGATCTTCAGATGGAATGGTTTTTAAAATCGGACAGGTGTCAATCAGCGTATCGCCTTCAAAATAAAACTGCGAAATCAGACGCTGTGCCCAACCATCGGCGATCAGGGAAAAATGGATATGCGCCGGACGCCATTCATTAATCCGGTTACGCCATGGATATGGTCCCGGCTTGATGGTGCGGAAAATATAGAAACCATTTTCGTCGGTTAAGGTCCGGCCACAGCCACCAAAGTTAGGGTCCATCGCACCAATAAACTTGTCATTAGGGTGACGATAACGACCCGATGCATTGGCTTGCCATACTTCCAGCAAGGCATTTTTCACAGGACGACCAAACTGATCACGTACATAACCATGCACAATGATACGTTCACCAATCGGCAATCCTTCTTTGGCATAGTTCAGAATCAGATCATTATCTTTAGGGCCAAAAATACTCGGTGAAAAATGCGGTGATGTCACTTCAGTCAAGGTTTCATTAATTGAAATCAATGCATTCTTTGGCGAGCGTAATACACTGGTCTTATAGCCGGGTGTATATGCTGGCGGATGATCATCGGTATTTCGTTGTGGGTATGCCCCTAATGTATGCTTTAACATGCCTGTCTCCTTAATCCTGTGGTTGTGCCGCAACGGGTTGCACGTCTATGCCAAGTTCTTTAAAGACGTCTTCGGCCATATGCATCGCCGCATTCGCTGCTGGTAAACCGGCATATAAAGAACTATGTAAAATCAGTTCCTTTAATTCATCTTTAGTCACACCGTTATTGAAGCAGGCACGTAAATGCATTCTCAGTTCGTCTTCTCGCCCTAAAGCCAATAAGATGGCAATCGTGACCAGACTGCGGGTATGGCGTGGTAAACCTTCACGTGACCACACTTCCCCCCAGGCGAAGCGACTAATAAAGTTCTGGAAGTCCTGATTGAAATCATTCAGGTTCTGTAAAGAACGTCCGACATGTTTTTCGCCCAGTACTTCGGTACGGACTTTCAGTCCTTGTTGATAACGCTGCTCATCATTCATTGACTTTTTCCTCGATTAAGTTGCATCGGTATGGGCAACGATAGATTTAACAAAAATGGCGACTGCTGCTGCTGCGGCAGGAATCATTAGCAGGCTCAGAATGGCGGTAAATGACCAGTTATTTCCAAGCAGGATCGCCCCGATCCATGCACCAAATACCGCACCAAAACGTCCAATTCCCATCATCCATGCAATCCCTGTTGCACGACATTGAGTCGGGTAGAAACGGGCACTTAATGCAGGCATGGAAGACTGGGCACCATTGATGGCAACACCGGCACAAAGCACCAGAATGGCCAATAAAGTCGGGCTATTCAGGCTTTGACCAACGGCTACAGCGAAAATCCCTGCCACGACATAGAACACTGCCAATACCCGGTTTGGATTGAATTTATCCATTGCCCAACCAATCACCAATGCACTGAGTACACCGCCAAACTGGAATAACCCGCCGATAAATGCCGCACGTTCCATGCTCGCACCGGTTTCACGCATCAAGGTTGGCAACCAGCTGGTCAATAGATAAATAATGACCAGCCCCATGAAATAGGTGAGCCACAATAAAACCGTACCTTTGGCATATTGTTTGGAAAACAACATCTTGAATACGTTGCCCTTTGGTGCAACATTGGATTCTTCTTCAGGAATATGAAACTGGGTAATACCTTGGACTTGTGAAGGCGCAATATGGTTTAAAATTTTACGTACTTTTTCAGGGCTCTTATTTTTTACGATCAGGAAGCGATAAGACTCCGGCAAGAACACAATCACCAGAAGCATCAATATCAAAGGAATGATTCCGCCAAACAGGAATAAACTGTGCCAACCAAAAGCAGGAATAAGCCAGCTACTGATAAAGCCACCAATCGCCATCCCCAGGTTAAAACCGCAGAACATACACACCACTAAAATAGAGCGTACGCGTTTCGGGCAATATTCCGAGAACAAGGTTGTGGCATTCGGCATGGCTGCACCCAAACCAATACCGGTTAAAAAGCGTAATACCACCAATTGATCCAGTCCGGATGCATAGGCAGAAGCAAAGGTAAAACCACCAAAAATCAGCATGGCCACAGTCAAAACGATCTTACGGCCAAAACGGTCAGCAGTTGGTCCCGAGACTAAAGCCCCAATAATCATACCGCCCAAAGCGGCACTCATCACCGGTCCTAACTGGGAACGGTCAATGCCCCAGTCCTGTGTGAGGGCTGGTGCAATAAAACCCATTGCAGCAGTATCCACACCATCAAAAAAAACAATTAAAAAACAGATGATTGCAATCATCCATTGATACTTGCTAATCGGCGCATTATCAATTAATTCCTGTGCATCCATGCTGTTATTTTTTGCAGCGTAATCCTGAAACGCCATAGTAGTCTCCTTGAGGCGAAATCCTTTTAACAAACCTAAGTGCTTATATTCTTTGGATAAACTTTGTCAGTTCCTGAGTAAATACTTGTGGTTGCTCAATATTCGATAAATGTGAAGCCAGCAAAATCTCAAGCTGACTGTTTGCAATGTGATGATGCATAAACTCTGCATCCTGGATTGTGGTGACGGGGTCGTATTGCCCTGCGATAATTAAAGTAGGAATTTGAATCTGAGCAAGTTGCGCCCGAACATCGGCATCAGCTAAAGCACGACATGCATTGGCATACCCCTGTGCAGGTGTCACTGCCAGACTCTGAATGGTTTTTTGTGCCAGCACATCATGCGCATAATCAAAATGCTCACTAAACCAACGGGTATGCGTGGTTTTTACAAGTTCTGCCAAACCGTTTTGCTCTACGCTATCTGCACGGGTATTCCATGCCTCGGCATTCCCAATTTTTGCAGCCGAATTTGCAACCGTGATGCTATGAAAGCGTTGTGCATGATTGATGGCCAAGGCCAAGGCTGTAATTCCCCCCATTGAAATACCGCAGAAATGGGCTTTTTCAATCGCTAAGGCATCAAGAATATCGATCACATCCTCTGCCAGATTTTGCAAGGTCGTATCGGCAATCACACTACTGGTACCATGTCCACGTGTGTCATAGGTAATGACCTGATAATGCTCAGTCAAGGCTGCCACTTGCGCCTGCCACATTCCATGATCGGTTCCCAATGAGTTAGAGAACATGATCACAGGTGCATCTTTGCGCCCTTGAACCTGAACAGCCAGCGGATGCCCCTGACGATTATTGATATGGGTGATCATGTGCTTACTCTCCTTGTTGTGCATGTAGGACTGCATCAATTTGTGCCTGAATATTGCCTAGGTAAGATGCAGGATTGAACAACTCATCTAATGCCTGGTTATTAAAATGGGCTTGCACCTGCTCCATGTCTGCTAACACGGTTTTTAAATGCTGCTGTTGAGCAACAGCTTGCTGGCAGGCCTGCTCAACCAGATGATGTGCGTTCAAACGGCCAAGCTTTGGTGCCAATGCCATCATCACTGCCTCTGCCATGATCAGACCATGGGTACATTCAAGATTACGTTGCATCGCCTCTGCATTGACTTGCATATGTTCAAGCACATCGCAGCTACGTTCTAAAGCACCTGCACATAACTGGAAAATTTCTGGAATTACGAGCCATTCCGCATGCCAAGCCCCTAAAGCCCGTTCATGCTCTTGCACCATGCTTTGAAAGACGCTTGCCATTAAGGCCGGTACACGATTGGCTGCGGCAAGAATTGAAGCTGCTGCCACCGGATTACGCTTATGCGGCATGGTCGATGATCCACCACGCCCTTTTGCTGCCGGTTCAAAAACTTCTGCGATTTCGGTTTGCATCAGCAATGACCAATCTTTTGCCATCTTGCCGACATTCCCTACAATCAAGGCAAGCGTGCTGGCAAGCTCAACCATACGGTCGCGCTCACCATGCCATGTACATTCAGGCGCTGTTAAATTGAGTTGTGCTGCAAAAGCTGCAACCACCGCAGAACCGTGATCCTGTAAAGATGCCAGTGAACCTACTGCACCACCGAGTTGTGCAGTCAATACGCGACCTTTCATGGCCTGTAGACGATCAAGATCACGTTTCAAGGCAGCTGCCCAACGGGCAAATTTATGACCTAAAGTAATCGGCAAAGCCTGCTGCAACCAGGTACGTCCAATCATGACCTGATCGCGATATTGCTGCGCTTGCTTTAAACAAACTTCATAGGTCTGTTGCAGTTGCTTTTCGATCAATGCCAAGGCATCACGACACTGCAAAATCGTTGCTGTATCAATGATATCCTGACTGGTTGCACCCCAATGCACATAGCGGGATGCATCTTCATTCTGCTGTTTTACCAAGGCAGTGAATTGCTTGACCAATGGAATCGCAACATTACCTGCCAGCCCTGCTGCTGTAGCCAACGCATCCATATCGATGTGCGCAACAGCATTTTGACCAACCTGTTCAATCATCGTTGCTGCTGAAGCAGGAATGACGTTGACCTGTGCCTGTGCATTGGCTAAAGCCACTTCGGCTTGTACCATATATCCCAATAAAGCGTGATCACTAAAAATTGCAGTGACATCAGGCTGATAAAATAAGCTGGCGTATAACTGGCTCATAACAGACCTCACTCAACACGTTGAATAATCAAGGCAATCCCTTGACCGACACCAATACACATCGAACACAAGGCATATTCACCTTTGATCTGTTCAAGCTGATTCAAGGCCGTGGTCACCAGACGTGCACCAGAGGCACCGAGTGGATGACCCAAGGCAATTGCACCGCCATTCGGATTAACCCGTGCATCATCATCTGCCAAAGCTAAATCACGGGTCACCGCCAAAGCCTGTGCCGCAAAAGCTTCATTCAATTCAATCACATCCATTTGTTCTAACGTGAGATTGGCCTGTTTCAGCAGTTTCTTGATCGCAGGCGCAGGCGCAAAGCCCATAATCCGTGGTTCAACCCCAACTGTAGTCGCAGCAATGATTTTGGCGCGTGGCTTGAGTTGGTATTTTTCTATAGCGTGATCCGAAGCAATCAATAAGGCAGCAGCACCATCATTAATTCCAGAAGCATTACCTGCGGTCACGGTACCTTCGGCTTTCACCACACCTTTGAGTTTGGTTAATGCTTCTAAAGTGGTCGATGCACGTGGATGCTCATCAGTATCCACCACAAAAGCATCGCCCTTACGCTGAGGAATGCTGACAGGCACGATTTCATTGGTGAAGAAGCCTTTGGCTTGCGCCGCTGCAGTACGCTGCTGACTGTTTAAAGCAAATTGGTCCTGATCGGCACGGTTGATGTTGAACTGTTCCGCCACGTTTTCTGCGGTTTGCGGCATGCTGTCGACGCCATACATTTCTTTCAGCTTAGGATTGATGAAACGCCAGCCCATGGTGGTGTCTTCAATCTTTTGACTACGGCCAAAGGCGCTATCGGATTTACCCATCACATAAGGTGCACGGCTCATGCTTTCGACACCGCCGGCAATAATCAGATCGGCTTCATTGGCTTTAATGGCACGGGCAGCCATGGCAATGGCATCCAGTGATGAACCACATAAACGGTTTACCGTGGTGGCAGGCACCTGATACGGTACGCCAGCCAATAACGCTGACATACGCCCCACATTACGGTTATCTTCACCCGCTTGGTTGGCACAGCCATAGATGACATCATCCACCTGTTGCCAATCCACAGTTGGGTTACGCTGCATGAGTGCTTGGATTGGAACTGCCCCCAGATCGTCAGCACGGACAGGAGCAAGACCGCCTGCATAACGACCAAATGGGGTACGGATGGCATCGATGATATAAGCGTTTTTCATAGTCTTACATTTCCATTTCTAAATCTGTTGTGAGCACTGCCACAAATTATGGGTTTAGTCATTCTTCCTTTGCGTAGGCAATGCCTCACTTTTGACAGGACAAAAGTGACAAAACCCTTTGTTGAACAGAGGAAGCTTCCTTGCCTCCCTGTCCAACGGGCGACATCCCTGTCGCCTGTCACGATAGTAAATTAGGTGAAAAGTCTAAATCTTCGTAAGTAGAAGCTGCATTTAAACCTTACCATTCAATGTTTCGCGATGGCGGCATGGATGCCGCCCGTTAGACTGTGGTATATGGATATACCATCAGTCTAACAAAGGATTTTTGTTACTTTTTATCCTTAAAAAGTAAGGCAATACCTATACAAAAAGCCTCTGCTTGAACCCGTAATTATTGGATGTGTAAACATTATCCTTGAGTCGCATCAATCAACTGAGCACCCGTCAACGCCTGTAACGCCTCAAAGCTCAAACCTTCGACTTTCTCAATCACTTTCAAACCGTCTTGAGTCACATCAATCACACACAAGTCGGTATAAATACGATCGACACATTTCAAGCCTGTTGCCGGATAAGTGAGTGCTTCAACAATCTTCGGTTCACCTTGCTTGGTATTGTGATCGGTGGTGATAAATACTTTCTTGGCGCCGACAGCCAAATCCATGGCACCACCTACTGCAGGAATGGCATCTGCTGCACCGGTATGCCAGTTGGCGAGATCACCATTGGCCGCCACCTGAAATGCACCGAGTACCGCAATATCCAGATGACCACCACGCATCATGGCAAAGGAATCACCGTGATGAAAAAAGCTACCACCCGTCAGCATGGTCACATATTCTTTACCTGCATTGATCAGCTCAGGATCTTCCTCACCTTTGGCAGGAGGCGGACCGAATGCGAGTAGGCCATTTTCCGAATGCAGGAATACATCTTTATCGGCTGGAAGATAATTGGAAATCTTGGTGGGCAGGCCGATGCCGAGATTGACATAAGCACCATCTGGAATATCTTGCGCCACACGTTCAGCGATCTGGTCACGGCTTAATTTTTGATAGCTCATGTTTATGCTCCTGCGCCAGTCGTCGCATCAACTGCAACCACATGCTGGACAAAAATCCCTGGGGTAATGATATGTTCAGGATCAAGTTGACCGAGTTCAGCCAGTTCAGACACCTGTGCAATGGTGACATCTGCGGCCATTGCCATGATCGGGCCGAAGTTACGGGCAGATTTGTTATAGACCAGATTGCCCCAGCGATCGCCTTTGTGTGCCTTGATCAGTGCGAAGTCGGCCTTGATCGGATATTCCAGTACATAGTCTTTGCCATCGATATGGCGGACTTCTTTGCCTTCTGCCAATAAAGTACCAAAGCCAGTTGGGGTAAATACAGCACCGAGCCCCATCCCCGCAGCTTGAATACGACAGGCCAGATTGCCTTGCGGCACCAGTTCCAGTTCAATCTTGCCGGCACGATACAGTTCATCAAAGACCCATGAATCTGACTGGCGCGGGAAGGAACAGATGATTTTACGAACCGCACCTGTTTTGAGCAGTTTGGCCAGACCGTAATCGCCATTGCCTGCATTGTTATTGACAATCACCAGATCCTTGATGCCGAGTTCGATCAATCCATCAATCAGTTCAGCGGGTTGTCCTGCGGTGCCGAAGCCACCGATCATGATGGTTGCGCCATCCTTGATCTGTGACAGTGCCTCAGTCAATGTGAGCGTACTTTTATCAATCATCTACCTACTTCCTGTACGATGCATCACTCGTATTTTCATCCTGAAAGCCGATGAAATTAAGTCGAGTGCTTTGTTCGGATTTCTTCTATTCATTCTTGATAAATTCTGCGCTCACTTCTAGACGTTGAAGTGCATTTTGTTCGATGATTATTTTTTGTGTTCGATCATCGAACATTATCCAAGTAAAATAGTCATGTTTAGTTTAGAATAATTCTTCAACAAAAGATTTGGAACGGATACCTAATCAATGGAAAATGATGAAGCTAAAAGTCCTCGATTAATTCACCATAATGAAAATAAAAAGACCATCCGCCATGAAGACTTTATTGCAGGAATCGCGAAAGGCTTGGCTATTCTGGAATGCTTCGGTCCCGAACGACACCGCTTGAATATGAGTACGGCGGCTGAAAAAACCGGCATGACCCGTGCTGCTGCACGACGCCATTTACTCACATTAGAATACTTAGGCTATTTAGATTTTGATGGACATTACTATTATTTATCACCCAAGATTCTCAAATTTTCAGGGGCTTATCTGGATGGTTCTACACTTCCCAAAATCTGTCAGCCCTTATTAAATCTTTTAACCAATCAGACTTCACTGATTTACTCGGTCATGGTTTTAGATGGTTATGAAGCAATTACTATTGCCCGTAGTGCGGCTCACCAACAAACCGATCGGGTCAATCCTTATGGTTTGCATTTAGGTAATCGCCTCCCTGCCCATGCCACCTCTGCCGGCAAAATTTTACTGGCACATTTAACGCCCGAACAACAAAAGCGCTGGCTGGAAAAATATCCATTAAAACGCCTGACCAAATATACGCATACCGAAACTGAGCTATTTTTAGAATTACTGCATGAAATCAAGGAACAGGATTGGTGTTACTCTTGTGAAGAACATGAGTTGGGCGTCCATGCTGTGGCTGTCCCTATATATGACTCTAATGCCAGCGTAGTCGCCGCACTGAACATTGTGTCCCCGACCATGCGCACTACCAAGGATTATTTAATTGCGCATATTTTGCCGCTATTACAGGAAACCGCGCGTGATTTGCGCCAAGTGATTTAACCCGTCATCTAAAATTCAAGGCAAAAAAATGCCACATTTGGAATGTGGCGAAAGGTGTACTGCATCAACAATTGTGTTGGTATGTTTAAATTAATCAACTTTTCTTAAATGAATATTAATTTTCTTAACGATGTTGCTGTTTTATTATTCAGTCATTTTTAAATCTTTCCTATCAATATTTAAAATAAATCATATTTAACTAAAATTTTAATTCCTAAAAATTATAATTAGTATTTAAGTATTCATACTAAATGATAAATATACTAAAGACTTAACACTTTTAGTTTCAATGTGATATGCAGCTCACAATTTATACAACACAATCTAAATGTTATGTTTTGTATTTAAAAATTACTTATTGTAATTACTATCTTAATATTTAATTTTTTTATCCGACCTCAATCTAAATAATTAAAATAAAAAATTGATATATAAATATTTTTATAAAATAGCTTAGCTAAAAATCAGTTTATTTGTATTAGCAAAAGAAGCATAGTATTTTAAAAAACACATGAAAAATAAATAAATTTTAAACCTAAACATAGATCGAATAATAAAAGTGAGATCGAAAAATGATTGAATGGTTACAAGGCGAATTAAAACATAGCCCAGAAATCTTATTGTTCTTATCCTTGGCAATCGGTTTCTGGATTGGACAGTTTCAATTCGGAAAATTTCAGTTTGGTGGTGTAGCAGGGTCTCTACTTGTAGCAGTGGTACTCAGTCTTATCGGGGTTCCGGTCGATAACGGAGTCAAGGCAATTCTATTTGCATTGTTCATTTATGCCGTCGGTTTTGAAAGTGGACCCCAGTTCTTTAAATCGCTTGGCCCCCAATCAATCAAAGAAATTCTCTTAGCTGTATTCATGGCAGTAAGTGGTTTAATTACTGTCTTGATCATGGCAAAGCTATTCCACCTCGATAAAGGTCTGGCAGCCGGATTAGCCGCAGGAGGCATGACCCAATCTGCAATTATTGGGACTGCAGGCGATGCAATTTCCCGTCTCGACTTACCTTTGGCTGAAATTCAAAAGCTGCAGGCCAATGTCGCGATCGGCTATGCCGTCACCTATATTTTTGGTTCATTGGGCGCGATTATTGTCTGTGTGAATATTCTGCCTAAATTTATGGGTAAGGAAATTCACGATGATGCTTTAAAAGCGCAGTCTGAACGTCTCAAGGGGGCTTTTGAATTAGCCCCAGGTCAAGAACTGGCAATGCCAGAAATCGTTGGACGTATCTATAAAGTCAAAAAAGCCAGTGGGCAAACCGTTGCAGAACTTGAAGCCAAGCAAACCAGCATCACCATTGAGAGGATCAAACGCAAAGATCAATTCATTGATGTGGTACCAGAACTCACATTACAAACAGATGATGTGATCTTACTGGTCGGTCGTCGAGCCAGTGTGGTGTCTATTTCCGAGCAGATCGGAACAGAGTTACAGTCATCACAAGGCATGGAAATGATAATGGATACTACAGACGTGATCCTGAGAAATTCCAAATATATCCATCGTACACTTGCTGATATCAAATCAAATACCCCTGCATATCTAAAACATGGGATTTATGTGCTGGCCATTAAACGCAATGATGAAACCCAAAGTTTGCATGATGATACTGTTTTACAGCAAGGTGATGTCATCACTGTGTATGGGACTAAAAGTGATCTTGATCGTTTAGTGAAAGAAGCAGGAAAGGCACTACCAGAAAGCTTAAAAACCGATTGGATTTTTCACGGTGCTGGTCTGGTGGTCGGCTTATTGATAGGTCTGTTTGTAATTCGCATCGGTGATGTACCTCTGACACTCGGCGCAGGTGGTGGTGCGTTACTCTCAGGCCTTCTGTTTGGCTGGTTACGCAGCCGTAATCAAGTTCATGGCAACATGCCTTTAGCCGCATCACAACTGCTCAAAGATCTGGGCCTTGCCGGATTCGTGGCTGCTGTTGGCTTACAATCTGGTCTACAAGCCATTCAAACCATTAAGGACAGTGGTTTGTCCCTCTTTATGATCGGAGTCGTGGTCACTTTAGTTCCGCTGATTCTTTCGATGCTTTTCGCACGCTATGTGCTGCGATATGACAATGTTGCGGTTATGGCGGGAGCATTATCGGGTTCACGCAGTGCCAACCCTGCCTTTGGTGCGATTTTAGATAAAGCAGGAAACTCCATTCCTACAGTTCCATTCGCCATTACTTATGCACTGGCAAACGTATTCTTGACCTTGCTTGGCCCCCTCATCGTCGGCTTGGCCTAAAGATAATTTTTTCAATCACTTATTGCTTCAACTATAATTAAGGAGACTTCCCATGGGGAACGTTGATTATTCAAAATACTCAAAACTCAGTCCATTCGAACTCAAAGATAATTTAATTGAACTTGCTCAAAGCAAAACAGACCGGATGATGCTGAATGCAGGGCGCGGTAATCCAAACTTTTTAGCCACCATTCCACGTCGGGCATTCTTCCAATTGGGGTTATTTTCCACCACCGAATCAGAGTTTTCATTCTCCTATATGCCAGAAGGTTTAGGTGGATTCCCTCGCCCTGTTGGTCTGCAATCTCGCTTCGATAACTTCATTATGCACAATCGGGATAAACCCGGCGTGGTCTTTCTCGGCAAAGCCATTTCCTATGTCCGAGATCAGCTCGGTTTAGATCCTGATGCTTTTTTACTGGAAATGGTCGAGGGAATCTTAGGCTGTAACTACCCTGTTCCAGACCGCATGCTACGTATCAGTGAATCCATCATCAAAGAATATATCCTGCGTGAAATGGGCGTCCAGGGCATGCCTAAAGAAGGCTTGGACCTGTTTGCGGTCGAAGGTGGAACCGCAGCAATGGCCTATATTTTTAACTCCTTAAAAGAGAATAAAATTATTGCCAATGGCGATCGTATCGCAATTGCTACGCCCATTTTCACACCGTATTTAGAAATTCCAAAACTGAATGACTATCAACTTGAAGAAGTCCTGATCGAGGCAGATCCTCAGCTTGACTGGCAATATCCGGAATCTGAATTGCGGAAACTGGAAGACCCATCGATTAAAGCGTTCTTCCTTGTAAATCCAAGTAATCCGCCTTCAGTAAAACTCAGCGATGAAGTTTTGGCGATCTTGGCCGATATCGTAAAAAAACGACCTGATCTGATTATTTTGACTGACGATGTATACGGTACCTTTGCAGACAATTTCAAATCACTGTTTGCCGTCTGTCCAGACAATACCATCTTGGTATATTCATTTTCTAAATATTTTGGGGCAACTGGGTGGAGACTTGGGGTTATTGCCCTTTCCAACAATAATATTCTGGATCAAAAGCTGGCGGCACTGTCGAAAAAAGACAAAAAAGAACTCGAAGAACGTTATTCATCATTAACGACTGATCCAGCCAAGATCAAATTTATTGATCGTCTGGTCGCGGATAGCCGTAATGTGGCACTCAACCATACCGCAGGGCTTTCTACGCCACAGCAAGTACAGATGGTCCTGTTTGCCCTGTTCAATATGATGGATTCACAACAGAACTATAAAAAAGCCGTTAAATCCGTGGTGCGTGAACGTGACGCGGCACTGTATCGCCAATTGGGGGTGGCAGTGCCAGAAGATCCAAATTCGGTTGATTACTATACCTTGGTCAATCTGGAAAATACCTCTCGAACACTTTATGGTGATGAGTTTGCGGATTGGGTGATGAAGAATAAAAATCCAACCGAGCTATTATTCCGCGTTGCCGATGAAACAGGTGTGGTGCTGTTACCAGGTTCTGGCTTTGGTGTATTGCATCCATCTGCCCGTGCATCATTGGCCAATTTGAATGAATATCAATATGCAGCTATCGGAGACTCATTAAGACGTTTTGCTGAAGAGTCCTATCAAGAGTACCTAATCACCAAGCAAAACAAAAAATAAATCTGAATCAATGTTCATGATCAATAAAAAAGCAGCCTAGGCTGCTTTTTTAGGTTTAATAATTAAAGTTTATAATTTAAAGATCAAGTACCAGTTTCTTGCCTTTGGCACGTGATACACAGATCATCATCGATTGCTGTGAGGCTTTTTCATCATCACTCAGATATTGGTCAAAATGCTTTGCCTCACCCTCCAGAATGGTGGTTTCACACGTCCCACACACCCCTTCACGGCATAAACACTCCACATCAATATTCAGCAATTCAATCGCTTGTAAAATGGTTTGATTGCCTTGAACTTCAACTTGCTGATTGGATTTGGCCAATACCACCGTAAATGCTTCCCCCTCTTCAGGTACAGTTGAAGCAAATTGTTCCCAGTGAATATATTCATCGCGATAACGATGGTAATTGCAATGATCAATCACCGTATCAATCATCGGTTTCGGACCACATACATAGACATGCGTGCCTTTCGGTTGAGACCCAATCAGTTGATCCAGATCAAGACATTTTCCATCCGAATCCACATAGCTGAATATATGTTCGCCATGTTTTTGTTTTAACTCTTCCAACAATGCTGCATGCTCTGGTGAACGATAGGCATAATGCAACTCATAGTCGGCACCGCGTGCAGCCAGTTCATCCATTTGCGGTACAAACGGGGTGATGCCAATTCCACCCGCAATCAGAATATGTTTCTCGCCATCTGCCGCCAATGGAAACAGGTTCTTCGGTTCAGAAATCAGAATCTGGCAGCCTTCATTGCACTGATCATGCATAAAGACTGAACCGCCCTTACCTTCGACATCCTTGCGTACACAGACTTGATAAGTCGACAGATCTTGAGCACAGCTCATCAATGAATAAGCATTGGACAACTGGTCATTCATTTTCACAATGATATGACTGCCGCCATTAAACTGAGGGAAATTTTTTCCATCCTGACGTTTAAATGTGAACCGTTTAATCAATGGAGTCAGTTGCTCTACACAAGTGACCACTGAAGGGAACATTTCATAATGACTCGCCATGTCTAAATCCTCTTTACCGCCTGCTGCTCATCCCAGCATTTTCTATTTTTAAACGCAAATGGCCTGTTGGACCGATTATTCAGCGTATCCCAACAGGCTGTATTGCTATAATCCTAAACACATATACTTAATGGTCATGAATTCTTCTAAACCATATTTAGAACCTTCACGTCCCACTCCTGACTGTTTGACACCACCAAATGGCACGACTTCGTTGGAAATAGCGGTGGAATTCATCCCGACCATGCCATATTCCAGTTGCTCAGCCACACGCCAGATCCGTGAAATATTTTCACTATAAACATAAGCAGCCAAACCAAAAATCGTATCGTTGGCTTGTGCCACTACATCGGCTTCATCCGTAAAGCGAATTAACGGTGCGACTGGGCCAAAAATTTCTTCCTGAACAATCTCCATATCACGCGAAACATCGGTTAACACCGTTGGTTCAAAGAAAGTCTGACCCAATGCATGCTGTTGACCACCGCACGCCACTTGTGCACCTTTTTCACAGGCATCATCAATCAACTGTTTGGCTTTCAGTACCGCCTTGTCATTGATTAACGGTCCGATCTGCACATTCGGCTCCAAACCATTGCCGATTTTGAATTTCTGTACTTCTTGTACAAATTTCTCGGTAAAGGCCTGATAAATCTGGTCATGGACATAGATTCGATTGGCACAGACACAGGTTTGACCTGCATTACGGAACTTGGCAAAGATCGCGCCTTGCACCGCTTTATCCAGATCGGCATCATCAAACACAATCAGGGGTGCATTGCCACCGAGTTCCAGCGCCAACTTTTTAATGGTGCCTGAACATTGCTGCATCAATAAACGGCCGACTGGTGTAGAACCGGTAAAGGTCAGTTTTTTGACTTTTTCATGGCTAGTAAAGACCGAACCAATCTCTTGTGATTTGCCTGTTACCACATTAATGACACCCGCTGGGATACCCGCCATCTCTGCCAGCTTGGCAATTGCCAGTGCACAATACGGCGTTTCATTGGCAGGTTTGATCACGATGCTACAGCCCGCTGCCAAAGCTGGTGCTGCTTTACGGGTAATCATGGCAATCGGGAAATTCCACGGCGTAATGGCGGCAACCACACCGACAGGTTCTTTGGTCACAATAAAACGTTGCTGACTGTTGGTGGTTGGAATCACATCGCCATAAACACGCTTGCCTTCTTCGGCAAACCATTGAATAAATGAAGCGGCATATTTCACTTCCCCCAAGGCTTCGGCTAAAGGCTTACCCTGCTCAATGGTCATGATCCGTGCCAGCTCATCCGCGTGGCTCAAAACCAGTTGATACCAAGCCAGTAACAGGTCTGCACGTTTTTGTGCCGTTAATCCTTTCCATGCTGCTAAAGCTTGATACGCCACTTCTACCGCTTGCGTAGCTTCCGCTGCACCCATATTTGGAATCTGGCCAATTTCTTCACCCGTCGCCGGATTGGTCACAGGGATTGTGGCACTGGATTGTGCATTGACCCATTGACCATTGATCAATCCGCGTTGTTGAAATAATGGACTTCCTTGCAAAGTTGACATGTCATGATCCTATTGATTGAAAGCAAGGTACGGTCTGCGTCCCGCACCTTAAATGACTGAATAGCTGATACGCGATTATTTGTGGTATTGCGCAACAAGATTCTGGAAATAGGCAATGCCATGCTCACTGATCCCTGAACGTTGCTTGTCAGTCATAATCCGGCCCTGACCACGATAACCCCGTGATTTCAAGCCACGTTGTACGCTTTCAACCAGTTCCAGGTCTTCAGGACGGAAGACATTGCGATACCATTCAATCAAGTCTTTCTGATCTTGGGTCAATTCTTCATTGGTGAAGAAAATATCGTAGTGCTGCAAGGTGGTTTCCGCATCCATCGGAAATTCATAGATCACGGTCATGAAGTTTGCACCGGGTGGCACGTTAAACATGGTGCATGGCCAGGTCCAGAAACCGCTAAAGGTCGGATCTTTCACCGATGGGTCAAGCTTGAATGACTTTTCTGAAGAACGTGCATAACCATATTGCAGCGTCCATTTCTGATGGGTGGTGTGCCAGTATTTATCGACCTGCACTGAATCGGCGAAACCCGGATGTGCCGGACCACAGTGATAACATTCCAAATAGTTATCTACGATCACTTTCCAGTTGGCAGGCGTTTCCGTTACGAAACGTGCCGCCAGTTTTAGGTCTTTAATCACTGCACAGGCTTCATTCAGTTTTTGTGCAAATTCAGGCAACTGATCTTCAACACAAGTGGCATTTTCATCCATATTGATAAAGACAAAACCGCCATATTCTTCCACTTTTAATGGCACCATGCTGGAGTTTTGCTTGTCAAAAGACTCGACATGATCACAGTTACGCGCCAGTGCCAAACTCCCATCCAGCTTGAATGTCCATGCATGATACGGACAGGTAATCACGTTTTTGGCTTTACCGCTACCGCTTAACAGCTCATGACCACGATGTGGGCAGACATTATAAAATGCACGCAATACACTATCTTTGCCGCGAATCACGATGATGTTTTCACCAATGACCTTACGGGTAATATAGTCATTGTTCTGGGCAACTTCACTGCCATGTGCCACGCAAATCCAGCTTTTCGCAAAAATTTCTTCTTTTTCACGCTCAAACACCTGAGATGAGGTATAGAACACTTTGGGAAACGTCCATGCCACATCTGGGTTTGAACAGAAATCTTCTGGTAATTTTTCAACTGCATTCATGGTTTTACTCCATTAAACTCTTTTGTCCTAACGACCGTTTTATCAAAATTGGCTGATGTTCAAATCACTTGAACATTTGCTTTAACGAACTCAGCATGTGCTGATATAAATCCTGTACCACAGGACAGTCCCGTACTAAACGTAAACTGCCATGTAGTAATCCTTTGCCGAGATAAAACTCGGCAGCAATATGGGCTTGTTTTAACTTGTCCACGAAAATACGTCCGTCGTCGCTCAGTGGATCATATTCAGCCACCGCAACAAAACTGCGCGGCATGTCAGAAAAATCCTGTGCGTTCAATGGTGCTAAACGTGTATCTTTCCAGTCGCTTGCATTCGGTGCATATTCCTTCAGGTAATAATGCATTTCCTCTAGCGTCAGTAACGGCGCATGTGCATGCTGCTGGCAAGACGCCGTATCAAAACTACTGCCCAAACATGGGTAGATCAAAGCCAAACCACAAGCCTGATTGCCTGTATGCTGTAGCTGAACCGCCAGTGCCGCGGCTAAGTTGCCGCCTGCGCTATCACCTGCTAATACCAACTGCGCTGGATTGATGTTCCAGTCTGCGCCATGCGTGCGAAGCCAGTGATAGACCGTTTCACAATCCTCATAAGCGGCAGGAAAATGATGTTCGGGTATCAAACGGTAATCTACGCTCAACACTGCAACATTCAGATCACGGCATAAATAGCGGGTGATAAATTCGTGTGAATCCAGATTGCCCAGCATCCAGCCACCACCATGGATAAACAGGATACACGGCCAACCCTCCGTGGGTGCTTCGCCTAATGGTGAATACAACCGAACATTGACGGGATGAGTCGCATGCGCAACGGTTTTATCTTCAATCTGGACTGACCCATCGCGTGGCAAGGTGTAATGCAGGCACATCGCGTCATAGGCTGCACGTATTGAATCAATATCATTATCCGCGGCTGAATAAATGCTGCTCCAGTACACCAGACTTTGCATTTCTTCGCTTAACTCATAGTTCATGTTCGGCTGCTGTGTCATGACAATTCCTTTTGACTGCTTTTATGTGCCAGTGCGGTTGCCGCAATATCAATCTGCATCTGTTGATTCGAGTCAGTATGCTCAAGCGCGTCCAGATCACTAAAGCTGCTCTGTTCAATCAAATGCGATGGCACTTTGGAATAATCCTCAATCAACCATTTCACCAGGCCATAGGTCTGTACCAGAATAATCACAATAAACGGTAAGGCAGTCACAATGGTGGCCGTTTTCATGGTGTCTAACGGCGCCTTTGAGAAAATCATCGCAATCGGCACCAGGGTTAACATCAGACACCAAAACAAGCGCGCATTCGGAGATGGATCTTGCCCTTCACTTAAACCACGGGTACAGGTTGCAGACACCGCATAGCCCACCGCATCCATATGTGCCGCAAGGAAAATCACCATAATGCCAAGGAACAACCACATCATCAGTTTGCCTGCTGGCAATAAACCCAACAGTTGACCAATCGCCACTTCACCACCTTGCTGACTCAAGATTTGCGGCACATTGACCATGCCGTGAATGAAGCTGTGAACGCTGTAATTTTCAAATACCCCGAAGATAAACCATAAACCAACGCTACCGCCGATGACCATGGCAAGAATCACTTCTTTAATGGTGCGTCCTTTAGATACACGGGTCACAAACAACGCCACGCCCGGTGCATAAGAAATCCACCATAACCAGTAGAACACGGTCCATTCACGGGTGAATTTCCCATCGCCCATCGGGTCGGTAAACAGGCTCATATCGACAAAGTTGGTTGCCATGAGGCCGAAGCTCATCAATGAATTATTCATAATGAACTGGGTTGGTCCAAAGCACAGCACATAGATTGCAAACAGCACCACGCCCAAACACACCATATGACTCAAGCGCTGCATGCCTTTATCCATACCAACATAGGAGCTCAGTGCGAATAACACCGATACCGCTAAGATAATGATGACTTTGGTCATGAAGGTATTCGGGATACCTGTGAGTTGCGACAGAATATTGGTAAAGGTCACCGCGGTCAGTACCAGTGAAATGGTCAAGGCACCAAACATACACAGCAAGAACATCAAGTCGACCACGCGACCAACTGGACCAGTCGCTTTAAAGCCAGTGACCGCTTCCACCATTGACGCCAGACTCAAGCCTTTGTTCTTTCTGACATGGTAGCTATAGCATAGTGAAATCGATGCCAAAGCATAGATCGACCATGCACTCAAACCGGAGTGAAAGAAGGAATAAGCCACGCTGTATTTCAGCGCTGCTGCCGATTCAGGGGCTAAATTCAATCCCGGGGTCTGGTAATAATAGGCCCAGTCCAGAAAGCCCCAGTACAAGGTGGATGACCCAATCCCCGACAAAATGAACATGAAAATCCATGACATGGTGCTGTATTGGGGCTTGCCTTCACCAAGCTTGATTTTGCCGTATTTACTAAAGGCCAAACCGAAGGTAAAAATAATTGATAAAAAAGCAAATAACAGTACTGGCGTAGTGAATACCGAGGTGGTCCACTGCATCCATTTTGCCGCCAGCTGTATTGATTCAGATGAGTAGATTGCCAGACCAGCCACCGAGGTAAATACAACGGCTAGACTGGTGATCGCAAGCGTCTTATCTGTATAAGGTTTTGTAATTTGATTATCCATATCTATTCAATCCATCTCGGATAGTGACTATTCCCTGAGGGGTACTTACTCCATCGCGAATAAATCCATTTTTTGCTGAGTCACACAGGCTGCAATCGCATCACCCACTTCATAGGTCTTGGCAGTTCCACCGACATCAGGCGTTTTCGGGCCATGCACCAACACATGCTCAATCGCCTGCATGATTTCCTGTCCTGCCTGAATCACCTGCTCATCCCCATCTGCCAAGAAATCCAGCATCATGGCACCCGACCAGATCGCTGCAATCGGGTTGGCAATTTGCTGACCATAAATATCGGGTGCTGAACCATGTACAGGTTCAAACAAGGATGGAAACTTACGTTCAGGATTCAGGTTAGCCGAAGCCGCCAGACCAATGGTGCCAGTACATGCAGGACCTAAATCCGACAAGATGTCACCAAATAAATTCGACGCCACCACCACATCAAAACGCTCAGGCTGTAGAACAAAACGTGCCGCTAAAATATCAACGTGTTGCTTATCTGCCTTGATCTGTGGATAGCGTTTCGCCATTTCATCAACTCGTTCATCCCAATACGGCATGCTCACCGCAATCCCGTTAGACTTGGTTGCAGCCGTGATTTTCTTCGCCTCACGCTGATCGGCAAATTCAAAGGCATATTTCAAAATGCGATCGACACCGTGACGAGTAAATACCGCTTCCTGCAACACAAACTCACGATCGGTGCCTTCAAAGGCTTTACCACCAATGGCAGAATATTCACCTTCACTGTTTTCGCGTACCACATAAAAATCGATATCGCCCGGTTGCTTGCCTGCCAGTGGACATTTCACTCCAGGCATTAACCGAACAGGACGTAAATTCACATATTGATCAAAACGACGGCGGAACTGCAGCAATGATCCCCACAGTGAAATGTGATCCGGCACCTTTTCAGGCCAACCCACAGCACCAAAGAAAATTGCATCATATTCCTGTAAGACTTCAAACCAGTTATCCGGCATCATTTTGCCGTGTTCAAGGTAGTAATCACAGCTGGCCCAATCAAAGCTATCCATTTGAACTTGAATGCCATATTTGTCTGCTGCTGCCTTTACAACCTTGATGCCTTCTGGTAGAACTTCTAAGCCAATTCCATCGCCTGCAATCGTGGCAACTTTATACTTTTTTGCCATAACGCTCCCTTACACCTTTGGTTAATATCCTGAGTTGTAAACATGCTGTTTTCGGCAGCAATGATCAATAAGAAAACTATCACCCCAATGGACACGGATCGTGAATAATCTACCTAACCTATCGGATTTAAAGGTTTTTTGCACAGTCGCCAAACGCAAGAGTTTCGTCGACTCAGCGGAGGAACTCGGTGTTTCACCTGCATTTATCAGTAAACGCATCAATATTTTAGAAACCAACCTGAACTGCAAACTGTTCCACCGCAGTACCCGTCATGTCAGTTTGACCGAAGATGGCAAACTGATTCTGGATCGGGTCTCCAATATTCTGGATGAATTTGATGAAATCAGTGAGCTGGTGAATAACCCCTTAAGCACGCCCACCGGTCATCTCGACATTGTCAGCAGCTTTGGTTTTGGCCGTAAACATGTTGCGCCCATTTTGTCTAAACTGATGACCATGTATCCCAAACTGGAGATTCAGTTTGATACCATCGACAACACCAAAGATCTGATTCAACACAGCATTGATCTGGATATTCGCATTGGCAATGAGATTGCCCCGAATATGATTGCCAAAAAACTGCTGTCGAATTTCCGGATTTTCTGCGCTGCGCCCAGCTATTTGTTGCAACAAGGCATGCCTGAAAGTCTGGACGATTTGCGCAATCATGATTGCCTGACCATCAGTGAACGAGATCAATCCTCAGTGTTATGGAAATTACGCCATCCTTCGGAAGATCGTTCGGTGCATGTCACACCACGTTTTATTTCCAATAACGGCGAGATTATTCACCAGTTGGCAATTGAAGGACATGGCATTATCTTACGTTCGATCTGGGATGTGGCAGATGAATTGATTAGCGGTCAGTTACAGCATATCTTGCCGGAATACTGGCAAGATGCCGATGTCTGGGCAGTGTATCCTTCACGTTTAAAAAGCTCATCCAAACTACAGACCTGTATCCTGTTTATTCAAAATGAACTGATCAACCGTTTACAGCATATCCAAAACCTGAACCGTGGTCAGTTAATCCAACCGATTGAGCCGATCAATCCAAATACAGAGAAAGTATTTCTATAATTGCGATAAGCTGCCTACTTTCTTTTTTCAACTCTATCATGCACATTAGCAAGATCATGAATTAACAGGCAGCTTATGAGCACGGCAATATTTGGCCTTATTTTACTTGCGGCAACATGTCACGCCACATGGAATGCCATTGTAAAAGCGGGTACAAATAAGTTTTTAACCACAGTATTGGTCACTGCATCCGCAGCAGTTTTAGCCGCACTCCTGCTGCCCTTTTTCCCCATGCCGCATCGCGAGAGCTGGCCTTATATTCTGACTTCAACTGCAATACAGATTCTGTATTTTGGCATGGTGGCTAAAATCTACCGTGTGGCCGATATGGGGCTAACCTATCCCTTAATGCGTGGCACAGCACCGCTGATTGTTGCCGTTTTAGGCACCTTGTTGCTGCATGAACAACTTCAATTCAATGCATGGCTAGGCATCATCACCATTTCCGTCGGCATTTTATCCATGATTCTGGCTGCGCCCAAAACGGGACGCAAAGGTATTGGTCTGGCCTTAGTCAATGCCGTGCTGATTGCGGGTTATACCTTGCTGGATGGTCATGGCGTTCGCCTTGCAGGATCGGCCATTGCCTATATCCTATGGAGTTTCGTACTCTCAGGACTGATCTTTTTTATCTTTGCCCTAAAAATGCAGTATCGTCAGATGGGTGAGTATTTTCGACATAATTGGCATTTAGGTTTAATTGGTGGAATCGGCTCATTTTTCTCTTATGGTTTGGCGCTGTGGGCAATGACACTTGCACCGGTTGCGATTGTTGCCGCACTACGAGAAACCTCGATTTTATTTGCCACGCTGATCTCAATCTTTATTCTAAAAGAACGCCTCAATGCAGTACGGATTATCTCCTCGTGCATCATTTTAATCGGGGCTTTGATCTTAAGAACCGCCTAAACGAAAAAAGCCAGTCTATCGCAAACAGACTGGCTCTTTTCAACACTAAGTTTAGAAGTAATAACCCAGCGATAAATAGAACAATTTATTCCATTGATTGCTGTCACCTTGTGCCAGTCCATCTGCGCCACTGCCCGTCATTGGGTCATTGCGACTCCAGATATATTCGCCCTGTATGCCGACTTTTTTATAGTTAAAATATAGGCCTGCGATTAAGCGATCCGAATCTTGATAGCCTGATTCATCTTTATAAAAACGGCTATACGACACATAAGGTTTAATATTTTCTAACTGATGAAAAGGCTTGGCAAAGGTGTAGTTAATTTCATTGGCCATATATTTGCCTTTGTTGGCGACCTGATAAGGATAATCAAATGCGCCAATAGTCGAGCTTTTTGGCAAAAGATCATCTGCATTTTTAATGTCCTGCTCTCCTGCCAAAAACAACCACTGCCATGCCTGATAATTGGTGGTGCTAAAAATGCTCCATGTACTACGATGCCCATCTTTATTGGTTCGGTTATTTTCCAGTTCCGAATACCAGTAAGAGCCACCAATTTCCGTGGAGAAATTCTGGGATTGATCTAGTTCAAACTTTCGGGATAAACGTGTCACCCACATATTCTTTTCATCAATATCGGTGCCTTGGGTCAGATCATCGGCTTGGACAAAGTTACCGCTATAGCGGCTGGAATCCTTGGAGGTACCTTTGTAATTGCCACCATCGGTCGGGTAAAAACCGAGAATGAAGTTATACCGATTGTCCTTAAACTGGTACTTCACCCCAAGGTTTTGAATGTCTTCCAGCCCAACGGTATTGAGTAAAGTTTCATAATAGCTATTGCCCCACAGTCGACCAAAGCCGAAATCAACCGATTGAAAACCGACTGTCAGCCGTTGCTGATCCGAGAATTTATAGCCTGCCCAAGCATCTTTCAAAAACAATGCATCACATAAGCGATCATACTGGTAGCAACGTACATCCATAGATGCAATCCAGTCTGGGTTTTCATAACTGAGCACCGCCTTGATATCGGCCAGTTGCCAGTCATCATTTTTAGAACCTTCATTGGCTTCGACAATATAGTCTTTATGGATATAGCGGGTACGGATTGCACCTGTCAGTTTCAGTTCACCCGCTTGGGTTTTCGGGTCACTGATACTGATATCGGCGGCCCAGACTGGCGTATTTGCCAAGACACCCATTGAACCCAAGAGAAGCAGTGCTTTTTTCATTGTTGTACGTCCTTGTTTAACCTCATATGAAAATGAAGAAATTCATGCAGACAAACAATGCTTAAACTATAAAGTTGGTCTTTACGGAATGTGTTTAATGGGACAGGATTCGAGATGCTGAAGCTATGTGCAAACAGATTAAAAGAATTTAATTCATGCCATAGATAGCTTCAGCTTTTTTCATGGTTTAAAAATTTACGGTAGAAATCTCTTCTACTACTTTTAATCCTTGCTGTGTTTTTTTAACTGAGTACATATTTAAATCAATTGATGAGGCTAAGCCAAATTGAAGCCGTGTGCTCAAAAGAATTGAAATGTTACTGCTGTCATTTATTAACTGTGGCTCGAGTATCTGTAGATGATCTGCAAATGCTTGAGCGAAAAATGAATTATTCAGTTTTGCTGGGTCATTGATCTGTACATCAAATAAAATGAGTTGAGTCTCTGATTCTTCTTCCGTTTCTGAAATCCGTTTTACATGAATAATTTCTGGTTGAATGTCCTTAAACTTGTTAATTTCAACAGTATTATCCCGATCAAATAGGTTGAAAGAAGATATGCCAGTACCTAAACACACCAAGGTAATCAATGTTGCAAAAATCTTATGCTTAGCCCACATCTCAGGAACTTGCTGTTCTTGATCATCTTTTTTTAAATTAATCACCATTGAACCCGCAACGAAGTCATGAAGTGAACGGCGGTTTTGTCGGTTAAAAATATAAAAATAAATAATCAGGATTTGTAAGCAGACCAACAATAGGTTGAATAATTCAGATAACAGTAAAATCGGGAAATAACCACTTAATGACACGAGGCAGGATGGCGCAAACAAGAGGGCTGAACGAAGCAATGATGGGATTACAGCAAGAACTTTCCCATGTGTGTCAGCCACTTTGATTTTTAAAAGCTGTTTGCCAAACGTTTGTCCAGAATGTAAGTGGCTGTTTAACAAACCAAAATACAAAACAACAAAGAAATATCCAATAAAAATAGATATAACTGGAAATGGATACATAAACTCAGAGAGAAGTCGAATCGTACTCCAGCAGAAACCTCCTACCAGTAATAAATCAATAAGAAAAGCGAATGATCGGCGCCAGAAACCAGCAATATAAGAAAATTTTACAGAAGACAAAACATACCCTTTATATTTAATTAAAAATTTATAACGTTAGCTATCAAACTAAAATTTCAAGATTATATAATAAATCCTAATAAAATACATTAATGAAGCATCTCACCCAAGGCTTTTATATTCAACCACTCTTCATCTGTATATTTCATTTTAGCTAATAATTTTTGCTCACTAATTTTTCGTTTATACTGTTTATATATATTAATATTATTTTTATTCAAAAATTCAACATACTCACCACCATTTTCATTGCGATGAAATTCAGCAAAAAACAAAACTGTATAAAATTCTTCCCGTTGAATTTCATTCAACCCTACTAATAAACTATCCAGGCGATTATAAAAATCACTATAAGGATGGTTTCCACAAAAAATTTTCTGATCAATACGATTGATCACTTTTTGTACACCTAAATCTTTACTTAGTTCCAGCACTCTCTGATTAAAGCGATGTACACACATTTTTTCCTCAAGTAAAGAACAACTCAAAAGAGGCACTACTATTAAAGAAATGAGTAATTTCTTAAAGTGATTTGTCATTTCCTTCTTATCCATAAATATTTTATAAAATAAATTCAAAAATCTGTATCATATTTAACTTTTACTTCTCAAATAACACTCGTTTAAAGTACCATTAGCAGTATGCCTAAAAAAAATATTCCAATTCTTTTTAAGCTGTTTGCCAATATCTCCCCGGCCTAGTTCATTGTTACCGGCAAGAACTTGTGGAGGAATTATTTCTAATTGGCGAGAACCTTGGCAAAATATATAGCCTTCATTAACTTTTGATCTAAAAAACCAACCTTTTTCAGGTAGTATCTGATTTTTGTAGAATTTAAACTGTTCCATACTTAAATTTCTAGCACTAATTTTATAAACAACATCATTTGAAGAAAATGATTGATAACTTCTTTCTCTTTCTAGCTTATCTCCAAAAACATCTTTAGCCTCTCTCTTCAACTCTATATTAATTGGATGATTACTTCTTCCAATCTCTAGATTTTCATCCTGTGCACAGGAAGTTAAAAGTATGACAATTAAAAAAGATTGATATATATTTTTCATTATATAAATACACACTTTGCTAAAAAATTAAAATATTTAAATTCAAACATTATTTCTTGTAATCATAACAAACATAGCGCTTTGTATTATTTGGTGACATGAATATAACATGCCAAAATTTATCCAACTGCATACCAGCAGAACCTTCAACCAAAACTTTATTTTTAGAAACAATTCTAGGTGATATTATCTCTAATTGTCTTTCCCCATCACAAAAAATATAACTTTCATTATACTTTTTATAGAAAGACCATCCCATTTTTTTTAAATCTTTACTCTCTTCTTTCATAAAAAAATTAATATCAAATTTATCTGCTTTAATTTTATATGCCACAGTGTTATCAGTATATGAAGAATAAGCACTTAAGTCTTCAACAGTACCATTAAATAAAACTTTGGCCTCATCAACAAATCTTTGATTAACCTGATCTAAATAAGGATTTTCTGCTACCTTCTTATCACATCCGATGAAAAAGAATGAGAGGATTAAAACAATTTTTTTCACAAATTACTACTCACCTCTTGCTCCAATCAGTTACAAAAACACTGTATAAAATTAGTTAAAACAATGAAAATCAACATTTTGCTCAGAGTAAAATTTAAAAAATAAGCTTAAATTATTTTTTAAGCTTATATCCACAATTCGTACACTTTTTAGTATAAATACTAAATCCAAGATTAGATAGACCACCTTCTTTTTTTTAAAAAACTTTTATTACAATCTGGGCAAGTATTTTCATCAAAAATTAATATTTTTAATATATACATACTATATACAGCCACAATAAAAAAACCTAGGAACACTAAAACATTGAGATCAAACTCACTACCAACCACTGTAAAAAATGCAAGTATTGTTATAGAAAAAAACTGGTAAGCAACAACTTTTTTTGACTACACCTCTTAGTCTTTCATTAATATTTCCATTCATTGTTTTTTGCCCCAGTATTAATTAATTTAATAAACGTAAAGCAAGGAGTTGTACCTCCTACAAAATCCATAAACACTTCACAAACTTCCTTTAAAGGAATAACACCACATCCAATTAAAAAATAAAATTACATACAAGATAAAAGTTCAACTCCCAATTTAATAAAAAATTTATTTTACTACACTCATATCATCTGGTTTTCTGGGAGTAGAAAAATAAACTAGAAAAATTATCTCTCACAACTATTCACACCATTTTTGTTATAGTACAACCCTATATTCCAAGAGTTTATATCCTCATAAGTAATTTCCTCACCTTTCTTGTTTCTCTCAATCAAATCATTAGGATACAAAATCCCAATAAGCTGATAATTACCAAGACAATACAAGGTATAGTTCTCCGAAATCTCCATTTCAACCCACCCATCTGATTTTATTTTATTTTTTATCCCATCCATTTCTACATTTGATAGTTTTGTCTTATCAATTAAAATTGTTCCAGCATGATTTCCAGGGCGCCTAATAGATACTTCAAAAGCAGGGTCATAAGATTCAAAATATTTAGATATGATATCTTCAAAACTCATCATTTCAGATTTTCCGCGTTCGCCTGTACAAGATAAAATAGACAAAACAAAAACCAACAAAATATTTATTTTAAAAAATTTTCTCATCCAAGCAATTATCATATAAAAAAATATTTAATCCAAATTAATTACTGGAATTTCGTCTTTAATACAATGCTTAACCCCTGCTTCGCTATATGACAATCCAACTGACCATTCATTTATATTTTCATATTTTATTTCCTCACCATCATAACCATAGTGTTTTGGATTTATTGGATACAACACTCCCATATATATCTTTTTACCAAAACAATATTCAAAAAAACTATCATGACTTGATATTAGCACCCAACCATCATCTTGCAATTTTTTTTGTATATTTTCAAAATTACCAAATGACATTTTTGATTTTTTCACCTCTACTGTGGCGTACTTATTCATAGGCTTATCAATCCAAACTTTCTCTTTTGGTCTGAACTTCCCAAAGTATTTATTAACTACACTATAAAAATATTGATCTTTCTCTTTTTCCTCAGTACTTGAACATGCAGTCAGCAAAACAGATAAAAACAATATTGAAATAACTTTCATAAATTTACTCTTAATATTTAACCTACAGTTAAAAATAAAATACTAATCGCAGCACCAGCATCTATTTATCAGCCAAAATCTATTTCTATTGTTTTATAGTTACTAATATTATCTCCAAGAAAATATTAAGAATACGTCTAAAGATAGTATTTCAAAACTTATTCAAATTATTTTTTTAAATTAATCTAATTTAATTACGGGTATCTCATCTTTTCTACATTGATTCACTCCACTTTCCCCATAAGATAACCCTACTAGCCAGTCATTAATATCTGTATATTTAACTTCACGCCCTTCAGGGTTGTAATGATGTGGTCGTATTGGATAAAGTATACCTATATGTATTTTCTCACCCAAACAATACTCATAGTAGCTATCTTGATCAGAAATAAGTTTCCAACCATCAACCTCCAACTTCTTACGAATATTAGAAAAATCATTTAAAGAAAGATTTGATTTTTTTATTTTAGTAATTGAATATTTACTTTCTGGCTTATCGACCCAAATTTTCTCATTTGGTTGATATTCCCCAAAGTATTGATTAATAACATGTGTAAAATACTTACCTTGTTGAGTTTCTTCAACGCTAGTGCAAGAACAAAGATATAGTATAAAAAATAAAAAACTAGCTTTATTCAATACTTTTTTCATTTACAAAATAACCTAAAAACAAAAGATTCAACATACTCATCTCTATTTATAATTATGACATATATATGAGGTTGTATTATTAGCTTTATAAAATATTACATGCCAATCATCATTTAATTGCATTGCAACAGAACCTTCGGCCAATTCTTTATTACCCACAACAACTCGCGGTGCAACAATTTCAAGTTGACTCTTACCCCTACAAAATATATAACTTTCATTATATTTTTGATAATATTCCCACCCCATTTCTTTTAATTGTTTATCTTTCTTGTTTAAGAAATTATTGATATCAAATTCATCTGCTTTAATTTTATATGAAACCCTATTAGCACTATAAGATGAGTAACCTTTTAAATCTCGAGTTTTACTATCAAAAAGGATGCTGGCCTCATTTACAAAATCCTGATTCACTTTATCTATATAGGGCTTTTCTACTATTTCTTCACCACATCCGACTAACAGAACCGAGAGGATTAAAACAATTTTTTTCATACAAGCTAAATCAAAGCAAAAAAATAATCACTTACTATAATACTCCATACAATTATTAATACCCAATTTATTATAATAAAGTGCAAAATACCAATAATCTTTACTTTTAAAATTAACTTCCTCACCATCTCGCGTATAATGCTTATCATAAATCGGATTCAATATATCTATCGAATAATAGTTAGTTTTACAAAAATTATAATAACTATTATAAGAGTCTACCAAATCCCACTTTCTATCTAGCAGTTCTTTTTTTACATCCTCATAATCTCTACTAGAAAAATCTTGTTTTTTTATTTTCACTACTAAAAGTTGAGTCGAACTCTTTTCCCTATCAGTATCATATTCATATTTATATTCTTTAAACATTTCATTAGAAAGTTCTTTTAAGTCAATTTTCTCAGGTACATCATTCTCACTTACAGAATTACAGCTTATAATAAGACAAGAGAGAAATATATAATATAATGCTTTTTCCATTCTATAACCTTTAATCTTGTGTACGAACTAAAGTCGGTTTACTATCACTTACGCTTATATCAACTCCTGGCGTACCAATACCGACTTCCACACCTACAGGGCCATTCCGATCAAAAAAGGATCCCGCAGGAGTTGTTACTCCAAATCTAGCTCCCCACCAACCAACACTTTGGGTAACTCCCATACCAGTTAAAAACTCATCTGTGGCTTTGGAGTTTGTTAAGCCTGATGGCTTGTTCAGGATATAACCAGCCATACAGCTTCCACTAAACATTTTCTTCAGTTTATTTAAATTTGCAGCACCAACTTTAAAACTATTATCTATACTTTTTTTAGCAATATCACCAACTGTTTTAGCATGATCTTTTGCATCTTTCATACCAGTTAATGAGATTCCGCCAGCATTATAGACATTACCATTATGCAAATTATAAATTTTAGAACCTCCTAATACTGAAAAACCGCCTGAGCATATAACATAATCAAAAAGTGGCTCTACGGCTATTTCACATTGCTTTCCTGTTTTTAGCCAACAATCGTAATTCCGTTGACCTTGATATGCTATACCCGACTGGGCACTAGCAGGAATACCAAACATTTCACCATAATTAAAACTATTCAACCCTTCTGGATCAATCCATTGATTCGGATTATTTACATAAGCGGAGGTATTCATACCGCCCTCAAGTCCTATCGGATCTTTACTCATATACCTTGCACTATACGGCTCATAATAACGATAACGGTTATAATGCAGTCCTGTTTCATTATCGTAATACTGACCTTGGAATCTGAGATTACTCTGCTCAAATGGATTGTCCTTATTGAGCATTTGAATCTCCAGTGCAGTCCCCCATGTATCCTGAGTAATTTCCCAAACACATTCACCTGCGGCATTGCTCAGTGTTTGCGGTGTTCCGACTTGATCACAATGATAAAAAGCTGTTTGCTCTAAAGCCACACGGTTCTTACGTGTATCGCAGCTCCAAATTGGATCTTTATAAACCGAATAAGGCTTGTTGAGATATTCACTATAATCAGGTGTTTCTATGAGCTGAATAAAACCCTGATCCCCCGCCTGCATTAACGGTACAAAACTATCAGGCTCGTAAACATAATGTTTAGTATAGCTGTTCTCGGGATGGTTCGAATTTTGGCTAGATTCCCAAATCATCAAATCACCATCCCAACCAAATAAGGTGAAGTCTTGATTTGATGATTTCTTATATAAACGACGTCCAAAGACATCATAACCATACTGAGTTACTTGCCCATTAAAATTACTTTGAATTAAGCGGTTATGATTGTCCCACGTCAGCTTTAAGGTTTTACCATTTTGCGTGGTTTCAATTACATTGCCTTGTACATCATATTGATAATGCTTGCCTTGATACTGCTTGATTAAATTGTTTTTGGCATGTGTTGTCTGGTTCATTGGGTCAACCAGATTCCCCGCTGGATCGAACTTAAAACTCTCGTTTTTATGCTGACTTTGCGTTGAAATCAAACGTCCAATCGGATCATATTGATAATTAAGCTGTCCTAAACGACTGTCTTCAACTTGGGTGAGCAAATAGTTTTTATCGTAATGATAATGCCTATGCGCTTGATAACGGAGTCGATCTGAGGTTTCTTGCTCAGGCGCAATCTGTTGAGAAATCAATAACCCGACATCATTATAATGCTTGGTTTGTACCAAACCATTTGCCAAGAAACGTACCGTTTCACGATGAAAATCATCACGTTGGAAAGAAACAACATCCTGCTGGTTAAACGCAATTCCGTAGATATGTCCTGAACCATAGCTCAGATTGGTCTGCTGCTGTCCATCTGGGCGAATGATTTTAACCAGATTGCCCAGTTCATCATATTCATAACGTAGTACAGCCGTTAGATTCAACATCTTATAATGCTGGTGTTCACGCACCAATTGCCCAAGCTGGTTGCGATACATTTGAACTTGGCTCTCAGCATTACTGGCTGAGCTTAATTGTTGATTTAAATTATATTCAAATTGCTCTGTCTGGCTTTGGTGAGTATGCAGATTGGTATAAGTTTTTGAAGCAATCTGTCCATCCTCATAATAGCTAAATTCGGTCAGAATATTGGGTTGTCGAATCTGGAATAATAGACCATTTTCACTATAGCTATATTGCTTTTCTTCACCATCAAATGCTTGTTCACGAACTAACTGACCAAACTTGTTATAGCTGAACTGGTATTCAGCCTGATTCTGGTTAATAAGTTTTTGGATACGACCCTGCTTATCCCATTGATAGCCCACACGGTGTTGATTGGCATCAATGCGTTGTTCTAACAGGCCGACAGTATTGTATTGATATTGAGTGGTTAAGCCATTGGTATCGGTGTGTTTGAGTAGACGCCCTTCTTGATCATGCTCAAATAGTTCTTTCAAGCCATCTGGATAAACAATCGCTTGAAGTTGCCCTTTATCTTTACCTTGCATACTATACAGATATTGAACTTTCTGTTCATTTGCCGCTTGCTGGGCACTTAGATCACCTTCCTCATCATATTCCCATGTACTGCTTTTGCCCGAACAATCAGTATAAGACAGCATTTGCCCTTGATCATTATATTGGATTTTCTTGATACCTCCTTTGGCATCAATCACTTCCACCACTTGATTATTGCTATTGTATTTATATTGAGTGACATGACCTAAAGGATTAATCTCTTTACTGACATTGCCTTGTGCATCATATTCACGTTTCCAGATATTGCCTTCTGGATCTTTGGTCTCGGTTAAATTGCCTTGTTCATCATAAGCAAAGCGAATCACACCACCATTCGGCTGTACAATTTTCGCCAGTTGGCCCTGATCATTATATTCTTGCTGAGTTTCCCGACCTTCAAAGTCAATCTGTCGGGTGATGCGTTTTTCACCGTCACGAGAATACCAAGACTCTCGACCATCGGCTAAACGAGTACGATAGGTAAAACCATCCAGATCGAAATAATAATAGGTTGGTACATCATAGGCATCGTAAACTGCAACTTGACGTAAACGCGGATGCCATTTCAGTTTGGTATGGAAACTGCCGTCATCCGCCCATTCTTCAATGGCTTTGGCATTTGGCAACGTCGATTCATAGCGAATATTTTGTCCACGGCCTGTACGATCGGTATAGCGCGTTAGCTGATGCGCCTGATTATATTCGTATTGACGTGCGTGCCCATTTTGATCGAAAGCTGTGATCAGATTACCTTGTGCATCATAGTGATAGCGTGCCCAAGGCTCAATTTGATCATCCACAAATACAGCAATAATCTTAACTTGCTCATTAAAAGCAAATTTTAGTTGGTGCTGAGCCTGTTCAAACTGGAAATCAATAGCTTGAAGATAAGCAACACCATCTGCCAAAAGGTAACTTAGGCTAATTTTTTCATTGGTGTTTTCATTGAATTGTTGGATTAAATGATAGGGCTGACCAAGACCAAATTGATGAAAATGGAAACTCCAGTCACCACCAAAATTTAATAATAAATCACCATTTTCAATTGGGTGAACTGTCATTCCCTCAAAAGGAACCGTGTAAGCCTGCTGCAAAATCGTGGATGGTAAGGCATGTTTACGCCCCTTCGCATCAATGAAGATATAACCTTGTGGCTTTGGCAGGATCACATTGGAAAAAGGCATCATCCAACGAGCACCCATCATCCCCTGATCAAACTCATCCATTTGCGAGTTATATTGGCGGCTAAATACAAAACCAACTTTAGGTAAATAGAAATCGGCATGCTGAACCCGCTCTGTGCCAATTGAATAACTGATACTCTGACCCGTCTCTGAACCATTACCTTCACAAGGCGGTGCATTCAACGCATCTGCCTGTAAGCTCACAAACTCTAAGGTATCCCCTTTGGTATGGCGCTCATATTCTCCCGTCTGGTTAATCGGCACACTGGCATTGCCTTTATTTTCGCTGGCCTGAATCGCAGTTAAAGTTTGTTGTAATAACCAGGCCAAGCTGTATTTCTGCCCTGCATTGGCTTGCTGCTGTAAAGTCTGGCTTAAGGTTGCGATTGCTTGTATTGCTTCTTGTTGCAGGCGTGTTTGAATATTTGGTTGTAGTTTAGGGTTTAAATCTGCCTGACTCGGTTTACCGATTAAATCAATCAGTGGTGCAGCCCAATTGCTAAATTTAAGTTTGGGGTCTCTTTTCTCGGCTGTCACACCTGCCGACGTTGCAGTCATGCTCGCACTTATTGGTGTCGCAGGCACGGACAAACTCGTAAGAATACTGCTGCCTAAGATCGTTGCCTGTGAGAGCAAGGTCGCTAATTTGGCTTGCGTTTCTTGTAAAAACTTTTCTAAATCACCTGCGACCATCGCATTCAGATGCAGGCCCAAGCGTTTAATATCCGCTTCTTTAATTTTTCCATTTTCTGGATATAAACATTGTGACATTAGACCAAACATCGGACGTAATGCCATACGCGCATGTGCTTCATTGCTTGGTTCCGCAAATAAACCAATTAAATTTGCAGCGAGCAATGCACCCTGTTGTACTGCAGCATCCTCTGTCTTGCTGTCAGTCGCGTATAAAATTAAATCCAGCACACTGCCTGTTAAAGCAAAAATATTGGCTACCGTTGCCGTATTTGCACTACCTTGTAATTGTTCTAAACTAGTATTGCCACATACCTGTAAATAAAGCTGGATTTGCTTGGCAATCATTTGCAGGTCAGTTACCGTGTGTACGCTGTCCAAATTAAAAACAGCAAGTTCAACCTTCGATGCTTTTTGATCTGTTGCCTGTTGTCTTTTTTCCGTAGCCATCAATCTCAAACCCTTAATTTATTTCAATACATCTATTTTTTAAATTGCTGCGTGTGAATTAAAATCTGTCCTAACCATTGTTCTGACCATGAAAACGATCAACGATGCCTTGTTGAAGAATCGAATCCATTTGGGTGGCCTCCGCCAATTTTGTAGCCGCCTGATCTTTTACAAAACCCACACCCTGTGCTTTGATCATGTCAACCGACTGGCTCGAATTCATGGCGAGTTGTGCCAAGCTTTTCATTTGGTCTGGAGAAATATTAAGGTTCAGTTGCTTTGAAACAGCACTTAAAGCGGTATTACTGACTTGATCCTTGATTTGCCCAACCGTCTGCTCAACCAAACCATTTAAGGTATTTTTACCTATATTTTTAAGACTATTTTTATCCATTGAAACTAAACTGCTGGTCAGCTGTTGCTTCATGTTCTGTCCCAATGCATTGCTTAATGAGGCGGCAACTTTTTCTACCGGCTCTGCCCAAGTATAATCACGCTTAAAGTCACTACTTGATGCCCATGCACTAGTCTCATCTTTTTCAAAAATGACCTTGGCTGCGCCTGGTGCAATGCCTGTCACTTGAGCAAAACCATTTCCATCCAGTTTGCCAGTCAGTTGCTTACCCAGAGAATCAATCACTTTATAGCTGTTCTGCTTAAAGAAATTATCTCCCCCATAACTTCTTAATAACTGTAGCGCGCCTTTTAGTGATTTTGCTTGTGGTAACTGGGGTGCATTGCTGTTTGCACTCGCGCCTGAGGCCAGTAAATGCTGTCCCGCTTTCACCTCAAACTTGCCACCTGTAGTCGGAAAAATTCCTGAACCATTCAGTTTGATCTGGGAACCTCCGGCAGTAATCATAATCTCTTTCGGACTAGTAATTTCAATCCGATCTTCGGTCGAGATAATTTGAATACCTTGCTTGGCAAGTAAATCCATACCATCTGACTGAGCATGCGCTTCAAATTTACCTTTCGCAGCCACCTGTTTAATCCCATTCTGTGCAGCAAACACACTGATTCTGTTTTGCGCATGCGTAATCAGATTTTTCTGCGTGCTCAGATTGATACTGTCACCGGCAAACTGGTTGATCTGCCCATCTGCAGATAAATGAATATCTTCATTGCTACTTAAACCGATACCCGCAGGTGAGTTCAGCAATAATAATGATTTTTTAAATTGCGCAATTTTCTCTTGAATCTGTTCAGCGAATTCTTTGAGTTGATCAACGGATTCAATTTCATCGGTCTGCTGGTTCTTGGCCACTTCGCTTAAGGCTTTAGCATTGTTTTGGTTGCCTTCAAGCTGTTGCTTGGCAGGTTGCGCATCCAGATGTTCGCCTTGCGCCTGATCCTGTTTGTGCGTGGAAAGCAACAAACCTTCGCCAGCACGAACCGCACCCCATTGATCGGTACGCAGCTCAAAACCTTCACCGCGGTCTTCACTTTCCGCTGTGGCTTTCGGATGGCTCAGCTTCCCAAGGTTCAACTGGCTGGCAGCATGGCTGCTTTGCAGTTGTGCGCTGATCTGTCCAGTAGTGTCATCAAAGCGTAGCTGGTTAAAGCCTTCGCCCTGATATTCTTTCGATTTGATCCCGGCCAGTTTTTTGGTATCTGGCAGCTTACCGGCATTGTCGAATTTGCTTGGACTGCGATGCGCTTCGTGAATGCGTCCGACCACAAAGGGACGGTCAATATTGCCATCAAAGAAATCAATCACCACGATTTCATCGATACGGGGCAAGAAGCGTGCACCATAGCCTTCTCCTGCCCACGGGGTCAGTACATCGACCCAGGCTGAATCAGTATCGTTGTCATTGGCCCCTGCACCACCGTCGTGGCTGTGGTCTTCACTACGGGTAAACAGGAAACGGACTTTGATCCGTCCCCATTCATCCACGTGAATTTCTTCGCCGCTTGGGCCAACCACTTTGGCACGTTGCGGTGAAGCGGCTGGACGGTGTTGTAATGGGTTAAATTCAGGAACGGTTTTGATATTGCGGCGTTGCAGGATCAGTTGGTTGGCTTGGCGTTCGTCACTCTCTTTTATTTGCCAGTTACTTTGAGTCAGTAGCTGATGAATCTGCTGGTGCAGATCTTTAGGCAAGTTGTTCTGGTTGTAGAAGTGTTTGCCTGTGATCAGGAATTCTTTATCACTGCCATCGTGTTGGTCTATTTCAGGGTGTTCGGCCAGTTCAAACCAGTAACCGACATGGGTGTCACGGACGGTGGTCTTCGCCACGAACTGTTTCGATTGCAGATCGTAATATTGTCCGAGGTTCTGATTGAGCTTTTCTATCTGTGCATTGCCGGACTGGGTTGCACCATCTTCACTATTCAGGTCTTGCATCCATGCCGGTGAAAAATGCCAGGCCTGTTCCAGACCAAGACTGGCATTGTCGTGTTGTTCGCTGTGTTTATGCGTGCTTTGGACACTGCCTGCACCATCTTCCTGTTCCAGTGCATCGGCTTGCCAGCGTTGTACATGTACGCTGCTCGGTTGTAATGAGCGTTGTCCGACCAGACTGGTCATGCTGTCGTATTGTTCGGTGGCACTGCTGCGGTGATAACGGATCTGGCGACGCTCTAAAGCTTGGTACTGGCTATTGTCGTCAATCAGACGCAGTTTTTGTGGCTGAATCGCAGCACTACTTTGTGGAACGGTTCGTTCTGCTTCATCTACCAGCCAGTTGATGCCTTCGCTACGTAGCAAACGGGTGAGAAAGTCATAGTCGCTCTCATTGGACTGCATTATGAATGGGCGGACATCGGAATCCTGACTGAGTCCACTGAGGTCCAGCGTTAGGCTAGAGGCAAATAAGGGGCTCTTTTGTTGCCATTCTTTAAAGACAACTTCCACCACATCACGCACACTCTTGTTCATAAACACGCGGCTGTTACGGCGTTGTTTCCACAGTGCGGTTGGGTCTTCGAGTGTGAGTTTATAGAGGGTTAAACTACCGTCCGACTGGCCTTGCAAGGCTTGGGTGATAATGCCCGTGACACGGCTGAGTTGTCCCTGATCGGTGACGGTATCAATCGCGGCCTGGCTGCCGATGAACTGTTTCAAGGGAATGCTGGCATTGGTCGACAGGCAGATCAGCTCAGCCTTAAAACCGGCATTCAGCGCATGCTGGCCATCAATGCGTTGCAGGAAAACTTGAGTATTTAAATTTTGATTCGAAAACTGAATATGAATGGCACGTTTTTGTGCTGTAAGGCCTAAACTTTCCAGAGCCTGAAAAATATTGTTCAGCATTTTTTATAGAACATTTCATTAAATTTGCCATATTTTACTCAAAAAAACGATTTAATGTCTATACAGTTCTGTCTATAGATGACCATAATTGTCACATTCTATTTATTTTTTTAAACTTCCCTGTTAAGTACCGCATACGCTGCTGCTCAAAAAGATGTTTCCCTTTGTTCAACTGCTGCGAATTTATTTTTTCAAACAGATGGCTTTACCGTAATGTGTTGGGTTGAGCCTGATCACCAATATGGCCACCAGCACGACCATGGCAAAGTGCCAGATCCAGCCGAGCGTATAATGACCTGTGATGCCATGAAATACTGCAAGCAGCCAAGGCGCGAACGCTGCAAGCAAAAATCCGCCGCCCTGCATCAAGGCGGAAAGCTGTCCGGCATGGGCAGGATCAGCCAGATGATCAAGTACCACAATCATCAGCAAGGCAAAACAGCCCCCCAAGCCTGCACCTAAAGTCACCACCCAAAAATAAGGCAAAGATTCGGGGATAAAAGCCAGACCTGCAAATCCAAGCAATTGCATGATCAGGGTTAAGGCAATCCAGAGACGGCGATCCTGATTGCTTCGGGATAAATAAGGCAACAGCAGCGCTGCCGCAGCCTGACTCAGTGTCAGTAGCGCCATCAGATTACCGCTCGCGGTCGCACTCCAGCCCAGTTCCTGATAGGCAGGCGCCAGCCAGGCCACGATCGAACTATAGCCGCCATTAATCAGTCCAAAACAGCAAATCAATAACCAGGTACGTGGCTGTCTCAACAACACCCCAACCGATGGCAGGGTGTATTGAGCTTTTGCAGGTCGAGCTAAAAAACAATTAGCCAGTACAAATGCAGCCATTGCAGGCACGCTAAACACAGATAAACCAATTTTCCAGTTTCCGGTCATGCCGGTTATCAGAGGTGCAATCAAGGCGCCCAAAGCGCCACCGCCCATCAACATGGCAGAATACAGTCCCATCATCGGCCCCAGATGATCCGCAAATTCTCTTTTGATCATGCTCGGAAAACTGGCCTGCACAATCGCCACACCAAAGCCAATAATGGCCGCGGTCAGAATCAGGAATCCGCCATTCGGACTGATAAAACGTAATGCACAGCCGAGACAGATAATTGCTAAAGCCGTCAGAATGGCCTTACGTTCACCCAAGGCACTTTGTATCGCCGGTCCAACGAAGGCAATGATGCCCATCAGCAGCATCGGCACCAAGGTGAGTAAGGCGATGCCTTGCAAACTCAGGCCAGTTCCCGTTCTTATCGAATTCGTGACCGGCCCGATACTGGTCATAAAAGGTCGCAGATTTAGCCCGACCAATGCCACGGTCGCGATGAGTAACGGACGATGTTGAGGAGAAGTCAGCATGATTCAGACCAGTGATTTCCAGTATGCATACAAATCGGGCTTGTGCTCCAGCCGTACAGGAACATAGCGAATCTGCATCGACTGCTCGGCAAAAGGCTTGGCCAGGTCGGCATAAATTGCAGCGGTAGATAAGCCAAAGGGTTCACCCGCTTCATTTGAGTAGGCATAAGTCACGGCTTGTATACCTGCCATACGCATGGCAGCCATACACATCGGACAGGGATGTCCACTGGCAAACACCGAACATCCTTCCAGATTGGCCGAGTTCAGCTGTTTGCTGGCTGCACGGATGGCCTGTAACTCTGCATGCGCAGTGGGATCATTGCTGCTGAGAATCTGATTCACACCAGTCGCAATGACCACGCCATCCTTGACGATCACTGCCCCGAATGGACGGCCACCCGTCTCACTATTTTGATAAGCCAGTTCAATGGCCTGACGAAGAAAATCTGTATCGTTATTCATGTTCATACTCTCAGCCTTATTTTGCACCAGCCGCCAATAATGCATTTTCAATCGTCTTGTAACCGCGTGCCTGAGCATGAGCCAATGGCGTTACGCCATCACGATCAGCCAGATTGACATTGGCACCTGCCTTAATTAGAAGGTCGACGATTTGCTGATATCGCGTGTCGCCATTGCCCAGCATGATGGCTTCCAGTAATGCCGTCCAACCCAGATGATTGACATGATCAACATTCACACCAGCCGCAATCAGGGTTTTTACCGTGTCTACATGTCCCCGCTCAGCCGCAGGAATCAAGGCTGTCCCACCATAACGATTGGTACTTTTCAGGTCTGCACCATGTTGCAAGGTCATGGTCAATATCTCCAAATGGCCTCTTGCACCTGCATAGAGATAAGGACTGTCCTGAATATCGTCCTTGGCATTGACATCAGCTCCCGCCTTGATCAATGCCTGTGCCGCCTGAATATGGTTGGCGCGTGTAGCAATCATCAGCGCGGTTGCACCCGACGGGTCACGTGTATCAATGTCTGGACTTTTAGACAAAAGTTGCTCGATTCGGGCCACATCATTGTGTGCTGCCGCCTGATGTAAAGCATTATTTTGCATCGTATCTCCTGAGCTGGCATTACCACAGGCAGATAATGTCATCACCAAAGCAGCCACGATTAAAGACTTGTTCATCGACTTCCTCCAAAGCAACAACAGAAATACAGCAAAGATCGGGACACCCCTGTTGGTTGCATCATTGCTATCCTTCCAGTCAACCCATTTATAAGTTGAGCATAGCGAGATTCCCTACTATTTAAAAATTAAATTATTGAATCAAATGTATTAAGATAATGAATACCCAGGTAATGTTTAAATCTTAAAAAATCCCCATCAATGAGTGACGGCCATGTTTGATCCACGTTTACTCCGTGCTTTTGTCACGATTATTGACGCAGGTAGTTTTACTCTCGCGGCCGAACGCTTGCACATGACGCAATCAACGGTTAGCCAGCAACTGGCAAGGCTGGAACAAGCTACAGGAAAGCAGCTGATTGATCGTCATGCCCGGCCAATGCAGCTGACCAGCGCAGGTGAATATCTGATTAGTTATGCCCGACGCATTCTGGCACTGCAGCAAGAGGCCCAGAATGTGCTCGGTGATCCAACAGGCACCATCCCGATTCATATCGGTTTGCCGGAAGATATTATGAATACTGACATGGCGCTGGCATTAAGTGCATTTAGCAAACAGCATCGTAGTATTCGGCTAGATGTAACCGCTGGACTGAGTCGGGATCTGATGGAAGGCTATCGAAGTGGACAATTTGATCTGGTGATTGTGAAAGAAGCCATTGCCAGTGCGGATCGTCATGCGACTTTTCCAGAGCAAATGGCATGGTTTGAAAGTATCGATCATGGCGGGAACTGGTCTGATCCAGTTCCACTGGTGACCTTTCCACAAGGCGGGCTGTATCGGGAAGACATGTTCGAGCAAATTGAACGTGAACGGCGACATTGGTATATCGCATTTACCAGTAATAGTCTCGCCAGTGTACTGGTGGGCGTTGAAACAGGGCTGGGCTTGTCACTGCTCCCGGTGGCAACCACCTGGGGCTATCGGGTACGTGAATATTCTGGGCTGGGTCAGGCTCATCCCATGACGGTTTCGATCTATGCCTGGGATAAGGAGGGTCCGGTAGCTCAGCTGGTCGAGCAAATGACTGCGGTGCTGCAACATCGTTTTGATCAGAGCAGAACCGCAGGAGGATGAATCTGAACTAACCTCTCCAATCCATCCATCTACCGTCTTTAAGTGCCAAGTCTTAGGCCAAATGTGCCAAAAATAATAGCCATGGCACAGGAAGTTAAATCCCTTCATTTACTGTCAAGACAGCCTCCACAACGCTGACTACTATCCAGAGCAATAGACAGCTTTGATGAGTAAGTCAGTATGGTCAAACAGACAGAGAAACGATATAGCCAGTATAGCCGTAATAATCTGATTTTTAATGTGATTGATTCAGGACCAATCGATGGCAAACCGGTTATCCTATTACACGGTTTTCCCGAAACGGCACACAGCTGGCAAGCCACCAGCGCACTACTGAATCAGCAAAACTTCCGCACCTTTGCCATTGAGCAACGTGGCTATAGTCAGGCAGCGTCACCCAAAGGCCGTTTTCAGTATGCCATTGCCGAGCTGGCTGCCGATGTCAAAAGCTTTATTGATCTGCTGGGCCAACAGGTCTATGTGATTGGTCATGACTGGGGGTCCATTGTGGCCTGTGAGTTGGCCCGGCAACATCCCGAGCTGGTCAAACATCTGACCTTGATCTCGGTGCCACATACCGGCGCATTTCTAAAGGCGATGCTCACTAGCACACAGTTCTTTAGTTCTTACTACATTGGCTTTTTCCAACTGCCCTTTATTCCTGAACTGTTTTTTAAAAGGGCCACCACACTCAGCCATTTGTTGCTGAAAAACTCAGGCATGAATGCCGAACAAATTAAAAATTTCCAGCAATATCTCATTCAAGAAAACCGGATCGGTACAGCGATTCACTGGTATCGCAGTATGCCACTGACACCGATTCTCTCGACTTTTCAAAAAGTAAACGTGCCGACCCTGTTTATCTGGGGGGATAAGGATATTGCCGTGGGCAGGAAAAGTGCCCAACTCAATAAAAAGTTTTTTACTGGCTCATATCAAGAGATCTATCTGGATGCCACGCATTGGATTCCTTCCCAAAATGCCGAGCAATTGAGCCATCATTTTATCAATGCCGTGAATGGAGGAGAAGCTCATGCATCCTAAACAACGACTGGAAAATCATTATCTTGAACAGCGCCGTGTTCAATTTGATTTTAGTATCACCCCCGAACACTGGATTTATGACAATCCATTTGCCACCCACTTAATCAATGCGGTTCACTTGATTTTACCGGTTGGCGAGTTATGGATGTGCCGGACCTTTAATCAGGCACTGCCTTATGTGACAGATGAGAAGCTTCGCGCCGATGTCAAAGGCTTTATTCATCAAGAAGCCCACCATGCTGCTGCACATAAAGTGGCACAAGACTATTTAAGGCATTATGGCTATGAAATTGATGAGTTTATTGCCTCATTAGATACGATTGCCAAACAGATCAACACTGCTCCTTTAGGCTTGGGATTTTCCAAAAATCTGGAACATCGCTGGCTGATTATACGCGTGGGCATCTCCGCCGCGGTGGAACATTTTACCACCATGCTAGGCACCTGGTGCCTGAATGACCAGCCATGGCAAAATAAGACTGCGGACGAGATGATGTCTGATCTGATGACCTGGCATCTGGCGGAAGAAGTTGAACACCGCAGTGTTGCTTTTGATTTATATATGCACTTATGCGGTGAGGAAAATAAAGTCTTTGCCTACTTGCAACGTCAAATCATCATGACGGCGGTGGCCCCTGGCTTCACCTTGGCCATTTATCAATGCTTCAAAAAATTGGCACAGCAAGATGCTCAAGCCAAAAGCTTTCATCGCTATGGTCTGCTGCGCTCGTTAGCGCAAACTGTCATTGAAAATGGCCGTAGCAAACAGGTGCCGAGCTTTTTCTCGATGATGTTGAGCCTAAGGCATTGGCTAAAACCGAGCTATCATCCATTTTATGAGGGCGATACTTTTAAAGCCTTACAGGTTATCGATAACTCGCCTGCAGTCAAAGCCTTAACCCAGCAGTTGCGAGTGTGTTAAGCAATTCGATAGTACTTTCCCCCTTTTAGGCACGTCCCCGTGCCTTTTTTTATTTCTTCTGTTTAGCGCATAAATAAAAAGCCTTATTTTAAACAAGGCTTTTCAAAACAGGTTTATTATCGGTAAAAGATATAACTATAATGATCAAACTGCTTTAAATCATTTATCATATATTGAGTGGTCCAGGGATAATTCACCACATTGGTTTTATGCTCATCAAGATAATAACTGGCACATCCACCCTGATTAAATACAGTACCGGCAAGTTTATGCTGTAGCTTCTGGTTATACTGCTTATCGGCATGGCTATTTAACTCAAAACCTTTCAGCTGATTATCCAGAATAAATCGAATGGCTTTAACCGCATAATTGACCTGATTTTCAGCAGCGCTAATCAGGGAATTATAACTGATACTATTTGGACTCAGCAGCATAAAGGCATTTGGCAAATCTTTAACTACACAACCTTTATAAGCTTGAACGGTCTGATCTTGCCAGACCTCATCCAGTATCACGCCATTTTTGGTCATGATCCGCTTGGCAATCGGTGGTTTTGCCACCTCAAATCCGGTACTCCACACAATAATGTCCAGTGGAATTTCTTTGCCGTCCACAAGCACGCCGTTTTCTGTTACTTGGGTAAGACCTTGATCAAACAACTGTACATTGTTGGCCGCTAATGCCGGATAATAGGTATTGGAAAATAAAATCCGCTTACATCCCAGGGTAAACTTCGGTCGGACCTTTTCTCGTAATACCGGGTCCTGAATCTGGTAATGCATCCAGTTAATCAAGCCTTTACCGACCAGATCCAAGGTCTTGGGTTGATTGACGCTGGCACTGAACATATCCATGGAGATACTGGTCACTTTACGTAGCGAATGCATGGTAAAAGGCACTTTTTGCTGAACATTCTTAGAGGCATCATGAAGCGCCAGATTCGGTTTTGGAATCACCCACGGTGCGGTGCGCTGAAATACATACAGCTGATCAACAATCGGCTGGATTGCAGGAATAATCTGTATCGCAGATGCCCCGGTTCCTACCACCGCAACGCGTTTATGGCTTAAATCGACCGAATGATCCCATTGTGCCGAATGAAAGACTTTACCGTTAAAGCGATCCAGTCCCTCAACTGCCGGGGTCGTAGGTTCACTTAAAGGCCCGGTAGCAAAAAACACAAATCTGGCGGTATAGTTGCCCTGACTGGTTTCGACCGACCAGACATGATCTTCAGTTGACCAGTGTGCCGTATACAGTTCGGTATTAAATAAAAGATGTTGATGCATATTAAAGCGCTTGCTGACATCTTTAATATATTGCTGGATCTCCTTCTGTTTTGCGAAAATATGACTCCAGTTGGGATTCGGTGCGAATGAGTAGGAATAAAGCGATGAGGGAACATCACATTCACAACCGGGATAGGTATTTTCTCGCCAGACCCCACCGACCTCGCTTGATTTTTCAATCACAATAAAATTATTGATGTTTTGCTGTTGCAGCCTGATGCCTGCTGCAAGTCCAGAAAAACCGGCACCGATAATGATCACATCAAATTGATGTTTATTTACCACAGGCTTTTGCTTTAAATCTGGCATTTTCCACTCCAAAATATAAAAATCTTGTTACCTCAATCAGTTAATATATTCACTAAATTATTAACAGACCTAGCTATGGAAAATAATTCGGTTGCCTGATAAAGACTTGACCTTGAATGCCAAGTTAAAATAAGCAAAGTCAAATAAAGAAATGAGAAAAACATTATATTTTATTAAGTTTAAATTTATCCTATCATGTACTTTGAGTATTAAATTCTGTCCTATGATGATAAATATCTCGAGCACTATATCGGTTAAAATAATAGATTGATTTAATCATGATAATCGACTGACGGATCGAGACAGAGTTAAAGTATTAAACTTTAAAATGAGCTGAGTAATTATGACTGAAATTCCAAGCATTCCCTCAGTTCTTCTGGAACTGATTGAAAAATATCTCCAGCAAAAAAAAATATCGAATTTACAGCTCAGTGAATTGAGCAAGCAATATGCGCATCAACAGCGAATGCCCTTGTATAAATGGAGCAACCTGCTTGAAGAAATCTACCAGCAGCATCCTGTGCCAGTGATGGGATATTATATCGGTGAGTTGGTCGAACCGCATCATATCCATATCATGGGCTATCTGGCACTTTCAAGTCCTGATTTATATGGTTTTTTAAACAGCTTCAAGAACTTTCAACTGATCCTGCAAAACTCCGCTGCTTTCTCAATTACACATACAGCAGATCAGTTTTGCATGTGCTGGACTCCGGTCACAGAGAAGAATTCACAACTGACCAATGAGGTTCTCATCTCAGGTATACTCAATACCATCCGCAAAATCCTGCACCGTCCAGATATCAACGCTTTGAAAATCGAGTTTTCTGCTGTTGCGCCAGCAGATACCACTGCATATCCGGAAGTTTACGGTTGTCCTGTGAGCTTTGATGCCGATGCATTAAGACTGTGGCTACCGATTGAAATTCTACAGTTACCGATTCCGAGCAGCGATCCTCATCTCAAAAAGATTCTTGACCAGCAAGCCGAAGCCTTGCTCAAGAGTATTCCCAATCCGGATACGTTTTTAAAAGACTTGCAACTGCTCATCGTGCATATGCTAAAAGCAGGTGAACCATCAGCAGAACATATTGCCAGACAGCTGAATCTGTCCTTAAGAAGTTTTTATCGCAAACTGAGTGGCTACCAATTGCAATACAGCGATCTGGTCAAAAGCATTCGTCTGGAACTGGCAAAAACCTATCTCAGCAGCTCAGAACTCTCGCTCACAGAAATCGCCTTCTTACTGGGTTATGCAGAACAAAGCGCGTTTAGCCGTGCCTTTAAACAGTGGGAAAATATGTCTCCGTCTGATTATCGAAAAAACCATCTTGCCTAGCCCACGCTTAAAAAGCAAAAGGGGGGAATCATCGACATGATTCACCCCTCTCAAGAATTTATAGATGAGGGTTTAGAAACTAAAGCCTATATTGAGATTGATGCGGTATAACCATTGGTCACTATAGGGTGAAACCGTTGAGGTATAACCTGTGGCATTAGAAGCCCCGCCGATAATATTGGAGTTTTTACCCCAGGTATAATCAGCCCAGACCATAAACGGCGAAGCAATAAACATCATCCCGGTGGTATTCATTTGTGAAGCCGACCAATCATCACGTTTCTTGTCCATATAACTATAGTCATTATAGAAACGGATGGCCTTGAGTTTGCCCATATTTTGCACCGGCAAGGTATAAGCCAGATTTAAACTGGCCACCGTGGCTTCTGACGCAATGAAATAGGCAGGCGTAAAGCCGTTATTACCCATCAAGGTCACATCATTGCTCACGCCATCCGGATTTTTGGCATCATATTGATAATGAATCACCGAGCTTTGTAAATTAAAGCGCTTGTAATTATTGTCGCTATGCAGACCGACCGCATAATATTGACCATTTTTATCAGTGCTCTTGTTATGCAATTGCGCAATCGCACCCGACACACCAAATTCCTGCTTACCAAATTCAGTTTCCAGTTTACGCACAATACGGGTATTAAACTGATGGCGCTTTTCATTCTGGTAGGCTTTTTGGGTTGGGAAAGCATTTTCAGCCAAATCATCATAAGTGGCACTTTCAGGCGAATAGCGCAGGCTGGTATCCAGCATTTGCGGATAATAGCCCAGTTTGATATCCCAGTCCTTGTTATTAAAATTCCAGTTCAATCCGGGTGCGATATTATTGCCATAGCCCAGGAAAAACGGAATATGGTAAGTCCAGCCATTTTGCGGATAAGGATAAATCGCAAAAGGTTTGTACACCAGACCGGCTTCAATACTGTTGTTCTGGTCAAGATTGTAGCCGACATAAGCTTTCTCGACTGAACGCTTTTCCTGATCCTGAAACAGGTAACTGGCATTAATATAGGCATCGTCAAACTTGCCTTTCAGGTCGATCCTGAAAATATCAAAATACAGCTTACCGAATCCGCCATTCGGTCCATCCCAAGCTTCATAACGCTGATTCAGTCGCACCACCCCGCCGAGTTTAACTGAATCGGTTCCATCTTCACTTTTCCATTCTAGGGCTGAGCTTTGTGCAAACACCTGGGATGGTGTACCCAAATAACATGCAGCAAGCATCGCGACCATCACTGTCTTTTTCATCGGTTGTTCCTTCGCTTTCGTCCCAACGATCCTGTTGGTCTTGTTGTTGTTTTACCTATAAAACATAGTTTTTATTGCGTTATGGGCAAAAAATTTTGCCCATAACGCGGTCTTCACATCAGCACGAACTGCCAATGCTCAGTGGGATTAGTACAGTTTTTTCTGTGGCGGACCTGCGAAGTTCAATGGCCCAATTGAATGCATATCCAGCTCAATTACGCTTGGGCCCTGAAAATCAACCGCTTGCTGAATCACAGTCTTGAATTCATCCGCACTGCCTACTTTCCAGCTCTTCACGCCCATGGCTTCGCCTAAGACTTTATAGTCCGGGGTATGCAATTCATTGAAATACTGGCGACCACCAAAGTAGTTATTTTGAATGCCACGCATTACGCCATAACCGCCATCATTCATGATCATCAGCACCATATTGGTATTTTCTTGCGCCATGGTGGCGATTTCGCCGATGCCTAACATCAAACCGCCATCACCGACCAAGCCAATGACTTTCTTGTCAGGATTGGCAATCGAAGCACCAATCGCAGTGGCCAATCCCAAACCAATGGCACCTGCTAAAGAGTGAATATTCTGGTTTGGTGCTTGTACCGGGAATAAACGGCTGCCCCAGGTACTGCCTGACATGGTAATGTCACGTACAAAAATACCGTCTTGCGGTAATGCAGCGCGTAAGTGATCACAGATCAAAGCGTACTGATCTAACTGGGTACGTAGCGCATCGATTGCTGCCTGTTTGGCCTGTACCACGGCTGCATCATAGTCTGCGTCAACTTTAGATACGCCTTGCAAGCCGCTTAATACACGTTGCAATACATCTTTGGCATCGCCACAAATGAAATTGCGAACTTTATAATTACGCTGCTGTGCGACTGGATTGGCATCAATCTGGATAATATTGTCAGGGAATTGCACTGAATAGGTTTTGGTTTCATTACTGCGTAACCGAGAACCCACGACCACCAATAGATCAGCCTCCTTGAGCAGCTGCTCTACGCCAGCCGAGTTATGGAATGCACCTAGGCTACGCGGATGATCATCGGCCAATACGCCACGCGCATGGGTTGATGACACTACAGGAATACCAAGATCAGCAATCGCCTTGACTTCTGCAACACTGTTCAGCGTGCCACCACCAATCCAGAACACTGGACGTTTAGCTTTTTTCAGTTCTTCAACGATTAAGTCGATTTCGATCTGTTCAGCCTGTGGCAATTCCAGTGCTTTCACTGGGCCCAAGTTCAGCGGCAAATCAATTTCTGCTGCCTGTACATCAATCGGCAACTCGACACTGACTGGTCCCATCGGCACTGTCGTGGCGACACGAATCGCTTCACGAATCACACCCACCGCATTGTCAGGGCTGGTAATACGGAAAGCAGCTTTGCTTGATGCACGTAAGAAAGTCAGTTGATCTTTGGTTTCATGAATAAAGCTGGCATCACGATCTAAATATTCACGTTCCACCTGCCCAGTTAAATGCAACACCGGACTGCCTGCATTCATTGCTTCAATCAGTGAACCGACTGCATTGCCTGCACCTGCACCAGTACTGGTGAGCGCCACACCGAGTCCTTTAAAGCGTGAGTGACCATCTGCCATGGTGACCGCCCCCGCTTCACCGCGTGCCGCCACAAAACGGATTTTTTCACGACGACCCACTGCATCGGCAATCGGTAAGTTATGGATCGAGATTACCCCGTAAATACTGTCTACTTGGTGTGCTTCTAAAACACGGGCGATGGCTTCGCCGACATTTACACGTTCTGTCATTTGTATATTCCTCAAAAACGGTTCATTCCATGAATGTATTAATTCGCCCAAGGATTTGGCTGCTCGCTTAATCCCATATAGATACTTTTTTGTTGCATATAAGACAAAATGCCCAATCGACCTTTTTCACGCCCGATACCACTTTCTTTAAAGCCACCAAAGGGCGCAGAAATCGAGAATTTCTTATAGGTATTGATCCAGACTGTACCGACTTCTAAGGCACGGGCAATTTGCCATGCCTTACGATAGTTTTCCGTCCAGATGCCTGCAGCAAGTCCAAAACAGCTGTCATTGGCTTGGGCAAGCAAATCTTGTTCATCGTCATATTTCATGACCACCAGTACAGGGCCAAAAATTTCTTCCTGACAGGTTTGTGCTGAATTACTTAAACCTGTGATGATGGTTGGCAAGTAATAGCTGCCTTTGGCAAAATCACCTTCGGTTAAGGCATGGCCACCGACCAGCACTTGACCACCTTCTTGTTTTGCCAATTGGACATAGGCATCGACAGAGTCCAGATGTTTCGGATTAATCAACGAGCCAAGATGTACGCCTGCGGTTTCCGGATGCCCAACCCGTAAGCCTTTGGTGATCTCAACCAGACGATTGAGGAACTGATCATAGATGCTGCTGTGTACAAATAAACGTGAACCTGCAATACAGGCTTTTCCAGCCGAACTAAAGATGCCGTAAGCCACACCCTTGGCTGCCAGTTCAATATCGGCATCTGGCAATACAATCGTTGGAGACTTTCCACCCAGTTCCAAAGAGGTGGTGATCAATTTATCCGCTGCTAAATGTGCCAGATGACGGCCCGTGGTGGTTCCACCGGTAAATGAAATTTTACGTACCAGAGGATGCTTTACGATTGCATCACCAATCACCGAACCACGTCCGACCAGTACACTGAGTAAACCTTTCGGTAGTCCTGCTTCTTCAAAGATTTTGGCGAGTTCCAATGCGATCAAAGAAGTCACTTCTGCAGGTTTTAGAATTACGGCATTACCACCCGCAAGCGCAGGTGCCAGTTTCTGTACTTCACTAGCAATCGGCGAGTTCCACGGAGTAATTGCAGCCACCACGCCCACAGGTTCATGCACGCTCATGGTCATAAAATCTGCGGCACGTTGCGTGGTCAGCTCATCATTTAAGGTTTCACAGGCTGCTGCCACATAACGCGCTGTTGCCGCTGCACTTAGGGTCAAGGCACGGGTTTCAGCCAATGGCTTGCCATTATCACGGGTTTGTAACTTTGAAAGTTCGTCCACACGCGCTTCAATAATGTCGGCCACTTTATATAAAATACGGGCACGTTCATGCGGCATGCTGTTGCGCCATTCCGCCTTACGCCAAGCCGCATCTGCCTTTTCAATGGCTTCATTGACATCATCCAGACTCGCCGTTGAAATTTCAGCATTCACCGATTGATCTGCTGGAAATAAACTTTGAATCGTAGCGCCTTTACCTAATCGCCATTCACCTGCGATATAAATTTCCTTTACCATGATCAAATCCTTTTAAATCTGAATTGCTTCAACGCTATTGCGACAAGCGCGAATCACACTTAATGCAGCCAAGGTTGAGGTTTTGGGATTACTTGCCAATGGCACCCCCACCAGTTCAATGGTCATTTCACCAAACACCCCTTCCGCTACAATGGTGTGTTTGTTTTTGTTGATATTTGGATCAACCGTCAGCTCAACCAGGGTCTCATCCATCCCCAGTCCAGCCAGTGCAATCGTGGCAGCCACATTTGCATTGGCTGGAAACTTCAACGCAGCTTCTCTGGCTGTACCACGGAAAAAAACCGTTGCTTCGCTAACCTGATCAAGGTCGACCAGTTGTTCAGCATAGCTGCCACGCCAGCTTTTCGGACTCTTACAGCCCTTGTAAGTGACCTTTTCCAGACCGCCTTCTTTGGCCGCAGAGATGCCATCAATCCCGGCAATTGCACCCGCTAATAAATGCAGATGCGCATCATGTTGTTCTGCCGTGGTTTTCAGTTGAATTAAAAATTCGTTATCCGCCAGAGTGCCCACTGAAATCAGGCCAATGGTCCAGCCTTTTTCCAGCACTTTTTGCGCATGTTCTTTCACTGCTGCCTGACCAGCCACTTCAATCACATAGTCCGGTGTACCCTGACATTGATCAATTGAAGAAATGACCTGTACATCAGCCGCAACCTGCGCCCGTACTTTTTCGACACTGCGTGCAGGGACCACAATCCATTTAAGTTGCAGGTCTTGAGGCATATGCGCATACACTTCTGCTGCCATGGCGCCAAAACCGATCATCATCAACTGTTTCATGGGAACACCTTATAAATGTTTGTTAAATCCACCAGAAACATCCAGTGCCGAACCTGTGGTATAGGATGCTAAAGGTGATGCAAGGAACACCAAGGCACGTGCCGGTTCTTCCGGCTTGCCTAGACGTTGCATGGGAATGCCACGGTTTTTGGCAATGTTGCCGGTCCATTGTTCCCAAGTAGCATTGGGATCAGAACGGGTTTCAAAACGGCGTTTCCACTGGGCTGATTCCACCATGCCCAACAGGATTGAATTGACCCGAATGCCGTACTGGGTAAATTCATGCGCCAGTGAATGGGTTAGATTCAGCAATGCCGCACGTGCAGATGATGTCGCAATCATGTGCGGTTCAGGTTGTAGGGCCAGCAAAGAATTGACATTGGTAATCGATCCACAAGCCGACTGTTTTAAATCATCCAAAAATGCACGTACTGGATGTAATACACTGAAATACTTCAGTTCAATCTCTTTCATCCAGTCTTCATCCTGAGTATCTTCAAAATTAGATACACGGCCCTGACCTGCGTTATTGATCAGCATGTCGACATTGCCCAGATGCTGATTGACCTGTTGGGCAAAGCGTTTCACATCTTGTTTATCCAAAACATTGCAAATACTGGTGAAGATGTTGGCATGCGGATATTTTTCTAAAATATATCGTTTTGATGCTGCCAAACGCTGCTCATCACGACCGCACCACGCCACCTTGGCGCCTTCTGCAACTAAAATTTCGACTGCAGCCAAACCAATGCCTGACGAGCCACCTGTGACAACTGCTACTTTTCCTTCAACTTGGAAGCTCATATCCATATCTCTCGTTTAAGTCTTAATGTGCCGATAAAACAATGTCGTTAAACTGTTCAGGTTGATCGACATAACTCAGATGACCTGCATCTGTAATGAGATGACATCGGCTCAAATGCATTTCTACAGCCAGTTCCTTGATCGCTTGCGCAGGTGTAATGCCATCCTTGTCACCCGCAATGACCACACAAGGAACTGTCAGTTCTGTTAAATAATTTCGAATTTCGTCATACGCCAGCAAATAAGATGCTCGGGTAAAACCGTCTAATGTCAGTTGCCCCATCACTTCACTGACCAATGCCAGTGCCTGAGGGTCCTGTTTATAAATCAAATGCGGTCCACGGCTGGCAGCCATGCCTGCATTGCCCAAGCTTTTCAACATATTCGGGCGTTTTTGATAAACCTGTGCTTTAGTATCTTCATCGGAACGTTGATAACCTTGTGCTGCATTGGCAAGCACTAAAGTCTGTACCCGTTCAGGATAAAGATGGGCAAAAGCACTAGCCTGTAAGGCACCCAATGAATGACCAATCAGCATGGCTTTTGCAATGTTCAGCGCATCCATCAACGCCAATACACGTTCTGCATAATCACTTGCATCTGGTTGATCTGTGCTTAAGCCATCGGATAGGCCATAACCCGGTGCATCCCAGGCAATGACATGAAAATGCTGACCAAGTGTCTCTAGCTGGTTAATCCAGGATGCTGAACCCGAGCTAATCCCGTGTAGCAAAATCAGCGGCTGGCCTTGACCTGCTTCGCGATAAGCCTGCACAGCGCCATTGACGACAACGGTTTTAACGGGATAGTGAGTTAAGCGCTCAGTCAGGGTCATCATGTCATTCCTTCTACAGTTATGAAATCAATCGGATTAACGTTTGATTTGAGACAATGGATGCTCAGGTGGATAGTTCGGAATGGTCGGTTTCCCCGCACCCAACATCACACACATCAAGGCATCTTCCTGACCCGGATTGAACAGGCCACGATAAATTCCAGGTGGAATTGAAATCAGGTCACGCTCTTTCAGTCGGGTTTCGAATTTTTCGCCGTTATGTTCAATGAACAGGTCAATTTCGCCACGTAACATGAAAAACACTTCTTCCACATCGTGATGAATGTGCAAAGGCCCTTCGCACTGTGCTGGAAGTACCATGGTTGAAAAGGTGAAGTTTTCTGCTGGAACCGTATTGCCATCATTCACCACACCGGTTGCACCTGTGCCCATATAACGCATTTGTGCACGGCGATATTTCGGGTCGTAATCTGCCTGAAACTTTAAGGCATCGAAATCATATTTACGTGTTTCAAAGCGTGCGATACGGGTATTTAACCAGTCTTGTAAGCTTGTACCTTCAGGTTGTGTCCATGATTCAAATTGTTGAGTAGTCATGTTTGAACTCCTAGGTTTTTGTTCAATAGTTTGATTAATAACGTTTCAATAAAGGAACCAAGAAAAACGATCCGATCACGGCGACGGCTGCCAGGAAAGTAATTCCTAAATTAAAACTGTGGGTTTGCATCACGATGTAACCGATCAGAACAGGTGCAATTGCACTGGCAAAATTCCCCATTCCGTTGAAAATTCCACCTGCAGTTGCCCCCACATCGGCGGTGGTGACACGGGCAAGTAAAGCGAATACGGCTGCGACACCAAAGCCCCACGCCATTGCGCTTAAAGACATGGCCGCAATCACTAAAATCGGGTCAGTCATAATGACCATGACATACATAAAGATGCCCGCAACAAACAGTCCACTGAAGACCTGAACGGCACGGCGACCCAGTTTGTCGGAAAGGAAAGCTCCAATCACTTCACCAATCAGCATGGCAATAAATGGCAAGCTTGAATAAATACCAAACTCTTTGAGGTTAAAGCCTTTGTCCTGAATCAGATAAGAAGGCACCCAGCTATTTAAGCCCCACAGATAAGTCATCAAGGCAATATTGAAAATACATACCAGCCAGAATGAGCTGTTTTGCAATAACAACTTGGTATTGTGAATATGGCCTTTGAAATTGACACGTTTACTGGTCGATTCCAGTTCAATGGTTTTCTTGAGTTGTAAATTACGTAACCCAAAAGCAATCGCAAGTAATGCAATCACCGTTAACCCCGCCATCACAAAAAATGTGGTGTGCCAGTCATGCTTCGCAAGTACTGCTGCGGTAATAGGAAAACCCAGAAATGCCCCAATCGGTGTTCCTAACAGGAACATGGTGGAAGCACGTGCCTGCTGGCGATCGGTATAGGTTTGTTTGACAATGGCATAAGCCAGTGCAAACAAAGGTCCTTCAGCGAGGCCGAGTAATACACGTAAAATCAACATGCCCGTGTAATTGGTGGTAAAGCCCATGCAGAACATCAGGATGCCCCACGATGCAACGCTCCAGAACAGCATTTTCTTGGGATTAAAAATGTCACCGAGGAAGCTTAAAAACACCGAGGAAAACCCATAAGCCAGCAAGAAGCTGGTCATCAGCCATCCGAGCTTTGCCTTATCTTGTGCAATCCCCATAGCACCTTGAAAGTGCGGGTCTGCAAATAACACGGCAATACTAATCTTGTCGAAGAATGCCAGTACGACACACACCATCAGGACAAAAGCAGGAACCCAATGCTTTAATCCACTTTTTTCTTCATTACTCATACTTCATTCCTTCGATTGAGTCATGAACCGGATTTAATGTTTATGGTTTTAATTTCATGACATTAAATTCAGGGTCTGCTAATAATTTTGGGTCTAACACGGTATTCGACTGCATCCAGCGCTTTGCCAGTTTGACCAGTTTTGAATCATTGATGGCGATCATGTTCAACAAACGGTTCTGATCATCCAGATATAGATAACTGCATTGATCCTCTGCGCTTTTGCGAACTACAATCTGCCCGGTTTTTTCAGCTTGATAGGTGCCTAAGATCTGAATATTGAAGTGATACTGATCTGACCATAACCACGGAATATCGCTATATTCGGTTGCAATACCCAGCATTGATTTTGCTGCGGCAATCGCCTGATTCTGTGCATTGGCCCATGACTGGATGCAATAGCCAAGCCCCGGATGAATCGCCACATCACCTGCAGCATAAATATCCTGGTCAGACGTCTGTCCAAAACCATTCACCACAATGCCATCCTTAACGTCCAGACCTGCATTGACACCCAGTTCTTTGGCAATATCCGCACCGGCACCGACCACCACACAATCGAACAGTTCACTTGCATTCGGATGATTCACCACTTCAACTTTTTGCTGACCGGCTTCAATCAAATGCAGGTTTTTACTGTCTAAATGAATCTGGGTGCCCTGCTGCTCATGCATGTTTTTCAGAAAATTAGAGACATCGGGGCTGACACTACGTGCACACAGACGATCGCCATATTCAAAAATATGCACTTCCTTACCCTGTTTACGTGCGGTCGCAGCAATTTCCAGACCGATCCAGCCCCCACCAATCACAGCCAGCTTTTGTGAATGCTGCAAGATTTCAGCCAAGCGCTCACAATCCTGAACATTGCGTAACGTCACCACATTCGGAATAAACTGCCATGTATTCACAGGCACACGCGCACGACTGCCGGTGGCGATCAATAATTTGTCATAGGGTAAAACTTGACCGTTTTCCAGAACCACCTGCTTCAGCTGACGATCGACCTGTGTGGCAAGTGCTGGCTTGTGCCATTGAATATTGAAATCCTGTACCTGCTCTGGAGAAAACAGATGCAAACTTTCATAAGTCGCTTCTTTTGAAAGTACCTGTTTTGACAAGGGTGGGCGTTCATAAAATACTCGATCTTCATTAGAGACCACATGAATTTCACCTGAATATCCATGCTGGCGCAAAGTACTGACGGCCCAACCTGCGGCCTGTCCTGCACCCACAATTACGATTCTTTCCATAGCTTATTCTCCCTGCCTGATCTGTACTTATGCAGGTTTAACCTGCCGACGGGTATGATCATCCAGACCGCCTTCAATCGCCCATTCTGTAAAGAGTTCCAGACGATGCTCTTCAACACGTGGCTGCCACTCTTCGGTCAGGTAGTCATCATTGGTGTAATACTCAAATGCGCCACCAAGCGGTGAATTGACATACCAGAAATAAGCTGAAGAAATCGGATGACGTCCCGGGCCAATAAAGGTTGACCAATCAGAACGGTTCATGTGCAGTCCACCACCAATCACCTCATGGATATCACGAACGACGAATGCGACGTGATTGAGTCCTGCAGGTTTATTTGGAATCGAAAGCAGGAACAGATCATGATGGAAACCCTTACCGCGACAACGTAAGAATGCACCACGATTGCGATAAGCATCCGACAAGAAGAAACCTAGCTTTTCGATATAGAACTGTTCCGTCTTTACTAAATCAGGCGTGAAAAACACCACATGACCAATCGCTACGGGTTGCCCCTTGTCATAAACAGGGCTGGCTGCATTGACACGCTGTACGTTGCCGTACTGGTTAATGCCTTCAGTTTTCAAGTCAGGTAAATCCTGGGTAAAGCTTTTCTGGAAACGAATGGTCATGCCATTCGGATCTAGACACTGCACCATATCCGCAGTCGCCTTATAACCCTCTACATCATTTAGACGAAGTGCTAAATTTTCCAAATCCTGTGCAACATCATCTAGCCCCCAAGTCACTTCACGTAAAGTTGAACCTGACTCAATGGCTTTTGGTAAACGCTGGTCATCACAATCAAATAAGTAAATCTTGCTACCGTTTTGTGTCTGGTAAAGATCCGTCCCTTCAATATCTGACTGACTTTGCTTGAGACCGAAATCTGCCAAAAATTTATTCGAAGCAGCTCTGTCTTCAACGCCAAACTTTAAAATCTCAATCCCTGTAATCATGAGATGACTCCTTAATTAAAGACAAAACCGCCATTTACTGGAATATTCTGTCCTGTCACAAACGAGGACAAATCTGATAGTAAATAAAGGGCTGTTCCGTTCAAATCCTGTGGTAATTGCTGACGTTGAATCGCACGACCATTCACATATAAATCATGGCGTTCTTGTGGCACATAGGCTGTAGCTTCGACCAAAGTCAGACCCGGTGAAAGCGTATTGATACAGATATTGAACGGTCCAAGTTCTCTCGCCATGGAACGGGTCATGGCAGTTAATGCACCTTTGCTCGCCACATAGGCCATCAGATTCGGTGCGCCCCATAAAGCGGTATCCGAAGCCACATTAATAATCTTGCCTGCACTAGATTGCTGGAGATAAGGCACCGCAGCCTTGGTTACCAACCAGGTACCTTTGACATTGATGTTCATGACACGATCCCAGAGATCAGGGTCATAATCCATCATGCTTTTACCACCGACATTGGTTGCCAGTGCGGCACAATTCACCAGACCATCTATTCCGCCCATGCGTTCAGCCGCTTGCTGAACTGCTTGCTGGATCGAGTCGGCATTGGCCAGATCAATGCTTACCGCATCAACCTTTAAGCCTTGTGCTTGCAAAGTAGCAGCTTCTTCTTGTACCAGATCAGTCAAGATATCCGCCATGACCACTTGCGCACCGGCTTCCGCGATGGCTTGTGCAAAGTCCCGACCCAAGCCTCTTGCCGCGCCTGTGACAAGGACTTTTTTGTCCTGTAACAATGCGACATTAACCATGAACTTCTTCCTGCATTTCAATACTGTTCGACGTATTCAATGCTGCAATTTTCTTTAACTGTTTTTCCGCTTCTTTTTTCATTAAACGGCGTAAACGGGACAGACCAACATCATGTTGATACAGGAATTCGTGTTGACGGGCATTCGGTGCAAGATTTTCTAAAATAATGCGATCCTGTTCCAATACATCCCAGTGCAATTTTTCTAAGTGATTGCGGTAAAGGAAACGCCACACATTACGTTGCCAGCCACTAACTTTACGACAGCGCCAGAAAAATACACGGGTATTGTTGGCATCAATCGGGGTGGCATAACCCACAATCCAGAACTCGCCGCCTGGACCAAAGTCTTTACGATACGGGATTGAAAGACGTAACCAGCTTGCACCAGTATTGGCATATTCAACCCAGTCAAAATTCACACCAACCTGGCCTTCTTTTTCAAAAATAAAGCCATTTGGGGTTGAACGGTGTTTCATTTCCGCCGTACGGTCACCCTCTGCCATTGAGTGTGAAGTACAATGCAAATAACTGCCGTGCATCGGGTCCATGACATTATCAATCGCGTATTGATGATTCACTTTCCAGTCGGCCTGACATAAGAATGAACTCCATTCTTCACTTGCCAGTTGTTCAGGAAAATCCAGCGGCTTAGGTTCTTCATTGGCATCGATACCGAACCACATGAAAATTGCACCATGCTGTTCAATCACAGGATAGCTTTTGACACATGAGGTACCTTTCATTGGACAGTCATGTACCGCAGGCACATCTTCCACCACGCCATCATGACGGACTTCTACACCGTGATACCAGCAAGCAACACGATTGCCAAGATTCCAGCCCAAAGAAAGACGTGCGCCACGATGCGGGCAACGATCTTCCAAGGCATGCACCTGACCTTCTGCATCACGCCAAACCACGATATTTTCACCTAAACGGGTAATACCGACTGGATTTGCAGCCACTTCCCAGCTTGCTAACACAGGATGCCATTGGTCACGCAAACCTAAATCTAAATACTCTTCTACACTTGGAGTCACTGATACTGCTGCGTTCATCACTATTCTTCCTTGAATTAATAACCCAAACGTTGCATTTCTTCTGAGAACTTTTCAGAAGTCCAAAGCTCACCAGATTCACAGCGAAAACCTTGCTGGTTTAAAGACTGGACTAAATCAGTAAGTTCTGTCACACCGGCGGAAAAGGCTTTGATGAGATGTTGCACAAAATCCTGTTCATAGACCGTTGGCTCTTTATAACGCGTTTGCCAAACCAGCAACTCTGCCTGTCCCGGTATCTGAATATTGTTAATCCCTGCTTCGGTTGCTGGCGTGGCATGAATCCAGTTCGCTAGCTTCTCATTAAAAGTTTTCATGAGATTCCATCCTTAAAAATAAACTTATAGTTGAATTTGAACGTCCTGCCCTTCAACCCGTACCGGATAGGTGCACAAATCACGGCATCCCGGCCCACTCTTCAACTCACCTGTCTGGATATCAAAGATCGCCTCATGCAACGGGCATTCCACGGTCTGATCTTCGATAAAGCCTTCGGTTAACAAGGCATAGGCATGGGGGCAAACATTCTCGATAGCAAAATAATTGTCATCGATGAAAAATACGCCAATTTTCTTACCGTCGACTTCAATGGCTTTCGGCTCGTCTTCGGTGATGTCGTCTTGCTGACAAACTGAGATCCAACTCATCCTTGCATCCTCATTTGTTTTATATATAAAACATTATTTGATATAACAAACTTTAGATAAGAATACTCCCATGATGTTTTTTCTGTCAAATTAAATATATTTATAAAATTCAATATCTTGACTTTTAGAACACATTCTTTTACGTTTTACTAAAAAAATTTTGTTTTATATATAAAAAAATATTTTATAAATCTATTTGCAGTTACAATACAAATCGAAGAAAACGAAATGTACAGCAGTGTGCTTTTTTGATAGGAAAATTGAACAGATGAATTCAAGCATTGAAACAGACTCCCAAGAATCTGATGCAATAAAAAATGAAGAACGCTATTTAGTCCCTGGCTTAGTGCGTGGTTTGGCAATCTTGCAAGCGTTTAACCAGCAAACCCAAGAAATGACGATTACCGAAATTGCCGAAATTCTGGATGTTAACCGTTCCAGCGCTTTTCGCCTGATCTATACGCTGGAGTCTTGTGGCTTTTTACGCAAAGCCTCACAGAAAACCTATGCTTTGGACTCAAAGGTCATGGAGCTTGGCTTTAACAGCTTAGCCAGACAGTCCTTACTGGATTTAGCCACACCATTAATGAAAGAATTACGTGACCAAACCCAGCTTGCAGTGCATCTTTCAATTCTGGAAGGTACACATATTGTTTTTATCAACAATATTCAGTCCAATGGCACATTCACCAGTAATATTGGCCTAGGCACACGCTGGCCTGCACATGCAACCGTGATTGGGCAAATGCTATTGGCAGATTTAACTGAAGCCGAAATTAAAGAGCGTTATAAAGGTTTTAATCAATGGGACACTTTTTCTGAACTTACCCCGAAAAATCTCAAAGAGCTGTTACAGCGTCTCCATTTTGTAAAAACACAACGTTCTATGGTGAGTTGGGGCCACTATAACCATGATATGGCTGCTTGCGCTGCGGCGATTTATAAACAATCCACCAGTAAAATGGCCGCAGTTTTATCCGTGAGTTGTCCGCTTGGCAGTTATGATGAACAGTATTTTAGAAATGAAGTTGCCGAAGCGGTCATTCAGACCGCAGACAAGATTTCTAAATTCATTTACTAATATAAAAAGCAGCTTTCGCTGCTTTTCTTTTAACTCTGAATTGCCAAGTTCTGGTTTTGGCTTAAAGATCTGCTTCCAATTTATTTTTTAAACGTTTATCCATGCGCTGAAACAGTGGTCTGGACAGGTTCATCATCCAGGTCGGTACGGTATTTAACAGTGCATTGGCCACCAACCCGGTCTTGCTGCTAACACGATAGGATTTTTCAGTAATCGCTTTCACAATCCATCCTGCTGCCGTTGCTGTATCCAGCATTTTCATATGTTTATAAATTGCTGTTTTAGAAGACATCGGTGTTCTAACCATCGGAAAATACACAATGCTGACATCAATTCCCTTGTCCTTAAGCTCCATTGACAAAGAGCGGGAAAAAGATTCTAGCGCGGATTTACTGGCCAGATAGGCCGAAAACAAAGGAATAGGAACTTGCGTTGACATGGTCGAAATATTCACGATATGTCCTGCACCATTTTCCAGAAAATGCGGCAATATATGCAGGGTCATATTCACCGCAGCAAAATAATTAATCTGCATGGTGCGTTCATAATCATGTAAACGATCAAGTGACTCGAGTATAGGACGTCGGATTGATCGCGCTGCATTATTGACCAGCACATCAATCTTTTGATGCTCGGCCAAAATCAAGGTGACACAGGTTTTTAACTGTGCTGGATCGGTAATATCGGCCGGATAAATAAAGACCTGCCCCGATTGCGCCTGAATCGCCTTTTGAATACGTTGTAATTCTTCAGCACGCCGTGCAATAAGGCAAACTTTTGCACCTGCTTGTGCCAGTTGAATTGCCGCTTCTTCACCAATTCCACTGGAAGAACCAGTAATTATAATTGTCTTATTGCTGAGATCCATTATTTTCCCTTTCTATTGGATGGTGAACGTCTGATGGCGGGCTGTGCATTCTGCGGCGTAGAACTTGAATCGGTTTTTGCCACAGAATGCGATTATTCCAATAGAGAATATACCTAAATATCACCGCTACTTACGATGATCATTGAGGCTTGTATTGATCAATTTTTGTTGCAATTTGTTTTAGTCCACGTGTGGCTGACCACTTGAGTTGGGCCAAAACCACTGTTGCCATTAAAGGGATTTTGCTTTGTAACCAAATGCTATAGTTCAGATAGGTAATACCTTCTTTCTCTTCAAACTCCAGACGACCCAAATGGAAAGAAAACATAGGATTTTTTAACATTTGATATTCAATCAACTGATTAGGAATAATTTTAGTAGTTTCTTCCTGCATAAACCGAACAGGCCCTAGACCCATTCTTCTTCTTGAACCCACCCCATCTTTATTCTCCGAATCTTCAGCAATTTTTACCACCACGGAATTGAGTGGCCATAGAATCGTATCAAATATTCTATGTCTGCAAAAAATTGGAAAAACCAGATCTAAAGGTGCATTTATCTGTTGCTTCATCTCAATATATTTCGGCATCGTTGTTCTCTGCAATCGCACATAAAAATTCTAGAAATAGCTCATTCTTTTGTTAAAGCCCGACGAGGCATAAAACAGCATGTCAAACCAGATCGATCTTTTTCATCAAGTTCCATCTGCAACATGGTTGTTTACATCTGTAAAACCTGTATAAGAACAAAGCTAAGTGCTCAACCATAGAGAAGCGATAAAAAGATATCTTGACTCTCATTTTATAATTTAACGATGTGTGCCATTCTCTTTTAAAATAGTTGATTTTAAATAAAAATTAACACTCACATGTACCAAACATATTATAGACAAAATATACGGGAGCATCTTCCGGGTAGACATCGGTATCATTAACGACAAATAAGAGATTATTACTCAAAATAACTAAAGTATGATCATTTCGGCTCAAAACTACGCCTCTATCTATTTCTTTCTTATTCAACCTATGCACATCATTACTAAGCTTAATAAAATAAACCTTTCTGCCAACTTTTATCTCATTTGCATTAATTTTTTTATAGAGTCCACATTTTTTACAAATCCACTTTCTCATTATCAACTCAATAAAAATAAAATTATAATAATAAAAAGTTCAGGGTTAAATTAAACACAATAAACACTAATATTTAACATTATCTACTTTTAAAATTCTCAAATAAAATTTAAAACAAATTAGTCAATAAAAATAACCATAAAAGGCCAAGTATGGAAATAAGCAGAAAATTACAGTATACAAAGAAACTATCTTTAAAAAATCTACTAACCTAGATATAAATAAATGATGAAAAAAGTAAATACATTAGAGCCAATCAGAGCATTCGTAGAAAAGTTGATGCATTTAAAAACAACCAGCTATGTTGCAGCAGAAGATTGTTTCGCCGATGATTTTAACTATCTCACCAAGACTGTACCGCAAAGTAAAAATATGATTTTTAACTTTCTAGATGATTTTAACAATGATCAGTATCAATATAAGATTGAAAAAATAAAAACCGTACAGCAAACAGTGTATTTGGTTTATTTAAAGTGTATGAATCGACGTTGGAACAATATGGAAATAAATCCCCTGTTTGGCACAGATCGAATTCTGCTGATTATTAAACAGCTTGAGTCAGGGTGCTATCTCACAGAAGCTATTGATTTTAAAAAAAATGAATCGAATCCAATTTATACTGTGCTGGAAAAATTTAGCCGAGGCTAGATGTCGACTTGAGCATGTGCACAAGCAACAAGGAGCCTTGTGTAAGGCTCCTTGTATCATAAAATTAATGAACGCTTGCGGATGTCTTGGTTTTCGTATTTGCACTTACACCGAGTTTTGCATTCGCACCTGACTGACTCTGTCCTTTTGCCGAAGCCTTCAATTGACCATTCATTTGCGACTTCAAGCGAGCCTGTGTATTCGATTTAATTTTTTTGATCTTGTTTTTTTGAGTGCTGACTTTTTTAGTCAGACTTGCTTGTGTATCTGAACTCACTTTTCCAGCGGCTTTAACTGTACCAGCGCCATATTCTTTGGCGTTGCTGATGGCATTTTTACTGTGAGTAATCGCATTTGAACCTGCCTGAGTGGCTGCATTCACAGTCTGTTGAGCATGCTGTGAGCCTGCTTGCATTGAGGTATTCGCTGCATTTTGTACCGTCTGAGCGGCGTTAACTGCACCGTTAGCCGAACCATTGGCATTAACATTCACTTGGGCTGAACCATTGACTGCCCCTTGTGCATTTTTTACGGTTTCGCCAGTTTGACGGGCAATACCGGTTCCGTGATTGATCGCAGTACCCAACGTTTTTTGAGCCACCCCCACACCGGCATTCACTGTATTTTTCCCGGTATTTTTTACTGCACTAGCAACACCATTTACCAAATGACCAGTATCAACATTTGCCTGAGCTGAACCATTCACATGTGCGCCGACATGAGCAAAAGCCGAGACAGAAACAATCATGCTGCTTGTTACGATAGCGGTTTTGATCAATTTTTTCATTCCAGTTTCCTTCAAATTTAGACCATAAGAGAGACTTATGGAAACTGCATCATAGCGACTCAAAAAAGGGAAAATGGATATTTCATTAAAACTTTACAGCTTAATCACAAGGCGTAAAACACTGGGGAGAAATGATGGATTATACAATCCAAATTTGAAAGTGATTCAATTTCAGGGCATATTATCAACTTAGAATAGCAAAATTAGAATAAAAACAATTTTTTTAAATTATTTGCCCTTGTTGGCTAATATGACCCGCTATGAAAGAACAGACATTGATGATTCACAGTAACTATCTAAATATCCTGCTTGATACTGCTGCGGAATTTCGTATTTCAAAACAGGATCTTATAAAGAAAAGCCAACTTCCTTTATCCTTTTTTCATGAACAGCATCTACCTGAGAAAATTAAATTTAGTGACTGGATCAAGATCATTTCTTCGCTTCTCGAGCTGGTCCCAGATACAGGTATTGGCTACAGGTTTGGCCTGAATTGTCGTGTTACCTCACATGAAACATTAGGCTTTGCCATGCTTTCGAATGATACATTGGGTAATGTGATTCTTGATCTAAAAAAATATTTTAATATCCGTCTGCATAAGATGGAACTGAACATCCATAATCAAAATGATAAAGTCATCCTATCCATCCAACCACTTTATCAACTTGCCAAAGAAATGGAGTTAGAAAAACAAGAAACGATTAGCCAGTTCTTAACAGAAGCAGCGATGGTAAACATAATCACCAATCTTAAAGAAATTAGGGACTATGAAATTTCCGGCTTGCAGATACAGGTCAAGTGGGGAAAAAATCATTATCATTCTGGATTTGAAAAACGGCTCCCTCCATTTAAATTCAATCAGGAAAAAAACCAGATTATTTTTGATCTTAAATGTATGGATTTACCGCTTAAATTCAGCTGTAAATCAGCTTATAGTTTTGCCATTCATCATGTCAAAGAAGAGTATTTAATTTCTCAAGATCAGGAAAATCAAATTGTGTCCCTAGTCAACAAAAATATCAGACTGGTGCCACATGAGGGTTTTCCGACACTCACCGATACAGCCAGAAAACTGCGGGTTTCTGAAAGAGTGCTCAAGAGAGAACTGATGCTTGCCAATACCAGCTTTTCTTCATTGATACAGACCAAAAAATTTGCGCTGACCAAGCAATTGATTTCTTCCAATAAAAGTATTCAGGAAATCTCGGATATTCTTGGCTATAGCCATATCAATGCTTTTTCTAGAGCTTTCAGGGGCTGGACCGGTAAAAATCCCCGAGATTATATCCGCGAGCAAAAAAGTAGCCTAGGTTATGCACGTCCATTACATTAATCTATATCAACTTTTAGGCGGTGGGAGCTGGTTTAAAATATTAGGGGCCAATACTTCAAATTTTTTAATCAGGAAATCCAGAAAGAAGCGGATTCTTGGTGCGATATATTTGTTCTTATGCATAACCGCATAGATTCCGGCTTCCTGTATAATACCTTGGGTCAAAATCGCTTGTAGATTTCCTTTTTTCAGATCTGAAGCGACATCCCAGATAATTTTCCGTGTAATACCATGCCCCGCCAGTGCCCACATTCTGGCCTGAACACTGTCATTGGTTTCCCACGCGGTCTCCATATGTACAGTATATTTTAAGTTTTGCTGATCAAAATTAAAATAATATTCATTCAAGGGGCCATTTTCTGTGGTCAGTACAATGAATTTATGTTTTACCAGATCCGAAGGACGTTCAGGGATTCCATATTTTTCCAAATAGGCAGGTGATGCGCAAAGTACCCGCCAGTTGGGTGCCAGATAACGTGCCACCAGCAAGTCATTGTCGGGTAAGCCAAATCTGATCGCAATATCGATATCGTCATGGATCAGATTCGAATTTGAATCGGTCAAAGTCAAAGCAATACTGAGATCCGGATAAATTGCACTAAACTCTTCAATCCAGTGACTAATTAAATTACGCCCTAAATCGACTGAGGCCGAAATCCGGATCTTTCCTTTAACAGCAGATTGTTTATCCTGCAAGGCCATTTCGGCATCATCAATGGCTTGTAAGGCAATTTTACAATATCTTAAAAAAACCTGCCCTTCATCGGTTAGCCTTAAGCTACGGGTTGTCCGATCAAATAACTTAGCCTCAAGTGACGATTCCAGCTTGATCAGTCTGGCACTGGCAGCAGCGGGAGAAATTCCCATCTTACGCCCGGCCGCAGACAGACTTTTTAATTCGGTTGCCTCTACAAAGAGCCGCATATCACCTAAACGATCAGTTGCCATTTTAAACTTAGATTAGAAAGTTACTCAATGAATAAAGACATTATCAAATCGAACTCAATCAATCAAACTAATATCAACCAATATTTGTATTTGATTTATGAAACAACAAACCGAATGCCTCATGCCTACTGCCAATACAATAGCAAGCCCGGAAAGGCTTCCTTTGCTACAATTACTGGCATTGACCTTAGCCAGTTTTCTGGCCACAGCCAATGAAACCATTCCCGCAGGTTTACTGGACCAGATTGCGACAGGTTTCGTGACCAGTGAAGCCTGGGCTGGCCAAACCGTAACCCTTTGCGCATTAGGTACAGGAATCGCAGCGATTCCGTTGACGGTGCTGACCAAAAAATACCCGCAGCGTAATTTATTACTGATCAGCTTAATCACCTTTTCAGTGTGTAATCTGCTCACTGCCTTATCTACTCATTTCATTTTTGTTTTGTGCTTACGCTTTATTATCGGACTGGCAACAGGACTGGTATGGAGCATTCTGGCAACCTATGCACGCAGTATGGCACCTCCTCATTTACAGGGCCGTGCCTTGGCCATTGCCATGTTGGGAATCCCTTTGGCTTTAGCCTTAGGCGTACCGCTCAGTGCCTGGTTAAGTGCTTTTATTGGTTGGCGTAATATCTTTATTATTTTATCCATCACTGCACTGTTGTTGACAGTGTGGGTATTTTTTAAAGTTCCGAATTATCATAAAAACACCAGTCAGCGTTCTGTCGCATTAAAAACCGTGTTTACCATGCCCGGCGTACGCCCGATTTTATTTCTGGTCATGGCCTGGATTCTTTCGCATTATCTGCTCTATACCTATATCACCCCATTACTTACAGACCTTGGCTTAAAAACGCAGATTGATTTTATCCTGCTGGTGTTTGGACTGTCGACCTTACTCGGAATCTGGCTGATTGGTTTGCTGGTTGATCAACATCTAAAAAAGCTGATCTTCATTAGTCTCACTACATTCTTAATCATTTCAGTTTTACTCAGTCTCAGTTTCAACCATCTTGGTTTAATGCTTTTTACTGTATTTACTGTAATTTGGGGACTAAGCTTTAGTGGTGCACCTACCTTATTACAAACCGTATTAGCCAATGCTGCTCAGGAAAACGCAGATATTGCCCAGTCATTATTGGTCACGGTATTTAACCTCTCATTTGCCTGTAGTGGAATTATTGGCGGGATTTTATTAGAAACGCTAGGCACACATTACTTTCCTTTTTTAATTACATTTATCCTTGCAGTCGCACTTGAAGTCTTATTTATTTATAAGAAAATAATTTTTTAATTCGTTGGGGGATTTTTTCAATCCTCCTTAGTTTTTTCAGCTTATTTTAAATGTTAACTTAAAGTTAATATTTAAGCAGTATCATTTATTGATTCGTCTATTCTAAAAAAATATCTTAAAAGAATGAATTAAGTACAGGAGATTTATTTAAGCATCACTCTATTGCATTCAATATATTGTAAAAATGTATAGAATTTTAAATCTTATAAAACCTGGATCAATATTTAAAAGCTATGGAAATGCCGTATAGATTTACGCAAGGAATAAAAATATGAAATTAATGAAGACCGGAATTATTTTAGGAACATTATTTATGACAAGTCATACTTTTGCTCAATATGATTGTAAAAGTCTGGGTTTAAAAGACTGTCCATCGCCTGTAGATGCACAATTACCTCCCGCACATGATATGCTCTCCTGGACAGCAGCAGACAGAATCGTTGGTTTCAGAAATACCTATCGTTTATATGATGGCAGTGTGTTTCGTCCTGATCCCAAGCATATTCTTGCTCTTCCGAAAAGCGATTTGGACATTAAAGAAAATACGATCAGCTATAGCGTAAATAACAAAAAATACAACCTCGATGCTTATCTGAAAAATCAGAATGTAACCGGTCTGATTATTTTAAAAGACGGCAAAATTGCCTTGGAATATTATGGTCATGGCAACACCCCGACCACCTTATGGACATCGCGCTCAATTGGTAAGTCTGTGGTTTCAACTTTAATCGGTATCGCCATTAAACAGGGTAAAATCCATTCCATTGATGATCCGATTATCAAATATCTTCCTGATTTACAAGGAACCGCATGGCAACATGTGACCTTAAAGCAACTGCTGCAACATGCCTCTGGAGTAGAATGGAATGAAGACTATACCGATCCAGACTCCGATTTTGCACATATGACTTATTGTGAAGCTCAAGCACAGCCTGATCCATGTGTCTATCAGCTAGTCAAAAATGTAAAAGCAAAACATAAGCCTGGCGAAGTCTGGTCTTACAATACCGGCAGTGCATGGCTGGTCGGTAAAGTACTGGAAGCTGCGACAGGACAAAATATTGCTGCCTATTTACAGGACAATCTATGGAAAAAAGCAGGCATGGAACGTGAAGGTGTATGGCACTCCTACCAACGTAATGTGACGGACATGGGAGGCCATGGCTTCAATGCAACCTTAAGGGATTACGCAAGATTTGCACTTTTTGTTTCCCAGGAAGGACGCTTATCCAATGGAGAAAAACTGCTTCCGGATCAATGGCTCAAAGATTTAAGCCACTGGACTCAAGCCCGTAATTCGGTCACGCCTGAATATCCTAAAGGTCAATACGGCTATCAATGGTGGAATTATCATCCAACCTCAGACACCCCCTTAAGCTCGAAAAATATGGATGCGACCTTCTGGGGACGCGGTATATTCGGGCAACGCATGGCGATTAATCCTAAAAATAATATTGTGATGGTGCAATGGAGTGCCTGGGATTCTGCCCGTCCATCGGCAGAGATTGAAAATGAAAATGCCCTGTTCTTTAATGCCGTAACGAATTACCTGAATCAGTAGAGTCTCAGGACAATACTGGCACATCCAGTCAGTATTGTTCCCGCTTTAAAGCATAGTCCCTTAAAATTCAGCTGAGCGATCGGGTTATATTTCTAAAACAGGTTTTTTGCGCAAGCTGTATCCGCTTTTCAATAAGAAACAATCCAGCTACCCAAGCCTGTCATTAAGTCTATACAATTGTTTTCATTATTTTAATCTAGATGTGCGCATGAAAATAGAAGAAGAACTGACCCTGAAAAAAATCCAGATTTTTTTAGCGTTTATGCGCCATGGCAACTTGTCAAAAACTGCGGATGAAGTGCAAATCAGTAATGTCAGTGTGCATAAGGCCCTGCATTCACTGGAAAGTTCTCTGGGTTGTCCTTTATTTAAAAATGAAGGACGAAACCTGATCCCCCTGAAAAGTGCCTACGTGTTACAGGAGCATTCGCAACAACTGGTCCAGGACCTGCTCAATGCTGTCAATAAAACCCGTGAAGCGGCAGGCTTTGCTGCAAAAATTTTAAAACTGGGTTCACTCTATTCCTTGACGGTCAATACCATTCCCAATGTTATTAGCGGATTGAAATTAAGACGAGGTGAACTGGACATCCAGTTGCTGCTCAGCTCAAATCTGGATCTGGTCAAGAAACTGAAATCGACCGAACTGGATGCCATCATTGTAGCGCTAAATGACACCACCTGCGATGCTGATTTTGAAAAACTGCCGATGTTTCAGGACAATATTTATTTGGCTGTCAATAAAAACTCTGCATTGGCGACCCTGGACAATATCGACCTGAGCAGCTTGAAAGACGAAAAATTTTTAACCCTTTCACAAGGCTTTGCAACGCGCAATGATTCGGACATTTTGTTTGAAAAGGCTGGCATCGATCCCAAAGTGTTTTTACAAGTCAGTGATATTTTTACCTTGATCAGTATGGTCAGCACGGGTGTAGGCTTGGCCCTGTTGCCGGGGCGCATCTCAACAATTTATGAAAGCTCGGTCAAACTTATTCCACTACAGGCCCCTTATCAGATCAAACAGGAAATTGGTCTGGTGTTTCTTAAAAGTAAAGAGCGCGATCCAAATCTGCTGGCCCTGATCGCCGAGTGCCGTATGTTTGCAAGACAATATTTCTAATCATTCAGCCGTTTAATATTATTATTCCCTGCCCCCAGTTAATTCATTTCTATATAAAAATAGAACCTTAGCCGATCAAGACAAGGTTCTATTTTGCTTCTATTGCTATCCATCCAGATGCATCACCACAGTTCTAGTGGTTTTCTTCTTTCGGGTCACAATCAGTCCACAAATCACCACGCCTATGGTGACACTCAAGGATAAGGTGGTTTCATAACTATACTGCGGTGAAAAAAACATATAAGCCAATACACTCAGGATAATAAGGATCACAAACCAGGTTAGCCACGGAAATAACCACATTTTAAATGGCACTTCCACGCCAGATTTTTCTAGTTTTGTTCTTAGGCGTAGTTGTGAAAATGCAATCACCAGATAGACCAGTAAGGCAATTGAACCGGTACTGGAGAGTAACAACCCGAACACCTTGCCTGGAAATGCATAATTGATGACACAACAAATGAGGCCAATAAATGTTGAGGAGAACACCGCAACTGCAGGTACACCCGCGTAATTGATATGGGTAACTTTGCTCGGTGCTTCATGACGGGTACCTAAACGGAATAACATACGGGATGAGGTATAGATCGCCGCATTCATACAGCTTGCGACTGCAATAAATACGACCGCATCAATAATAAATTTAGTTCCGGGAACATTCAGGCTCATCAGGACATACTGGAAAGTGCCATACTTTTGCAAGTCTGGCGAGCGCCAGTCGACCAAGGCAACCGCAATAAACATGGAGACCACAAAGAATAGGATAATACGGTATAGCACCAGATTAGTGGCCCGTCTTATTTTCTGTTGCGGATTAGATGATTCTGCTGCTGCAATCGACACAATCTCCACACCGAAAAATGAAAATGCCGTAATCAGGATTGCGGCTAAAATGCCGCCAACGCCATGTGGCATGAATCCCGAATTGTTGTATAAATTGGCAACACCGCTGACATTTTGCGCTAAAGGCCAGAATCCGGAAATCGCCAATATACCAATGATAATAAATCCAATAATGGCAACCACTTTGATTAAAGAGAACCAGAACTCAAATTCACCAAAACTTTTGGTACTGAAAAAGTTGGCCAGACTCAAAAAAACGATAAAACAGAAGGCATAAGTGGAAACCGAAAAATAAGGAAACCATGAATATAAAATTTGCGCACCCGCAATCGCTTCGACAGGAATCGCCAATACCCAGAACCACCAATATAACCAGCCAATCGTAAATCCTGCCCAGGGACCTATCGCCTTACGTGCATAAGTTGAAAATGAACCGGTATCGGGTTCCAATACCGCCATTTCTCCGAGCATACGCATCACCAGAAACACCATGATGCTGGTGGTCAGGTAGGCCAGAATCACTGCAGGGCCTGCCTTGGCAATCGCCGCCGATGAACCGACAAATAAACCTGCACCAATCACACCGCCGATACTAATCATTGTAATGTGGCGATTTGAAAGTCCTTCGCCTAATTTTTTTGTTTTAACGCTATCCATATTTTATTCCTTAAAATAATTTGGGTTGGTTCACGACATGTTTTAATTCCTATCCAAAGAAAAAGGGAAAACTCAGGTTTTCCCTTGATGCAAAAATTAATTTAAAGTTGGCATCGCGAACTGTTTGGCTTCACGGACTTGCGCAGAAGGCCAGCGTTGGGTAATGGTTTTGCGACGGGTATAGAAACGCACGCCATCCGGGCCATAGGCATGCAGATCACCAAATAATGAACGCTTCCAGCCACCAAAGCTATGATAGGCCACCGGCACGGGTAAAGGCACATTGATCCCGACCATACCAACCTGGATATGACTGCTAAAATAACGGGCGGCTTCACCATCACGGGTATAGATGCAGGTCCCGTTACCATATTCATGCTCATTGATCAGTTGCATGGCTTGCTGCATGGTATCTACCCGCATCACTTGCAATACTGGCCCAAAAATTTCCTGTTGATAGCTGGTCATCTTCGGGGTGACCTGATCAATCAAGGTCGGCCCGACAAAGAAACCATTTTCATAACCGGCAGGTTTGGCATCACGACCATCAACCACAATTTTGGCACCTTGCTGTTCTGCACTCTGAATATAGGCTTGCACCTTATCTTTATGGGCTTGCGTGATCAAGGGGCCAAAATCATTATTGCTATCGGCATAATGCCCGAATTTCAATTTGTGCATTTCCTGGGTCAGCTTCTCAATCACAATATCTGCGACTTCATCACCAATCGCCACGGCGACTGAAAGCGCCATACAACGCTCACCAGAAGAACCAAAGGCAGCACCTAATAATGAAGTTACCACATTATCAATATCTGCATCGGGCATAATAATGGCATGGTTTTTTGCACCGCCCAAGGCCTGACAACGCTTGCCTGCTGCGGTAGCTGTACGATAGATATATTCAGCAATAGGGGTTGAACCGACAAAACTGACCGCCTGAATTTTTGGATGGTTCAATAAGGTATCAACCGCTTCTTTGTCGCCATTGACGACATTAAATCCCCCATCGGGTAAGCCCGCCTGTTTTAGTAATTCAGCCAGGAATAAGACGACTGACGGCGCTTTTTCTGATGGCTTCAGTACAAAGCAGTTTCCACAGACCAGCGCCATCGGGAACATCCACAACGCCACCATTGCGGGGAAATTAAATGGGGTAATACCTGCAACTACACCTAATGGCTGAAATTCACTCCACGAATCAATATCTGGCCCGACATTTTTTGAATATTCACCTTTGAGTAGCTCTGGTGCACCACAGGCGTATTCTACATTTTCAATGCCGCGTTGCAGTTCCCCTTTCGCGTCATGGGAAATCTTGCCATGCTCCTGTCCAATCAATTCACAGATTTTTTCAGCATTTTCTTCCAGTAACTGTTTGAACTTAAACATCACGCGCGCACGCTTGATCACCGGTGTGTCACGCCATGCCGGAAAAGCCTGCTCTGCCACGTGAACCACGTCATTGACCGTTTGAGAATCTGCAATTTCAACCACTTTACTGATTTCACCCGTTGCCGGATTATAAACAGGCTGTCTTTTGGCAGACTTGGACACCACCTTTCCATTGATAAAATGTCCAAGCACCTGCGTTGCCTGTGCTGCTTGACCGTCATGGCTTTGCGTCGTTTCACTTGAAAAATGTTCTAAGTTATTCATCTCTTATTCCTTGTATGGGATCATGTCTTCCGATTGATATGCTTTTGAGTTAAAAATTGAATTTATTTCACCTGATAAAGGGCATCGCCAACCGCATTCATCAATCTTGATAATTGCGCCTCGGTGCTATTAAACATTGGGCCAAACTGTAAGGTATCTCCGCCAAAACGGACAAAGAAACCGGCTTTCCAAAGTTTCATTCCAAGTTCAAAACCTCGGATCGTGGCATCACCATCGCGTGGCGCCAGTTGCACAGCACCAATCAGTCCACAATTACGGATATCCAGAATATGTGGTGCACCTTTTAATTCGTGTAGTAGCGTTTCAAAGCTTGGTGCCAATGCCGCAGATTGCGCCAATAAATTCTGTTTTTCCAATACATCCAGTGTGGCTAAAGCTGCTGCACAGGCGACCGGATGTGCGGAATAGGTATAACCATGGGTGAACTCAACCGCATGCTCAGGTAAATCTTGCTGCATGAACGCGTCATAGATGTCATGACTTGCCACAACGCCACCGAGTGGAATTGCACCATTGGTAATCTGTTTGGCAAAATTTAAAATATCGGGGGCGACACCAAAATACTCGGCTGCGGTCCATTTCCCCATACGACCAAAGCCGGTAATCACCTCATCAAAAATCAACAAGATATCGTGCTGGTCACAGATTTCCCGAAGTCGTTTTAAATAACCTGTGGGTGGCACAATACAGCCTGCAGATCCTGATACAGGTTCAACAATGACAGCCGCAATATTGGATGCGTCATGTAATTCGATCAACTTGAGCAGTTCATCTGCCAGCTCAATCCCGCCTGTTTCTGCACAGCCTTTGGTAAAACTCAAATCGGGTTGCAAGGTATGGGGCAAATGATCCACATCCATCAACTGACCAAACATTTTACGGTTGCCACCGATCCCGCCCAGGCTGGTTCCTGCGACATTGACGCCATGGTAACCGCGAGCACGGCCAATCAGTTTGGTCTTGCTGGGTTTCCCCTTAATCCGCCAATAGGCACGCGCCATCTTGATTGCAGTATCAGCTGATTCCGATCCAGAATCCGTAAAAAACACATGTTGTAATTTTTCAGGCATGTGCTGAATAATTTTTTCTGCCAGTTGAAACGACAAGGGATGCCCAAACTGGAAGCCAGGAGAAAAATCCAGTTTTGATAACTGCTGGCTCACCGCCTGCTGGATTTCCGGCAAAGTATGCCCTGCCCCACATGTCCATAACCCAGACAAGGAGTCATAGACTTCACGGCCTGTGCTATCCATTAAATAGGCGCCTTTTGCTCCCACAATGATACGGGGGTCTTTATGGAAGTTACGGTTGGCAGAAAATGGCATCCAGTGTGCTTGATAATTGAGGTTCATCTGGGCGCTTGGTGATGTTGCTTCCAATGCTTCATCACGGTCATTTGCGGTATCGATATCAAACATAATCACTCTTCTTGTTTTGTGGTTATCTCTGGAGTGTACAGAGCCAAATAGTTTTGATAAATTCAAATTGTCTTGAGTTTAGATATAAAAAAGCAAAACTAAATGAAACCGAAAAAATTAAATCAAGTGACTGATTTTGATATAAAACTTCTTAAGATATTTAAAACGGTTTGTGACTGCCATAGTTTTAGTTCCGCTGAAAGTATTCTTGGGATTAGTCGCTCAGCCATCAGTCTGCACATGAGTGATCTGGAAAATCGCCTAGGCATCCGGCTATGTCAGCGTGGCCGTGCGGGCTTTGCCCTCACCGACGAAGGACGGGAAATTTTGGAATATATCGAAGTTCTAACGGCTTCGATTGAAGACTTCCGTGCCAAAATCAACCAGATGCACAACCAGCTCAAGGGAGAATTTAATATCGGGATTATTAATAATCTGGTGACCATGCCCAGTCTGTATATCACCAATACACTGGCCCAACTTGCGGAAGAAAATGCAGAAGTGGTGATTAATATCAGTATGAGCACCCTTTCCGATATCGAATGCCGGGTACTGGACAACCGTTTACACGCGGGTGTGATTCCTCTGGTGACGCCATTGTCTGGACTGGATTATTTGCATTTATATGAAGAAAAGTCATTTCTGTATTGCGGCAAAAATCATCCTTTGTTTAATCATCTGGATGAAATCAAATCGAAGGATCTGAATAACTGGCAAGCGGTGCTGCCAAATTATGCGATAACCGCAGAAGCATCTAAACTACATCAACTTCTGGACTGTTCAGCCACCGCCAGTGACCGTGAAGGCATTGCTTTTATGATCCTGACCGGGAAATTTCTCGGCTTCCTGCCCGATCACTATGCCAAGAAATGGGTCGATGATGGTTTTATGCAACCGATTCTGCAACAAGTCATCCATCATAGCACCCCAATCTGCCTGATTACCCATAAAGGCAAAAATTACAATATGGTGTTAAAAGCATTTATGGACATCCTGAAGCAAAAAATTATACCCGTAGCGCCATCAGTTTCCTGACCAAACTTGCCTCCTTCATCGATATTCAACAACAGCTTGGTTGAAGAAGATCAATGAAGGATCAACCCTTAATAATCATTTCTCAGATGTATTAAAAATCATAAGTTGCCATCATGTTGACGCGATTATCAATCCCGTTACGGCCGTCAAAGGTTTCACGCTCGCCATAGACATATTCCACGCCCAAGGTGATGGGCTTGTACGGGTTGTACATCGCATTGATCCAGCCCTGCCATAACTCTTTATTCTGGGTGAGATTGTTTTTCTGGATTTCAGCAAAGCGATTGTCATCCTTGGCCTTCATATAGCCATAACCTAAAGTAGAGCGCAGCTGGGAATTAAACTGATGGGTGATGCCCGCAGAAATCGTATCGAATTCGTTGCTCTGAATATTATTTTGATCATCAATCACATAACTATTATTGGCCCAAAGCAGAAAGCGACCATCCCCTTTGACATGGTAATAATCAGCCTTTAAGAAGGTTTGCGGACTCAATTGATATTTGCCCCCTAGCCCCACACCCCATGCCCATTGCTTGTCGGTACTGGTTTTTTTCTCAGCCATAAACGTTCGGCCTGACAATAGCGAGCCATTGTCAAATTTATGATTGAGGCGTCCCACCAAGGCAGGCATACGCATTTCATTATCCGGATCTGAAGTTGCAGTATATTTTGGATCTTCAATCGCGACCGCAAAACTGGTGTTTGCCGAGAGCTTATCGCTATAGCGCAGCATCGGCGAACGTTGCAAGGCACCGCCCACAAAAGTTCCGGCATCCACCGTTTCCGGATAGTATTCAGGTGCAATAAACGTTGACCAGGTCTGACCGATCAGCCACTGATCCAAAGTGATATACGCATGACGGATACGGAATTGATCCCGCGTTGCTCCCCCAAAGAAATCCATTTCCAGCTTACCGCCCACTTCGCCAGCGACACTCGGTGTTTTAAAGTTTAGCCCCAGACGCGTGACATTGACGGTTGAATGTAAACGGTCTTTTTGCTGCGTTTCCTCTGCCGTGTGTTCCAGTGGCACACCACTGATATTGTTATACATAGTCGATGCACCTTTGGCCTGATAAGAGGCATCGGCACGGATATAACCATATAAATTGACCTCTGCACCGCCTTTACTCAGATTCAGCTTAGGGGCTGACGTCTCGGTTGCTTGGGGTGAAGCCGTCACAACCACTGGATTGGCAGGTTGTACAGGAGCTTTTTGCTGCACATATTGCTGCAACATCGCCCTTAATTCTTGTACTTCCTGTCGGAGTTGCGCAATTTCGGCCTGATCCGTTGCTGCATAAACAGGTGATATCACCGTTACAACCGACAGTGCCAACAGGCTTTTTTGTACCGTTAAAATAAACTTATCCATTTAAATCAATTTCCTTGTTCGCAGATCTTCCCGACCTTTTAAGATCATTGTTTATTTGTGTTTTTCCTTTGCCTGAAAGGCAATTTCACAGCACATTTTTTATTTTAAAAATCAACACCATTTGATTTATTTGGTTTTTAGCTCCTCTGTTTTAATCCTTGGTAAGTCTTTCTATTCTTAAATGGCAACAGCAAGCCAAAGCCGAATTGTCCAAACATGATAATCGCCACTGATCAGCTTAATTCTTCTGTGCAATCAGCCCCTGATAGGCCAAGGTCTGGCTAAAAACATGGACATTGCCCAAACCAGCCTGACTAAGCAGGTGCTGATAATCCGTGAAAGACAGCGTGTAAAAATCCTGTCCTAAACGTTCCATCATCGCCTGACTCTGCGCTGCACTCAGTCCATTGGCCTGGCATAACAACGGTAAGGCTTTCATTTGCAGTGTGTCTTCACAATGCATCAGATCGTAGGTCAATAAAATGCCACTGCTTTTTAAGCGTTTTGCCATCTCAAAAAAGAAAGCGGGCTTGTTCTCATGCGCAATAAAATGAGCAACGAGAATACAAAGTACGGCATCAAACCTTTGCAGTTCGGATAAACAAGTTGTCTCTCCATGTACAAAGTTAACGCGAGCTTGCTGCCCGATTGCCTGAATTTGCGCTTGAGCCTTTTGCAGCATGGCGAGAGAAGGATCAACAGCAGTAAAAGACCAGCTCGGATGCTTATTCAGTAAATATTCAAGCTCATAGCCTGTGCCGCAACCCACCACCAGAATATGCGCATCCCGTCTCAAACTGGCCTGTAAAATGGCATCGACTTGCTGATGCATCAGCTCGTAGCCCGGAATCAGACAACGAATATGCTGGTCATAACGCTCCACCACTTTCTGGCTATTAAAATCTTTGGCCATTTCATCCCCTGTTTTTTAGTCACGTGGCACTCAGCAATCGCTAAAATCCTGAGTGATCCCAGCGTGCTTAATTTTAATCAAAGACTTCTGCTGTCAGGTTTAACTCGGCACGCATGATTTCCTGCAATTTAAATTTCTGTGCTTTGCCTGAGGCCGTCATAGGGAATTCAGCAAAGAATTTGACATAGCGTGGCACTTTATTATGTGAAATATGTTCTTTGCAGAAGTGTCTAATACTGTCTTCATCACATTGATGATGTTCATGCAAAATAATGCAGGCGCAGAGTTCCTCGCCATAACGGCTGTCTGGCAGACCAATCACCTGAACATCCGAAATATCGGGATGGGTATATAAGAAATCTTCGATTTCCTTCGGAAACAGGTTTTCCCCGCCACGGATCACCACATCCTTGATGCGGCCTTTGATTTTGATAAAACCGTCTTGATCCATTTCTGCGATATCACCGGTATGCATCCAGCCTGCCGCATCAATGACCTCTTTGGTTTTTTCAGGCTCATCCCAATAACCTGCCATGACTGAATAACCACGGACACAAAGCTCACCCAGCACACCTTGCGGAACAATCTCGCCTTCCAGATCGACAATTTTGACTTCCAGATGCGGATGTACATGTCCAACTGTACTGACCCGTTTATCAATGGAATCATCAATATAACTTTGTACACTGACCGGTGACGTCTCGGTCATGCCATAACAAATGGTAATGTCAGACATGTGCATGCGGTCTATGACCCGCTGCATGATTTCTCGTGGACATGGACTACCTGCCATGATGCCTGTACGCAAACTGGATAAATCGAATTCGGTAAATTGCTCATGCTCTAACATGGCAATAAACATGGTCGGCACACCATAGGCTGCGGTGCATTTTTCCCGGTGGATGGTTTTTAAAGACTCTAGTGGATTAAAAACGGCGGCTGGATACACCATGGTTGAACCATGGGTGATACAGGCCAGATTACCCATGACCATGCCAAAACAATGGAATAAAGGCACCGAAATACAGACCCGATCCTGCGGGGTTAGCCCGATGCCTTCACCGACAAAATAACCATTATTGAGAATATTGTGATGAGTCAGCATGGTTCCTTTCGGATTGCCGGTAGTGCCGGAAGTAAATTGGATATTAATGGTTTCATCAAACTGCAAATGCTGGGCTAAAGCACTGAGCTGCTCAAGTTGCTGTGGTGTCGGCTGTCCGACCAGATCGCTAAAACGGTGAATACCGCTATGCTGTTGTTCATCAATTTTAATGACATATTTTAAATGCGGTAAACGTGCTGAATGAAGAACCTTATCTGTACTGAATGCTAATTCAGGTGCAATCTTGCTTAGTAATTCCTGATAATCTGTGGTCTTGAATTGAGCTGCAATGACCAGCCCTTTACAGGCCACCTTATTCAGTACGTATTCCAGTTCATGGCTTTTATAAGCCGTGTTCAGATTGACCAGAATAATGCCGGCTTTTGCGGCTGCAAACTGCGTCACGGTCCATTCCACACAATTCGGAGACCAAATCGCTAAACGATCACCCTTTTTTAATCCCAGTTTTAACAGGCTACAAGCAAAGGCATTGACTTCATCCTGCAATGCCCTATAGCTCAATCGTCTGTTCTGATGAGCACTGACAATGGCCTCCTGCTCCGCATATTGCGCACAGGCCTGATCAAATTTTTCTCCAATCGTCATCCCCAACAGGGGCTGAGAACTGGTTCCAGAGACATAGCTTAACCGTTGTTGTTGCATTGAATCACTCTCCTTGATTCTTTGTAATTCTGTTTTCAGTCATCTAATTATTTTGAGTACAGCTACTTTTCCAACATCCTGTTGTGTCATTCTAATGATGCTGTTGGCCTTACTTTTTTTGCACCGCATCCACACAAAAGTCAGCAATCTGCTTGGAAAAATAGTTTTTATACTGCTGATCAAACTTGATATTTTGTGCTGGATCTAAAGGTTCAACCACCACATAGGTCATGGCACCCACCACGCACAGCGCTGCGGTATTAAGATCCTCCAGCACAAACTCACCACTTGCATTTCCATCTGCAAGGATTTTCTTAATACTTTGTTTAATCAGCTGTTTCACACGGAAACGCTCATGTTCAACTGTAGAATCAACAGGTTCAAACATGAGTGAATAGGCCAGCTGAGGACTATTCAGTGCCCGTTTTACAAAGCTGGTGACGGCCTTATGTAATTTCTGCTGTGCGCTTAAATTACTTTCGGTAATCGAGTCAATCACCAACAGTTCGGTGTTAATCGCCTCGGATAAAACTTCAATCAGCACCTGACTTTTATTATCAAAGTAGCGATACACCAGTCCACTTGAAACACGTGCTTGCTCAGCAATAGTTTGTATCTGTGCGTCCTTGAACCCTCCCTCCGAAATCAATTTTCTGGCTGAACTCAAAATCGCTTTGCGATTTTGTTCCATCCGCTCCTGCATCAAAGATGATCGTTTATAGCTCATGAATTTTATTCTCTACCAAATAAAATGGATTGTAAATCATTTTATGAATCACTATTCACTTTTTCAAAAAATCATTGTATGGTACTTCTTAAGCACATACAACAACGCTTTTTGGAACAACAAATATAACCAATGGGATGACGATACAATGAACTTACGTAGCTTGAATTTTGGTCTGGATGAAACGTTAATTGCGCTACAAGATTCAGTAGCTGCATTTTGCGCAAAGGAAATTGCACCCATTGCCCAGCAAGTTGATCAGGACAATCTATTCCCGGCCCAGCTCTGGAAAAAATTTGGTGATATGGGCCTGCTCGGTCTTACCGTTTCTGAAGAATACGGTGGCACCAATTTAGGCTATCTGGCACACATCATTGTGCTACAGGAAATTTCACGCGCATCTGCCTCCATCGGGCTTTCTTATGGGGCGCATTCCAACTTATGTATCAACCAGATTAACCGTAACGGTAGCGAACAACAGAAACAGAAATATTTACCGAAACTGATTTCAGGTGACTTTGTCGGTGCTTTGGCAATGTCAGAACCGAATGCAGGTTCCGATGTGGTCAGTATGAAACTGCGTGCCGAGCAAAAAGGTGATCATTTTGTTCTCAATGGTTCGAAAATGTGGATCACCAACGGTGGTGATGCCGATGTACTGGTGGTGTATGCCAAAACTGATCCACAGGCAGGTGCCAAAGGCATGACCGCCTTCCTGATTGAAAAAGACATGAAAGGCTTTAGTCATGGCAGCCATTTAGACAAACTCGGTATGCGTGGTTCCAATACTTATCCGCTATTTTTTGACAATGTTGAAGTACCTGCCGAAAACGTGTTGGGCGGTGTCGGTAACGGTGCCAAAGTACTGATGAGTGGTCTGGACTATGAGCGTGCCGTATTAAGTGCCGGGCCGCTTGGCATTATGGATGCCTGTCTGGATGTGGTGATTCCTTACCTACATGAACGTGAACAATTTGGTCAGGCTTTAGGTGAATTCCAGCTTATGCAAGGCAAACTGGCTGACATGTATTCCACCTGGCTGGCATGTAAAGCCCTGGTCTATGCCGTGGGTGCAGCCTGTGACAAAGCTGATCATGACCGTAGCTTACGTAAAGATGCAGCAAGTGCGATTTTATATGCGGCTGAAAAAGCCACATGGATGGCAGGTGAAACCATTCAGACTTTAGGCGGCAATGGTTATATCAATGAATACGCTGCAGGCCGTTTATGGCGTGATGCCAAACTTTATGAAATTGGTGCAGGCACTTCTGAAATTCGCCGTATGCTGATTGGCCGCGAACTGTTCAATGAAACCAAATAATAATAAACAATAAGGACGCAGCGTATGAACCAATTACACAGCAAGATCAATGTTCGAAGTGAAGAATTCAAAACCAACCAGCAAGCCATGCAGACCTTGGTTGCAGACCTTCAACAGGTTGCTCAAAAAGTGGCGCTTGGTGGCGGTGAAAATGCCCGTCAAAAGCATCTCGCCAGAGGTAAACTGCTGCCACGAGACCGTATTGATCAACTGATTGATGTGGGTACCGCGTTTTTAGAAATTGGTCAGTTGGCTGCTTACAAAGTTTATGAAGATGACATTCCTGCTGCGGGCGTGATTGCAGGTATTGGGCAAGTCAACGGTGTGACCTGCATGATCGTCGCCAATGATGCAACAGTTAAAGGTGGCACCTATTATCCCCTGACTGTGAAAAAGCATTTACGTGCCCAGGAAATTGCTGAACAAAATCACTTACCTTGTATTTATCTGGTCGATTCAGGCGGTGCGTTCTTACCGATGCAGGATGAGGTGTTCCCTGACCGCGATCACTTCGGACGGATCTTCTATAATCAGGCCCGTATGTCGAGCTTAGGTATTGCCCAGATTGCGGTGGTGATGGGCAGTTGTACCGCAGGTGGCGCCTATGTACCGGCCATGTCAGATGAAACCATTATTGTCCGCAATCAGGGGACCATTTTCTTAGGCGGCCCGCCTCTGGTCAAAGCTGCGACTGGCGAAGTAGTCAGTAGTGAAGATTTAGGCGGTGGTGATGTGCATACACGTCTTTCGGGTGTAGCTGACCATTTAGCTGAAAACGATGAACATGCGCTTGCGATTGCACGAAACATTGTCGCGAACCTCAATAAAAAGCCAAATGCCTTAAATAAACAAGTTGATGAACCATTGTTTGATGCATCGGAACTCTATGGCGTGGTGCCAAGTGATGCACGTAAACCATTTGATGTACGTGAAGTGATTGCCCGTATTGTGGACGGCTCACGTTTTGATGAATTTAAAACGCGCTTTGGTTCTACATTGATTACTGGTTTTGCGTCCCTCTATGGTATGCCAGTCGGGGTTATTGCCAATAACGGGATTTTATTCTCTGAGTCTGCACAGAAAGGCGCGCACTTCATTGAGCTATGCACACAGCGCAATATTCCATTGTTATTCCTGCAAAACATTACCGGTTTTATGGTGGGTCGCCAGTATGAAAATGAAGGAATTGCAAAAAACGGTGCCAAACTGGTGATGGCTGTTGCCACTGCCAATGTACCCAAACTCACCCTGATTATTGGTGGTTCATTTGGTGCAGGTAACTACGGAATGTGCGGCCGTGCTTATTCACCCCGCTTTTTATGGACTTGGCCGAACTCTCGTATTTCAGTGATGGGCGGCGAACAAGCAGCAAGCGTACTCTCGACCTTAAAACGTGATCAGATTGAGCAAAAAGGTGCCGAGTGGTCAGCGCAACAAGAAGACGAGTTTAAACAACCGATTCGTGAACAATACGAGCGCCAAGGCCATCCGTACTATGCTTCTGCCCGCCTTTGGGATGACGGTGTCATTGACCCAGCGCAAACTCGTCAGGTACTCGGTTTAAGTCTTGCTGCTGCGATGAATGCCCCGATCCAGCCAACCAAATTTGGCGTGTTCCGCATGTAAGAGGTGTCTATGAGCTATCAATTTTTACAACTCGAACAACACGATCAGGTGGCCTATGTTTGGCTGAACCGCCCTGAATTGCACAATGCCTTTAATACAACCGTCATTGAAGAGCTACATGCCTGCTTTAAACAAATTAATACACGTGATGATATTCGCGTTGTGGTTTTAGCAGGTCGCGGTAAAAGCTTTTCGGCAGGTGCCGACCTCAACTGGATGAAACAGGCAGGTCAGGCACCTTCAGCTGAAAATGAAGCAGATGCCTTAAAACTTGCACAAATGCTGGATGCACTGGCAAGGCTAAAACAACCGACTATTGCCCGCGTGCATGGCATTGCCTTTGGTGGTGGTATGGGCTTGGCATCAGCCTGTGATATTTGCATTGCCAGCACCGAAGCCAAATTTGCAACTTCTGAGGTGCGTTTAGGGCTTGCTCCATCTACCATTAGTCCCTATGTGATTCGGGCAATTGGTGCAAGACAAGCCTCTCGTTACTTCTTGACTGCCGAGCGAATTTCGGCAGGTGAAGCCAAACACATTGGTTTAGCCCATGAAGTGGCAGATGCCGAAGATTTGGATAAAAAAGTTCAAGACATTATTGATGCGCTATTACTCGGTGGCCCGCATGCTCAAGCGGCATCAAAACAACTCATTCAAATGGTGAGCAACCAGACCATGAGCAATGACTTGCTACAACAGACAGCACATCATATTGCTCAAGTTCGTCAAGGTAGTGAGGCAAAAGCAGGTCTGAGTGCCTTTTTAAATAAACAGCAGCCTGCTTGGGTTTCTAGCTCGAATAACAACAATTAAGGACGATCATCATGTTTGAAAAGATTTTAATTGCGAACCGTGGCGAGATTGCCTGTCGCGTAATTCGTACAGCTAAAAAATTAGGGATTGCAACGGTTGCCGTTTACTCCGATGCAGACGCAAATGCACAACACGTCAAACTTGCAGATGAAGCGGTTTATATTGGTCAGTCCCCTGCAACGCAAAGTTATTTACAAGCCGATCGCATTATTCAAGCAGCAATTGATACAGGCAGCCAAGCGGTTCACCCAGGCTACGGTTTCCTTTCTGAAAATGACCAGTTTGCACTCGCTTGCCAACAACATAACATTTGCTTTATTGGCCCGCCAGTGGATGCCATTTTAGCAATGGGTTTAAAAGCGACCTCTAAAGCTTTAATGGAAAAAGCAGGTGTTCCTTTAACACCGGGTTATCACGGAACCAACCAGGATGCCGATTTTCTGAAACAACAGGCAGATCGCATTGGCTATCCGGTTTTAATCAAGGCCAGCGCTGGCGGTGGTGGTAAAGGCATGAGTCTGGTTGAACGCAGTGAAGACTTTCTGCATGCCTTAGCGTCTTGTAAACGCGAAGCCAAATCGAGCTTTGGTAATGATGACGTCTTGATTGAGCGTTATGTGATTCAGCCACGACATATCGAAGTACAAGTATTTGGTGATACCCACGGCAACTACGTACATTTGTTTGAACGTGATTGTTCGGTACAGCGTCGCCATCAAAAAGTACTCGAAGAAGCCCCTGCGCCACAAATGCCAAGCGAAAAGCTAGATGCAATGCGTCAAGCGGCCATTGATGCTGCACGTGCGGTAAATTACGTTGGGGCAGGTACGGTTGAGTTTATTGTGGAACAAGACGGTACGGCGTATTTCATGGAAATGAATACCCGCCTACAAGTCGAACACCCTGTTACCGAAATGATTACCGGTGAAGACTTGGTTGAATGGCAGCTTCGTGTCGCTTATGGCGAAGCTTTGCCTAGACTACAAAACCAATTGCAAATTCACGGCCATGCGCTCGAGGCACGAATCTATGCAGAAGAACCTGAAAAAGGCTTTTTACCTGCCATTGGTAAAATTGACTATTTGCACTACCCAACGCAAAACCAATATGTACGTGTCGACAGCGGTATTGTAGAAGGCGATGAAATCACGACCTATTATGACCCAATGATTGCCAAACTGATCGTCTGGGGTAAAAGCCGTGAAGCGGCACTCATTCAAATGCAACATGCGCTCAGCCAATTCCATGTCGATGGCTTAGGCAACAACATTGCCTTTCTGGAAAAAATTGTACGTAGCGAATCGTTTAAACAAGCCAAGCTTGATACCAATCTGATTCAACGTGAACATGATTTTCTATTTAACACGCAACAGACAAAACCTGAGCTTATCGTCACAGCAGCATTTATTGAGTTTCTTAGCAAACTCGATAGCAATTGCTCAAGCCAGAAACAGCTTTGGCAAGCTCAACCCCTATGGCGTTTAAATATTGCTTATCAGCACAGTATTAAACTGAACTATTCAGATCAGCCCATTACAATTAAATTTGCCTCAAATAAAGATGGCTTCACCGCAGAATATAACGGTCAAAGCTATCCGATTTCAGGTGAATTGATCGATGCACATACGGCCTCTGTTCAAATTGCTGGGACTCAACAAAAGCTATCGTTTAACCAAAGTCAGCAAGGCATTACCTTATTCCAAAATGGACAAAGCTATAAGTTTGCTTACATTCGCCAAGACTTTAATCAAGCAGATCACCAAGCCGATGAAGGCCATCTAAAAGCACCAATGCCGGGTGTGGTCACTCAAGTGTTAGTAAGCGCAAATCATAACGTGAAGAAAGACGATATTCTGATGACGCTTGAAGCCATGAAAATGGAATATACCATCCGTGCACCTAAAGACGGCGTGATTATAGATTCCTATTTCCAAGTCGGTGATCAGGTCAAAGCTGGCGACGAGCTTGTGGAATTTCAGCCTGCGCAGGAGGAAGTTGCATGAGTGAGTTTGTCAAAATCGTGGAGGTCGGCCCCAGAGATGGCCTGCAAAACGAAAAACAGGCATTAACCGTTGAGCAACGCTTAAACTTCATTCATGACCTGATTCATGCAGGTCTAAAATCGATTGAAGTCGGTTCATGTGTGTCGGCAAAATGGGTGCCGCAAATGGCGCAGAGTGATGAGCTATTTAAACAATTGCCCCAAACAAGCGATGTGCAATTTAGCCTGCTCACGCCCAATATCAAAGGTTTTGAAACTGCTCAAGCAGTAGGATGCAAAGAGGTGGCGGTATTTACCGCAGCTTCGGAAAGCTTTACCCGTAAAAATATTAACTGCTCAATCGACGAAAGCTTTGAAAAATTCACGGATGTGCTAAGTGCAGCCAAAGCACAGCATATCCGTGTGCGCGGCTATGTCTCCTGTATTGTCGATTGTCCCTATGAAGGCGCAATTGCCCCAGAGCAAGTGGTAAAAGTTGTGAAACGACTGTATGACATGGGCTGCTATGAAGTGTCTTTAGGTGAAACCATTGGCACGGCAACACCAAATCGAGTTCAGAAAGTCTGGCAAGCCTGCCTTGCTGAACTCGATAGCACCGTTTTAGCTGGGCATTTCCATAATACCTACGGTATGGCGATTGCCAATATTTATCAGTCTTTACAGCAAGGCATTCGTGTTTTTGACTCGTCTCTTGCAGGACTAGGGGGCTGCCCTTATGCCAAAGGTGCCTCTGGTAATGTAGCGACTGAAGATCTGTTTTATCTACTCTCTCATATGGGCTTCGAAACGGGCATTGATCTGGAAAAACTGATGCAGGCCAGCCAGAATATTAGCAAGGTACTCAACCGAAAAAGCTTGTCGAATTATGCCAATGCGTATGGGCAAACCAAGTGTGCCTAATCATAAATTAAAATAGCTCAGCATCTGGTATAAGGCTTAATATTAGGCAAAGTACCAGATCATCCTCTCTCATCTTTATCTCATTTCATTCAGGAATTGGGATTAAATTCTTCATGCAATTTTTTTAAAATTTATGGTTTATCTCTGTATGAAATGCCTCTTTATAAAGAAGCATTTTCTACTTTTAATTTTAATCCTTATTATTTTGGGTTTCTTTACTACCACACCTCAAATAATTTATAAAAAATAATCGGTATCCTGCTGTATTTTTGGAGAAACATGTTGCTCAACCCACTCCAGCCATGTCCGCGTTTTGACATCGACAAAATCCCGTGACGGCAGCAAGGTATACACCCCAATATCGGGAGAGCGCCACGCTGGTAAAATACGGCGTAATCGACCTGTGCGAATTGCATCGATAGAGGAAAAGGTAGGCAACAAGGCAATACCCATATCCTGCTGCACCACATCCAGTAGCAATTCAGGCGTATCGGCAATGAGTGGGCCATTGATATCAATCTGATACGAACAGCTATTTTCACTGGTCAGATGCCACTGCGGTGTAATCGAAGGATTGACCAGACGTAAACAGGCATGTTGCTGCAAATCATCCAGTGTGTGCGGTTCACCATGCTTTTCCAGATAGGCAGGTGAAGCGCATAACACCGAAAAAATCGTACCAATACGACGCGCTACAAATCTCGAATCCGCCAGAGACTCAGTCAAGTAGAGACTGACATCAATGCCCTTACCCAATAGATCGGGTACATTTTGTGAGGTTCGATATTCAACTGTCAGGTCGGGATAGGTTTGACAGAACTCCGCCATCATCGGTGCCAGATAATGATGACCGAAACTCGCCATACTCAGCACCCGTAATCGGCCCTGCGGCTTGGTGGCCATACCCATTGCCTGTGCTTCAGCCTCCTCCACTATGGCAAGCACCTGACGGCACTGCTCGGCATAGCTTTCACCAATCTCGGTCAAGGCGTGCTGGCGGGTGGATCGTTGTAGTAGTTTTGTACCTAAACGCCCTTCTAATTCGCTAATTAATCGCGAAACTTGCGCAGTTGTCAGTTCCATCTGTTCAGCGGCAGCCGTGAAACTCCCGCTATCAATCACTTTCAGGAAGGCATTCATAGCATGCAAGAGTCCACCATCAAGATTTTTGCGCATAACGTAAATATCTTTTTCTAAATTACGCATTGTTGCACCAGTTTGGATCAACCACAATGACATTAATGTACATACATTGATCAGCTCTTTTTTTAACCCGAACTGTTCAATCTTTTTTCTTATGATGTACTTACTCCAAATATTCAACCGGATGTTGAAAAAACAAGTAGTCAAAACTACGAAGAATTCTAAGGAGATATAAATGAATATAGCGACAAAAGTTACTCCAAAAATGATCGCTACTAAAGATGTATCACTGGACGATAAATATATCAGTGATCACGGTTCAGCCTATATGACAGGCATTCAGGCACTCGTTCGCTTACCTCTAGCACAGACTCGCCGTGATGAATTGAACGGATTGCACACTGCCGGCTTTATTTCAGGTTATCGCGGATCCCCGGTCGGTAACTATGACAATTTCCTTTGGCAAATTGGAGGCATACTTAAAGATCATCATGTCGTCTTTCAACCCGGTATCAATGAAGATTTAGCAGCAACCGCAATCTGGGGCACCCAGCAAGCCAATCTTGCAGGTCAGGGAAAATATGATGGCGTTACCTCCTGGTGGTATGGCAAAGGTCCCGGTGTAGACCGTTCCGGCGATGTACTACGTCATGCCAATCTGGCAGGAACGGCTGAACATGGCGGTGTGGTCGCTTTATTTGGTGATGACCATTCCTGTAAATCATCTACCGTCCCCCATCAATCTGAACATGTCATGATCGGTTGTGGCATTCCTATTTTCTATCCAACCTCGGTGCAACATATTCTTGATCTGGGTGTACATGCGGTTGCAATGTCACGTTTTGCTGGCCTATGGACTTCAATGAAACTGGTCAGTGAAATTGTAGAAACCTCTGCTTCCGTCAATGTGGATTTAGATCGGGTCACCCCCGTGATTCCAGAAGATGTGGACTTCCCTGCAGACGGCGTCAATATCCGCTGGCCAGATCATGGTATCCAGCAAGAACAGCGCCTGTATCAACATCGCTTACCCGCCGTGCTGGCCTATGCCCGCGCCAATCAGCTGAATCAGACCACCTGGCCGTGCGAAAATGCCCGTATCGGGATTGTTGCTAGCGGTAAGGGCTATCTCGACACCATTGAAGCCTTACGCATTCTAGGGATTGAAAACGAAACAGCACAACAGCTTGGGTTACGGGTTTATCAGGTTGGATTGATCTGGCCACTAGAGCCGCAAGGAATTCGTGAATTTGCCAAAGGCTTGCAAGAGCTGATTGTGGTGGAAGAGAAACGCCCTATTCTTGAATCACAAATCAAGGATGAACTGTATTCCCTGCCTGATCAGCAACGCCCACACGTCTTCGGCAAAGCAATTCATGGTAAAGGTGAATGGAGCACCTCAATTGAAGAAGCGCCGCTGATTGGTCATTATGAGTTCCAGCCTGAACCGATTGCCAAAATGCTGGCGGCACGTTTTCTACAACTTGATTTACCACATAATTTAAGACAACAAATTCAGAACCGCATCGATTTATTGCAAAAAGCAGAACAGGAGTCCCGCCGTGTACTGGATCTTGCAGACCGCAAACCGTATTTCTGTAGCGGTTGTCCGCATAACACCTCCACGGTGGTTCCAGAAGGCAGTCGCGCCTTAGGCGGTATCGGTTGTCATTATATTGCGGTGTCACTGGATCGTGGGACAGAAACCTTCTCGCAAATGGGCGGTGAAGGCGTCAGTTGGGCTGGTGCCTCACATTTCACCAATGAAAAGCATATTTTTGCCAATCTCGGTGACGGCACCTATTTCCATTCAGGCTATCTGGCAATTCGACAAGCCATTGCAGCCAATATCAATATCACCTATAAAATCCTCTATAACGATGCGGTTGCGATGACCGGTGGTCAGCATGTCGATGGACATTTGAGTGTCGCCCAACTTACGCGTCAACTGGATGCCGAAGGCATTAAAAAACAGGTCATCGTAACGGATGAGCCAGCGTTGATTCATGCAGAAGAACACCTTGCCCCAAATGTAGAAATCCGCCACCGCAATGATCTGGACGCGGTGCAACGTGAATTGCGCGATATTTCAGGTGTTACCGCTTTGGTCTATGTGCAAACCTGTGCCAGCGAAAAACGTCGTCGCCGTAAACGTGATATGTATCCGGACCCCGCTGAACGCCTCTATATCAATAGCGATATCTGCGAAGGCTGCGGTGATTGCTCGAAAAAATCAAATTGCCTGTCGATTGAACCGGTCGAAACCGCGTTGGGCACCAAGCGTCAAATTAACCAGAGCAGTTGTAATAAGGATTTCACCTGTGTAGAAGGCTTCTGTCCAAGTTTTGTGACTGTGCATACCCGTGATATGAAACGTCCCGACAAGTTTGAAGGTTTTGCCCCAGGCTGGCCTGAACGACCGGTTCTTCCTCAACTCGATCGTACACCAAGCCGGATCATGGTCGGTGGTGTGGGTGGTACCGGTGTAGTCACTGTCGGGGCTTTACTCGGTATGGCAGCACATCTGGAAGGTAAAGCAGCACGCGTCATGGACATGGCTGGCCTGGCACAAAAAGGCGGTACGGTTTATTCCTACGTACAGCTGGCCTCAGATGATGAACAAATTTCTGCAACCAAAATTCCAGCCGGTCAATGTGATCTTCTGATTGGTGCCGATGCGGTGGTGGCAGGCAGTAATGCCGCCCTATCACGTTTAAAACCGGATGCGATGGTGATCGTCAATGAAGATGGTTCCCCAACCTCTGACTTTATCAATAAACGTGACTGGTTTGCGCCGATTACGGATTTGATCAATCGTCTGCGTGGTCGTGTTGATCAGGGCAAACTGGTGTCTTTACCGGCTGCACGTATTGCGACACAGGTCTTGGGCGATGCCATCTTTACCAACCAGCTCTTGCTGGGAATGGCATGGCAATCGGGTCAGATTCCATTACTGCGTGAGAGCATTGAAAAAGCCATTCAACTGAACGGTACGGCAGTCGAGAAGAATCTGGAAGCTTTCCGTGTAGGTTGCCATCTCGCCAGCGATCCGGATCTGGCCAAGCGATTACTGGATAGCTTACCTAAACAGCATGTGCCACAAACACTGCCAGAACTGATTGATGATCGTTCGGTCCGTTTGCAAGACTACTGGAATGATGCGTACGCCAATATATACCGAAATCTTGCAGAACAGGCCGCGAAGGTATTGCCGGAAGAACTGGCCAGCACGATTGCCACACAGCTTTATCGGGTCATGGCCTATAAAGATGAATATGAAGTAGCGCGCCTGCTCACAGGAGCCAGCTTTAAAAAATCAATCGAATCACAATTCGGACGTGGGGTACGTTTATCCTATCACCTTGCCCCACCGACACTGGGTACCAACGTGCGCAAACGCATTTTTGGTTACTGGATGCGCTTCCCGATGATGTTACTTGCCCGCTTACAATGGCTGCGCGAAACCTTCCTTGATCCATTTGCACGTCAGGAAGAACGCCAACATGAGCATGCCTGGCGTGATCGCTACATTGACTTTGTGAAAGCACTGGTTGCAGCACCACAACAGTATGATTTGACGGTGGCTGCACAGATTGCCGAGCTTCCAGCGGAAGTACGTGGCTTTGGCCATGTTAAAATGCAGGCGATGCAATCTGCGAAACAACGCTGGGATGAGCTATCAACTCAGCTGAATAACAACACTTAAAAAAATAAATCACTGGCTGAGTCAGTCCCATCAAAAGGGAGTGGCTCCGCCAGCCGATTCAAAATCAATTGCAATAAATGATCATCCACACAAATAGCCGTTTCCCCGATTTAATAGCCTTTTAAGGTATCCACCTGATTGAACAAAGCTTGGCCCTGCATCACCCGTTGATCATTTTCCAAAATCTGATTCACCACAATTGACCAGGGTGCATGTGAAGCAACATGCGGCGTGATCACCACTTTTTCATGTTGCCAAAGTGGATGATCTTCAGCCAAGGGCTCTTTGCTAAAAACATCCAGAATCGCGCCACGTAAACGTCCAGAATCCAGATAACTTAATAAATCCTGCTCAACCAGATGCTGACCACGACCACAATTGATGATACAGGCCTGTTCAGGAAGCTGGTCAAATAAAGATTTTGATAAAATCCCCTGATTACTTTCCGTAAGTGGCAATAAGTTAATCAGAATTTCAGCCTGTGCTAAAAACTGATGAAAATCTTCAGCGCCGGCATAGCATGTGACCTGTGCGATCTGTTTAGGACTACGAGACCAGCCAGCAACCTGATAACCCAGTGCGGCAAACTGTTTCGCCATATAGGCACCCATTTGCCCGAGGCCCATAATTCCGATTTTCACATCAGCATGCGCTCGTTGCGGGTATTGTCGCCAGCGTTGTTGCTGCTTTTGTGCAAAGGCCTGATCAAAGAACCGTTGATAATATAAAACACCCCATTGCAGATAATCGAACATCCCTTGTTGATGGAGCTGATCGACCACCCGACATACTTTATATTGTGAACCAATTCTTTGTAGATTCAGGTGCTCAACGCCAGCGGCCATTGAATGAATCAGTTTTAATTCAGGTAACTTCTCCAGATGATCCAGATCGGGAAACCATGAAACTGCCGTGGTAGCAAATTGAGCCTGCTCACTGTCTGCCAGACAGTACGAACCTGATGGAGCATATTGTAAAAATGCATCTTCAAGCCATTTTTGTACCTTGGGCACCGTGGTTGCAATTACAATCATGTACAGTATTCCTCACGCTGCTGTTCAATCAATGACAAGGCGGCGTTCCAAGCATTTAGAATAATTTTTTCAACACCGTTAGATTCGAACTGCTGGGTTGTATGTTCACACACCGCTTCGGAAGGAAAATGCAATTCCGCCCCACCCGCAAGCGCCTTGATCTGAGCCTGACATGCCCGTTCTAAAAAATAAATTTCATGAAAAGCACGCTGCACACTATCTCCTGTTGCCAGCAAGCCATGATTTCTTAAAATCATGACACAATGATTGCCCAGATCCTGAACCAGACGTACTCTTTCCTCAGTCGATAGTGCGACACCTTCATACTGGTGATAACTGACTTTTTTATAAAATTTCAGTGCATGTTGTGAGATGGGCAACAAACCCTGCTGCTGTGCTGAAACTGCAATCCCATCGGCAGTGTGGGTATGAATGACACAGTGAATATCTTCACGCGCGGCATGCAATGCGGAATGAATGACAAAACCGGCGACATTGACTGTTTTACCTTGATCATAATCTTCTACGATATTGCCTGCACCATCAATTTTCACCAGATCCGAGGCTTTCATTTTTTCAAATGGAATGCCATAGTGATTAATCAGAAAATGCCCCTTCTCATCAGGTACACGCAGACTAATATGGGTATCGATCAGATCCGTCATCCGATAATAGGCAATCAATCGATATAAAGCCGCTAACTGACAACGCGCGTCCCATTCGGTTGTCGAAACCATTTCTTTTAAACTCATGTTATATCCCTATTTAAGTGCTTCCGATAGCAAATACTCTTTTTCATTTTTAGATGTAAAGGCCATGCATAGTCAATGCATCTAGTTAAAGTCAGGTTTCCTCTTTTGCATAAATGCGGCCACACCTTCTTTATAATTGTCTGATTGTCCTGCGATACGCTGAAATTCGCGCTCCAGTTGCAACTGCTCAGCAAGCGTGTTGTCTGCAGCATGATTTAACGCTTTTTTTATCAATGCAATTGAACTACCGGGACGTTCGGCCAACTGTTCAGCCAATGCGGTGACATTTGCTTCGAACAGCTCATCTTCATAGACCTCCCAGATTAACCCCCAATCCAGGGCTTGCTGGGCAGAAAGCTTTTCTCCCAGCATGGTCAGCCCTTTGGCACGGGCCAAACCGACCAGTTGCGGTAAATTCCATGTTCCCCCCGCATCAGGGATCAGGCCAACCTTGCAAAAAGACTGTATAAAGGCAGCAGACTGTTTAGCCACCACCAAATCACAGGCCAATGCCAGATTGGCACCTGCGCCGGCAGCGACACCATTCACCGCAGCAATGACGGGTTTGGTCATGTCTGTAATTTTAAGTACCAGCGGATTGTAGAATTTCTCTAAAGCCGCGCCTGCATCATAATCCGGCGCAGCAATAACATCCATCCCCCGTGATCTTAGATCCTGTCCAGCGCAAAACCCTTTGCCTGCGCCAGAGATGACGATCACTTTGATTTCCTTCGAAACTGCCCACAGATCTAAAGCTGCTGCAATTTCACGATGCATGTGTTCATTAAAACTATTCAGCACTTCTGGACGATTCAGCGTCAAATAACCGACCCGATTATGTTGACGAAGCAAAATATGTTCAAATTCCATTTCTGTTTAGACTCCTAAATAAATCCAGACCGTTCCGCGCAGACTTAGAATGCAAAAGCCGCTGCATCCAGCTCCATCACAGCCTCAGCTCCAGATGCAATAGCAGCGGCATGTGCTTGGGTACGATGTAATAATTTCTGAAAGAAGAACTTGGCTGTCGTGAGTTTGGCCTGATAGAACTTTTCTTCTGTCGTTCCTGCAAGCAACTGTTCTTGTGCAACCTGAGCCATCCGTGCCCAAAGATAGGCAAAAACCACATAGCTGGAAAAATAGAGATAATCGACCGAAGCCGCACCAATTTCTTCAGGATTTTGCTTGGCTTTTTGTGCAATATCGCGGGTCAGCGATAACCATTGCTGCTTCAGTTCAGTGAGTTTTTCCCCGTAAGCTGACAGGGCTGTATTGGACTGATGCTCAATAACCCACTGCTCAATTAAATCGGTCATGTTTTTTAACAGTTTGCCTTCAGACTTCAATACTTTCCGTGCCAGTAAATCTAAAGACTGAATTTCAGTGGTGCCTTCATACAAGGTGGAAATCCTTGCGTCACGCACAATCTGTTCCATGCCATGCTCAACAATAAATCCATGCCCGCCAAAGACCTGCATGCCATGCTTGGCAGACTCATTTCCCGATTCAGTCAGGAAAGCCTTGGCAATAGGCGTTAACAAGGCCAGTAATTCATCCGACATTTTCCGTTGTTCGGAATCATCTGAATTTTCCACAATATCGACATGCTGCGCCAGAAAATAAGCCAATGCCCTTCCTCCTTCAGAGAAAGCTTTTTGGGTCATCAACATGCTGCGAACAGCAGGATGGACAATAATTGGATCTGCATTCTGCTCGGGGCATTTTGCACCCGCTAAAGAACGCATCGCTAAACGATCTTTGGCATAGGCTAAAGCACCCTGAAATGAAATCTCGGAGGCAGCCAGTCCTTGCACAGCAGTGCCAATGCGGGCGGTATTCATAAAGGTAAACATACAGTTGAGCCCACGGTTTTCAGGGCCAATCAGATAACCTTTTGCAGCATCAAAATTTAAAACGCAGGTGGCATTGCCATGAATTCCCATCTTGTGCTCAATCGCGCTACACAGCACATTGTTTCGGCCTTGAAGATTGCCCTGATCATCAACATTCAATTTAGGCACAATAAACAGCGAAATTCCTTTGGTACCCGCAGGAGCATCGGGTAAACGCGCCAACACAATATGGATAATATTTTCAGAAAGATCATGTTCCCCTGCAGAAATAAAAATCTTTTCCCCCGTGATGGCATAACTTTCATCTGGATTGGGTAGCGCTTTGGTCCGGATCAGCCCCAGGTCAGACCCTGCATGCGACTCTGTTAAACACATGGTGCCGGTCCAGACACCTGTGATTAACTTGGTTAAAAATAGCTGTTTCTGCTGTTCAGTGCCGTGATGCTCAATGGTACGCATCGCGCCATGGGATAAACCCGGATACATCGCCCACGCCCAGTTCGAGCCACACAACATTTCTGAAATCGCGATACGCAGCAGTGTCGGTAAACCTTGACCGCCATATTCAGGATCGGCTGTGAGGGAAGTAAAACCGAGTTCCACATATTTATCATAAGCTTCTTTAAAGCCTTTCGGGGTGGTGACTACACCTTGGTTTAAATGACAACCTTCCTGATCGCCATTTTGATTGATTGGAGCCAGTTCATTTTCACAAAAATCTGCTGCAGCCTCTAAATATTGATCCACCAGTTCACGACTGACGACATCCTGATATTTAGATAATTTTTGGTAATTTTGTTCGGTTTGAAGCAATTCATGCAGCACAAATTGCATATCGCGCTGCGGGGCTTTGTATAAAGGCATGGTTTTTTCCTTATCTATCTTTCACCAAGATGCAATCAAGCGATGTGCCTGAATGAACTTTTCTTATTCCTGACTTTAAAAATATCAAATAAATTTCTTATTGCAAAATTTATTTTCATTTTAATGGCCTAAATTTTGTAAAACCACTTCCAGATTCACATTAAAAAAAACCGTAAGACACTGTATACATATAAAAATATAAATCTAAAATGCATTTCCATAAAAAATAAAGCGGAAAATAAAATTTTGTTTTACGAAATTATATTCCGTAAAAAATTAAATTATAGTATGTTGATGAGATTGCTTAGACTTGCAAGGATGATTTATGGATAACCCGAAATACACTGGTCTTGAATTCTTAACGGCTTTAAAAAATGGTGAGGTCTCTGCTTCTCCCATGGCTCACACCATTCCCATGGAACTGATCGAAGTCTCAAAAGGAAAAGCGACTTATAAAGTGACCCCTGGACAGCAACATCGAAATATACAGGGGGGTGTGCATGGCGGCTTTTGTGCAACAGCGCTGGATACTGTCACAGGGAGTGCAGCACATACCTTACTTGAACATGGCGTTGGCTATGGAACCATTGATTTAAATGTAAAAATGATTCGTCCTATGCAAGTTGATAGTATTTATTACGCGCAGGCCGAATTGATTAATGCCGGACGAAATATCATTACGACTGAAGGTAGAATCGTAGATGAGAATGGAAAAGTGTATGCATTTGCTGCTGCGACTTTAATGATTATTCGCAAGGCCTAGAAAGAAAGCGCCTCTTTATGAGGCTTGCTTCTCCAGCTCAGCATTCTTTACTGCACGAAAATCCAGACGATCAATCATAAAACTGATCACAGCCATGCTAAGCCCCAAAGCTACACAGGCCGGCCATCCCCAATGTTTCCATGCATACACAGCAATGAAGGAACCTAATGCTGCGCCACCAAAATACAGGGTCATATAAATCGAGTTAATACGGGAACGTGCTTCTGCGGAAATCCGGTACACCAGATTTTGATTTAAAACATGAAAGGCAGACAAACCAAAGTAAGCCAGAATAACCCCGATGGCATAGGCAAATAATGACTGCTGAGCAAAATACAGCGGTATCCAGGCGATTATCAGTAACCACATACAGATCAGCGCAACCCGATTTTCCCCACCTGCTGCAATCTGCTTTCCCGCCCACGGCGTTGCAAAAACCCCTGCCAGTCCAACGATACCAAATAGACCAATCTGGAAGTCATTAAAGTGGTATGGCGCATTGGCGAGAATAAAGGTCATGGTGGTAAAAATAAGTGCCAAAATACCGAAGCCAATCCCGCCCGCCAGACCACGACGGAGTAAATGGGGTTGATGTGTCGCCAAAGAAAATAAAGAACGATAAATTTGTAGAACCGTTAATTGATGAGATTTTCGGGCATCGGGTAACTTTAACCACATCACTGCTGCAAACGCTAAAATCAACAAACCACTTAATAAATAGACGGCATGCCACGACCAGATTGTAGATAATAACCCTGCAACTGATCTGGCCAGTAAAATTCCAAGAAATAAACCGCTCATTAAGGTCCCTACAATTTGCGGGCTTTTTTCAGGTCTCGCCAATCCTGAGGCAAATGGGACCAACACCTGTGTTGCGATCGAAAAGAAAGTCGCTAAAAAGGTGAACCCATACAGTACCGGCAAGGACTGGCTAAACGACAAGCCTACTTGGGCAAATCCGGTGCAGCACATCAACACACAGATATAGCGCCGCTTTTCAAAAAAATCCCCAAGCGGAACCAAAATAAAAAGACCAACTGCATAAGACAGTTGGCCAATGACGATGGTAAAAGCCACCTGCTCTGCATTCACCTGCAAGGCTTGAGCAATTGAATAAATCAGAGGCTGGTTATAATAGTTCGACCCTGCACAAAGGCCACATGTCACTGCCATGATGAAAATAAAACTTTTTGACAATAGCGTGTCTGTGTCGGGCCGAATCATTTTTTCCATTTAGCCTGTCCTATTTTTAAAACTTGTACATCGATACAAAGTTAAGACGAGATACATCCGCTGTTCTGCCATCAAATACTTCACGTTTGCCCTGATGATATTCGAGCCCGATATCAATTTGCTCAGCTGGTGAATAAAAGATATTGGCAGCATAATCGGTTAAACGTTTATTCGCATCCTGATTCAGCTTGGCATATTCAGTATTGTAATCATATTCAAATAAAGAAGCAGATAGATTGCTACGCCACTGATCATTGAATTTATATGAATAACCAATATTAAAGCTATGCAGTTTATTCATCAGCAAATCGGTTTTATCCTGATTTAAAGAGAAATCACCTGCCGCATTCAATGCAGTTGCATTTGCCAAACCACTTTGCGTGGTATAAGGCATGAACTTCTGATCCCCTACAATATATTGATAATTCGCCTGAACAGACTGTTGCGGATCAAATTGGTATTTTAATCCTGTTCCAGCGCCCCAACTGACTTTCTTGACCGTATCTTTGGCTACATCGACTGATTTTTCGTTCACGAAACCTTGCGCCAATGCAGTCAGAGGGCCTTGCTTAAAGGTATATCGACCCGTCAATGAAGGAAAAGCGGAAACCCGTGACCCGGTATGCTCCAAAGCAACTTTCAGGTCGTGATTCTGATCAATTTTCCAGTCATAACGCACTTGCGGCGTACGGGTATATGACGTCCCCATAAACTGAGTATAGTCCACAGATTCGGTTCGGGTTTCCATATTGGACATTAATGACCAGGTTTGACCAAAGGTCCAGTCTTTATAGGTAAAATAGGCATGGCGAATACGGAACTTGCCATCTCCCGTTCCCATATTGGAACTGTCAAAGAAATCAGCTTCGACATTGCCTGTGACCGCCTTGTCCGGACTATTGAAATATACTCCGAGTCGGCTGGCATTAATACTTGCATCGGAACGGGAATGATTCGCGCGTTTATCATTTTCAAATGGAGTCCGATAAATACTGCTGGTGGTTCTTCCGCCTGAATCGGGTGAGGATTTAAAATCAACTGCGGCATCCAGCCGGGCGATTCCATACACCTTTACATTATCGGTCCAGGTCACCCATGACGGTGCAATCGGCTTTGCCGTCTCGGCAGTAATATTTTTTTCTACATTTTCTTCAATTTTTGCCTGTTTAACCTGCAAATTATTTTGCGTCTGCTTTTGTGTTTGCAGCTCTGCCTTTAATTTTTGCAATTCGGTTTCTAACAGATTGATCCTTTGTTCTGTCGTGGTTGCCGTATTGGCAAAAATAGTCCCTGAAGCCACAGCACATGCTGTCGCTAAAATGAGTTTTTTCATCTTTTAATCCTTTAAGATACTTGTTTCCGTGTGCTTCAGTTAAGCCACTCGCGCATCAATCAATGGACAGGCTGTCAGCGCCTGTAATTGTTCAAAACTTAAACCTGATACCATTTCCTTGACATAGGCTTGCTGATCTTTGAGCTCAATAATGCATAAATCGGTGTAAATACGGTCGACACATTGCTCGCCAGTAATGGGATATGTGAGTGCTTCAACAATTTTTGCCTCACCTTTTTTAGTCACATGTTCCATATACACATAAATACTTTTAGCGCCCCCCGCCAGATCCATTGCCCCGCCTACAGCAGGTACATCATCAGCTTTGCCGGTGTGCCAGTTGGCTAAATCCCCATTGACCGCAACCTGAAAGGCACCCATGACACAAATATCCAGATGCCCGCCACGCATGATGTCGAACGAATCACCATGATGCATAAAACAGCCTCCCTGCAGTAAGGTCACCAACTCCTTGCCAGCATTAACCAGATCCTCATCTTCTTCTCCAGGTTGTGGAGGTGGCCCAAAAGCCAGAACACCATTTTCAGAATGCAGGAATATCTCCTTATCCTTAGGCAGATACTTGGCGACATTGGTGGGAAGGCCAATGCCCAGATTGACATATGCACCTTCAGGAATATCCTGTGCAATCAGCATGGCAATCTCTTCACGAGAGCGTTTTTGAACTGACATTAGATATCTCCTACTTTCACAACATGTTGTACAAAGATTCCCGGAGTAATAATGCACTCGGGATCGAGTGTTCCTATCTCAACCGTATCGTTAACCTGAACAATGGTGGTTTTTGCAGCCTTGGCCATAATCGGGCCAAAGTTTCGTGCCGCCTTGCGATAGGTTAAATTGCCCCAGCGATCGGCTTTATCGGCATAAATCAGGGCAAAATCAGCATCAATCGGATATTCAAGCACATAGTTTTTCCCATTAATGCTGCGGGTTTCTTTGCCTTCAGCAATTTTGGTTCCATAACCTGTCGGGGTAAAAACTGCCCCTAAACCCGCACCTGCGGCCTGGATACGGCATGCCAGATTGCCTTGGGGTACCAGTTCCAACTCGATTTTTCCTGCGCGATACAAGTCCTGGAATACTGTTGAACCTGCTGACTTTGGAAATGAGCTGATCATCTTCTTTACACATCCGGCGATGATCAATTTTGTTAATCCCCGATCACCGGAAGCGGCATTGTTATTGACAATGGTCAGCTCTTTTTTTCCCAGATCAATTAAGGCTTCGATGAGCTCTGCAGGTTGACCTGTAACCCCAAAGCCACTGGTCATGATGGTCGCTCCATCAGGAATTGCCTTTAAAATCGGTTCAATATTGCTAGTGATTTTATTTATCATCTCACTTATCCCTTTTCATCCTTAAATTGAATTAACAGATCAAATCGTTATTCGGCTTTTTGCGGGTTAAATAACCGGTCTTTAATAAATAACAATGGAATTACGCCGCAGATAAAGTAAGCACCCGCCATCACTAATAGACCTAAACCAATCGAGCCATTTTGAGATAGAAAACCAATTGTTAATGGAGAGAAAATAGAAAGTACTTTACCAATGTTATAAGCGCCACCCACTGCCGAGCCCCGAATAGAGGTCGGGAAACTTTCTGTCATATAGGTGGCATTAATTGCGTAAGGAATACCGTAAAGGAAACCGAAGAACAGCATCATCCATAAAATATTCGTTGGTGTATTTAAGTAGACAATGACTGGAATAAATAAGGCTGTACCAATGGTTCCGAAAGCGAATACAGCACGGCGCCCTAATTTGTCGGCAACGATTCCTGCAATCACTTTGGCAAACATCATAATCAGGAAAGTACCGACCATATACATGGCCATTTCTTTAAACTTGATACCAAGATCAGACTCTAAATACGCCGGTAACCAGTTACTTACCCCGTAATAACCGAACTGCAATGCACCTGTACTAATAATCCAAAGTACAAACATGGTGCCGTGTTTCTTATCTCTCAAAATTTCAAGATATGGGTTTTGACGTTTTTTAGGTTGGTTACTTTGAGCGACTTCTAGCGCTTTTAATTGACGTGCTTTTTTCCAAGACTCAGGTTCAGGTACACAAAAGTGCATTAAAATTGATAACACCACAGGCGTAATTGCAATCCAATAAAGGAAACGCCAGCCATGTTCAGGAATAATATGACCTGCTAATAAAGTCGCTAACAAAGAACCTAAGGTATAACCTGTCATAAGTGTAGCCAAAACAGTCGAGCGATGTTTGGTTGGCACCATTTCTGACATTAAAATATTACAGGCAATATAGAGCGCACCTAAGCCCATCGCCCCAAAAGTTCTTAAAACTGCAAATTGCATATAAGAATCAGTAAAACCCAGCGCACTAGTTAAAACTGAAGAATAAGCAATAAAGAATACAATGATGCGGACCCGACCAAAGCGGTCACAGGCCCAACCACCAATCAGGCCACCAATTGCTGAACCTAAAAGTGTTAAACTACCTAATGTTCCCGCCTGTACACCTGTTAAATGAAATTCTGTTTTAAGACTGGTCAGGCTCAATGCCAAAAAACCCAAATCTGCCCCGTCACATAACAATGTTAAAAAAGCGAATATAAATGCGGTAATCCAAATCTTTTTAGGTGTTTGAATCGCTTCCCCGCGATCAATTTTTTGTGTAGCTGTATCTGTTGTCATGTCCATATCCTCAGCAAGAATATGAGGCATCCCCTGCCTCATGGCACTTGATTTTTATTAGGTCGTCGCTTCCCGAATCATGTTTTTTGCAATAATTAATTGTTGAACCTGCGTCGTTCCTTCATATAAACGGAACAGGCGTACATCGCGGTAAAAACGCTCAATTGCATATTCACTGATATAACCCGCACCTCCATGAATCTGCACACAGCGATCAGCCACGCGCCCACACATTTCAGTGGCGAACATTTTTGCGCAAGACGCTTCTGTACTAATGTTTTCGCCATTATCTCGGCGGCGAGCTGCATCCAGCACCATACATTTGGCTGCATAAATCTCGGCTTTTGAGTCGGCCAACATGGCTTGGATTAACTGGAAGTTTGCAATAGGTTGACCGAACTGCTTACGTTCGATGGCATATCGTAGTGCATCGTCTAGCATACGTTCTGCCACACCCACACTGTACGCGCCAATATGTAGTCGACCTTTGTCCAGAACTTTCATGGCGGTCTTAAAACCAACGCCTTCGACGCCACCAATCAGTGCAGTCGCAGGTACACGACAATTTTCAAAAATCACATCACAGGTATGAGAACCTTTTTGCCCCATTTTCTGATCGATTTTGCCCAGACTAATGCCTGGTGTATTTGCTTCAACCAAAAAAGCAGAAATACCACTGGCACCTTTAATGTCAGGATTGGTGCGGGCCATAACGGTAAACGTCGCCGCATGGGGTGCATTGGTAATAAAACGTTTGGTGCCATTTAGAATATAAAAGTCACCGTCTTTAACTGCACTGGTTTTTAAAGAGGCAGCATCTGAACCGGCTTCAGGTTCAGTCAGACAAAATGAACCAATAATTTCACCGCTGGCATAGCGTGGCAGATACTTTTGCTTCTGTTCTTCTGTACCATCAATCAGAATCGCGCTAGAACCAATGCCATTATTGGTCCCAATCAAGGAACGAAATGCAGGTGAGGTTTGTCCAAGTTCAAATGCAACATTGACCTCCTCTTCCATGGTGATTCCCAAACCACCATATTCCTCCGGAATCGTGAGTCCGAATAAACCCAGCTCACGCATTTGCTGCACAATGTCATCAGGAATCTTGTCCTGCTCAGCAACTTCATGCTCACGCGGAATCAATTCATTTTTTACAAAGTCGCGAATTGTTGTAAGCAACTGCTGCAACATCCCTTCATCACGGATCATCTGTGATCTCCCTTTTTATGTACTTGCATCGTATTCCTCAGAGCTACTTCCCATCTGATTGCAGAGACGATGTTTTAAATCTTGTTTACTGTGGATGTGTTTCATAGTACGAGAATAAAAACCCAAATTTCAAGTTTTTTTGAAAATTAATTTCGTTAAACGAAATTTAAAAACCAACCAATACTAAATATCAAATACTTACCTAAATAAAACCCTAAAACCCCGAGGAGACAAATAAAAAATGCTTGAAATAAATTTCAAAATAAGCATGATTAAAACAATATAGTTTTGATGTGCGAAACAAGGAATTCAAAAATGAGCGAAATAACAGGGAATAATTTCATTGAGCTTGATTATTCCACTCCGCAAGTGGCGATTGTCAAAATTAACCGTCCCGATGCCAAAAATGCACTGAATACAGAAGTCCGCAAGCAACTGGCTCAGGCATTCACCGAGTTAAGTTTCAATGATGATATTCATGCCATTGTGCTGACAGGGGGTGAAGAAGTGTTTGCTGCGGGAGCAGATCTCAAAGAAATGGCAACAGCCACATCAACTGAAATGTTACTTCGCCATACCGAGCGCTACTGGAATGCAATTGCCCAATGTCCGAAACCTGTCATTGCTGCAGTAAATGGTTATGCGCTTGGTGGTGGCTGTGAACTGGCGATGCACGCCGATATTATTATCGCGGGTAAAGGCGCAACCTTTGGTCAACCTGAAATTAAAGTCGGCTTAATGCCAGGTGCAGGTGGTACCCAACGTTTATTTCGCGCTGTAGGGAAATTTCATGCCATGCGCATGATTATGACAGGTGCCATGGTCAAGGCAGAAGAAGCATATAGCATTGGACTGGTGTCTCAAGTTACGGAGGATGACCAGACCATTGCAACTGCGATCCAGATGGCACAAAGTCTGGCAAAAATGCCCCCAATTGCCTTACAACAACTCAAGGAAGTCGCCTTGATGAGTGAAGATATTCCGCTGAATGCCGGACTGGCACTCGAACGTAAATCATTCCAGCTCTTGTTTTCGACTGAAGATAAAAACGAGGGTATTCAAGCCTTTATTGAAAAACGAAAACCGTCTTATCAAGGTAAATAATTTAAAGAGATAATCACAAAGGAATGAAAATGAGCAGAAAAGTATTGATTAGTGCAGGTGGTTCCGGGATTGGACGATGCATTGCCGAAGCATTTTTAAATAATCATGATGAAGTTTTTGTTTGTGATATTAGCACTAAAAGCCTAGAACAGTTTCAACAAGACTATCCAAAACTGCATATACATAGCTGTGATTTGGCTGATCAAAAACAAATTAAACTGATGTTTAGCCAAGCAGTTCAAAAACTTGGCGGAATTGATATTTTAGTCAACAACACGGGCATCTCAGGCCCGACTGTTGCCGCAGATGAACTAAGTTTTGAAGACTGGAACGCGGTGATTAATTTAAACCTGAATAGCACTTTTTTAATTACCCAGTTAGCCATTCCTTATTTAAAAAAAGCACAGGCAGGCGTAATTATTAATATGTCGTCAATTGCCGGCCGCTTAGGCTATCCATACCGATTGGCCTATTCCACTTCAAAATGGGGCCTGATCGGTTTTACCAAAACGCTCTCTATGGAACTTGGTGCAGACAATATTCGCGTTAACGCCATTCTTCCGGGTGCGGTTGATGGTGATCGGGTTCAGCGTGTATTACAGGCCCGTGCCGATGTAGCCCATACCTCACTTGAGGAAGTGACTCAAAACGCACTGAAAAATCAGTCACTCAAATACTTTGTCGATCCAAAACATATTGCAGATTTGTGTCTGTTTCTGGCCTCAGATAGCGGACGTTCAATTTCAGGCCAGATTTTACCGATTGATGGTGACAAGCAATGCCTAAGCTAACTCACCCAACCCTATTTTTCCGTTTAATTTCAAATATAGATTAATCATCAGGATGATCGACATGACTTATGATATTAAAAGCATGGCTGTGATTGGTGTCGGGATTATGGGCAGCGGAATTGCCCAAATTGCTGCCCAGTCAGGCCATATCACTTATCTATACGACACCAAAGCAGGTGCAGCTGAACAGGCAAAAGATAAACTGGCAGCAACCTTCCAGAAGCTGGTGGATAAGAATAAAATTACAACTGAACAAGCGGCAGCAGCAAACAAGAACTTAGTTGTTGCGCATCAACTGGAAGATTTAAAAGACTGTGACCTGATTGTAGAAGCGATTATTGAACGTCTGGATATCAAACAAAGTTTGATGCAGCAGCTTGAAGCAGTGGTTTCTGAACACACCATTTTAGCATCCAACACCTCCTCTCTTTCGATTACTGCAATTGCCGCGAACTGTAATAAACCTGAACGTGTGGCCGGTTTTCATTTCTTTAATCCCGTTCCGCTCATGAAAGTGGTTGAAGTCATTCAAGGCTTGAAAACCGATCCGGCGATTATTAAAGCATTAATTGAACTGTCTCGCGCATTTGGTCATCGTGCTGTCGTGGCCAAGGATACGCCTGGATTTATTATTAACCATGCTGGTCGCGCTTATGGCACCGAAGCACTTAAAATTTTAAATGAAAATGTTTGTGACATCAGTGAAATTGACCGTATTTTACGCGATGGTGTCGGTTTTAGAATGGGACCATTCGAACTGATGGATCTCACAGGACTGGATGTTTCCCATCCGGTCATGGAGTCGATTTATCATCAATATTATGAAGAAGCCCGCTACAAACCCAATCCACTGACCAAACAAATGCTGGAAGCAAAACAGCTTGGACGTAAGGTCAAGCAAGGTTTTTATAATTATGCAACGGGTGAAAAAACAGGTGAACAACCTGCCCAGTTTGTAGAGCGTTTAGCACAATACCCTAAAATTTGGATTGCAGCCGATTTTCCTGAAGATAAAAAACAGCTCGAAGATTATTTAACTCAACAAAATATCGACATAGACACTAACCCCGAACCTCAAACAGATAGCTTATGTTTACTCGCTTGTTATGGGGAAGATACAACTCAAGCGGCGACTCGCCTAGGAGTTAATCCTGCGCAAGCTGTTGCTATAGACATGCTTTATGGCATTGGTAAACACCGCACCCTAATGCCTTCACTTATTACCAAACCTGAATATCGTCAAGCAGCTCACTCTATTTTCAATTTAGATGGAAATCTGGTCAGTGTGATTAATGAAAGTATTGGCTTTGTTGCACAACGTGTTTTAGCAATGGTCATTAATTTAGGCTGCGATATTGCCCAGCAAAATATTGCGAGTGTGGATGATATCAATGCCGCAGTACGTCTTGGCTTAGGCTATCCATTTGGTCCAATTGAATGGGGCGATCAAGTCGGCAGTGAAAAAATCTTACTCATTCTGAACCGTATAACAGCACTTACGTATGACCCGCGCTATCGCCCTAGTCCGTGGTTACAGCGTCGTGTCGCACTTCATTTACCTCTTACTTTTATTTACGAGTCTTGAAAAGGAATTTCTCCATGTTAAATGCCTATATCTATGAGGGTTTACGTAGTCCCTTTGGCCGTCATGCCGGTGAACTTGCCTCCATTCGTCCTGATGATTTAGCTGCAACCGTTATTCAAAAGTTGCTAGAAAAAACTGCTGTACCCGGTGCTGATATTGAAGATGTGATTTTAGGTGATACCAATCAGGCGGGTGAAGATAGCCGTAATGTGGCGAGGAATGCGTTATTACTTGCGGGATTACCTGTCACTGTGCCGGGCCAGACAGTCAACCGCTTATGTGCCAGTGGTCTGGGTGCCGTAATCGACTCGGCACGTGCCATTACCTGTGGTGAAGGCGATCTGTATATCGCAGGGGGTGTGGAAAGTATGTCACGCGCACCTTTTGTCATGGGTAAAGCGGAAAGTGCTTATAGCCGTGATGCTAAACTTTATGACACTACCATTGGCTCACGCTTTCCCAATAAAAAGATTATTGCCCAGTACGGCGGACATTCAATGCCGGAAACCGGTGATAACGTTGCAGCCGAGTTTGGTATCAGTCGTGAACAAGCCGATCTATTTGCGGCCCAATCACAAGCCAAATATCAAAAAGCCAAACAAGAAGGTTTCTTTGCCGATGAAATTACGCCGATTGAGGTATTTCAGGGTAAAAAATTACCGCCTAAACTGGTTTCAGAAGATGAACATCCTCGCCCAAGCTCTACGGTTGAAGCCCTCACCAAACTAAAACCGCTGTTTGAAGGTGGCGTAGTGACTGCGGGTAATGCATCAGGGATTAATGATGGTGCAGCAGCTCTGTTGATTGGTTCAGAGGCGGCTGGCAAACAATATGGTTTGAAGCCAATGGCAAAAATCTTGTCTGCAGCAGCGGCCGGGATTGAACCGCGCATTATGGGTGCAGGCCCGATCGAAGCCATTAAAAAAGCAGTTGCGCGTGCTGGCCTTACTTTAGATGACATGGATATTATTGAAATCAATGAAGCTTTTGCTTCACAGGTTTTATCCTGCCTAAAAGGCTTGAATGTTGATTTTAATGATCCACGTGTCAATCCGAACGGAGGTGCGATTGCTGTTGGTCATCCACTCGGTGCTTCTGGTGCCCGTCTTGCCTTAACAGTTTCACGTGAACTGATACGCCGTAACAAGAAATATGCTGTGGTCAGCCTATGTATAGGTGTCGGACAAGGTCTAGCGATGGTGATTGAAAACGTTTTATAATCATGTCATTGACACTCCATTCATCACAACGACACAGTGATGAATGGATTTATTTTGCAGAGCGAAATATAATGGCAAGCTATTGCTTTATTATATTTGAGTATCGAATGTCTCAGAAATCAGAAACTGAACAACCCATAAATTTTGATGAGATACGCCTAGATCCGATTTCACATATTCATCGGGAAAATAACCCACAATTTATTGCTTCTTTGGCACGCGGTTTAGAACTGCTACGCTGTTTTTCGGTCAACAATCAAGTGCTGGGTAACCAGGAACTGGCCAAGATGACCGGTTTACCCAAACCAACCATTGCCCGGATTACCAATACTTTGGTGTCCTTGGGTTATTTGAAACAATTGCCGGGCTCAACCAAATATACACTGGATATTGGGGTTTTATCTCTCGGTTATGCCGCCCTGTCCAATATCTCCATCCGTAATATTGCGCATCAATATATGGAAGAGATGAGCCAGTATGTTCAGGCGCCTGTGGCCATGGCCACACGTGACCGCCTGAATATGGTGTATATCGATGTGGTCCAGACCGAAACCGCATTAAATATGCGTCGCCCGATCGGATCAACCTTACCCCTGCACAGTAGTTCGATGGGACGGGCTTGTTTAGCCGCAACTCCTGAACGTGAACGTAATTTTTTACTTGATGCGCTTAAACAGAAAAATCCTGAAAACTGGCCTGCTATCAAACGTTCTCTGGAACGGGCATTCCGTGATTATCAGGATTATGGCTACTGCCTGTCTCTAGGCGAATGGCATAAAGAAGTGAACTCGGTCGCCGTGCCTCTGGTCAGCTCGAAACATGGTCTTTATGTGTTTAACTGCGGCGCCCCAAGTTTCCACTTAAATCCGGAAAAACTCGAAGGTGAAATTGGACCACGTTTAATCCATATGGTGCATAACATTCAAGATGCCTTGAGTGAAACGCATTAACACAGCCAGATTGAGCGATGCCTGATCATGGTTGAGGATTAACATGCCAATTTCATTGTGACAATAGACATGATGAAAAATGCACTCTATACCCCGACCATCATCCTGATGGCAATTGCAGCAGGTATCTGTACCGGCGGCAATTATTTTAGCCAGCCCTTAATTCATTCGATTGGCCTGAGCATGAATCTGGATGAAACCACCACGGCCTGGGTGCCCACGCTGGCGCAGATTACCTATGCCTGTGGTTTGCTGTTCCTGATGCCTTTAGGCGATATTCTGGAAAAACGTAAACTGCTGTTTAGCTTTATGTTACTGGCAGCATTCGGACTGATTCTCAGTGGTTTTGCCACTAATATTTATCTTTTAATCTTGGGAACCATCATTACCGGCCTGTTCTCCAGCTCGGCACAGCTGTTATTACCTCTTGCCGCCAGTCTGGTTCCGATCCAGCAGAGCGGACGCGTAGTGGGCTTCCTGCTCAGTGGCCTGATGATGGGGGTTTTACTGGCGCGTTCCCTTTCCGGGCTGATGTCTACCCTGTTTGACTGGCATGTAATTTACCTGCTGAGTGGATTTCTATTACTGGCCATTGCGATTATCCTGTACCGTAATATCGGATTGTTTCCCCCAACCAAATCCGAGAACTATCTTTCCAGCATACGTTCACTGCCACAGATTTTTCTCAATAATCCTCGCCTTAGAACACGCACCTATATCGGGGGGTATACTTTTGCCTGTGTCAGCCTGATTTTTACCACCATGTCGCTGCTGTTAGCGCCTGCGCCCTATTTTTTTAGTGATTTTAGTATTGGTTTATTTGGGTTCGTCGGTATTCTGGGAACCTTTATTGCCAATTTTTCAGGCAAGTTTATTGATCAGGGCTATGTCCATAAAATTTCGGTTTATTGTGGCCTTGGGCTGATTTTAAGCTGGCTGTTCTTCCTCCTGCTTCCCTATCATTTTCTCTTTTATATCCTTGGCTTACTTCTGCTCTACGCTGCATTATCGGCAGTCCATGTCACCAACCAGAGTATTGTATTTAAACTTAATCAGGAATTACGTTCACGCTTTAATGCGCTGTATATGACAGGGTATTTTGCAGGTGGAGCGCTCGGTACTACGGCAGGAAGCTATGCCTGGAAACATTTTGGCTGGACAGGCGTTTGTATTCTGGGACTTGTTTTTGCGGTTTTATGTTTATTTTTCTGTATTCGGGATGCCAAAAGCCAGCATATTGAATGATGTTGGCTTTTTTAAAGCGATAAGATTTAACTAATCTCGGTACGGATATTATTCACCATATGTAATAAACGTGGTGCAATATCTTCCTCAAGTTTTTCACGGTTCATGATAAAGCTTGGTCCACCACAGTTAAACACCAGCAAACCATGCTGTTCATGAACCAAGGGCACAGCGACCGAGTTGACATCCTTATGCCATTCACCTACGGAAAAACAATAGCCAAAGTCCTGATAATCCTTAAAGGCCTTATCCAGATCGCGGTTAATCTTGATCCAGTCCTCTTTATGCTTGCTACGAATCGCATCCAGCAAAAACTCCCGCTCATCTTCAGGCATGGCAGCCAGACAGGCACGTCCCATGGAGCTCAGATGAATGGGTAAATAGGTCCCCACCTGACGGCGCATGGTCATATTGCCTTTGCCCTGTACCACATCCAGATAGATCATATTCAGGCGATCACGTGTAGCCATGGCAACTGCGGCACCGGCATAGTCCGCCAGATTTTTCATATAAGGATGTGCTATTGAGCGGATCGACACATTGGACAGCATGGAATAACCAAAAGCTAAGACCCCAACCGAGAGCTGGAATTTACTTGAATTTGGCACCTGCTTGATATAGCCCAAACGCGATAAGGTATGGGTCAAACGGGTAATGGTTGGCTTGGGTAAACCCGTCATCTGCGCCAGTTCCTGATTGCCCAGATGTTGATGCTTTGGAGTAAAGCAACGTAGCAACTCTAAACCGCGGGCTAAAGCCGTGATAAATTGACGGTCATTTTCATCCTGCATGTCTTCAATCGGATGCAATAGTTCATGCCTTAAAGGCGCTAATAATTTTTCTGTCTGTTCTGCATCTACGGCATCATTCATGATTCTACCAATCTACTTCTTTATTTCGCACTGCGAAAATTATAATCTATTTTTTCTATAATAAACAGTTAAAAGCATTTTCTGCTTTATCCGGGCAGGCAAAATAATGGTCATCCACAGCCCATGCCAAAATACAGATGCATTTTGACATAGGTGCATGCTTTATCCAACAATCCCTTTCAGCTTGAGTTGCTGCAGTTTTTCCGGTGAAAGTATCCGGCTGAGAATCGTATCGGTATGTTGCCCCAATAAAGGCGGTGCAGTTTTATACTCGACTGGCGTTCTTGAAAGTTTAATCGGCGATCCAATCACGGTCAGCTTTTCGCGTTGAGGATGCTGCATTTCAACCAGCATTTCCCTTGCCTGCACCTGTGGCTCCTGAAAAGCCTGCTCCAGATTATTGATCACACCCACCGGAACTTTGGCGGCATGAATGAGAGCAACCCAATCATCGGCACTCTTGCTTAAAAAATGTTTGGATAAAATTCCGATGATTTCCTCACGATAGCGGATACGGTCGGCATTGCGTCGAAATCGGGGATCATTCGGTAAATCAGCTAAACCGATACTGCTACATAACTGAATAAACTGGGTATCATTGCCACAGGCAATAATAAACTCCCGATCAGCAGCTTTAAACACTTGATAAGGCACGATATTGGCGTGTGCATTACCATAACGCTTCGGGATATTTCCGGATGAAAGATAATTCATGCCCTGATTGGCCATGGTGGCAATTTGTACGTCAAGCAGCGCCATATCAATATACTGTCCCAAACCTGTCTCATGGCGGTTAAGCAACGCAGCTTGAATGGCAATGGTTGAATAAAGCCCGGTCGCCAGATCCGAAAACGCCACCCCGACTTTTTGCGGACCGCCACCCGGTAAATCATCCTTTTCACCAGTGATGGACATTAATCCGCCCATGCCTTGGATAATAAAATCATAACCGGGCTCTTCTGCACGTGGGCCATTTTGTCCAAAACCGGTAATTGAACAGTAGACCAGACCAGGGTTAATAGCAGCTAAAGACTCATAGTCCAGACCATATTTTTTTAACGAACCCGCCTTATAGTTTTCAATGACAACATCGCTATCCTGAATTAAAGCCTTGATCAGCTCCTGCCCTTCAGGACTGGCAATATCAATCGCCACCGAGAGCTTGTTCCGGTTGGTCGACTGATAATAAGCTGCCTCTTGCGTGTCTTGTCCTGAATTATCCTTCATCCAGGGTGGTCCCCAAGATCGGGTATCATCTCCAAGCCTTGGCCGTTCTACCTTGATCACTTCTGCACCCAGATCAGCAAGTATCTGGCCACACCACGGTCCAGCCAGCACCCGACTCAAATCAAGTACACGAATTCCATTTAAAGCACCCATGTTTATCCCTTCAATTTACAGCTTATTTCCCAGAAGAAAACTTATTTAATAAAAGTTTCGCATAGCGATATATATTTTTAATATACAAACAAGCTTTATAAAAATCAAACCCTAATTTTCCATTAAAAAATATGATTAATTTCCAATAAATATAGATGAATTAAATCAACAGATTAGAAAAAACAAAATATAAATAATATATCGCATTGCGAAATTTATTTTCAAAATATGTTGTTTTGCGGCTTTTCTTTGATTACTATCGCATCAATATTGATGATTTTACGAACACCGTATGGCTGTTTTTAGCTGTATGTACAAAGGATATGACTATGATTCGTGATCAGGAAACGCTGAACCAGCTGGTCGATATGATTCGGCAGTTTGTTGAAGGTGTTTTAATTCCTCATGAGAATGAAGTCGCTGAAACAGATGAGATTCCTGAAGATATCGTTGAGCAAATGAAAGCTCTCGGATTATTCGGTTTAACCATTCCAGAACAATACGACGGACTTGGGCTGACCATGGAAGAAGAAGTCTATATCGCCTTCGAACTTGGTCGTACCTCTCCTGCCTTTCGTTCTCTTATTGGAACGAATAATGGCATTGGTTCTAGTGGACTCATTATTGATGGGACTGAAGCACAAAAATCTTCTTTCTTACCCCGTTTAGCACGCGGTGAAGTGATCGGCTCTTTTTGCTTGACCGAACCGGAGGCCGGCTCGGATGCTGCCGCCCTAAAAACAACTGCAGTTAAAGACGGCGATTGCTATGTCTTAAATGGAACCAAACGCTTTATTACCAATGCACCACATGCAGGTGTATTTACAGTGATGGCGCGAACTAGTCCGGATATTAAAGGTGCAGGTGGTATTTCGGCCTTTATCGTGGACAGCAGCACGCCGGGGATTTCTCTCGGTAAACGCGATAAAAAGATGGGACAAAAAGGTGCACATACCTGTGATGTGATTTTTGAAAATTGTCGCGTACCCACTTCGGCATTGATTGGTGGCGTAGAAGGCGTTGGTTTTAAAACGGCGATGAAAGTTCTGGATAAAGGCCGACTGCATATTGCAGCGCTCAGTGTCGGAGCAGCAACACGGATGCTGGATGATGCATTGAATTACGCGATCGAGCGTAAACAGTTTGGTCAGCCGATTGCCGAATTTCAACTGATTCAAGCCATGCTGGCTGACTCTAAAGCCGAAATCTATGCAGCCCGATGTATGGTGCTGGATGCAGCACGCTTACGCGATCATGGGCAAAACGTTAGCACTGAAGCCTCATGCGCCAAAATGTTTGCCACTGAAATGTGCGGTCGCGTGGCGGATCGTTGTGTACAGATTCATGGCGGCGCCGGCTACATCAGTGAGTATGCCATCGAACGCTTTTACCGCGATGTCCGTCTGTTCCGTTTATATGAAGGTACTACGCAAATTCAACAAATGATTATTGCCCGAAACATGATCCGGGCGGCCTCTTAATCAATTCCCCAGCACTTTAAACGACTTAAGGTGCTTTAAAAATCAAATGTAGGTAATGGATTATGGCTACACACGACAACTCACCCGTTTCCGCTGTACAGGCCCGCACCTGGAAAATTGCTTTTATTTTTGCCTTTCTGGCTCTACTGGTCGATGGTGCCGATTTGATGCTGCTGTCTTATAGCTTAAACAGTATCAAGGCAGAGTTTGGCTTAAGTTCGGTTCAGGCTGGAATGCTGGGTAGTTTTACCTTGGCAGGTATGGCAATTGGCGGGATTTTTGGCGGCTGGGCATGCGATAAATTCGGACGCGTCCGCATCGTTGTGATTTCTATTCTCACCTTTTCGCTATTAACGTGTGGCTTGGGTTTTACCCAAAGCTTTATGCAATTCGGAATATTAAGATTCTTTGCTTCACTTGGTCTGGGTTCACTTTATATTGCCTGTAATACCCTCATGGCAGAATATGTTCCTACCCGCTATCGCACCACTGTACTCGGCACCTTACAGGCTGGCTGGACTGTGGGATATATTGTAGCAACGCTTCTGGCTGGCTGGATTATTCCTGATCATGGCTGGCGTATGCTGTTTTATGTCGCGATTGTTCCGGTCATGATTGCCGTATTGATGCATCTGCTTGTTCCAGAACCTGAAGCATGGCAGCAGTCCCGTTTAAAACAGTCAAATGCCCCAGCAAATACCGAAAAAACTTCTGCCTTCAAACTGATCTTTCAAGATAAACGCAATCGGAACATGTTTATTTTGTGGGCTTTAACCGCAGGTTTCCTACAGTTCGGTTATTACGGCGTAAATAACTGGATGCCGTCCTATCTGGAAAGTGAACTGGGCATGAAGTTTAAGGAAATGACCACGTATATGGTCGGCACTTATACTGCCATGATTCTGGGTAAAGTACTGGCAGGGATGATGGCAGATAAACTGGGTCGCCGTTTTACCTATGCCTTTGGGGCAATTGGCACTGCGATTTTTCTCCCGCTGATTGTGTTTTATAACTCTCCAGACAATATTCTGTTTTTACTGGTCACATTCGGCTTCTTATATGGCATCCCATACGGCGTAAATGCAACCTATATGACTGAGAGTTTCGCGACTGCTATCCGTGGTACCGCGATTGGCGGTGCGTACAATGTCGGTCGTTTAGGTGCCGCAATTGCGCCAGCCACCATCGGCTTTTTAGCCTCTGGCGGTTCGATCGGTTTGGGTTTTGTGGTCATGGGTGCAGCCTACCTGATCTGTGGTGTGATTCCGGCACTGTTTATCAAGGAAAAACAATATGATCCACAGAACTCTTAAAAGGATATTACTGAACATCATGGGGTAGCGTTACGCGATGATGGCTTGAATATACTGATCTGTTCAATGTATTCATGCAGGAGAATTCATCTTCTTCTTACCCAAAAGCTTAGGGTATTGATCACTCTAAGATTGAACTTTTTAGGTAAACCTAGTCCTCTCGAGGGCTAGGTTTAAAAAAAGCAAACCTATCAATGGCAAGCGTTAACGCATTAAATGGCTGATCTTTTCTACATCAATCACCGTACACTGATTAAATTCAGCGAAACGCTGTAACTCCAGCTCTAAAGCGTTGATAAAAGCCTCCCAATCCTGCATATTCGGATCTTCCAAATGCAGAGCAATGACTTCTAGTCGCTTTTCACGTCGATGCACTTTACAATCGATACGACCCACAAAGCGATCTGCATACAACAGCGGTAAACAAAAATAACCGTATTGTCTTTTGGCGGCGGGGACATAGCATTCGATGCGATAATTAAAGTCAAATAAGCAATCCAAGCGCTCCCGATGAATCACCAGATTATCAAAAGGAGACAATATTTTTAGTTCCGGCTGAATGATGGGCTGATGTTCCAATATTGCTTTGGCAGCATAAACCGTCTGTCCATTTTCGAGTTGCAAAACCTTCACCAAACCCGCATCAATATAGTCATCCAGAACAGTACGCATTACATGACGTAGCTCTTTTCCCTTTAAATGTAATAACTGTTTCCATGTAAATACGCCATGGGCCCGTATATTCATTTTTAACAAATAATCAGCATATTCATGCAAGGACGGTGTGCTGAGATCGATGCCCTGAGGTATACAACGCTCCGTCAGGTCATAGACTTTCTCCATCCCGTTACGCTCACAAATCATCAGGTCGCCTTGCATAAATAACTGTTCAAGCGCTTTTCGGCTTGGTCCGGCATTCCACCAGCCAGCAGAACCTTCCCGCGTTTGCTTTTCCATCTGTCGAAGCTGAATTTTACCTTCTGCCCTGACCCGTGCCAGAATTTCATTCATCAAACGCTGATCTGCTCTGAAATAGCGGCTTTCGCCATTTCGGATTGCATTCATCAACGGTATGGCATAACGATAATCCCGCATCGGCAGATAAGAAGCTGCATGCGCCCAGTGTTCAAAAATCAGTTGCTGTTGCACCAGCTGATTTAAATGATCCAGCTGATAATCAGGCACCCGATTCCACAAGACATGGTGATGGGCACGCTCAACCACTGAAATTGTATCAATTTGCACATAGCCCAGATGTTCAATCGCGTTCAGGGTTCCGGATAATCCCTCACCGAATATGTCATTTTTGTGCAGACCTTGATGAGACAAGGCCAAAGCTTTTAATAATGAAAGCATAGTTTTATCATTTATATTGTTTTCGTGAATTCAGAGGAAGGCTCATGCATTGAGTCAACCCAGCCCCTATACATTAACACATCCGGCCTGATCATTTGGCTTGTATATAAAAGCGTGGCGCCTGACCTAAAGAACGTTTAAATGCTGCTGTAAATGCACTGCTACTGCTATAACCAAGCGCAATTGCCACCTCGGTGATCGACTGTCCCAGCTCCATACGCGTCAGGGCATTGAGTAAACAAGCCTGTTGCCGCCAATGGCTAAAACTCATCCCCGTCTGTTGCCGAAAAATTCGGGTGAAATTACGACGGCTCATCCCGACCCGTTCGGCTATCTCATCTAGATCATGATCTAAGCTCGGTGCTTTTAATAGTTGCAGACATAATGCTGCCAGACGTGGCTCTTGTGGTAAAGGTGCATTCAACGGCAACTCAGGCATCAAGGCAATTTCTGCAATAATCAGTTGCATCAAATAATCATCCCGCCCGCCCAATTCATATTCAGCAGGCAAATCTACAGCGCTAGATAACAGTTCATGTAATAACGGCGATACATTGATCACCGCACAATCACAAGGTAAACCGGCCTTGCTTGCAATGTCTGGAAGTATATAGGCACTACGGGTTTTGGTGAGTCCCCCCATGTGTACCTCATGGTCAATTCCAGCGGGAATCCAGAGTGCCCGTTTTGGCGGCACCACCCAGCTGCCTTTACTGGTCGTGACGGTTAATACCCCTGTGATCGCATACAGGCATTGTCCCCGGGCATGACTATGGCTTGCCAGAATTTGGCCATCCACATAATCATTGCCCGTTGCCATCACATTACGGGCGACATCCTCAAAATCGTTGACCTGAATATTACGCATTGCCTTGGTCCTTCAAAATGGCCTGAACTCGATACTATATGTCCCAAATATGATTGTGGGCCGCTTTCAGTTCAGTTTAGGATATAAATACTGAAAAACAAACCTTCTTCAATATCACGATTTAAGCTAAAACAGCATGTTGGAGCACACATGGCAAATCATACAGGGACGCTTGAGAACACAGGTCCACAAGCGCAATGTCCACCACAGGATCAACCACAAAAATTCGTGTTAGGTATTGTCGGTGCAGTCGCATTTGCCCATCTCTTAAATGACTCGATTCAGGCGGTGGTGACTGCAAGTTATCCCCTGCTCAAAGCAGAGTTTTCATTGAGTTTTGCCCAGATTGGCTGGATTGCTTTGGTTTATCAAATCACGGCCTCATTATTACAACCGTGGATCGGCCTATATACCGATAAACATCCTAAACCGTATTTACTCCCTGCCGGGATGTTTGCCACGCTCATTGGCATTGGACTGATGGCAACAGCAGGCAGTTATTACAGCCTACTTTTTGCTGCAGCACTGATTGGGGTGGGTTCATCTACCTTTCACCCTGAAGCTTCCCGTATTGCGCGTACGGCTTCGGGTGGCCGTTTTGGTACGGCGCAATCCATGTTTCAGGTTGGCGGAAATACCGGTTCAGCCCTTGGCCCCTTAGTCGCCGCTGCCGTGATTATTCCTCACGGACAAGGTGCGATTGGCTTATTTGTATTAGTCGCTGCTTTAGCTATTTTTGTGTTGTTACGCGTAACCAAATGGCTGGTTAAACAAGCACCTGTACAACGCCTCGCCAGTCAACGTGCTATTTCGACCTTGACGCGTCAACAGGTGATTCAGGCCATGGCAGTGATCTGTATTTTACTATTTGCCAAGTTTATTTATATCGCAGCCATTACCAATTATTTTACCTTTTACCTCATTGAAAGATTTAATGTTTCAATTCAAACCTCTCAGCTCTACCTATTTATATTTTTAGGTGCTGTTGCACTCGGTACTTTTGCAGGTGGTCCAGTCGGTGACCGTATCGGACGTAAAGCCGTGGTTTGGGTGTCTTTCCTAGGGATTGCGCCATTTGCCCTGATGCTGCCTTATGTCGGCCTAACGGGAACTGCCATTCTGGTGATTATCATTGGTCTAGTGATGTCTTCTGCTTTCTCTGCGTTGGTGGTCTATGCTCAGGAAGCGGTACCCGGCCGGGTGGGCATGGTCGCAGGCTTAATGTTTGGACTGATGTTTGGCATTGGCGGAATTGGCGCAGCAGGTTTAGGCCATTTGGCGGATACACATGGCATTGTCTGGGTCTATAAACTTTGTTCTTTCTTACCTTTGTTAGGCTTTATGACTGCGTTATTACCCAACACTAAAAAGTAATTTTTATCTTCCCAATCAGACAACAGCCACTCTCGGCTGTTGTCTGACTTGTAAAACATTAAAGTGATTCAGACCTGATCTATTTTAATAAAATATACAGATTCACCAGACTGAATCGGCGGCTCTGCAAATGGAACAATAATAATGCAATTGGCAGCAGCAAAACCATCGATCTGAAAAGCTTGTTGTGGAATGACCTGTAGCGAATATTGACCATCTGCTTCAAACTGGTAGCGTCCCCATAGTAATGTTCTATATTTTGAATCAGGCTCAAGCTGCTGGTCGATCCTGCCTTGCAAATACAGATTCTCAAAAAAATCAGGATCATGCTTATTTAAAATATATTTCACAAATACGTGCATCAACAACGCAACGTCATGCATATTACCCGGTAGGCTGATAATTGTCGTTCGATCTTCAGTGATCTCGGTACGTATTTCCCTTAACTGCCCACGTTCACCATAACGATTTACGACCTGAGTGAGTCTAGGGCTTCGGTCATTACTCTGAAAAATCCGGAATTCACTGGCTGGCACAGAACAGGTCGTAACGGGACCATCACCATTGCCTTGATAAAAGTTAGCCAGCTTTGAAAGCCCTAATCCAGAACCATAATGATTTAAAGGTGACCAACATAAAATAATGTCAAACTCAGGAATTTGCTCGTCAAAAAACTGATGATATTCGTCCCAAGCGGAAGTCAAGCTTCCATCTAATGCGGGATGTCCAGCTTCTTGATGGTAATTAAATGCCCCGTCATAACGTGCCGGTTTATGCGGTTTAATTTCAACCTCGCCATACCCCCATGTTTTTAACAGATCTTTGAGGTATAAGCATTCTTCACTGATTTCCCCCGCTTGATCGAAAGGAAACATATTAACAATCAGGATTTTAGGGTGTCGATAAATAGAAAGCTCTGTAATACCCGCACGTCTGAGTGCGACTAAGCGTTCAGGTGTAATTTTCTGATTTTTTGCAAGGATTAAATCGCCTTGTTTAAACACACTGCCTTGTTGAATAACACCTTGCATCGGCGCAATTGTTTTTTTTATTTTTACACCGCTGCTCTTACCAGAGAAATCTAAGCGCTTATCCTGTTCTAAAATAATAGTATCTACCCCTTCAGGAAGTCTAGTAAATTTAGGGATTTTGATTATATATCTGTCCAGATCGAGTTTATAAGGATTAATAGAGTGATATAACTGCTGTGTCCAGAAATACAAATCTCTTTCTATCACCAGATTTTTTGAACTAACCTGCTGAGTGATATTCGAATCAATGCCCCAGCCTTCATAGGCAGAAAAATTATGCAGGGGAAAATCTTGTAATGCATAAAGATCATCGGTATTGATCTGATTAAGGGCATCATCCAGCTTAACCCGCTGTTTTACATTTCCTTTTGGCAAATATTGATGAATGCGGTAAAAGGCATCCGTTAATCTACAGGGAAGGTTTTCAGGTACAGGCAATCGATTGAACATCTATATTATTCCGCAGCGTACTGATAAAGTGAGTACGACTCTATTATTTATAATGATAAAAATATGGCAGCTTTTTAAAATATGATTATCCCTTCATACTGAAGAATAAAGATATTAAAGAAAAAGCCCCAGCAAAAAAGCCAGGGCATTTTAAATGATTTATTATAAAAATAGCGCTTAATATATAAGCAGTTAAAACCTATACTTTTATAGCATTGAAGGTAATTTAAATCATTCAATAATTAAATCTTTGGCTGGGATACCCTCACCATAAACAGGTTTTAAAGTTTTTTCATAAGCTTGATGAATAACCCCCTCTTTAGCCAACTTTTCTAAATCCTGGTTTAACCAATCCAGCAATTCTTTATTGCCTTTTTGTACAGCAGGTGCAATTAAATCTTGCTCACCCAGATTGGTAATGCCGACGGTGTAATTTGGATTTTCTTTCGCCCAGGCCAACACCAATAAATTGTCATGTGCCAAAGCAGCACCGCGACCATCTTTTAGCGCATCAAAGGTTTCGGTATTTTGCTCATATTTTTGCAGCTTAATTTCAGGATGTTGCTTGCTAAAAAAAGAGTCCGCTGTGGTGCCCTTATTCACCAATAAAGTCTGATCCTTTAATTGAGCAATATCCGTAATCGGTTTATTTTTTGGAGACACCACACCTAAGGCAACTTTTAAATAAGGCTTGGCAAAATCCACCACTTGCTTACGTTCAGGGGTCACGGTGAAATTGGCAAAAATAATATCGACTTTATTGGCTTTCAGATATTCGACACGATTGGCAGCTTCAGTCAGTACAAACTGAACCTTGTTTTCATCTCCCAATAAATCCTTGGCCACATGCTTGGCAATTTCCACATCAAAACCCTGGTTTTTACCTTGTGCATCCAGATAACCAAAAGGCGGCTTATCGCTAAATACGCCAATACGAACCACACCATTTTTCTTGATCTGCTCGATACTGGAAACCTGAGCTGAGCTATCCGCTGATTTTTCTGCTGACTGTGGGGTCTTGTTACATGCGGTGAGACCCAGACTGAATACAGAAGCCAGCAACAGTTTTTGAATATTTGAGAATGTTATTGTCTGCATATCGTTACCTCTATTTTTAACCTTTTCATTTATGTTATTGCTTCGCTAAATCGACATCTAAAAAGATATTAGGATTCACTTTTTCACCGTATATCGGCTTTAAGGTTTGGTCATAAATCTTTTGAACTTCGCCCGTGCTGCGTAGCTGTTTGATTTCATCATTGAGCCAGTGCAGCAATTGGGTATTGCCTTTTTTCACGCCTGCGGCGATAAAATCTTCATTGCCAATCTGTGGAATACCGACCACATAATCCGGATTCTTGGCAGCCCATGCCAAGGCATAGGTACTGTCTTGGGAAATCGCATCACCCCGACCATCGGTGAGTGCATTAAACGCATCGGTATTTTGTTCAAACTTCAACAAATGCACTTTCGGATAATTTTTAGTGAAATAGCTGTCCGAGCTTGAGCCTTTATTCACAATTAAAGTTTTGCCTTCCAGACTTTTCACATCGGTAATGGCTTTGGCTTTAGGTGAAACAATGCCTAGCGATGCCTTTAAATAGGGTTGGGAAAAATCCACCACCTGTTGACGTTCGGGTGTCACAGAGAAGCTGGCAAAGACCACATCAACTTTGTCTGACTTTAAAAATTCAACCCGATTGGCTGCTTCTGTGACGACAAACTGGATTTTATTTTCATCTCCGAGCAAATCTTTGGTCACACGCTTCGCCAAGGCGACATCAAAGCCCTGATTTTTGCCTGCACTGTCCACATAACCAAACGGTGGGTTATCTGCGAACACCCCAACCCGTAGCACGTCATTTTTCTTGATCCGCTCCAAGGAGCTGTCTGCTGTACTCGTTTTGGATTCTGTTGAAGCCGGTTGATTACATCCTGTTAATATGCCTGCCACCAGCACACAGCTCATGCCAAGCCTTACCGTTTTTATTTTCGATGTATTGCCAGATCGTCCGGCGACTAAATGTAATCTCATCACGTCCTCTGATTGCTTTTAATAATTCAAGATATTTAAAAAAGTTTTGGCCCGTTCCGTCTGCGGATGCTGAAAAAAATCCTCTGGGGTGCTTTGCTCAATAATCTGGCCTTTGTCCATAAAAATAATGCGATCTGCCACTTTGCGAGCAAAGCCCATTTCATGCGTAACAATCAGCATGGTCATGCCCTCTTGTGCCAGTTTCAGTACTACATCCAGCACTTCGCGTACCATTTCCGGGTCTAAGGCCGCAGTAATTTCATCCAGTAGAATGACTTTGGGCTGCATCACCAAGGCACGGACAATGGCAATCCGCTGTTTCTGCCCACCTGATAGATTAGATGGATAATCATATTTACGATCCAGTAGACCCACGCGCTGTAATAACTGATCTGCCAGTTGTTCCACTTCTGCGCGTTGGCGTTTTTGTGCTTTTAGCGGACCCAGCAGAATGTTATCAATCACATTCATATGCTTGAACAGTTCATAGTTCTGAAACACCATGCCAATCTGCTGACGTACGCGATCCCAAGGCAAGTCCTGCCCAAGCACGCCCACATCTTTGAGCTGAATTTCTCCCTGCTGAATCGGTTCCAGCCCATTGATACAGCGTAACAAGGTACTCTTTCCACAACCGGATGGTCCCAGAATCACCACCACTTCACCTTGTTGCACATTCAGATCAATGCCATGCAATACCTGACTTTGCTTATAAAATTTATGTAAATGCCGTATCGATAACAAAGTCATGCGTTTTCCCACACTTTTTCTAAATGCGCTGCTAAAAGCGATAATGGATAACAAATCAGGAAATAAAGAATAAAGATAAAACCGTAGATCCATAACGATGCGCTAGGGACCGTTAATAATGAATTTTCAATAATCTGCTGCCCTACCTTCAGCACTTCCACCATACCGATCAATACTGCCAAAGAGCTGGTTTTGATCATGCGGGTAAACAGATTCAGTGCGCCCGGGGTAACCCGTTTTAAGCTTTGCGGGAAAATTACATAAACCAGAGTTTGTACATGATTTAGTCCTACGGCATAAGCTGTATCACGTTGATGCTGATCGATCGAAGTGATGGAAGCACGAACCAGATCTCCCATTTCCGCGGTTCCCCATAAGGTAAAGACAAAAATACAGACCCAAAACGATGACAACTGCCAGTTAAACCATGTCGCCAGACCAAAATAGAACACAAATAACAGCACCAGAATCGGCACAATCCGAATGGTTTCCAGATAGAAACGGCACAGGATCTTGACCAGCAAATTTCTGGAGGTCATGATCACCCCAAAAATGGTGCCGAAAATGGCAGATAAGAATACCGATAAAAAGGCAATTTCAATGGTTTGCAACAAGCCATACAGTAAACGCTCGACATGGCTCGGTTGAAATAAATACTCAAGTCCCATGGCTCACCTTACGACTGCGATATTCCAGATAACTGGTCAGCGCTGAAACGGGTAGCAAGATCATTAGATAAGCCACGATTAACAGAAATAAAGCTTCGGTGGTTTTGTAATCCATCCCGATCAGATCTTTGGTCACAAACAGCAGTTCTACCACTGCTATTGCACTCAACACCGAGCTTTCTTTAATCAGGAATAAACAGTTTGCGCCAATGGCAGGAATGGACAGCGATAACGCTTGGGGAAATACCACATATTGAAAGACTTGCACGGCGTTTAATCCTACACTTCGGGCCGAATCAATTTGCCCTTGCGCAACGGACTGTAAACCCGCACGGAAAGCTTCTGCCATGTAGCTCCCCCCAAGAAAAGTCAGGCCAATCACACCACAGGCAAAACCATCCAGTTTGATGCCGATCTTGGGCAAACCGTAGTAGAGAAAAAATAGCTGAATGAGCAAAGGGGTATTGCGGGAAACCTCGATATAGACTTTGACAATTTTATTGAGTATCCGGACCTGATATGTGCTGATGATGCTACAGATCAGCCCAAGCAGAATAGAGAGTACAATACCGATAAAGGAGATTTTTAAGGTCATGAGGGTGGCCGCATAGAACTGCGGCAGCACACTCTGTATATACTGCCAATCCAAAGAAAACATCCGAATGAAAAATTGATTCTTTTGATAAATACATTGTTGTTATTTATCTTTGGATGAGTCTAATCTGGTTGAAAATTCACATAAAATATTATTATTTGCTAAGCTTTGCTGAAATTATAATGATGAATTTTTAGCTATGTAAAAAATAAAAAAGTGATGATATTTCAGATTAAATACCGCCATTTTCTCTCAAATCAGATTAATGAATCAAATCATAAAAAATGCAGATTCAACCTTTTTGCCTCAGCCTCATCGCCATACCACCATATTGCTTTGTCTTTAACTTTAGCGGACATTTCTTCATCAATACCATAATATTTCTCAGGAACTTTTGGATACGGACTACCATCTTCAAATCTAGTTAAAGTAACGTTATTAACAAAAAGGTCATAAGCCTGCTGATGGCAATGCGGACAAACAGGTAAGGATTTTAAAAAGCGTTTCAGTTTATTTCTTATATATTCACGATAAACTGGACCGCTATCAGAAATTTTTGAATCATCTTCATTCAAAATAGGATCACTACGCCCTGTTATCCATACAATCGTATGACAATTGCCACATTGTGCACCTAATGGTTCTGCCCTTGAATCACGCTGAGACTCATATTGCAGACCATGTTTTTGATAGTTTTTATAATAATAAGGTATTACCCCTATTTGGCTTGCTGCAACTCGATGTAATGCTCTCATGATCTAGTTCCTTATTTCTTTAGCATCGGCTTTTCTAATACTGGCTTAATTTGAGCTGGATCATAACGTCCACCAAATAAGACTACTGCACGGTTATTGCTTGCCTCAATATCCCCCATTTTTTAAAATGATAATTGAATCACACTTAGCACAGCTCAACCATTAATTAATATTATAGATATAAAAAATAGATTTAATAATTTTTATTAATGCATTAATTTTTTATCAAAAATTCCACATAAAATAGATTTTAACAATTTTTTTTATTATTATAATTTTTTAATTAATTTTTATTAAATATTCTAAACCTATGAGTATTAAAAATAAGTTATCAGCTTTATTTTCATCTCTACTCACTTTGGGTATAACCCAAGCTCAAATTCCTGCAGAACTTTTACACCATCCTCCTACTGATCTACCTAATAAAGAATTAGCATCAATTCAAGGTTTTCAAAAAACTAACACTGCTCTTCAATTTATTAAAGCCAGTATTTATATAACTTATATCAATAACAAAGCCACACTCAGTAAATCAAACGAGTGGGATAAAGTCTATGTCATAACTCCAACCACGACAGAAATTCGAATCATTTCAGACACACCAAACTATTTTACTCACGGCCATATCACTTTTGAGGCAAAAGCAGGACAACACTATCAAGTCAAAAACAATCAATCCGATATTAAGCTGAATAAAGAGCCTATTTTATTTTGGGTCGAAAATGTAGATACATGTGAAATGGTAACACCAAAACAAGTTTTAAACGGCTCCCCTTCTTCTACAAATATAAGCTTTATCCCATTGATAACAAGTAAATAATCTTAAGGAATAATTCGTGAAAAAACTTCTCTCATTCTTCAGTATAATCGGTATTGCTACTGGACTAGCAGGCTGTATCTCTACACAAGCACAAAAGCCTTTAGAACCTATTCAATACTTTACCCAACCGACAACGTCACAAAATGTAGCAACAATTGTTGGAAACCAAGAAAAAAGCCAATCTATAATGGCAGATAAAATTGCATACGTTTTCGCAATTGATCAACAAAAAATTAATCATGGTCGAGAACAATTACAATCCCCATTAGCTCTCACAGCTGGAGAGCATAATTTACAAATTTGGTGCCAACGGGGTGGGTATAAATATACCAATTTAGTTAAAGTCAATCTGGAAGCTGGTAGAAACTATCAAGTTGGCTTTGAAATGAATGTTAATCACCAAACCAATTGTTATTTTTGGATCTATGATTTAGAAAAAAAACAAGCTATTGGGGAACTTGTAGAAGGTATAGAAGTTGGAGAGTATGCTGATCCGAATAAACTTCGTCCCATCCTCCACAAACTGGAGCCACGACCAACAACCAGACAAAATTTATATGTCCCTATTCGCGTAATAAACAAAATGGGGCATAACTAAATTCCATATAAAGAGAATCTAGATAGACTCTCTTTTGCAATAATCAATTACCTTGTAGGGGTGACCAACTTGCATATTCCCCATCAAATTCGGTCCAAAGATCAAATTCTTTCATAAAGTCCCATGGTTCAGGATATTCATCCAATGGCTGTATAGGTAACCATTCTTTAGGTATCCATGGCGTATTTATATCCAGCTGATAACCATTTCTCCAAGCCAGCTTTGCATAAATTACCGCAAACGTGGAAATAAAATGCTCTGTAAAGGTAAATGCAAATTCATGATTACGGATCTTTGAAATTTTAGGGCTAGTTAGTTCTGTTAATACTTTTTCCATTTCTGTTTTATCTCCATTTGCCAGTGCAAGATAAAAACGATGGTCAATTAAATACTTACGATCTTTCTTTAGCTCTGTACTCAAAATTAATTCGCAACGCTCCCGTAAAAGTTCCCATTCTTGATTAAGGGCTAAAATCAATTGATATCCGTGGAAATCTGGTTTACGTGGATTATCACGATCTTTAATTGAGCTTTGTCGATCATAAGATACTCGGTGCTGACGATACCAAGAAATAATTTCTTCATTGTCTGATAATAAAGCATATAAATGCTCGTAGGCGGGGAACCAGTCAATAGGATCAAACTGAAACACCATACGTTTCAGTTTAGCTGCAATAAAACACCACTGTTTAAAGGCAATTAAGTCATCATCTCGAAACCAAGATACCATTGCGTTAGCTTCCGCATAGTTCCCTAACATTCTAGTACAAAATAGCACATCACCTTTATTATGAGTAATGTAGTCAATCAAACTCACTGTATTCTCATTAAATTCAGCATGTTGAATTACATGAGCTAATGCTTTTTGGAAGACTTCATTGTTTTTTAGATCAGACATAATTCTTTCCCAATTATTTTTTCGTCGTTGGATCAATACGCCCCGTTATCCATACTATCGTATGACAGTTACCACATTGTGCACCTATAGCTTCTGACTTTTCATACTCACTTGGCGGAGTAAACAGAATCCCTTTTTGTTCATATCCTTTTTGATACCAAACCCCAATGCCTAATTGACTCGCTGCAATCTGATGCAATTCTCTCATTGAATGACAACTTTACTACAAACCATACCGTGTATCTTTAACAACAAAAGGCTCAGCTATACCTACCCAAACCTCCTTTGCCATGCTTTGCCACTGTGACATATCTTTAATATAGTCTTTTGACGGCCAATCCACTGCTGTTAACTTACTAAGATGATTGCGAATAAGTTTAACCGCTAGATTAAAATCCTCTTGGTTTAAATCAATAAATGAATAAAACTTTAAATATTCACCTTCTTCCGATTTAATAACCTCATGTAATTGAGGATAGTTAGGTAAAAATACCGTATCTAATAAGTCGCCAAAGGCCTGCCAATATACGCTATTAACATAACCACCCGTATAAGAAAAATTTCCTTCTCGCTGGTTTTTATCATTTAAACCTACAAATAAGCTTGCACCCATTTTACTACCTCAAAATAATAATTTTAGCTTATTGAGCTTTTGGAAAAGTCTTGACATACGCTAAAAACACAATCTGATTTTCTGGTAACAGCACTCTAAAATCAACAGGTACAAAATCTGCTTTAACTAAGTGATCTTGAATAGTATTTCGGCCTGCACCAAATAAAACCACTGCGCGGTTATTGCTTGAATCTGTATTGCGACTACTGTTATAGATGATACCCATATAACCTTTAGCATACGCTTGATTGGCAATATTGTTTGTATAGGCATATATCGAAACCTTTTGAGCTTCATTCGCGTCATCAATTTTTTGAGTTAACCCCTTCTGATCAATGCCCATTTCTTTTAAATTCTTCGGATCGGTTAAATCCAACATATTTTTAACTTCGACTTGACCTACATATAATGATTTTCCATTGATAGCCTGTCTTACCTCAAAATATGAAGTGGTAATATTTTCCCTAAATATTAAAAAAATTATGAGAAAATTAGATTTTGACTGGTTGAATCTTTTCGAACTCGTTCCCTCCTAAAGGTTTTCAGTTAAATTGCCGTCACCTAAAGAAATGAGAGGAATTAGGCCTATATTCTTGTTTTCAAACTAGTCGATCCTGTCACGATCCATTACAATCACTTCTTTTTTGTTCAGCGCATCCTATTTTGAGTAACTCTTCCCCCCAATTAAAACGTGGACTAAAAAACCGTCATATCCACCTGATCGCTATGGGCGGTGCGGTGGGTACAGGTCTGTTTTTAGGTTCTGCTCAAGTGATCCAGTCTGCTGGCCCTTCGATTATTTTGGGCTATGCCATTGTTGGCCTGATCGCATTTCTGATCATGCGTCAAATGGGTGAAATGATTGTAGAAGAACCTGTCGCGGGCTCTTTTAGTTATTTTTCACAAAAATATTGGGGAAGATTTGCTGGTTTCTTATCGGGTTGGAATTATTGGGTCGTCTATATTCTGGTCGCAATGACTGAGCTGACAGCTATTGCCAAATATGTCCATTATTGGTGGCCACATATTCCAGCCTGGATCTCGACCTTATTTTTCTTCATTGTGGTGACCTGCTTAAATCTGGGCAATGTGAAGTTTTACGGTGAATCTGAATTCTGGTTAGCGATTATCAAAGTTGTTGCTGTCATTTCCATGATTGTGTTCGGTCTGTACCTGTTGCTGACCGCAGGAGCTGATTCGACGGCCAGTTTCACCAACTTATGGCAACACGGCGGATTTTTCCCGCATGGTTTCTCCGGTTTGTTCTATATGCTGGCCTTTTTAATGTTTGCGTTTGGTGGCATTGAACTGATCGGTATGACTGCAGCTGAAGCAGAAAATCCTGAAAAAAGTATTCCGCAAGCCATCAATCAGGTGATCTTCCGGATCTTGCTTTTCTATGTCGCTTCGCTTGCCATCATTATGTCACTCATTCCATGGAATCAACTGGATTTGGGTGGTCTGGATAAAAGTCCTTTCGTGATGATTTTCAGCCAGCTCGGGATTAATTGGGCAGCGCATTTACTTAATTTTATTATTTTAACCGCCGCACTTTCAGTCTATAACAGTGGCATGTATGCCAATAGCCGAATGTTGTATGGCTTGGCTGTCCAAGGCAATGCTCCCAAAGTGTTTGCAAAAGTCAGCCCACAAGGCGTACCAATGCCTGCGGTGATCTTTTCTTCTGTGCTGATTTTTGGCTGTGTATTATTGAATTATTTTGTGCCGGAACAAGCCTTAAGCCACTTAATGTATATGGCGGTTGCGGCGCTGGTCCTAAACTGGGCCATTATTAGCTTTACCCATTTAAAATTTAAACGTGCCATTCAGGAGCAAGGCAAAACCGTCAAATTCCCGGCCCTATTCTCACCCCTGAGTAATTATCTGGTTTTGGCATTTATCGTGATGATTTTATATATCATGTGGACGCAAGGCTTTAAGGAATCGGTGATTTTAATTCCGGTCTGGATCATGTTTATGTTTGGATTATTTAAATTCTTGAAATGGAATAAATCCCTCTAATATCTACCTCACAATACGCATCTACAGTAATCTTTAAAAATAGACTGTAGATGCGTTATGACTTATCAAAAATAAATAGAAACAAGATAGGTCTGATTTGTTATCAGGTTAATCCATTTGCTACTATAGCCCTATCCTATTCATTGTCCGACCTAATGTCTGAACCACAACTTTCTCTTAGCGACTATCTAGCAACCGTCCAGGAAATCATTCGCCTGACCTTTGACGAGCCAGTCTGGGTGAAAGCCGAGATTCGCAATCTCAGTATCAAAGGTGGACATTATTACCTTGAACTGGCTGAAAAAGAACAGGACACCGACAAAGTCATTGCCAGCTGTAAAGCCACGATCTGGAAATTTACTGCCGCAAAAATCGTGCTGAAGTTCGAGCGTGAAAGTGGTATTGAGCTATCCAGAGATTTGAATGTACTGATTAAAATCAAGGCTCGCTTCGATCCGCAATACGGCTTCTCTGTCAATATTGAAGATATCGACTCGAGTTTTACCCTCGGTGATATTGCCAAACGTTATCAGCAAATTTTGGCCAGACTCAGCAGTGAAGGTTTACTTGCTCTGAATAAAGCGCTTCCTACACCGTTTGATATTGAGCATGTATTGGTGATTGCACCTGAAAATGCAGCCGGCTTAGGTGACTTCAAGAAAGATGCCGACGCATTACAGCAAGCAGGTGTCTGCACTTTTGTCTATCACACCGCGACTTTTCAGGGGAATACAGCTGCGAATAGTATTATGGAGTCCTTAGGCACAGGACTCCGTCAATGGGCAGCAGATTACACCATCCCGCCCGACCTGATCGTGATCATTCGAGGTGGCGGTGCAGTCAACGATCTGGCCTATTTAAATGACTATGATTTGGCCGCCCTGCTATGTAAACGCAAAGTACCGATTTGGGTCGGGATTGGACATGAAAAAGATCGAACCATTTTAGATGAAATTGCGCATCGTTCCTTCGATACGCCAAGTAAGGTGATTGCCGGGATCCGCAATCTGATCTCGGAACGTTCTGTAGAGGTGATGGAATATTTTCAATCCATCAAATTGCTTTCCCAACATCAGATTACGGCTTATCAAAGCCAGAATGAGCAGTTGATTCATCGTATCAGGTCGCAGGCTGAGAATCAGATCAGTACCTGCCATTTGCAGCTTCAGGTTGCCAGATCAACGCTACAATATTTTGCCAAGCAGCAACTCAAAACGGCCTCGACTCAAATCGAAACCTTGATGCGGGAAACTTTATTGCAAAATCCCAGAAACGTACTGGCCAAGGGTTATGGCATTGTCCGTAGTGAAAACAAGGCGATTCGCTCTATCCATCAAGCGAGTTCATCCCTATCTATTGAAATGCAGGATGGCTATATCCATGCCCAGCTTACCGAGGTGATTGATCATGACGAAGAAAGAACTAAGCTTTAAAGACGGTTATGCATTATTAAAAAACAATGCCGAACTACTAGAAGCACAGGAACAACCGGATATTGATAATTTGATGAAAATTGTCGAAGAATCAATGACGGCTTATAAAGCCTGTAAATCCAGAGTCGATGCAGTGCAACAGGCCTTGAATGAAACCTTTAAGGACAGTGAGTCATAGAGAACCCCAAAGCCACTTGCTGTGATTAACAATCAGCTTTGACTCACGCCCTATTTTCTTATGTAACATTCAATTCAAGACTTAAATTAATAACCATAGGTGAATGGCAAACGGCCCGACCAATACCATCAGGATACCAGCAATCACCATGGTTAAACTGGCAATCACCCCTTCCTCATTATTACGTTGTTGGGCTCTCGCGGTACCAAAGCCGTGAGCGGCATTACCGAATGCAGCACCATTGGCCACAGCAGAGCGAATTTTGGTGAATGCTAGAATGGCATCGCCACAAATCATCCCGACCAAGCCGGTAATCACGGTAAATAGCGACACCAGTGCAGCCGAACCATGAATATCTTCAGCGAGAATCATCGCAAAAGGTGTTGAAATTGAACGGGCCATCAAACTGTTGGTGACTTCGGGACTGAAATGAAACAGTTGTGCCATCTCATAAGCCGACATTACCCCCACACTCATGCCGACAATGATCGCGATGGATAACACCCCCAGATTTTTACGGATGGTATCGCGATAACGGTAAATAGGCACAGCAAAGGCGACTGTTGCTGGTCCAAGCAAATTGACGATCCATTGGGTATCTTGGGCATAGGTCTGATAGGAAATGCCAAAAATCGCCATCAATACAATCGTGAGCACCGGCACACTAATCGCGGGAGAAAACCACAATTTAGGATGTTTCTGATAGAGACGTTTTGCAACCACATAGGCGACCAAGGTCCAGATCAGACAGAGGATTGACCAGATATTCATGTGAAATGCCTTTAGATATGCTTATGCTGGAAAGGTTTACGTGTTTGCAGATAGCTTTTGAGACGGTTGTAGTAATGAATGGTGAGACAGGTACTCAACATCACCAGAATTGTGCCTAAGGCAATACTCAGGACAATCTGCCAGCCTTCGGTCATAAATAAGGTTTTGTATTGGACTACGGCGACAACCACAGGCACAAAAAACAGCAATAACTCGCCTAAAACCACCGTAGCCCCCATGGCCACCTGCTCGATTTTAATCAGTTTTAGAAACAGACAGATCAGCAATAACAACATGCCCAGAATGCCTGCGGAGATCGGGACACCGAGTTGTTGATGCAGAATATAGCCTGCGCCCCAAAAAGCCGCCAGAATTAAAATCTGTTTGAGCAATGTGAACAAGTTATTGGGAGAAAACGTTGCAGAAGTGGATTCAGTACTCATGACAAGCAAATAAATTGGTGAACTACCTCATTATGCTAGCCCAGTGCTATTCGGATAATATGAATTATTCATGTTAATATTATGCCTAAATGGAATAATCTTATATTCATTATGCTTTCCTTCAAATCACTGCAATGCTTTATCACGCTGGTCAAAACCAAAAGTTTTACCCGTACCGCTGAACAGCTCTATCTGACCCAACCGACCATCAGTAAAATCTTGCAGCAGTTGGAAGAACAACTACAGGTACAGCTCTTGGTCAAACCTGAACATGGTAGAAAAAGACAGGTTGAACTGACGGAAATTGGCCAGCGCATCTATCAGCATGCACTCGAACTTCTTCAAGCAGAACAAAATATTTTTCTAGAAATCGAAAATTATCAGCAACTAAAAACAGGTACCTTAAAGTTAGGAGTTCCGCCTTTAGGCTCGCAACTGCTGACTACCGCCCTGTTTGATTATCATCAACAATGGCCAGAGATCGAGCTTGCCTTTCTTGAGGTCGGTTCCAAAGGAATTGAACAGGCGTTATTAAATAATGAACTGGACGTAGGCGTGTTGCTGCACCCTTTTGACCAGCACATTTTTAATAGCATTGAATTATGTAACTATCCTTTGATGGTATTATTACGGCGTGATGCGACCTGGGCAACACGCAAGAAAATATACCTGGAAGAATTACAACATCAGTCCTTTTTGATGTTTCCTGAAAACTTCTCGTTGAATCGTATTATTCTGGATGCCTGTGAACAGCATGGTTTCTCCCCAAGCATTGCCTGCCGTACCAGTCAATGGAACCTGCTCGCAGATATGGTGCTGCAACGTATGGGCATTGCCCTGTTACCGCAATATTATACCGACATGCTCGATCCCGATTTGTTTGCCGCCATTCCGCTCGAAAAGCCAAATATTCAGTGGCATCTGGCTATGGCATGGAAAAAGAATCTGCCCGTCTCTCCTGCGGTGCAGGCCTGGCTGCATGTGATTGATCAACACTTTCAGATCATGCAATCAAAATCTGATTAATCAGGCTTCAGTCTTGTTTATTCAAAAACGGTTAAAGTTTTGCCACAAAAAACCCACTCAATCCTGCGCTGGCTCACCTACACTGAATTCATCAATTCAGCATATGGCCAATAAAAATGAAGGATTCAGATTACATTCCGCCGCAAGTCTGGCAATGGACTGGAGACAAAACCGATCTAAACCAGCCCACCTCAGGGAGTCGCTATGAACACAAGCTTCCGATTGGAAAACACCCATTACAGTTATATTCACTTGCCACGCCGAACGGACAAAAAGTCACGATTCTGCTGGAAGAATTACTCGCGCTTGGACATGTCGGGGCTGAATACGACGCATGGTTAATCAAAATTGGTGAAGGCCAGCAATTCGGTAGCGGCTTTGTTGAAATTAACCCGAACTCTAAGATTCCCGCCTTGGTGGATCATAGTCAAAACCCACCGCTTCGGGTATTTGAATCAGGTTCAATCCTGCTCTATCTGGCTGAAAAATTTAAAGCCTTTATTCCCACTGAACTTGCTGCACGTACGGAATGTTTAAACTGGTTATTCTGGCAAATGGGCAGCGCACCTTATATTGGTGGCGGTTTAGGACATTTTTATGCCTATGCGCCAGTAAAAATTGAATATGCGATTAACCGTTTTGCGATGGAAACCAAACGTTTACTGGATGTATTAGACCAACATTTAGCAAAGCACGAATACCTCGCAGGTCAGGAATATAGCATTGCCGATATTGCCGCTTTTCCGTGGTACGGTAGCGTTGTCAAAGGCTGGGTTTATAATGCGGATGAGTTTTTAAGCGTCGATCAGTATCCACATGTGCAACGTTGGGCCGATGCCATACTGGCACGCCCTGCGGTACAGCGTGGTCGTATGGTGAATCGCACTTTTGGCGATTTAGCCAGTCAACTGCATGAGCGGCATAATGCCAGTGACTTTGAGACCAAAACCCAAGATAAGTCGCAATGAGAGTAAAAAAACCTCTTGGCTTAGACAAGAGGTTTTTCTGAATCGTTAAATAGTCGATCTCATTCAAATTGAATATGAAAAAACAACTCTATTTTCAATAAACTAAAAATATTTAAGCAACGGAATATGCTTATTACGATGTTTAAAGAAAGAGAATTTCAGCATCGCTGGATATAAAACAATGCTTAAAATCACAGCAATCCCCCACACTGTCGCCATGTGATCCACGCCATAATAATCGCCATAATTATGTCCCCAAATACTTACAGCAATGACATATAAGGCTTTAAGCACAAATAAATGCACGATGTAGAAAAACATTGGTACAGAGCCAAAGATGATTAAAGGCTTGACCCAGTTTTTGGTTTCAATCTTCTGTAATAAGACCAGAATAATAAGTCCGATACCTACATTCCATAAAATGAAAAATAATGAAGGTGGATATTTGGTCAAGTTCAGGAAACTCATTAATGTTTCACTCCACGTTGGCATCATTTCCCAAGCTTGGTCACCATAAATGTTAAGCCCCCTTAACACGAAAAATAAAGCAATGCCCATCAAACCAAAAGTGAAGAGCATACGATTCTTTTGCTGAGTCGTCTTCGGTTTGCCAAAAACAACATGGCCAAGACCATAACCTAAAGTAATCACGCCAATCCAGGGCAACACGGGATACGATGTTCTGACCCGTAGCACCTCTCCAAAGTTGATCCAGCCCCGTTCATGTAAGACCAACCATATCGCATTCATCACAGAACCCTGTGCGAATGAAATATGGTCCATTAAATTATGCCCAAAAATGATCAGCAAACTGATGCCCCACAGCAGTTTTTGTGGCAAGCCAATGAGTAATGCCAAGGCAATCATACTAAAACCAATAGCCCAAATGACTTGTAAATAAATCACGTCGGGCGGGAATTTACCTGTCCACGCGAAATTGACAATTAGTAGTTCAAGTCCAATTAAAAATAAACCGCGCTTCAACAAAAATTCGCGCGTCATCGCAATACTATTGTTCTTGGCCTGATAGAGATAAGCAGATAAACCGGTCAGCACCACAAAAACGGGGGCACAAAGATGGGCTAAAACTCGGCTAAAAAACAGTGATCCTTCTGTTTCAGAAATCTCCATCGGATCTGGGACTTGATGATGCAGGTAAAAGGTTTCACGTACATGATCAACCATCATGATCAGAATCACTAACCCTCTTAGTGCATCAATTGCTTGTAAACGTTGAGATAAATCAGACATAAAATCATAAATAAATTAAAGTTATGTTATATCATAACAACAATTAATGATTGAATGAAATAACGGCTGGCAAATGAAAGATAAAATTCATTGAATTAACACAACAACTCGCTGTGATTTTCGATGCATTGATTAATGTAATCTAGAGGTAATGACACATAAAAAAGGTAGATCATTGTGCCCAACAATCTACCTTATATATTTTAATGGATAGGAAGCAAAACCTAGGCAGTCTGCACCTCAACCACTTCACGGCGTTTTAATAACGCATAAATCACACCAGTAATACCGCTGCCAATCGCAATGGCTGCCAGATAGAGCCAGGCATGACTAATCGCATTTGGAATCAGTAACACAAAAATCCCACCATGCGGTGTCACCAGTTCACAATGAAATAATGCCACCAAGGCACCTGTGACTGCTCCACCTGCAATACAGGCTGGAATGACCCGAATCGGATCTTTGGCTGCAAAGGGAATCGCCCCTTCGGAAATAAAGCACAGGCCCAGTACAAATGCAGCCTTACCCGCATCTCGCTCACTCTGGTTAAACTTTTGCTTTGCCAATAGGGTTGCAATCGCCATCCCAATCGCAGGCACCATTCCGCCAGCCATGGTCGCGGCCATTGGCATATAGGTATTGGTGGTCAATAAACCCACGGTAAAGGCATAGGCGGCTTTATTAATCGGCCCGCCTAAATCAATACACATCATCGAAGCCAGTACGATACCCATCAGTACGGCGTTGGTGGTGCCCATATTGTTGAGAAAATCCTTCATCATCTCAAAAATTTGCGCAACCGGATGCCCCACCACATAAAACATGATCAGACCGACCGATAATGTTCCCAATAAGGGCACAATTAAAATCGGCTTTAAGGCTTCAAGACTGGTAGGCAGCTTGATTTTTTTGGCCAGGAATAAGGCAATATAGCCAGCTAAAAAGCCTGCGACGATCCCACCTAAAAATCCTGCATTTAATTGCGTTGCGATGAGGCCACCGACCAGACCTGGTGCCAGACCCGGACGATCCGCAATCGAATAAGCAATATATCCGGCAAGCATCGGCACCATCAGGCTAAAAGCAGCCGCACCAATCTGCTTTAACACAGCAGCCAGACTTCCCGCCTGCTCTGCGGCATTCAGTCCAAAACACAGAGATAGCGCGATAAGCAAACCGCCCGCTACCACCATCGGCAACATAAAGGATACGCCAGTTAACAGGTGTTTATAGACACCTGTTTTTTCCTTATTGGCCTCCTGACTGGTTTTTTGGCTGTTTTGTTTAGAGGATTCTAAAAGCTTGGCTTCCGTGATTGCTTCCGCAAATGCCTTATCGGTTTGCTTCAATGCAAAGCCTGTACCGCAACGATATACGCGTTTGCCGACAAAGCGGTCGGTATTGACTTCAATATCGGTAGCAAGAATCACAATATCCGCAGCAGCAATGGCTTCATCGGTCAGGATATTTTTAGCACCAACCGAACCTTGTGTTTCGACCTGAATGCGATAGCCCAATTTAGCTGCACCCTGTTGTAATGCCTCTGCCGCCATAAAGGTATGTGCCACACCTGTTGGACAGGCCGTCACTGCAACAAAATTCTGTGCCTGAGGCTGAGCATTTGGCTGTGTTGCCAATTGCGCAACTGTCGTGGTCTTGCTTAAAGCATCCTGTAAAGACTGCTCGGCATTATCCATCGCTTGCTGCAATGAAATGGTGGCAACCGCATAATCATTAAAAGCCTCAAGTTTTGAGGGTGCTTGGCCAATAAAAACAACCGTATCAAAATCTTGTTCAGGAAGTTGATCCTGCACAGCAATGATCGCGCTGTCATAGCCTTGCTGCTGTGCAAGCTGAGACAGTTTTTTTGCCAGAATCAACGCATTGACATACTGTTGCGAATTGATCACAAATAAAACAGATTTAATTGTTTGCATCAGAGTTATCCAAAGTGTTGATTATGGTTTGTTGTTTTAGCGCTTCCAGTCGCTGAGCTTCAGGCACACGAAAGCCGACTTGCGTCACTGCATGACTGGCAATGGCGGTAGCCGTTTTGAGGGTTTGCTCAGCTGTCATGTTACTCACCAGACCATGCACCATGCCTGCCAGTAATGAATCACCTGCACCGACGGTACTTTTTACGGTGACTGGAGGTGGACTGGCATGCAAGGCCAGTGCCGGATTGATCCAGTTAACACCGGCTTCTCCCATCGAAATGACAATATGTGCAATCTGACAATTTAAGCGTTGGAACAAGGCAAGCTGTTGGGAAAAATTTTCAACCACCTCACCAAAACTTTCCTGTAATTCATCGGTATTGGGTTTGATCATCCACGGATTCATTTCAATCGCAGCCACCAAGGCCTGCCCGCTGCTATCAATCGCAACATGCTTGTGCTGTTTGTGCAAGATCGAGATCAGGTACTTAAAATCATCTATGCTAAAACCCTGAGCCAGACTGCCAGCAATCACGACATAATCGACGTGTTGCGAGCAGGCCTGAATACGCGCAAACAAGGCCTGTTTATCCTGCTCAGACACCCGAAAGCCCTTGGCATTAATATCGGTCATTCGTCCAGACTGTTCTGCAATCTTAATATTCTGGCGGGTTTCACCCTCAACATAAACAAATTGATTATCAAACTGCATCGCCTGAAAATGCTGCTCAAACAAGGCCCGATTTTGTTTCCCCAAAAAGCCTGACACAATCAGCTTATGTCCAAGATCATGCAACACCTGTGCAACATTGAGGCCCTTACCTGCAGCATGGGATTGTACCTGTTGCTGGCGGTTGACCTCACCCACTCGCAACTCATCCAGTTCAAGGGTGACATCAATCGCAGGGTTTAAAGTAATGGTTAATATTTTAGCCATGCGTCAACTCCACCAAATCACGGACTGCTGTGGCACTTTCACACTGTAAAGCGCGTTGAGCAAGCTGCTGGCAATCTACATAATTCAAAGTCCGAATTTGTGCTTTGACCAAAGGAATGCTGGATGAAGACATACTCAGTTCATCCACCCCCAAGCCTAATAAAACCGGGACAGCCTTCGGATCGGCTGCCAGTTCACCACACACCCCGACCCACTTTTGATGGGCATGTGCTGCCCGGACTGCCTGATCAATCAATAATAAAATACTTGGATGTAATCCATCCGCCTCGGCAGACAATACCGGATGTCCACGGTCAATCGCCAAGGTATATTGGGTTAAATCATTGGTACCGATACTAAAGAAATCCACTTCTTTGGCCAGTAATGGCGCGAGCAAGGCAGCTGAAGGGACTTCAATCATGATTCCCACTTGCAGGTGTTCACATGGATATTCTGCCAGCACCTCATCCAGAATATGTCGAGCTGCACGCCATTCTTCAATTCGCCCCACCATCGGGAACATAATCCGTAAAGGACGTCCCTCTGCTGCTTTGACCAAGGCTATGAGCTGCTGTCGCAAGAGTTGCGGCTTTCTCAAGGTCAGGCGGATTCCGCGTAAACCGAGAAACGGATTTTCTTCGGTAGCAATCGGCAAATAAGGTAACGGCTTATCACCACCGACATCCAGAGTACGTACCACCAGTGGACGTCCTGCAAGGGTATCCAGCACATGACGATATTCTTTTTCCTGGGTAATTTCATTGGGCGCCTGACGATGTGCCATAAACACCAGCTCGGTCCGCAATAAACCAATCGCCTCCGCACCATGATCAACTGCCTTTGCGGTATCCAGAATCTTGCCAATATTGGCTGCAATCTCAACCTGATGCTGATCCACTGTCATGGCTGCTTCCTGACAATGGCGTTCCGCTTGCTGACGACGCTGTTTATGCTGCTCACGCTCACGAATCGCCTGCTCAATCTGCTCAGCTGCCGGATCAATATCAATTGCGCCCGTATCCCCGTTAATCAGCACGGTGGTTTGTGTCTCAATATTTAGAATCTGCTCACCAGCACCCACCACGGCAGGTATGCCTAATGCGCGTGCCACAATCGCACTATGTGCCGATGCACCACCCACCGCTGTTAAAATTCCTGCTACGCGGTCTTTGTCTAAACGCGCCACATCCCCAGGCCCAAGATCATGCATGACTAGAATATAAGCTTGCTCAGGTTCAAGTGGCATCACTTCATTACACAGCACACTTAAAACCTTGTCGCCAATATCGCGTAAATCCGCTGCGCGCTCTGCCAGCAGTGGATCATTCAGCGCTGCCTGGGTTTGTGCAGCCTGTTCAATATAGTCATGCCATGCTGCAGCTGCTGTTAAATTCTGATTTAAACCCTGATGCACCTGCTGAATCAGGTCGGGATCGTCCAGCATTTCCAGATGTGCCTGAAAGATTTGTTTAATCTCGTCAATCTCGGTTTTCAGGATGAGCTGGTGAATCGTATTTTTTACGCTATACAGTGCGATTTCCAGCTTTTCTTTTTCTGCTTTAAGGTTGCGCCCAAAACGTTCATATTGAAATTTTTTCGGTTTGATCACATGGGCTGGGCCAAAAGCAAGCCCTGAAGATGCAGCTGTTCCCTGAGCTGGTAAATCAGTATCAACAATTTCTTCCCACGCAGTTTCTGCTTGAACAATTGAAGCGGTTTCAGATTGGTCAAGTGGTTCAACCTCTTCACCCAAACCATTTTTAACCGCCTGAACAATTGCCGTGAGACCTTCTACAGCATCGGTATTGGGTTCAGCAATAAAGGTCAGGGTCTGCCCATATTGACAACCCAAAGCCAGTAATTTGGTCAGACTTTTCGCAGAAACATAGGGGCCGCCATCCACCGCAACTTGAATGTCGCCTTTAAATGTTTTACTGATATTGACCAGTTGCGTAGCAGGACGGGCATGTAAGCCATGCTTATTGGCAAGTACCACCGGCTGATAAGGCCAGTCCGGAATAATTTCTGCACCAATCAGTTTGGCGATTTCATGGCGACTTTGCTCGGACTGAAGTTGCTGTTGAATATTTGACTGAAATAGAAGATCAATTAAATGATTTAGCTGTACGGTATCAAGTTGCTCATGCTGGGCAATGCAGATTAAGGTTTTGATTTGTCCTTGCGCGAAATTCAGAACCTGCTCTGCTTGAACAATACTGACGGCGGCTTCTGCAACGTAATTTTTCCCTGAAATGGTCCAGATGGCATCCTGAATCTGAATCAGGTTTTTAGGATCTAACTGGCTCAGGAAACCCGCTTCCACCAGTTTTTGCTGTTTCAATAATTTTGCTGCGGCCCAGAAAAAATCATCAATATCTTCAACATGGGTCTGGGTCTGGATTAAATTTTCATGGATAACCAACGTATCCGGGCGTACCTGCAAAATATCGATAATTTGCTCAGCCGTGGTTGCCGTTTGTACCTGAACACTGACATCGTGATTTAAAGCGCGGGTCAGGATTTGCAGAACCTGTAAATGCTCATCTGATTTGGCAGCAATGACCACAGCCAGATAAATTTTATGCTCCCCGTCCCACACCACGCCTTCCGGGAAATGCGCAAGCCGGATCCCGGTCTGTTTGATAAATTCACGTGACTGAGGTGTACCATGTGGAATAGCGATGCCCTGTCCCAGATAAGTGGCACCCTGTGCTTCACGATCCTGTAAACCCGTCAAATACTCTGCTGTCGTTAACTGATCTTCAACCAGAATATTAACCAAACATTGCAGTGCTGTTGCCTTATCCTTGGCACGTAGATTCATATGTACATGCTTTGGCTCAAGTACAAACATAAAGTGTCCTTCAAAAAAGTTGAAACCGTTATTGTTCGTTAAGTATGAATGAAGGAAATATAAAAAAAGTTCATCCAATTTGACTCCATTCTACAATAAGGTGTCGAGTTCTCGTTTTAACAGTCACAAATCTTATGAAAAATAAAATCACTCACAGAATATTTTTTAGACCAGTCTTGATCTGGCGTCCAGTTTGTGACAAAGAGTCGAGCTTTTGAATCATACAGTTTCGCTCAAGCTTCATAGAATGGAAAAGCAAAGCGCTCGATCCACTGCCTTCACACATGCCTGTTCAGGCTTATATAGGTCAGTTCTTAATCTATACATTCACAAAGCCACAATCTGTATCCGACCACATAAAATTAAGTTTAAAAGATTAAAATTCCACACTGACCAACTGACCAAATTTTCATCCAACCCTGATGTTTTTTAGGCTTAAAACCGCCTTTCTGCAGTCCCCAATTCCCTACAAAAACTAGACCATTCGGTTATGAACAATTACCATAAAATGCCTTGAGACCTTTCAACATGTATTTTCTTTTATAGAAAATTAATTAACTTATTGAATAAATACGGATAATATTTTGGAAAAAATCTACGCACAATCTGCTTTAAGCTTTTTACTCTTCGCGATTTCTTTACCAGCCACTGCTGGCATCACATTTGGTGATGCGCAAAATCAATTGGGTGCCTTAACCGTTTCAGGAACCTTACGCGCCAACTACCAAGATAAACACTACGGCGAGCCAGCTTCCGATCAAAAGATTAAGTTCGATGCTGCCATTTTACGTTTAGATTATGAGCGCTCGGACTGGTTTGGAAAGCTGGAATATCGTTGTTATCAATATGATCGTTTATGTGACTTTTCAACCTTGGTGTATGGTTATGCGGGCTATCGTTTAAATGCCACGGATAACATTACATTGGGCCTGCAACCAATTCCTTTTGGTCCGGGAAGATTTTGGGATAGTAGTTTTTATGCAGGGCTTAACAATACCATGGGACTGCAGGATGCGACCAACTTAGGGATAAATTATCACACTGAACTGCCTTCCTTAACCAAAATCGATCTGGCTTATTTTGCCAGCGATGGAGGCAACTATCATGGCGCAAGTCAGGATTCAGCCCGTTACACAGCCAATGTAGTTCACTCTTCCGATCCATTAAAAACCAATTTAAACGAAAAAAATATGTGGATGGCGCGAGTGGATCAGACGCTTTTAAGCCGTGATGATCTCAATGTATCGGTAGGTGGAAGTTATTGGTACTCAGACATTGAAAATAACAAGAATGGGGCTGATGGTTCGAGAAATACCTGGGCATTGTTTAATCGCATTCATTATAAAAACCTGAATGTTGTGCTGACGGGCGGCAAACAGTCGATTCGCAATAAGGATGCCTTAAGCCCTGATCAGTCAACTTTTGGCTCATTTGATAGCGAATATGACATTGCCAACAAAGGTTATTTCTATACGCTAGACACCAGCTATGTATTTAAAGACGTGATGGAGTCGCTCAATGTAACTCCTTATCTGGTATTCAGTGGTTTTCATAAACAGGAACACAACTTTAATGACTCTCAAAGAAATATTCTAGGTGTCACTTGGGGATACAAGAATATGTCTTTAAATACAGAATATGTGATGAGTAAAAATGATCCCTTTGTCGGCGGAAACAGCAGTTCACTCGCACAGGGAGATGACGGTAAATGGAATAAACTCGTGAATGTCATGTTCCAGTACCATTTTTAATTTGTCGTAAACAGCATGGAATAAACGCAATCTGGTTTGATTGCGCTTGTTCCCCAAATACAGCGATGTATTTGTAACTAATCTTTACTCATATAAGCTCAACTTTTGAGGGTGTGATATTCATCAATAAGCACTCAGTGGGCTTAACTCGCCAAGTATTCAACTCCCCAAGCTTGCACCACCATCAATCACTAAATCATGCATCGTAATATGGGAAGATTGGTCACTGATGAAAAACATAACCGCATTGGCGATATCGTCTACTTTCGCAATTTTCTTTAGCGGTATTCCTACCTTAAACTGCTCGAGATTCCCTGTAATTGTATTTTGTTCACCATCTGGATTGGTCCATAACTGATATTGCATTGCCGTCGCTGTCGAACCTGGCGAGACAATATTGACGCGTATACCATATTGAGCCAGTTCCAGCGCCACTGTTTTACTAAAATAGGTGAGCGCAGATTTAGAGGCACCATATGCAGACATACCCATGCGGGGTACTTTGGTGGCATTAGAAGAAATCATCACAATATTTCCACTCATTTTCTTTTTAAAATATGGACTTAAAAGCTGAAAAAAATGAAAGGGAGAAAATAGATTGACCTCAAATGTTTCTCTCCATTGAGCAAATGACATTTCATCATGCTGCCCCAAATGTAAGACTCCCGCAACATGGATAAAATAATCAGGAGGACTGTTGATTAACAATCTACGACAGAGATTAGAAATTTGCTGTTCATCGCGTATGTCACAAATCTGGAACATCTCCTTAAACGGCTCAGGAACTTGATCGTTTGCTTTATCTATACCGACCACCTGTATATTTTCAGCACATAGACGCTGCATGACCTCCAGTCCAATCCCCTGGTTGACGCCAACAACCCATGCAATTTTTTTATTAGTCGTATTCACAATTCAATTCTCATTATAAATTCTATATCCAGCTTGGAATGATCAGCCCAGAGATGCACGCTGTCTGGCAAGGCCTGAGCAAAACTCTTCATCAAACAGCGCTGCTTGAATTAAAAATATTCAACATGGTCTGCATTTTGGCTTCCGTTTCCAGCCATTCAGATTCAGCATCTGATCCCGCTACAATGCCCGCACCCGCATACAAGCGCATCTTGTTTTCACTGAGTAAGCCACATCGAATGGTCACTACCCATTCCCCATTGCCTTCCGCATCCATCCAACCGACTAACCCCGTATAATACTGTCGGTCATAACCTTCATGATCTAAAATAAATTGCTTGGCAACATCAGTCGGTGCGCCGCAGACTGCTGGCGTTGGATGTAATTCTAATGCCAGATTCAATGCATCCGGTGCCCGCTGTTTGAGTACGCCCTGAAATTCTGAGGATAAATGCAGCATTGTTGATGTTTCTAAAATATCCGGAAATTCAGAGACTTTAAGCTCGACACAATGTGTGGCCAGATTTTTTATAATATTTTCGACTACAATCCGATGCTCGTTCTGATCTTTTTCCGAGTGATGGAGCTCTTGTTGGCTGACTCGATTTTTTTCAGAAATCCGGGATTTAGGTCGAGAACCTGCCAATGGATTACTCATTACAAGACGCCCCTGTTTTGATAAAAGCAGTTCAGGACTTGCGCCTAGAATATAATTATGATGTTCGACCGGAATCATAAAATTATAGGCATTTGGATTTTGTTTTAATAATGCAGCCAATAGGTTTTGTGGTTGTTGCCGATGATTAAATTCGTATTCAACCGCCTGGGAAAGTACAACTTTTTCTACCTGTTTTTTCTCAAAAGCATCTAGGGCTAACTGTACTGCCCCTTCAAATTTTTGACGTTGAATCAGTAATGATTTATGAATGACTTCAATATTATTCATATTTTTTAATGCATGATTCGTCAAAGATGGCTGCGTTATTTTTTTATAATCAGCATAAAAATTTAAGCTACTTTTCTTTGTAATATCAAAAGGTAGAGCACCAATTAAAACCGGATTTTGATGTCCTTGTGCTTTAATTTCTGCAAAACATTGCGCAATCTCTTCATTAAATAGTGCGGTATCTGCTGCAGGTGTATTGATCGTTTTAACGAATTCATTCACCTCAAGATGATAGTTCTTGGTTGAAAAACATGAAAATTTGTTTTGGCCGTCATGATCTAAATTTTGCGCTTCTGATACTTGAGTCTGCATCATCTGTATATCACCTCTCACATTGATTTTTTTCAAGTAAATGTTGTGGTACTTGTTTTTAAATATAGGCGTATAAAAATACTGATACACACATTAATGCAAATGATTATTATTATCAATAACAAATTTAATTTTCAAGGCTCGAAATTGTAATGATCTCGCCATCGGTATGGAAAAAATGAACCTTAACCTCCAGGTTTCTCTGCTTTAGAGGCTGTTGCATGACATCAAAATAAAGAAAATCACCCGCTAGCGCTTTAAATTTTATACTTTTAAAATCAACAATTTGTTTGTATTTTAGATAGAATGCTTTCAGGATACTTTCTTTCGCAGAGAATATTGTCACATCCAGATATGCCTGACTTTTCCGCAGTCTTTTCATTTCTTGCTGTTCAGTTCCATTTAAAAAAACATCATAAAATTCATCTTTTTGATTAAAAAAAGCATCGTGTTTTTGGGACTCTATATCGATTCCAAATATTTTTTCTTTAAAGGTATGATTTTTAGCATAGGCGATGGCATGACATTTTTTTTCCGATCGCACATGGCTAATCCCTCCAATGACTCCTTTTGGCCAGAGTGGTTCCCCTTGTTGGCCTTGATGGACAATAAAATCCTGTAAGTTGAGGCTTTGTAATGCATATTTGGCAGCTAAACGCCCTGCCAAGAATTCGAATTGACGAATGAAGCGTGAACGTTCAATCTTCGCTGGAAGAAATATATTCAGCTCCCGATATAAATGATCAAGTTTAGCTCTGTCTTTAAGGTGACGAAGCTGAACTTTGTGGATATCGAGCCCGAAAACTATTAACTTTTCATAGTGAATATTTAGGTCATCCAGACAAGCATTGAATGCGCTATTTAACGGATTATCGCTCTTCATCGCCTGTATTTATTCAATATGTATGTGCAATGTTTCAATGATCGTGGTTATTTTTTCAAGCATTTTGACTCGGATCTCGGCATTGAGAAAGTAGAAATGATCCCCTTCAAACTCGATACTACCCAACCAGTTTTCAGTGTGTTGTTGCCATGCATCCATCATTGTCTTGTCAGGGATATCCGGGTCCTGTTTACCATAGAATGCAACAACCGGAACCTCAGTCTTATGAATGCTCTCGCCGAGTAATCGGTCACTCAGATGAAAATCATTACGGATAATGTTGAGAAAAAACTTGAGTGCATCTGGATGATTTAAAATTTCGTCAGGGAAATTATTGTATCGCTTTAATTCATCAATAATTTTTTCATCAGTTAACTCATGTTTGTAGCGCATATGCTGAATATGGTGATGTTCAGGTCGGCTACTTATAACGATTAATTTCAACTGATCAAGCATACCTTTTTCACTCAAATGATTGAGTACCTTCCAAATCAAGCCCCCTCCCACACTATGTCCAAATAAAATAAACGGCGTGTCGGAGTAAGCTTGTATTTCATTGACAATTTGCATCGCCAATAGGTCAGGATCATCAATCAATGGTTCATTTATTTTTATACCATGACCCGAATATTCAATAGGAATAATAGCAATATGGTCAGAAATCTGCTTTTTCCATGGATGATAAATACTCGCGCTACTCCCTGCTGGCGGCAAGCAAAACATATGATATTGATGTTTATTCATTTTTAATGATCCTAGCGCCCCTAAGCATGACAAAATGCTCAGGGGCGCTGCATAAATGAAATAGCTTAGGCTAAAGTTAATATTTGAGTTGGCTGCCAAATGGCTGAATCACGATGGGTCACAAAAATAACCGTAGAAGAAAGAGTACGTATCGCTGTAACGATTTGCTGTTCAGTTCCTTCATCCAAGGCAGAAGTCGCTTCATCAAGTATTAAGATTGGCGCATTTTTGAGTAATGCTCGCGCAATTGCGACTCGCTGTCGTTCGCCTCCCGACAATACGGCGCCTTGCTTCCCCACAGATTGATGAATGCCCTCTGGACTACGGTCAAGAATTGCGCCTAATACCGCAGTCCTTGCAGCCATTTCGACTTCATCATCCGTTGCATCAGGTTTTCCTAAACGGATATTTTCAGCCAGTGTTCCCGTGAACAAAATCGGTTCTTGTGTGACATAAGCGATATTTGCAACCAGATCTTGATATTTCATTTGATCAAGAGCTATACCACCCAAGGTAATTTTTCCTCTTTGAGGATCATCAAAGCGGGTCAGCAATTCAAGTAAAGTACTCTTACCACTACCGCTTGGTCCGGTCACCCATACTCTGCTCCCCAATGCAATATCGAATGATATATTTTCAAGAACGGGTGCATAACTCATGTTTTGTACCGCAATATGATGACCCGTAGGAATTTGAGGATGTAATGGCTCAGGCAACTCCGGTGGATGTGTGATCTGATTAAAGTTTCGTAGTGCAGCAAACAAATCATTGATATTTAACCCTGCGGTAGCAAGTTCAGCTAAGGGCGCTGCTGCACGTCCAATTAAGACGAGTAAGGCCAACACTAAAGCAGCTTGATTGACACCGGTCATCAGTAGATAGGTTGCCATCCCGGCAATCGGTAAAACACTGGCTATGGTTGCCACAAAACTTGCAAATGCAGCAGCACGATTAATACCGATTAAAGTCGTTTCTTGTTCTTGCCAACGATGTTCCAGCCTTTGGACCGCACCTTCAGGACCGGCTGCGCTGCGTAATAGCTCAATATGGTCCACCAGTTCCAGCGTTGCTTGTGCAGCCATTAGATCGGCAGTATGACGCTTTTGATCACTATGCATGAGTGCACGTTGTGCCAGAAATTGAGCACATAAAGAGAATAAAACTAAGCCTAAAGCGACGAATGTTACCCCGACTCCGGCAAGCATGCCCATGCCTATGGTCAGAAACAAAGGCATAAAGGGCGCATGTAAAAAAGTTTGCAATTGATGAGCCGGAATACTCATAAACCCGGGAATTCCCTGTCCGGCAATTGTTTTGATCTGGGCACGCTGTTCATTGCTAAACCAAGACAGCTTGGCACGCGCTAAAGCTTTGCCTAACTCAGCAAATAGATCCCCTGCTAAGCGCACGCCCGTGAGAAAGCCAGCACGAGTGACCACCACTGTCACGAATATTGCGGCAATGGCACTGATCACCACCCAGCTTGGCGACCATTGATTAACAATTGCAAAGGCCAAGACGGTGTATGCGATTGCTTCAATTGCTGCCACAACGATCCATCCCAACCCAACAATCATTAATTTTTGTTTGGCTGTACGAGGAAGCATCGAGAAAATCGGATCTTTATTTAATTCAGCAGCAGTATTCATACAGATTTCCCTGAGTCAGTTGGACCGTTAAGCACTAAGCTGTTGTCGGCATGAGCAGCTAAGGCGAGATCATGAGTGACCATGACGATGGTTTTATGCTGGTTTTTAGCCAAGAGGCTTAATTCCAATATTATTTTTGTTGCATTGGTCTGATCGAGTGCGCTGGTGGGCTCATCTAATAAAACAATAGGCGCTGAGGATAAAAATGCCCGTGCTATTCCTATACGCTGTTTTTCACCACCTGAAAGTAAAGTTGCATCTGCATCTAAATCTACTTTCAGTTGGGCCTTAAGTAACGCCTGTTCAAGTTGCTCATCATCTGCATTCACGGCTGATAAGGACAAGTTTTCTCTTACTGTGGTCGGTAATACATCTCCGCCTTGTGGAATAAATAGCACCTTTTCATGTCTCAGCTTTTCATGTAATTGCAAAATATCTGTTTTTGCTAACTGAACGACACCTTGTTGCAATTCGGCTAATCCAGCAAGTGCGCGCAATAAGGTCGTTTTCCCAACGCCACTCGGTCCTGTAATGGCAGTTATTGAGTTTTTTGGAAATGAATAACTTAAGCGGTCCAATACTTTTTGATTTTCAATTGCAAAGCTTGCATGAATGATTTCGAGTGTTACATCTTGCTCAATCTGTTGTAGATTGCCAGATGAGAGTACTGGTTCTTCTAAGAATGCAGATAAACGCGTCGCTGCAGCTCGCCCAGCCGCCACATAGTCAAGACCATGCCCTAATCGTAATGAAGGTGTTACGATGGCCAGACTAAAGAAAAGGGTTGCAGCCAAGGTCATGCTGTCGTATTGATAGGCAATCAGATAGGCGATGGCAAAGGTTGCAACCGCTTGTAGCAATGCCGTGGCAACAGCAGCTAATGTGGCGACTTTGCTCACCCAGGACACCATATTTTGAGTGAAATTTTGTGCTGCTTGAGTATAGGCCGTTAAGGCACCTGATTGCTGCCCATATATTCGGTTATCACGAATGCCACGCGCATAATCATCAGCTGTACCAATAATATCCATCATGACCTGCATACGGGCAGCGCCATCCCGTTTAGATACATGGGGAACAACAATTAAATAATAGAGTGAAGCAATTGCACCCGGTAATAACACCCACAGCGCCATCGGGCCCACCAAGACCATTAATAACACAATAGAAACTAAAGGGATCACAGCAAAAATCGCAATTTCCGACGGTAAATGCGCCACCATATGATGTAAGGCTGCGATATCATCTGAAACCAGTCGTTTTAGGCTTTGGTCACCCTGCCTTGATAAGGTGGTCGTCGGTAACCGAATCAAATGATGAGCAATTTGACGACGTAATCGTGCCGAAAAACCCGCCTCTGCATCATGCACTAACCATGAAGCCAATGCAGCCAGCACTGCCCCGATCATCCAGAAAACCGTTGAAAAGATCACCCAGTACGCCGACAAATAACCGACCAACTGAATCATCCCCCACAGCGCCGTTAACATGGCTAGACCTGAACATACCGCAGCAAGCGTTCCGGCCAATAATTTGGGAAATGCTGGCTTGAGTGCAGGTGTCAAGGAAGAGTCAATCATGAGCTCAGATAACTTTAAATCAGACATGCTTAACTCTCTTTATATTCATAGAAAAAGCGGTACTTAAGATAAAGTTACGCTGCAATTGACCTGCAACAGGTGCCCTTGCTGGTATTGCAGCAGCATGAACAAGAAAAACTGACAAACAGTATTTTTTTAGAAAATTTAATTGCATCATCAATTCCCAATAATCCGGTTAAAATATTTTTAATTCTTTTTTAGACTGTAAAAATGAATATGGATTTGTCCAAAATATTTTGGTATATAAGACTAAAAACCGACTGTACGTTTAGAGGTACCTTGCAGATCAAAAATAACGTCGTCAATTAAATGATCAATCTGACGTGTATCTCGATGATGTGCCGTGGTAATTAGATGCGCCATATTTCCTGAAGTGGCCAGATAATGCTTTTTCCAGACATGCTCAGAAGGACACGGAAATACCACCGTGATTGAATTCGGATTGCGCCATGCAGGAATTCCCACGGCATGAAAGCGATCAACCGCATACTGGGCCATTTTGAGACAATGTTGGATTCTCTGTCGTCTTTGTAAATTGGTTTGGCTACGAAGAGCCGCCCACATCAACAGAACCGTATGCCCATTGCGAGAACCACTAATGGTTTGATCACGTGTAGAGATATAGTCCACATCTACCGATATACGCTCTACATTTTGACGTTTGGCCACAACAATGCCACACGGAATCGGTGAACCAATCATTTTATGGCCAGACACACAGATCGAGTCGATCCCATCCGCAAAAGAAAATGCCTGAGGTTGATCGACGAAAGGTAAAATCATGCCACTTAAGGCAGCGTCGGCATGAATATAATAATCTCGACGCAATATCCCGATTTGCTCCAGGCGCTGTTGAATCATTGTAATGTCATCAATTGCGCCGGTCATGGTGGTACCAATATTTGCAAAAATAATGGGATGCGTTTCTTTATTGGTTTTTATTTTATCAATTAAATCATCATAGTCGATTTCACCATTCGCCAATGATTCAACCACACAAGATTTCATCTGCAATAATTTGGCAATTTTTCCAACCGAATAATGCGTATCTTTTGAGTAATAAAGTGTCGAGTTCGGGAATAATTCACGTGCCAGATAACAGCCAAACATATTACCTTCTGTACCCCCATTGGTCACGTATCCCCAACTTTCCTCAAAAGCAATTTGAAAAATTTCAGCAAAATAGGCCATCACATCTTTTTCAAAATCAAAAGAATTCAATGCATAATTGCTAACGTCTTTCCAATCACCACAATTATTAATAGAGAATTTGAAAAAACAGAATAAAGCCGAATAATCAAAATCTGCAGATTCAGGATATCCAATATTGAAGTATTGATGTTTTAAGCAGTAATTCCAGAATTTCTCTATTTTCTCATGATCAGCAGGCGATAAATTCATTTCTTGCTCCGTTCATATGACGAACACGTCGTCTAAGGAGTCGCTATCAAAGATATCAATTTTATGTATAAATTTAGCGACCAGGAATTGTCGTATGCCTTATGGTGGCAACCCTTTACCCCGCAATCCTTTGCCGTGCATCAACCAACGACCACCAATTTGATAAAGTCGGTGTGCGTCCTAATTCTTCAAAACTAATATTGATTCCCTGCGCTTTCAGTTCCGAAGAAAACTGCATAATCCGTAAGGAGTCCAATCCATACATAATCAGATTTTCCTCTGGATCTAATTCTTCCTCTTCTATGAGCTGCTGGACTTTTTGCTCTAACCAAGGCCGGGTAATAGCACTTGTCGCTTGCCCCACGACAGATTCAGTGTCCACGACCTGCCCACAGCGTGAAGAGACATATTGCAACGCTAAACGATGTTCTTCTTCAGAAAAATCGGCGACTGCATCCCCAACAAGAAAAGCTTGTATATCATTCATAAAGGCTTCAACTGCCGTCACCATACAACCGATATGGGCATAGACACCGCCAATAATGAGCTGGTCACGATTCCAGTTTTGCATTCTTTCAAGCAAGTCCGAACGTTTAAATGCGCTATAACGCCATTTCGTGAGGACAATGTCATGTTCAGCAGGAGAAAGTTGATCAATAATGCTTTGCTGATCGATGGTTGAAGCGGGTAAACCCGGTCCCCACATCGCATTCAATAATGCACGATCTGATGCGGGCTGTTCATAAGGCTGTGCCGTATAGACCACAGGAACATTATTCTGATGCGCCCAACTTCTGAGTCGAACCAAATGATTAACAACCGTTTTAATTAATTCACTTTCAGCATCGTAAAAATTTAAAAAGTAACGTTGCATATCATGAATTAATAAAACTGCCCGCTTAGGCTCTAACTGCCAGTCTGTTTTGTTAATTGGATAACTTTGTGGTTCGGGCATCAGGTAAGTAGAAATTTTTGCAATAGCCATATTCTGCTCAATATTCATTCAAGATGTTATAGCGGTATTTAGAAGACTGCGAAGCTGTTTTTTATCCACCTTACCGACAGCGGTCAGGGGCAAGCTTGCAATTAATTTGATCTGGTCTGGCAGCTTATATTGTGCAATGCCCAACTCCATGAGATGGCGTCTCAGCGCCACAGCTTTAAGTTCAGGATGACGGGCAACAATAAAGGCACAACTCTTTTCACCGAATTTCTCGTCCATAATTGCAACCAGAGCAACGTGAATAACGTCCGGATGTAAAAGAATAAGTTTTTCTATTTCTTCCGAGGCAATCTTTTCACCACCGCGGTTAATCTGGTCTTTAATTCTGCCGACGACCCGTAAATTGCCATCCGCAGTACGCTGCACCAGATCGCCCGAATAGTAATAGTTGTCCTGATCAAAGACCTGTGAATTATGTTCAGGGCTGCGGTAATAACCACAAAAGGTATAAGGACCGCGAGTCGCAAGCATCCCGATTTCACCTTCCGGAACTTCCCTATACTGCTCATCAACAATTTTGATTTCATCATCCGGACTGATAGGACGCCCTTGTGTGCTAAAGATTTGCTCATCGGCGTCATCGAGTCTGGTGTAATTGACCAAGCCTTCTGCCATTCCAAAGACTTGTTGTAATTTACACTTGAGTACTTCAGGTACTTGACGGGCTAAAGATTCAGGGAAGCTGGCTCCCCCCACCTGAAGCAACCTTAAAGACTGAATTTGATCTTGATAGTGTGCTGCTTTTTCCAGCCACATAATGACGGCACTTGGCACTAAAGCGGCCATATTGACTTGATGTCTCTGAATAAGAGAAAAGCAATTGAGCGGTTCAGGATTGGGGGCCATCACAACACATCCACCAGCATGTAAAACCCCTAATGCACCCGGTGAACTCAACATAAAGTTATGCGGAGCTGGCAGCGCACACAATAAGCGGGTATTCGGGCTTAAACCGCAAATCTCGGCACTGGCCCGCACACTATAGTCATAGTCATTATGGGTGCGTGGAATAAGTTTTGGTGTTCCCGTACTTCCGCCTGACAACTGAAAGAAAGCAACTTCATCGGCAGGGGTAGATGAAAAATCGATACAGGTTTCTGCGGGGGTTTCAATCCAGTCTAATAGTCCGCAATCAGTTACTTGATGATTGAGCATCAAAATAATGTCAGGGCTTAAATTTACTTCATCAAGCGAATCAATGAATTGATTATTGCTAAATACGTCATGCTGACGCGAAGCGATTAAAAGCTTAGGTTGAATCTGTTGAATAAAGGCATTGAGTTCATATTGACGATGGCTATATAGCGCATTGAGCGCAACCACACCCGCCTTAAGCAAGGCAAAAAACACAATATAAAACTCTGCAATATTGGGAAGTTGTACTAAAGCAGTATCCCCCTTGCCCAAGCCTTTTTCAGCGAGTCGGGACGCTAAATTTGTTGATAACCGATCCAGCTCGATATAACTCAACTGTCGCTCACCACAAATAATGGCTGGCGAATGCGGATGCGATTGAACCCCTGCCGTTAAAATACGCGTCAAAGGCTGGTCAATCCAATACCCTTTATTTCGATAATGTTGCGCACGCTCTTTGGGCCAGCGAACAAACTCAATCAACTGATTTTTCATGGCATTCTAAATATTCGATTTAATTTAATGGTTATCAAGCTATTGATTATTCGTAAGTTTTCTTAAATATCGGTATAAATATTTAATTTAAATACCGACCAAAGAAATTTCTTAAGACGGACAAGCTATCTATTCACAGTAAAGTTGAAAATGATTAACAAATGCAACTGGTAATCATTTTCATTTGTTTGTATGATGCTGAAACAAGATTAATTTGTCAACCGAGTTATCGTTCAATGTGTGAATTAACTTCGATGCAGGCGGCTTGCTGGTTTGGTCGCTCTGGCAACGCAACCTTAGATGGGGTCGCTGCTCACCTCTATGCAGAATTTGACGGTCAGTTTATTGATTTACAAAAATTACATTCAGCACTTCAACGACTTTATCGAGCACACTCGATCTTGAGATTAAGTTTGAATGCCGACGGCATCCCGAACATCATGCCTGAGATACCGCAACAGATACTGGAAGTCGATGATTTTTCAAAGCTTAGTGATCATCAAATCGAACACATGCTCGTGCAAAAACGTGAGCAATGGACCCATCAAAAACTTGATTTAAGTCAGGGGCAAACTGCAAGATTTTCTGTCAGTGTTCTTAAACAAAATGCTTTCCGTTTTCATGTCGATACGGACATGATTGCGATTGATCCGTCCAGCTTCCTGAATTTAATGGAAGATCTTTCTTTGTTTTATGAAGACGCGGAAATATCATTTTCCCGTCCGCCTCACTTTTTTGACTGGTATCAAAAAATACGGACTGACCCTGAACTCAAAAAATTAAAGCAACGAGACCGCTTATGGTGGAAACAACGTCTGCCTCATATTCCCCCTGCACCCTCACTCCCTTTCATTGATCAAGAATTTAAAACAGCAAAAAGTGTTCGTTTAAGTACGTGGTTATCGCCGGAAGAACGAAAAGCCTTACAACAACTTGCTAGAGAACAACACATTACTGTGACTAACCTGATATTAGGTTTATTTGCCTATACGCTTGGTCATGCAACCCAAGATCACAGCTTCCGATTAAATATTCCTACTTTTTGGCGTGAGCCGGTTTTAAAAAATGTCGAAGGCACTATTGGTGATTTTGCTAATTTAGTCATCCTTGATGTCGATATGAAAGGGACAACTACCTTAGCCGCATTCTGCAAACAAATAGCAAATCAAATGCTTGAGTTATTAGAGCATTCACATTATCCGGGTGTGAATGTTCTACGTGACCTGTCGCGTTATCATGGTAGTGCACAGATTGCTCCCGTGGTATTTACAGCGGCACTTGATTTAGAAAATGATAATTTACTTTCCGAACGTGTCCGCCATGTTTTTGGCTCAATGAATTGGGTCATTTCACAAGGGCCACAAGTTGCACTTGATGCACAAGTTGCTCATGTAGATGACGGTATTTTAGTTAACTGGGACATCCGTTTAGATGCGCTTCCCAAAGAATGGATCACGAATTTATTTGAATCTTTCATTCATTTACTTAAAAATCTTGCAGCGCACCCTGAACAACTTAATACACAAATTATAAGCCCAGCACAAAATACCTCGTCAGATCGTACGTCCCAAAAACCATTAAATGCATTACAACAAGCCTACCTATTGGGTCGAACTCAAGCCCTTCCTTTAGGTGGTGTTGCCATGCAAGAGTTTAGGCAGTATCACGGCGAAATGGATCTTGTTTTATTAAAACAACGATTGACAGAAATGGTACGGCGGCATGACAGCTTACGAAGCTATATTGATAAAAATAGCTTAATACAATATGTAAGCGATCAAGTAAGTGTCAATTTAAAAGAAATAGACCTAAGCACATGGGAAGCTGAACCTGCTTCTCACCACATCCAGTCCTATAAAAATAGTTATACCCATGAGCTATTTGATTTAAATCAGTCGCCTTGGAATATCACCGTATTTTTATTAAAAAATAATCTATTAACGATTTTTGTGCGCTTTGATGCATTAATTTTAGATGGCCGATCTATCGCTGCACTGATGTTAGAGCTATTTGATGGACAACAACATGATATCCAGACACAAATAGAAGACAATGAAGCTGAAAATAGCTTGTCTGTTCATCAGGCAGATCGGGCTTACTGGGAAAGAAAATTTTCTAGATTATCGGCTATTCCTGCGCTTCCGTGGAAAATGCCTTTACAGCATTTAACGACTTCGCGTTATCAACGTAACACTCTAATTATAGAAAAAGATCAGTTTAAACAGTTGTCTAAAATTGGCGCAAAACATTCACTGTTTAAAAACTCAATCCTCATGGCGATTATTCTGGAGGTGTTGTCTCACTGGAGCACTGAAAAATCTTTGTGTGTGGCCGTTCCTACACTGCCCCTCTATGCCGGACCATTTTCCAATAGCTCTACATTTATTGCGGTTGAGTGGCAAACTGCAGATCAATTTGCTGAACAAGCCAACCGTTTGCAAACAGACGTTTTAGAGGGTTTACAGCATCTTTCATTTTCAGGCGTTGATCTGGCCCGGCTATTATTTGAAAAAGTGGGCGTCGCTCCGGTCTTGCCTATTGTCATTACAAATGGCTTGTCCTGGCCGGTATTACCTGAATCTCATCCTGTTCAGCAACACGATGGACTGACCCAAACCCCTCAAGTTGCCATTGATATTCGCTTTAGCACCAGAAATGATGGCGCTTTGATTTTCGATATTGATTATGCCCAAGAAGCATTTCCACCTCACATGATTGACGATTTCCTGGAGGCGCTGCAATTGGCAATCAAGCAAATTATTGGCTCAGAAATCTTCAGTTTTGATCTCAGCAATTTCTTCAGTGAGCTTCAAAATAACAGGCCCTATTTCAACCATAATGAGTCCGTTGCTACACCTGTACACTCGGAAAATAATGCTAAACCGCATAATCAGCTACTCGATATTTATTTAGACGTGATCGGCCAAGCGCCCAATCAGCACGTGGACAAATCAACGCATTTTACGCATCTCGGGCTACGTCCACACCATTTAAAGGTGGTTTCAAAACGTATTCATGAAACATACGCGATTCAGCTTTCACCTCTTCAACTTATCCAATGTCGCAATATTGCGGATGTAGAGAAACTCCTTACACCCCATTAATTCGTATTTTAAACATTCATCATTTTGGAATCAGATAAAGTATAAACATGAAAAAAATAGATATTACCGGAATTGGTATTGGGCCATTCAACTTAGGTTTAGCTGCGCTTTTGTCTCATCATCCCGAAATCAAAAGCGTATTTTTAGAACGCAAACCAGAATTTCGATGGCATGAGGGACTGTTATTGCAAGGCACGACATTACAAGTCCCTTTCTTTGCCGATTTAGTCACCATGGCCAATCCGTGCCATCCCTTAGGCTATATTAATTATTTACATCAACATGATCGCTTACATCAGTTTTATTATTACGACAGTTTTTTAATCCCACGCCGTGAATATGACCATTATTGCCGTTGGGCTTCAAAACAATTACCAGATTGTCGATTTGGAGAAAACGTCAATCATGTGGAATATGACGCCAAGCTGGATAAATTTATTATAGAAAGTGAATCAGTCTCAGGCGAAAAACAAAAATATATCAGCCAAAATCTGGCGATTGGTATTGGGACTAAACCGCGAATTCCCCAATGGCTGGCAACATGCAAGCACCCTTTGGTCAAGCATTCTGCGGAATTTGCAAAAATCCAGGCACAACTCCAACAATGTAAACAAGTCACAGTGATTGGTTCAGGGCAAAGCGCAGCAGAATGCGTGCTTGCTTTATTTAATTCCCTGACACCAGCACAAGTAAAAGCAGGTGCATCTATTCGCTGGATCACACGTTCAGCCGGCTTTCACCCGATGGAATATTCTAAACTTGGCCAAGAGTGCTTTACGCCGGCTTATATGCAATATTTCCAAAGCCTGCCCAGAGATAAACGTCGCGATATTGCGGCTAGTCAGGGCCTGATCTATAAAGGCATTAGCTTCTCAACCATTGGTGATATCTATGATGTACTTTATGAACGTTCCGTGGGTGGTGAGCCGTGCGGTTTAAGCCTATACACCAGCTGTGAAGTTGAATCGGTTGAACTACTTGCATCGGGCTCCCTGCGTTTGACCTGTTTACATACCCAACTTGATCAACGTTGCGACTTAGAAACCGATGCCCTTGTGGCAGCTACAGGCTATGTACATGATTGGCCAGAATGGTTCCAGAATATGAAAGGTTCGGTTTTAGCAGTTGATGATAAAAATGACTGTATTGTTCAGGAAGACTTTACCGTTTTACGTTGTGATCAGGGACAAGGCCGTATTTTCATTCAAAATGCCGAGATTTTTCAGCAAGGGGTCGGTTCTCCTGACCTGGGAATCGGTGCCACTCGAAACTCGGTGATTATTAATCAATTGCTGGGGCGTGATGCTTATCGAATTCCTAAACAGTCTTCTTTCCAGCACTATGGTTTACCCAAATAAATAACAACGATTCATAAAAAAACTGCCAAATCTGATTTGGCAGTTTTTTTATGTCTTCTGATTAAATTAAAAATCAATCGAGGCAGATAATAAATAAGTACGTGGCGCACCCAGCATTAAACTTGTAAATTGAGGCATTGCCCAATATGACTTGTTGGTGAGGTTATCGATATTCCCACGAATCGTGACAGGGAATTGCGCTATTTTGGTTTGGTAACGTGCGCCAATTCCGTACACTTCGCGTCCAGGTACTGAAGTTGAGTTATCCGTATAAATATATTGTTTGGACGCAGCTGTTGCATTGGCAGTCAAAGTTAAGCCCGGGATATATGGCACATCCCCTTCAACACCAAGTTTCGCTTGCATTTTTGGAACACCGGCAACAACATTGCCTAACTCGTTTTTAATTCCGGTTTTTGTGATTTTAGGATCAATATACGTAAATCCACCCATTACACGCAGACTATCCATAGGTGAACCGTAAAAGCCCCATTCAACTCCGCGATTACGTTGTTCGCCATCAGCGCCATAAATCGATTTGCTCTTGCCATCCGTACTTCTAATCACATACGAATTTCGAGACTTGATCTGAAAAACACTCAAGCTATTGGTGAATTTACCACTGTCAATTTTAATTCCGGCTTCCATCTGTTTGGTTTTGAAAGGAGAAAATATTTGTCCTTCATTTTCGTAGTTCTGTCCTGTGGGTACCGTTCCCCCTGAACTTAATCCTTCGATATAGTTGGTATACAATGAAACATGATCATTGGCTTTGAACAAAATTGCAGCTGCAGGCGTAACAGCATTTTTATCATAACGGCCGTTAACATTTCGGACGCCCTGCCCATTCAGACTTTCAGTAACAATATTCTGGTAGCGTAGCCCTAAGGTCAATTGCAACTGTTCTTGAAGCATCGACAGGGTATCGGCCAGGCCAACACTTGTTAAATTTTCTTTATTGCTAAAAATAGGTGCGACCGCAACACGATCCGGCTTACTGCCCCAGTTTGGGTTATAGATATTGGTTATACGATCTCCACCAGGAAATCCTTGTCTGATCCCCGATTCGTCATCCGTTTCGCGGTAATGTGTTGCATTTAATGCCAGCGCATGTTTTACCGCTCCTGTATCAAATTTACCCCGTAAACCGACTTCAGCAGATTTACGTTCATACTCAAAGCCTAAATGAGCAATATTGAACTTGATATCTCCTGCCTGATTTTGAATTTCAGTTTTAGCAGCTCCCAAAGTATCATATTCTGTTTTACTCATACCCGCCGTGGCATATGCCATCCACTGATCGTTTAAGTCATACTCACCGCGAATCATCCCGCCTTTATCACGGGTGTTATAGACTGTCCAGGTCGGGTTCAACAAGGTATCTGGGTTTGGCGCTTTAGGTAATTTAACGCCGGATAAAATGGTTAAACCACGATTAATACCGTCAGCATGGTCACGGCTGGTATATAAGTCGGCTGAAAGTCGTGCATTTTCGCCTTTCCAGTCCAAACCCAGTGAAAAGAGATGCGTGGTTTTTTCCTGCGATTTAATTGGTCCTTCGCCATCTCGATAGACACTATTGAACCGCACACCAAATTCTTTATTTTCACCAAAACGGCGTCCAACATCCAGATGCCCGCCGAATTGCGAATCCGACATATACGTGGTGGTAAAACGAGTTAAAGGATCATCGCCCGCGCGTTTCGGCACCAAGTTAACCGTTCCCCCTAAAGTTGCCCCTGGCGGCATGCCGTTGAGCATTGCCGAAGGACCTTTTAATACATCAATACGTTCAAACATTTCCGGTGAGGCGCGATATAACGGTGCAATACCATATAATCCACCCATAGACGTATCGCGACCCGCCGCTACAGAACTCGATCTAAACCCACGAATCGCATAACTTTCTGCAATGACACCATAAGCGCCCGTTGAAAAAATAGATGGATCCGTTTTTGCAATCACATCGGTGATATCTTTCGCTTGCTGATCTGCAATATATTTTTCTGTATAAGCAATGGTATTAAACGGGGTTTCCATCGCGGTTTTATTGCCTAAAAAGCCAACTGAGCTTTTCGTGGACACTTGTCCTCCTGCATAATGATCGTCTTGCTCAGCTTTGACTGTAATGAGCGGCAAAGCGGTTGCATTGACTTGCGCAGTCGGTTGCGGATCAAGGGCTTCTATTGAATGATCAATCACGGCAGCATGGCCATTTGATGCACATAGTACAAATACGGTACCTAATGCATAACCTAATCGAAGTGCCATTTGTGCCGAAGCAATTCCATTTAATATGAAAGAACGGCGATTGATTATTTTATCATTCCCGGTTTTTAAATTAAGGTTATAACTCACGTTGCTCATTAGAATACCTGCAATATTGTAATTCAGTTTTTATTAACTATCTGCCTAAAAAACATAGCAAAATAGTGAAAATTTATGCTTTAAGATTTGACTCGGTTATACGCCCCAGAATTTATTGATAGCCTTTTTTCACATCTTCCATCACAATTTTGAGAGAGGTTGGGCTTGCAGCCGTGGTGTACCACGCATCCGCATCAACAAAAATGACACGACCGTTTTTCCATGCTTTGGTTTGACGTAATAATGGATTTTCAACACTGGCAGCATTAATTTTTGCGCGATGCTCCATCACGGCAGTCCGGTCCACGATATAGAGAATATCCGGGTCTGCTTTTTTGATGAATTCACTCGAAATTGGTTGCCCATGTAGACTTGTATCCATGGCACTACTGGCCGGCTTTACCCCAAAAGCATTAAAAATAAAGCCATAGCGGGACTGAACACCAAAATTACTAAATGCCCCATTGTTATGAAGAACGACTAGCGCTGTTTCTGGGCGATTGGCTGTCACCGCTTGTACCTGCTTCACCTGTTGATCAAGTTCAGAAACTTTCTGGCGAGCCAAATCTTCTTTATTAAATATTTTCCCCAAGGTCATCATATGGTCTTTCACCAGATCAATATGATGACTCCCACTATTGTTGAAGTTAATATCGTAATGAATGGTCGGGGCAATTTTTGACAGTTCCTGATACTGATTAACGTGTAAGGGCGTCATCAAAATCAAGTCTGGCTTTAATGCATATATCCTTTCCATATTGGGCTGTACAATTGCACCCAGATCCTGAATTTGTGGATCTGTTTTATATTTTTCCAGAAAGTGTGGAATATAATCTTTGGGCATTCCCATAATCGGGACATTGAGCTGATCCAGAAAATCAGCCTCATTCATATCAAGTACGGCGACCCGTTGCGGTAGATGATCAATCACCGTGCTGCCAAGCGCATGTTTTACCGTAATCGGCTGGGCCAGCTTTTGAGAAGCTGGAGTGCGCTCTGCAACTTTTTGATCACATGCTTGGAGAGTGACGGCTGCCGCTATCATGAGGGCGATCCCCCCATATCTTTTCTTCCAGTTCATATCGATTCAAGCTCCGGATGAGTTGAAGTAATTACACATACAGCCACGCTCACTGTATGTAATTTCAAAATCAAGCTCGTACAGATCATTTAATTGCGTCTCTGTAATCACTTGTTCCGTTAACCCACTGAAATGAAGTTTGCCGTTCTTCAGCGCGACAATATGATCTGAATAATTCGTGGCAAAATTGATATCATGAATGACTAAAATCACAGTGCGCCCTTGTTCATCACATAAGCGTCTGAGTGCACGCATAATCTGAACGGCATGTTTCATATCAAGGTTATTTAAAGGTTCATCTAATAAAAGTAGGTCTGTCTGCTGCGCGATGGTCATTGCCAAAAAAGCCATTTGCCTTTGCCCACCACTAATTTCATCGATATAAGCTTTGCGCAGTGGCTCTAAAGAAAGAAACTCAATCGCTTCATCAATCAACTGATGGTCCTGTTCGCTTAAAACACCACGGCTATAAGGAAAGCGTCCAAATGAAACCAGTTCTTCTACGGTTAAACGCAAATTAAAGCCAGGCGCCTGACGCAAAGTCGCGACATGTTTGGCATAAGCAGCCGTTTTAATATCGGCAATATTTTGTTGATTCAAAAAAATCTCGCCCTGATCTGGCTCAATTAAACGGGCCATCATCATGAGCAAAGTTGATTTTCCTGCGCCATTTGGACCAATCAGTGACGTCACCTGACCTGTAGGAAATTCAATATTGATGTCCCTAAGTACGGGCTTATTCCCGTATGACTTATGGATATTTCTGACCTGAATCATGTAACACCTCGGGTACGAACCGCCAACGCAAGGAAATAAATGCCGCATACCAGATTGACCAGAATGCTGACCGTGGTTTTGTAATTAAAAACATGCTCAACGAGAATCTGAGCTGCAATAAATATGGCAATGGTGAGCGCACACCCCATGGGTAGCGTTAATTTATGCTGATAACTTTTGGCTAATGCATAGGTCATATTGGCAATGAAGACGCCCATGAATACAGTCGGGCCAATGAGACTGGTCGATACCGCAACAAGGACAGCGATCAGGGCTAAATAAAAACTGACATAACGGTGATGATGAATGCCTAATGAAATGGCTTGCTCACGCCCTAAAACCAGAACATCCAGAACAGGAAGTGCTTTTCTAGCGAGAAATAAAGTAATGACTACGGCTAAGCTGGCATACAATAAAGTATCTGTTTGAGCACGATTAAACGAAGCATAACTCAGGCCCTGGAACACAGAGAATTCGCCGGGACTGATTTTGAGTTGAATAAATTGGGTAACCGTCCCGATGACCATGGTCAGTACTAACCCCAAAAGTAGCAGTAAAAAGACATCTTTTTTGCCATAGGGCAATAACCAGGTATGGATGAACCATGAATACAGCAGCATTAAAACAATAGAGATAAAGAAATTACCATTTACCCCTAACTGACTTAATCCATATGTCCCCCAAACAAACAGCAATAACACTTGCCATAACAAATAAACCGCTTCATAGCCCATAATTGAAGGGGTTAAAATACGATTACCGACCAAGGTCTGAAAAACAATCGAAGACACCGCAATACACATCCCCGCTACAACAATGGTGGCAAGACGCAGCAGTCGGTGAGGAATGACGTATTCAACGTCGAGTCCTGAGTTTAAAAATAGAAAACATACGGCCAGACAGGCAACAATCAGATAAATCAGCCATAACTTTGTGATACGCATTATCTGAACTCCCTCAAAATGAGGATGAGGAAAATAAAGCCCCCTATCCCACCGGCGGTCAGTCCAATCGGTACTTCAAATGGATAAATGATTAAGCGACCGAAAATATCGCAAAAAAGTAAGAGCGATGCCCCGCCTAAAGCCACAATCGGCAAGGTTTTAGCTAAGTTTTCTCCGTATTTCAGTGCGACTAGATTGGGAACCACGAGCCCGACAAAAGGAATTGCACCTACGGTAATGACAGTTGTTGAAACGGTAATCGCAACCAGTATTAGACCGCTGGCTGCTATCGCTGCATAACGAACCCCCAAGCTCGCCGCCATCTCCTCGCCCATACCAATCACGGTAAAGCGATGGGCAAAAAGATAAGTCAGGACAACAATCGGAAAAATAAGGTAAATGACTTCATAGTGACCTTGGATAATTTTCGAAAAATCTCCCAAAAGCCACCCTTGCATACTTTGTAAAATATTAAAGCGATAGGCATAAAACTCAGCTAAGGCAGTGAGTACACTGCCATACATCAAGCCAATGACGGGGACTAAAACGGTATTTCTAAAATGAATACGGCGGATAATGGCGATATAAATCAAGCTGGCAATAAAACAAAAAAAGATCGCAAATATCATTTTACTCAGCGTGCTGGTTACCGGAACTAATGTTAATGACACTAAAATTCCCAGTTTGGCAGCATCCAGACCACCCGAAGTTTCCGGTTCAACAAACTTGTTACGCACAATATGCTGTAGGATGACGCCACACACCGCCAGTCCGATTCCGGTCAGCACAATGGTCATTAAACGGGGGATACGGCTGGCCGTGAGTGTAAGCCAACTCTCATGAGAAAAAGTAAGCAAAGCAGACCATTGTATTTGCTCAGCTCCGAGCAACAATGAACAAATGCATAAAATGATAAAAATACAGAATAAGCCCCATTGCATCAGTGGTATGCCCCACTCGAACCGAAAACAAACGATGCAATTTGCAAATTTGGCCCGTTCCAGCACAAGGTAGGCAAAATTTGTTCAACATTAGATAGGCTTATTGTCCTTTCATGATTGAATATGCTCATGAAAACACCTCAATTTTATCGAGACAACCAAATAGGTTCCTTTTGAATATGCACAATCACGGTCATATCCTCAGGATCGTTTTTTTCATCTTTAAATTATTTTTGCCCAGCCAATTCCGAATAAAATAAATATTAATCAACAACTTATTATTTATCTTATATTTTAAAAATTCGTCATTGCCAGTCACCCAAACTTAATGAAAATAATAATCTTGATGTAAATGAGAATCAATTATAGTATGTTTAAAGGTAAAATGTAACCCTACTGTTACATCAGTACAGTTCATGTGGACATCAACTCATTAGAAACAGATCAATTTTTTGCAAACAAGTAAATTTATAACATTATGAATTATATGAAATTTAATCTGATGTAAGAAATTTGCGAAATGAAAATTGATGAAAATAGCCATTTGATAAACCAGGATTCATTTATGTTGGAACAATTTTCCAAAGCCCCCTCTCTTATTCCAGTGACTGATCACGAAGCGCATATCTGGATGTTGCAATTCCAGCAGCCTGAACAAATTAATCGACGTTTTAACCTATGGAAGCTGGATCAAGGTCTGGATATGCAAGGGCTGATCAATGCACTTCAAGACATGATTAACACCACGCCTGACCTAAATGTCCGCTATATATTGAGTGAGGAAGGTGATTTATACAAAACTCCATATGATGACCCTTCATCTTGTCTAGAAGTAAGAAAGGACAATACAGAACACGTATTTGAGCAAGTGGCGACATTAAAAGCACAATCATGGAATGCAGAAACTCATCCACCTTTTTTTACACGTTTGGTCGAAACAGACCACGACTATTTTCTTATTTTAGTGCTCCACCCTATTCTTGACCAAAGCTATCAAACGACAGATTTCATTCAGGCTATACAACATCGTTATCAGCAATATTCAGCAAATCATTTGCCATTGCTGCTAAGGGAAATTGATATCCCGAATCATCTAAATGTAAGTCCTATCAAAGCATCGGAACAATCCAAGCAAATCGATATTTCAGAAATTATTTTAGAAGAGTTCCGAAATACGCTCGCTGAACCAGAAATGAGCCTCCATGATGACTTTTTTGATTTTGGCGGTCATTCACTATTAGCAACCCGAATTATTGGAAACTTACTCAATAAGCATGGCATTGAGATTCAATTTAATGATTTCTTTAAATCGCCCTCTGCCGCTGATTTAGCCCAATATGCTTTGGTTAAGTCTGCAAAAACTGAAAAATCCACCTTACAACGTGTCGAAAAAGCCCCGCTGACTTTAGCTCAAGATTTCCTATGGCAAGCTTATTCTGCTTTCGATTTTAGCCCAATTTATAACTTGCCATTTGCCGTAGAATTCCTTGAAGAAATTGATGAAGATATTTTCTTGCAAGCCTTTACAGATATTGTTGAGCGCCATGCCGGTTTACGCACAATATTTAATCGCGCCAGTGGTCAAACCGATCAACAGGTTGTTCCTATATCTGAACTTCAACAATTCAAATGGTTTTGGAACAGTGCCGAAAGTAAAGATGCAACGCTTGCCAGTGAAGCTGCATATCAATTTGATTTAACTCGCGAACTTCCACTCAGGATTCGTTTATTTCGAAATGCTCAAGGCCGCCAAACTCTATCATTTTTAGTTCATCACATGGTGATTGATGAATGGTCTTTAAATACCATTATGGCTGATCTTGCACATGCTTATCTTGCTCGCTCAAATGCTGAAGCGCCTCGCTGGAAGGCACCCGCTCAATCCATTCTTGATTTTTCTTTACTGCAGCAAAAACAAGGGATCAATCAAGACCATCTAAATTATTGGACTAAGCTGTTAAGAGGAGCAACCAAAGGTTTATATCTCCCTGTTTCGCAAAATGAATTAAATGCTGAACAGGAAAAACCGCCAGTCCAATGGCTCGAACTTAAATTTGCACCGGAAATGTATGAAAAGCTGCTCGCATTTTCGAGACAACACAGCTCTTCCATTTTCGCGGTTCTCTACACGGCAATCGCCAATGCCTTACAGCAACAAGGTGATTTAGAAGATATTGTGATCGGTACTTCTGCATCTGGACGAACTGATCCCGAGTTTTTTGATACGGTGGGTTACTTTACGACCATGGTGGCGCATCGCACACGGTTTAGCCCTTCAGATTCATTCCAATCATTGCTCCACAATATCAGCACAATGATCAATACCTCGATGGCCTATGCCGATATTCCAATCAACCATATTCAAAATGCATTAGGGATGAGCGCAACTGAAGGACTGTTATTTGATGTGTTTATTCATATCCATTCAAATAACGCTTTAAACGGCGCGCTCAAAACACCTCAGGGACAAGACCTTCCTTATCGCCAGATCTTGCCGGAACGTGATGAATCGATGTTCGGATTACATTTTGAAATAATGGAAAATGTGATTGATGAGCAACATCAGTTAAGCATGATCATTACGTATCAAGCCCACCGCTTCCCGACTGCAACAGTCAAAAGTATCTGTGAAAAAATTCAGGCGACCTTAACTCAAATCTAGTCGCCCTAGACGCCACCATGTGCTTAAAAGCGAACAACTCAACTTCCTTTTAAGCACATTTCAATTTCCCTATCTGATTTGCTGCTCTACTTTATTCACCACATCCTGAATTGTTTTGCAGCTCATCAATGTATAAAAATCAATTTCGGTACTGAGCTTCTGAGAAAGTTTCTGGGCAATCTTCATGAGCTGTTTCGGACGAATGCCTATATCCAATATTTCACTTCTATAAAAAATATCCATTTTTTCAGCTTGGCTATTCGCGATGCAGTCACGGAAAACTGATAAAACCGAATCTCCTACCTCAGCAATTGATGGCGGTGTTGTAGAGGAATTTGCAGACCACGTAGCAGATACGTAAAGTTTCCCCTGAGCGATTTCTTGCACAGCTTTACGATCAATTTTGCCATTTCGGGTCAAAGGTATGATGTCGATGCCCAAATATTTCGAAGGAATATGAGAACTTGGCAAATGTACTTTTAAAAAGTTCTTTAATTCGTGATGACTTAAGCCCGTAGTTTCAGATTTATTATCTAGGGTATAAACAGCGACTAACTCTTGAGTTTCAGTGGTTGGATGTACACAACTGATTACCACACAATTATGAATATACGGGTTCTTTGTCAAAGCATTTTCAACCTCAACCGCAGAGATTCTCACGCCTTTTATCTTTAAATAACCTTCCTCACGCCCCGCAAAAATAATATTTCCATCTTCCCGGACATAGCCTTGATCACTCATGCGGAAAGCCGTTTGCGTTTCATTGTCGCTTAGCGGAAGATCAACGAAATCCTTATAATAAATTTCTCCATTCAGTAAATAGCCATTTGATAAGTTAAGCCCAGTCATATACATCGTACCGACCTCACCCATTGGGCAAGGCTTCAGATTTTCATCCAAAATAAAATATCGGTTATTTTCTAAAGCTTTTCCATACGGAATAATGTCCTGATCTTGCTCATCAATTTCATGCCATATACTCCAAATCGTGGTCTCTGTAGGTCCACCTAATGAAAATAAACGCGCGTGAGGTAATTGTTGTCTTAACTTCGAGATGAGTGCAGGTTTGATATAGTCGCCGCCTTGGGCAATTAAACGCAAAGACCGTAACTGTTCTTTACGAGCCACACTGAATAGCATATCGACAATGGCAGGCACACTGCTCCAAAGCGTAACTTTGCAACGATCTACCAGATCGGCCCAGACAACAGCATTTTTATTCTGTTCAAAAGATGGTACCACCAACGTTGCACCAACGGCCATTGAAGCGAATACATCAAATACTGACATATCATGATGGAACGGTGTTACTGCCATAATGACGTCATCAGCAGTCATTTCCCATTTCGAAATCGTCTGCTGTAGCGTGTTTGCAGTGGCCTGATTATTTAAGACCACACATTTCGGAGTGCCTGTACTTCCCGAGGTATATAAATAATATGCCGGAAGCCGGTTAATTTCGGCATTAAAGCTCGGTTCATCCTCAGTGGTAGCCGATAAAATTTCATTAATATTTAGGTTTTGAACACCAGCAATGGGTGCGTCACTCACCACCACATCTGCCCGACTATTCGTCAATAAATAGTTCAGTCTCGACAGCGGTGAATCCATATCTACAGGTAGCCAGATAATGCCTGTTAACGCACATGCCAAAGCGGTATAGATATGCTCAGGACTTTTTCTCAGGCAAATTGCAACCACTGACCCTGCCGCCAAGTCTTGCTTTTTTAGCGCAGACATGACTTTGGCGACCTGGGCCCCGACCTCAGCATAGTTGATGCTACGGTCTTCAAAAATGATTGCTGTTCGATTGGACGTCCGATCAAAAATATTGTCATAAATTCGCTTTAAGAAATTTTCTATGTTGTTATTTTTATGATTCATTTGCTCTAAATTTTGATTAAAATCGTTTAGCATTTATCAATTTCCTCACCCGATTATTTATTCAGTACTGCCCCATCTAATCTTCAAAACAAGGCTATAAAATTTCGTCCTTTTTTGCTCTTGGTTTGAAGCATAGATATCTCTTCACAATAATATAAATGATAATCATTTTCAATTAATACCATAAGAGCACCGCCATTAATTGGTTTAAAATTCTTGATGAAAAATCATAGATATCAAAACTATCAATTAATCATTTACTTTTAGATTTAATGACTTAGAGAGTAGCCTTATTGACTAAAACCCACAATTGATAATAATTATTATTTACATTTATACAAGAATTGGTTATCGTAACCGATAAAGAGATTACATTTATAACCATTATCTCGCTCTATAGTCGTCATTAAGCTTAGGTGATATATATGACAAAAATTGCAGAAAAAACAAAACCAGAATATAGCGATATACTCAAACAGAAAGACCATTTACAAGATCTGGAACAGCTTGAGATGACCATTATCTCAATCCATTCCCCTTTTCCATCCATTGTAAGAATTCAAGGAAAAATCAACACATTACAACCAGAGCTTTGGCAAGCTCCCAATTTGGCCATTCGCTTAATTGTGAGCCATTCACCAGAGGGACATCCCATCTCACGTGTGTATACGGTACGTTCATTCGATCCTGTAAATGCTCAAATCGAAATTGATTTTGTTAAACATGAAGATTTAAGCCCAGCAATGCAATGGCTTAATTCGGCTCAAGTGGGTACAAAAATCGGGCTTATTGGTCCCCGCCCTCATTTTATACCCAATTTTATCCATCAAAAACATGTGGTCATGTTTGCCGATGATACGGCTGTACCCGCGTTATATTCGATACTGAACGAATGGGAAAATGGCGTAAGTGCTGATATTTTCATTGAAAGTTTTGAAAAAGATATTGCTCGCCAATTCCCCCACCATGACCATGTAAAAATCCATTCGTTCCATAAAGAACATCACACACCACAAAAAGGTCTTCTTTTAAAAGCGGCATTTGCACTAAAAATTTATGAAAATACGACGATTTGGGCGGCTTGCGAACGCAATGAAGCAAGGGCCTTACGTCAATTTTTTCTAGAAGACAAACACTTGCATAAAAACGACGTACGTATTGCAGGCTACTGGAAAGATGGTATGTCCGGTTCAGAACTCGATCTGCTACGTGCTAAACATTATCAGGAGCATATTCAACAAGGTAAGACCTTGAACGAATATGATGATCTGGATATGTCGAATTAGCATCCAGTTTGCCCCAATCTACGGTGAAGTTCGATTAACCTTGATAACAGGGCTATTCCTTTAATTGGCACACAATGATGTAAAAATAGATTAACTTGAATAAGAACAAAGAAGAAATTACTAAAATTTCAAAGCGTGCCAAAGTTGTGACAAAGAAAAAGGGAATCAAACTATATGTTTGATTCCCTTTAAGATATTTGGCGGAAGCGGTGAGATTCGAACTCACGGAGGACTCACACCCTCGTCGGTTTTCAAGACCGGTGCATTAAACCGCTCTGCCACGCTTCCATGTGCGTAAGAATACAAAGCTTGCCCTGTTTATACAAGAGAAATTTAACTGCAATGTATTCAAATGCATATTGTTTCATCAATTTTACAGTTTAGCGGCTAATTCAGCACCATCTCGAATCGCTCGCTTTGCATCGAGCTCCGCAGCAAGCTTGGCTCCGCCAATAATATGATAGTTTGCCAAAGTACTTTCACCTTCTTTAGGCATTAAATCCTTGACCGATTCTTGTCCGGCACAGACCACAATGGTATCTACGCGCAACAATTGATCGTGTCCATTATGTTCAACCCATAAGCCTTCATCAGTCACTGCTTTATACTGCACACCACGTAACATACGTACAGCATGTTTTTTCAGTTGCGCACGATGCACCCAACCCGAAGTTTTACCCAGACCAATTCCGAGTGGTGTCGTTTTACGTTGCAATAAATAAATCTGACGCACAGGAACGTCCACTTCTGGACGCTGCATGCCCCCTTCAGAAATATAATCCGGGTTTGGGTCAACCCCCCATTCACGTTGCCACTCTGCCAAAGGTTGCGGCTGGGGCTGATGAGGTGGCTTTAATAGAAACTCTGATACATCAAAGCCAATCCCGCCTGCACCAATCACTGCAACTTTATGTCCGACCTCAGCACCACGCAAAACCTCGGCATAAGACAAGACCTGCGGTGCGGTGCTGCCTTGTATTTTTAACGCACGTGGCACCACGCCTGTTGCTACCACAACCTCATCAAAGCCTTCTCGCTCTAATTGTTCGCGACTGATCCGCGTATTTAAACGCACATCGACACCGGTTTGCTTCAATTGCACTTTAAAATAACGAATGGTTTCATGGAACTCTTCTTTACCAGGCACTACTTTGGCCAGATTAAACTGCCCACCAACATCGTCATTGGCTTCAAATAAGGTCACGGCATGACCACGACTTGCAGCTACTGTTGCGGCAGACATTCCTGCAACACCACCACCGACCACGGCGATACGTTTTGGTTTTTTGGTTTTGATATAGACCAGTTCAGTTTCAAAACAGGCTTGTGGATTGACCAGACAAGTGACCCTTTGATTTTTAAAAGCATGATCTAAACAGGCTTGGTTACAGGCAATACAAGTATTAATTTCATCAACACGATTGGTGGCTGTTTTATTGACCCAATACGGATCTGCCAAAAATGGACGTGCCATCTGCACCATATCCGCCTTACCTGAAGCAATGATTTCTTCAGCAACATCCGGCATATTGATACGATTCGATGCAATTACCGGAACAGAAACATGCTGCTTCACGGCTGCGGTATAGTCCACAAATGCTGCACGCGGTACAGAGGTTACAATGGTCGGCACACGGGCTTCATGCCAGCCAATCCCGGTATTCAACAAAGTAATGCCTGCTTTTTCCAATGCTTTGGCGACCACAATCACTTCTTGCATGGTATTGCCATCATGCACCAAATCCAGCAAAGACAGGCGGAAAGCAATAATAAATTTTTCACCGACTTTGGCACGAATGGCCTTGACGATTTCGACCGGGAAACGCATACGGTTTTCAATATCACCGCCCCACCGATCGGTACGTTTATTCACATGGCTGCTCAGGAACTGGTTAATTAGATAACCTTCTGAACCCATGATTTCTACCCCATCATATCCGGCTTTTTTGGCCAGACTGGCACAACGGGCATAATCGTCAATGGTGGCCAAAATCTGTGAATCAGACATCTGACGCGGCTTAAACGGATTAATCGGCGCCTGGATGGGAGAAGAAGAAACTGAAAAAGGATGATAACCATAACGCCCGGAATGCAAAATCTGCATTAGAATCTTGGCACCATGTTTATGTACCGCATGCGTGACCAGACGATGATGCGGAATATCTGCAAGACTATTCATGGTTCCGCCCGCTGGTAATAACCAGCCTTGACGGTTTGGAGAAATCCCCCCCGTGATAATTAAGCCAACACCACCCTTTGCACGCTCACCGAAATAAGCCGCAAGTTTAGGATAATTAAAAAAACGATCTTCTAAACCTGAATGCATTGAGCCCATTACGACACGGTTTTTAATGGTAGTAAAACCCAAATGTAATGGTTTTAAGATATTTGCATAGCTAGTCATGGTATTCCTTCTTTAATTTTGGCTTTGCAACTTGTTGCATAGTACTTTAATACTTTTTTATTGATTTGGGATGACTATAGGGCGAATTTTAATGGTTGAAAGTGTCAATTTAACGTGATGACTAGAAACTATTCTTCATTATCGACCTATAAAAAAGCAGCCATTTCACTGACTGCTTTTTTACGCCAACATTTAAAAATGGCACATCGCTTAAGGCTGTTGATTGCATGAATAAGCCAGACGACTTTTGGTTTTTTTCACTTTGAGCGAACTCATCACAATGCCCAGACAAATAAAGACCGCACCGATTAAGATGTTCAGGGTTAAAGGTTCATGCCAGATCAGCGAACCAAAAACTAGACTCAGAATTGGAATACACATGATTGAGATCGAGGCAACAAAAGTATCCACCTGACTCACGATCCAGTTCCATAATGCAAATGCAAATCCTGTTCCAACCACTGCAATATAAAATAAGGCAGATTCATTTAAAGGGTTGAGCCAAACCTGGACATCTACAGGCTCAAAAGCTAAAGCACCAGCAAAAATAACAGCGCCACCTAATAACAGTTGCCAAATGGTCAGCTTGATTTTGTCATACGTCGCAAAATTCTTTTTAATAAACACCGTTGATAAGGCCCAAAAGAAGCCAGAACCAATTAACAAAATTTGTCCAAGCAATGAGGTATTCATATGGATATGCTGCAGTTGTGGCCAGAGAATGGCGATCAGCCCCAATGTACCTAAAACCAGCCCTATACCCTTTTGGCTATTCAAACGCTCGTTTAAGAAATAATGTGCCAGCACCCCAATAAAAATTGGCATGGTAAAGACCAGCACTGCCGATAATCCTGAATCCACAAATTGCATCGCAAAAGTTTGCGTTGCATAGAAACCTAGACAAATCAGCAAGCTTAAAATCATCAAGGGCTTCCACTCTGACGGTTTTGGCAGAATCGATTTCTTCAGCATTCGCTGTATGATCATTAAAGTCAGTGCAGCCAGAATCAAACGTGTAGAAATAAACAGGAATGGTGGAAAGACTTGCAAACTGTGTTTAACCAAGCCCCATAAAGAACCCCAGACTAGACATAACAACGCGATTGCGCTTACGACTCGAATATTCACGTGTTGTACTCAACCCTTGGAAAGTCATGTTAGTGTATAAAATAAATGACATCATGAATAATGCTATGTTTTAATAGATCCATCATTTTTTTTGATGCCCATTTAGCAGACTCTCCTTTTTGAATTTTATCTTTCGGAATGGATGAGCTGGCACGATTGAGGAATTGCCGTGAATATTGATATTAATGATATCCGTTCTTTTGTGACTGTGGCCGAGCTGAAAAGTATTACGGCGGCGGCACATAAGCTCAATCATTTACAATCCAATATGACTGCAAAAATCAAGAAGATTGAAAATCATTACAAACGCCAGTTATTTATCCGTAGACCCAAAGGCGTTGAACTGACTGAATCAGGCATGAATTTGTATACCCAATATAAAAAAATGATGTTCACCTGGGAGGAAACCGAAAATAAAATCTATCAACAAGAAAGCGTACTGCGTTTCGGGACCAATACCAGTCTCGGCGGCATGCGTTTTTATCCATCTTTTAGCAAATTATATGAGGCTTATCCTGACCTCTCGATTACCATGAAAACTGGTTCGACGGGCTATATTGAAGATGAAATCCTCGCGGGCAATCTGGATATGGCCTATGCACTAGGTCATCCAAAACAAAAGAACCTGCAATATATTCAAAAGGCGGATGATCAACTGGTGATTATTGGCAAAAATATGATTAACCACGACAGTCTTGAAGAGTGTCTGAATCATCAAAATATCTTGCTGGCCTCTGAACAATGCTGCTATGCCACAACTCTGGATAGCATCTATAGCGACTATAATCTCAAAAAGGGTGAACTCACCCATATTTATGATCATGAAGCTTTAATTCACTTTACCCAGTTGGGTATGGGCATTTCCATGATTGCCAAGTCATTGATTGAGAAATACAAGATTCAATACTATCGGGAAACGCCTGAACAGTATCGGGATATCGGTCTTTATCTGATTGCACGTCAGGACCATGTATTTACCCCGATTGAGAAGCAATTTATTGGCCTAAATGATGCGCTTTGAGCTCATTTTCAAGGACATCGTTAACTTTTTTGCAGTTCAGTTGGCAGTTTAAAAGTTGAATATTTTTCCCATCTGAATAGAGAGAAAAACAGCATGACAACAGCCACAACCGTTCCTAAAGGAAACATATTGAGCATAAAGACCGTCATTAAGATTGAACCAATACGACTACGAGTAGTTCCCGTCTGAACACTTTTCGCACATAGGAAATGAATAGCAATCAAGGCTATACGCCCGAAGAGACCACCGATAAAGTAATGGGGCATGTGCATAAATAAATTATAAATCACATAAACGAGATCTGATATCAAGATAAACGCGACAATGCGATGTAATGTAGAGAGCGTTTGATTGTGTGTTTCTAGCATTTTATTATTTCACCCTGTTTAGAATCTTCATAAAAACTTTATGTTTATCGTAAAACTTTATATTTTTCTGATGTTAATCTATTTTTCAAATGAAAAAAAAAGAATTCCTCTCCTAACAGAAAAAAAATCGATTTGAAAAGTGATATAGTACGGAACGTATAAATTCTCTTTGGTCACCGAAGTATTAGGGTGCCTATTTCGAAATAGTTAGGACTAGCAATGACTGATAATGCAACGATCTTGCAGCATGTACCAGTAGGTAAAAAAGTAGGGATTGCCTTCTCTGGTGGTTTAGACACTTCAGCAGCTTTATTATGGATGAAACAGAAAGGCGCAGAGCCTTATGCATACACTGCAAATCTGGGTCAACCTGATGAAGATGACTATGATGCTATTCCAAAGAAAGCTGAACAGTACGGTGCAGTCAAAGCTCGATTAATCGATTGTCGTTTACAACTTGCGCTTGAAGGTATTGCAGCGATTCAATGTGGCGCATTCCATATCAGCACAGGTGGTGTTCCTTATTTCAATACCACACCTTTAGGTCGTGCAGTTACCGGTACCATGCTGGTCACCGCAATGAAAGAAGATGACGTTAATATCTGGGGTGATGGCTCAACCTATAAAGGTAACGATATTGAACGTTTCTATCGTTACGGCTTATTGACCAACCCTGCCCTTAAAATCTATAAACCGTGGTTAGACCAACAGTTTATTGATGAGTTAGGTGGCCGTGCCGAAATGTCGCAATTCTTAATCGACAACGGCTTTGACTATAAAATGTCAAAAGAAAAAGCCTATTCAACTGACTCGAATATGTTGGGCGCAACACATGAAGCCAAAGATTTAGAATACCTCAATGCCGGTATTAAAATCGTAGATCCGATCATGGGCGTGGCATTCTGGAAAGACGAGGTTGAAATCCAGCCAGAACAAGTGAGCATTACTTTTGAAGAAGGTATGCCGGTTGCGCTCAATGGCCAACGCATCGAAGATCCGGTTGAATTTATTTTAGAAGCAAACCGTATCGGTGGCCGTCATGGTTTAGGTATGTCTGACCAGATCGAAAACCGTATTATCGAAGCAAAATCTCGCGGTATTTATGAAGCACCAGGCATGGCATTGTTACACATTGCTTATGAGCGTCTAGTCACCGGTATTCATAACGAAGATACCATTGAACAATACCGTATCAACGGTTTACGTTTAGGTCGTTTACTTTACCAAGGTCGCTGGTTCGATTCACAAGCATTGATGCTTCGTGAAACTGCACAACGTTGGGTTGCGAAAGCGATTACCGGTACTGTAACGCTCGAATTACGTCGTGGTAATGATTACACCATTATGAACACTGAATCTCCGAACCTTACTTATGAAGCTGAGCGTTTGACCATGGAGAAAGGTGATTCGATGTTTACACCGATGGATCGTATCGGTCAGTTAACCATGCGTAACCTTGATATCACAGATACACGTGCAAAATTGGGTATCTACACAGAAACTGGTCTGCTTTCTGTAGGTCAAGGCTCTGCAATTCCACAATTGGAAAACAAATCAAAATAAGCGTTTCATACCTCTGTATAAAACCTTAAAAGGCTGAATCTTGTATTCGGCCTTTTTTATACCCTTACAATAAGCAACCCCATCATCTCAATTATAGAACAACACGTCGCAATAAAAGACTGTTTATCCCTATTATGAATCGATAATATAAGCATCAAGCAGAACATAATAATTTGGGAGATGAAAGATGAATGCTTATCTACATCGCAGTGAAAATCGTGGTCATGTTAAAGCAGGCTGGTTAGACACCTATCATAGTTTTTCATTTGGTAGCTGGTACAACCCGAAATACATGGGTGTCAGTGCCCTGCGCGTCATTAATGATGATACCGTGGCTGCACACAATGGTTTTGGTACTCACCCGCACGACAATATGGAAATCCTGACTTGTGTACTGGATGGCACCATTTCCCATAAAGACAGCATGGGCAATGAAGGCCAGATCAATGCTGGTGAATGGCAATTGATGAGTGCGGGTACAGGTGTCACTCACAGTGAAATGAACAAGCATGATAAAGCGGTGCATCTATTACAGATCTGGATTCAACCGAATGTACAAGATGCAGAACCCACCTATCAGCAAATTCAGCTCAATCCGAAAGATCATCCAAACCAATGGCACTTGATCGCAGGTGATGAATCTGCACCAATGCTGATCCGTCAAAATGCTGAAGTAAAAACCGCGGTCATTGAAAAGGATCAACATCTAGACGTTACAGCACGGAAAAAAGTGAACTATGTGCATGTTATTTCAGGTGAAGTGATGATTGCAGATCATTTAGTCAAAGCTGGTGATGCCTTGCTATTTGATGAAACAGCAACCATTACTGCGCTGCAAGACAGTCAGATGATCTGGTTTGACCTACCTTAAGTCCCGTTTTAACTCGTACTCCTCCCTCGGGGGTACGAGCTTTTTAATCGCTACTTCCACCACCATCACAACTCCCCGAATCCGAGCTAGTACTGTCACTTATGCTACACTGATCGGTAGGTCTGGAAGCATGATGTTGAGATGAGTCATTGATATAAGGCGTTGGCGAATACGAATCACTAGAGTCAGATGAAACTTGGCTAGCGCTGGTTTTCTTTACCCAGAGTATGAATAAAACCAAGCCAATCACAACCAGTACAATAATAAATAACAGCATTAGAAATCTTGTGTGCCCTGCCAATCTTTAGAAACGACTATATCCTGAGTCTAGACTTTAAAAAAGATAGACATTAAAAAAGCCCGATTAACGGGCTTTTCTACAACCTTGAACATTTTTAAAAACAATCTAGATTGTTTCGTTCGTTGTTAGCTGTGTATTCAGGTCATCATATCTTTTTGCATTTAGGCAAGATTTCTCTTAAATCCCAAATAGTATATGACTTCCTTATTGTTTAAATTAGCACCAATTATGAATGGGGTCAAGCACCCTGTTAATGCTAAAAAGCTAAACCCAACACAGCATGGCCGTGACGAAGCAAACTGTCTAAACAATGTGTTGAACTCAAAATAATGTCCTCATAAAAAAACTAAACATTATTTGTTTTTACGTTCTTTATTCACCAGATAATCCACCACTTGCACAACCTTTTCATCACCGCCCTGAACAATATATTTACCATTTACCACGACCGCAGGAACGCCTGTAAGTTGGTATTTACGCGCCAATTGATTGGATTCGGCAATTTTTGCTGTGATTGCAAAAGAATCAAACATGCTATTAAACTTTTGCTCAGGTACGCCGTATTGGGTAAAAAATTTAGCAAAAGCTTCCTTTTGCAAAATTCTTTGATTGCCAGAAAAATTGGCATGGAATAATGGTAAATGTGTCCGCTTACGAATGCCTAATGCTTCACTGACATAATAGGCACGCGCACCCTGCTCCCACATGGGTGTCATTGCTGCCGGCGTGCGAAGAAAATACACATCTTTTGGAATCTGCTTTAACCAGCTTTGCATATGCGGTTCTAATTTAAAGCAATAGGTACAGCCATACCAAAAAAATTCCCGTACCTCGATTTTATCTGGAACAGACGTTTTTTCTGGATTTTGTACAACCGTATAATCTTTACCTGCAACAAAATCTGCTGCCATTGTCTGGGTAGAAAGTACTGCAACCATTGCAGTAAGGCCCGTTAAAATAAATTTTTTCATTAACTTCACTAAGCTCATAACGCCTTTATCGCGCCCGAGAATTTATAAGTAATACCATTCCAAAACCTCATCGTAAAACACTGTTTATGTCCTTAAACAGTCGATATCAGACTACGATGGGCATAGTTTACTCGAGAAATGCCCTACAAAAAGTAGGTCTTATAAATTATCGATTAAAATCAACAATTAAAAACAAAAATGCAACAGCTTAATAGACCTATTATTAATCTTCTTGTCGCTACGTCTTGTTTTATCAGTTAGTCCCACCTACCTTTTTGAAGCTATAAAAAAAGCCCTGAATCGTTCTGACTCAGGGCTTTGGAGTTCATGTAACTTCATAAAAAGTTATATGACTTTAATATCTTGGTAGGTATATCCAGACTCGAACTGGAGACCTCTACGATGTCAACGTAGTATTCATTCAATAAATTCAATTACTTAATTCTAATCGGCGCCCAATTTTAGCCGATTATTTCTGTTACATTAATTGTTCTTATTTTAACCACAGATTTTTGTCATGTAAGTAGTCGACGGCATTTTAATAAATTCCATCTCAAGGGAGAGTGAACATTTCTATAAAAAGCCCACCTTTCGATGAGCTTTTTATTGATTGACTGGTTGTGAACCCTATTCAATCATCTAACAATATACCTGCTATTTGCATCAATTAATATTAATTACATTCATGCATTCTGACTGATTGACTAACCTTGGCAAATAGAGGTTAAGAGCTAATAAAATTCTTAACTCTTATTTCGTCACTTTAACACCTGTGAATACATGTTTTTGTCCTTTGCTATCAGTCACTGTCAAAATTGCTTGATCATTTACGGTGCTGATTTCAAAAGGTACTTTTTTCTCGTTGAAGATTTCTACAGCTAGATCTTCTTGTTTCATTAAATCCTCATCGGCACAAGCCATCAAAGTTGATACTAGTCCTGAAGTTACAATTGTATTCCCTTCAATCTTCCAAGTACCACCAGGGTTATTACAACCTGTTTGAATTGAGAGTTTTTGCTCTGAATTAAATGATAAAATCAGGGGTTTAGAGTCTTTTGCACCTTGATATGTCCAGTTATATTCAGACAAATTCTTTGCAGCTGCAGTAGCAACTTCAGAGGCAGCACTATTAGTATCGTTTTGTACTTTTTGACAAGCCATTAAAGACAATGGGAGTAACGCAAAGATTAAGTATTTAATTTTCATATTTTAAACATCTGGAAATACACAAGAGACACAAGCTTAAAGTATTCTTGAAAAAAGATCAGATTATTCTTTTAGGGCTTAAGTTTAAGTAATGTCTTTATTTGTAATCCCCAATTAATACAATAACTTACATATTTTTAATTTTATAATTATTATTCAATTGGATATATAAGATACAATCTTATAAAATTTAATTAATAAAGTTTATATCTAAATTTTTGCATATCATGGGGCATGTTTAGTTTTACATACCATTTATCACCCTTTGGATTTCCAATGACGATTGCATCAACCTCAAAAGCGTCATGTTCAGATAAACTTTTTATTTTTATAAAATTACAAAATTCTTTGGCGCTACTCTCATTTAGATATCCGACCCTTAAAGTATCAATATATACCCCAACCTCTCCTGTAGCTTCTTGAGCAATAATTGCATCCTTTTTGACTTTAATAAACTCTTCACTTTCTATCCCTATCACTGTTTTTAATTCATTTTGATAAAGTATAACTATTACTTCATGTGCATACTCTTCTCCTGCTTCATTAAATATTTTTCCTAGAATATTTAGCGTGGTATTAGGCATTTCTTGTACCCTACCTTTTTTTCTTATCTTCTTTTCAAACTTAAAATATAGCACCCATAATAATACTGATATTATAAAAAAGGCCAAAATCATATTATTTCACTCTTATATATACAATCCACAATCACTCACTTTATCAACAAACTGGAAACGACAATTAGAGAGCTATTTGTAGCTCTCTAATGCCAACTTTTTTAACTATACTAAATAGTTAAAATTCTAAATCAATAATGATCATTTAGATTGTTCATTATTTTCTTTAGGCTGATTAATCACCGGCTGCTGTGAATCTGGCTGTACAGGGGGGTTCTGTTTAGGGTCAGATTGCTGTTGTTGTCCAGGTGGTTGATTTTGTTGATTAGACTGTTGTTTTGAATTATCTTGATTCTGAGACATTAGTGTCTCTCCTGTATAATGATGTGTAGATAACTATCTATCACTCATTCACAATAAGCCTTTAGTTGATATATAGATAGCATGAACTTGCATTAAGTTGTAATTAATTCCTACAAAATCTAGAAAACTATAATTAACTAATAAATATGAACATTACACCCCCAAAGTTTTACACCTATATTATTATCTCTAAATCCTTTCTCATCAAACCCTTAATTAAAATTAATGTGTTTGAACTTAAGCTTCAGATTAGTATTACTAACTTCTTTAAAAAAATATTTAACCAATAAACTCAATTAATTCTTTAAAATTCAAGCTATTGAAATTATTTTATTAAAAAAGCCTAAAATAGGCTTTCTAATTTAAGAAAAACTTTAAGCAATGAAAAAGCTAACTTTTTTTACCAATTAGTTTTGCTTGGACGAGTAAAGGTACAGTCTGTAAATTTTCAACATTTCCATGCAACATATAGCCTTGATTATCCTCTTGAAAAGTTAAATTAAGTTTTAGTGATCCAGAACCTCCAAAAAGAGAATGTACATTTATATTGTGCTTGCTGAGACTTAAGATTAGCCGATTCTCTTCAATATACCCATTGTAAGAATAGGTTGTATCTCCTCCATCAGCTATCTCATCATCAACAACAAGTATTCCATTTCCAAAATCTTTATCACTGCTTTTAAATGTTAGTAAGTAAATTCCATCTTTCATAGCTAGCTCACCAAACGATACTGAATATACAGTTATATTATTTTAACTCAGGATCATCACAAAAAGTCTATAAACCGCCATTGAATTGTAATACTTTATTTTTACAAGAATAATAAAATGTTTAAAAAGAAGACATTATACAAGCAGGATTAGTTTTATTTAATGGACTCTCATATATTTCAAGAGAAAGATCATATTATTCTTGAGTTCAGTGTTACCAAGTTAACCTTTATAAAAACTTTTTCTTAAGAAAACTGAATACAAGCCTGATTAACAATAAAAAAGATAATACCCAACCAAACTACGTAAAAAATAGATATGCTTGAGAATACATCCAAAAACTTATAGGAATAACAATCAAACCCAAAACTATTCTATGCTAGTTGAGATATGTAACTATAAAATCCCACTTTCAAGTAATTTAATATAATGCCAATTCTTATAAGCTGTTATTTTCATTTAGGTTAATTAGCACTACTCATCAATCTTACCAGTAGATTATCGTGTAATAATTAAATAACTGAATAAAAATTATCTATGTTACTCTATACAAGACTCTTCTTAAGAAACACTCTGCTATGAATTACACATATCCGTATATCGCAGGTACGTTTCTCTGGTCATTTTTGCTACCTAAATATTGGTTTATCTGGGTTTCTATTGGAATTTTATTAGTGTTGGCATTATTGCCCTGGGCGCTTCAATGGCGTCTTGCAGAAATTTTATCAAAAATAGCATGGAAGACTTTAGGATCTCGCCGAAAGACAACTCTTCGTAACTTACACTTATGTTTTCCTCAGAAATCGTCCTATCAAATTGAATTAGATGCTAAACAAATTTTTTTTAATGGAATGCTTGGTTATTTTGAGGCTATAAATTCTTGGTACTCACCTAAATGGTTTGCAAATAGAATTCATATAGATGGATTAGAACACCTTAAAAAGCATAAAGACAAAGGTATACTGCTCCTTGGGAGTCATACTACACTTTTAGATGCTGGAGGTTTCGTAAGTAGTTGCTTCTTTAATTTAGATGTTGTGTATAGACCGCAAAATAACCTTCTTTTAAATTTCTTGATCATTAGAGGGCGTTCTAGAGTTTATCAGAATCAAATTCCGAAAAATGATATGAAGGAGCTTATCAAAAATTTAAAGCAAGGTCATGCTATATGGTATAGCCCAGATCAAGACTTCGGTTTAAAACAAGGTGTAATGGCCCCTTTCTTCAATGTTCCTGCAGCTACCCTGACAGCTCATAGGCGTTTAATGAAAATTGCAGACGCAGTTGCCATTCCATTATTTTTCTATAGGACAGGTGATATAAAGAACCCTCAATATCATGTTCTCTTAGAGCCTGCATTAGACAATTTTCCAAGTACCGATGAAGTAGTTGATGCGACTAGAGTTAATCAAATACTTGAAAACCAAATTAGTATGTATCCTACACAATATATGTGGTTCCACCGTAGATTTAAGACCCGTCCCCCGGGGGAGGAAAGTCTATATTAAGTTACATAATTTTGTGTATGTAAGAAAATAAAAAGCCCACATATAGTGAGCTTTTTATTTTTCTATCAATTAAATAGCTTTAATATAAGTAGCTTGTGGACCTTTCTTACCCTGACCAGAAACGAAACTTACTCGTTGACCTTCATTCAGAACTTTAAAGCCACTGCTTTGAATCTCGCTGAAATGAGCAAATAAATCTTCACCAGAATCAGCTTGGATGAAACCAAAACCTTTAGCTTCATTGAACCACTTAACTGTACCAGTAGATGTATCAGACATATTTTAAACCTTATATACTTTATTTAGGGATTAAATCATAATTTTAAAAATGCTTTAATCCATTTCATCTTTATTAAAAAGATACTACAAATGTGTGAATTAGTTAGATTAATCGATAAAGTTGATTAACATCAGTATAGAAACTATTTCCATCTAAATTAAAGTCAATTTCTTGGCCACAATTTAGTAGTACTCTTTTTCCAACTTCTACCCATTTGAAACCTTGTAACGTACTCTGTTGACGTTTCAAAGGGATAATTTTCACACAAATTTCATTGCCATCGATGGCTTTGGCTACGCGCCAGTCATTAATAATTGTTAACACAAAATCACTCTACTTAAGAGCTCAAATGATTGATTTTATTTACTATACGCTAGACAGATAAGAGATGATAACTGAGTTTCTAGAATTTAATAATATATAGCTTTGTTTAGGATTATATAAGCTAATTTCAATTGCTATTTGTTCTTTCCAGAATAGCAACTTTAAATACATCAAAGAGCAAAATTAATTAAATCGGTTGGTAGCGGGAGCTGGATTTGAACCAACGACCTTCGGGTTATGAGCCCGACGAGCTACCAGACTGCTCCATCCCGCACCGACAGGTTAGGTTTATAGGCTCTTTACCATTCATAAGCAAGCTTAATCGTGATTAGCAGTGCTAGAAGGTCAATATACATACTATCATTCTATATTTGAGAGTTTAATCAAACTTCCTAAGGACAACTCATGTTTAACTGTATGGCGTTACCACTCTGTCTAAGACCTTGCTACAGCAACAGCTAGCTCTACGATACGACTAGGACATGGGAAATTACCCATAAATTTTTAAAATTGGAATTATCATGATTACATTACATCACTTAAACCAATCACGCTCTTTTCGAATTTTGTGGTTACTTGAAGAAATTAAAGAACCTTATCAGTTGAAGTGCTATTACCGGGACTTAACCACGCATTTGGCTCCTGAGTCATTAAAAAAGATCCATCCTTTAGGAAAATCTCCCGTGATTGAGTGGGAAGGTAAAGTCATTGCAGAATCGGGTGCTATAGTAGAGTTATTAATTCAAAAGCTTGCCCCTCACCTAGCACCAGATATAAATGATGCTGCATATGCAGATTACCTACAATGGATTCATTTCGCTGAAAGCTCAGCCATGGTCCCATTTCTACTAAAAACTTTTAATGCGATAGAAATGAAACAGGGAACCAAATTGGCATTTCTAGAAGACTATGCTCAAGTTGAATTTGATAAAGTCTTTGGTTTTTTAAATAATTATCTAGAGAATAAAGAATTTTTAGTAGGCGATCGTTTAACTGGAGCAGACTTTATGATGGGATTCGGACTTCATGGCTTAATCCATAATATGGCCCAAGGTGAAAATTATCCACATCTTCAAAGCTATGTTGAACGTTTGAGCCTTCTTCCGAGTTGGAAAGCAGCAGAAAAGATTGAAAAAGATAGCCTAATCTTAAAAAACAAAAATTAAGGATAATTAAGAAAATTTGCAAAGAAATTAGCCAATGATAAAAGCCCTCCTCAGAGGGCTCGCGTCTATATCAGATCATATATTTTTTTGATTTACTCTTTTAGACAGCTCTTCTGCGGATTCTTTTCTCTCTGAATAACGATCGGTTAGATACTGGCTTTGCCCACGGGTAAGCAAGGTAAATTTATAAAGCTCCTCCATCACATCCACAATACGGTCATAATAAGAAGAGGCTTTCATACGTCCATCCTCTTCAAATTCCAAAAATGCTTTAGGAATTGAAGATTGGTTTGGAATCGTAATCATCCTCATCCAGCGCCCCAAAATACGCATCTGATTCACGCTATTAAATGATTGCGATCCCCCACTGACTTGCATCAATGCCAATGTTTTACCTTGAGTCGCACGAATTGCCCCGCCAGCAAGCGGAATCCAGTCAATTTGCGATTTAAAGATTGAGCTCATGGAACCATGGCGTTCAGGTGAGCACCACACCATCCCTTCAGACCAGGCGAGTAAAGCATGCAACTCTTTCACCTTTGGATGCTCAGTGTCCGCATCTTCAGGTAAAGGCAGACCTTTCGGATGAAAGATTTTTACTTCTGCACCAAACTTCTCCAAGATACGCCCGGCTTCCATCACTGCCAATCGGCTATATGAACGCTCGCGGTTAGAGCCATACAGCAGCAAAATACGTGCTGGATGATCCAGCTCTTTAGCTTGTACTTTTTCTAAAGTAGGTTGATCAAGAAGATTCATATCTACATTTGGGAGAGTCATAAAAATTACACCTCTTCTTTAAAAAACTTTTTTCTCAGCCACAAAGACACACTGACTAAAGCAATCAGCACAGGCACTTCAACCAATGGCCCAATTACCGTGGTAAAAGCGACTGGTGAAGCTAAACCAAAAGTTGCAATGGCGACAGCCAATGCTAATTCGAAGTTATTACCTGCAGCTGTAAAAGAAATTGCTGTTGTTTTAGCATAGTCATTCCCCATCCACCGGCTCATAAAGAAGCTAATAAAGAACATCACGATAAAGTAAATCGTCAATGGAATGGCAATACGCAGAACATCCATAGGTAAGCTCACCACATCGTTACCTTTTAAGCTAAACATCGCCACAATCGTGAACAATAAAGCTAACAAACTCAGTGGACTGATCTTAGGTAAGAAGACTTGTTGATACCAATCAAGACCTTTAGCTTTCACTAGAGTGAATCGCGTAATAAAGCCAAGGAAAAATGGAATGCCCAGATACACCAATACCGCATGGGTAATGGTCCAGAAATCGACATTGATCACTTGCCCCGCAACACCAAAATAAGGTGGTAGGAAGGTCAAGAACAACCATGCATACGTACTAAAAAATAAAATTTGGAAGATACTATTAAATGCTACTAATGCAGCTACATATTGGTTATCACCGCAGGCTAAACCATTCCACACCAAGACCATTGCAATACAGCGAGCTAACCCAATCAGGATTAGGCCCGTCATATATTCTGGATAGCTATGCAAAAAAATAATGGCTAATGCAAACATTAGTACTGGTGCTATCATCCAGTTCTGTACCAAAGACAAAGTTACGGTTTTTTTGTCTTTAAACACTTGTGGTAGGGCTGCATAATCTACTTTGGCTAACGGTGGATACATCATCAAAATCAAGCCAATCGCAATTGGAATATTGACTGAATCAACACTCATTTTATCCAAAGCGACGGAGGCTTGCGGAAAAAACACACCTATCGCAATCCCCAATGCCATGGCGATAAAAATCCATAGCGTGAGGTTACGATCTAGAAAGGACAATCTTTGCTGAGCCATGATGTTCTCATTCAATATCTGAGATGTGATTGATTGCAGAAATCAATTCAGGGCGTGTCATATTTGCTGTGTCCAGTGCGAAAAGAGCATCTAAGCGGCGGTTGATATGATCAACAGTAACTTGGAATGCTTTTAATTTTTCTTCTTTCGGCAAATCTAAATGTGAAGGATCAGCCAAGCCCCAATGTGCTTTGATCGCTCCGCCCAAATAAAGGGGACACGCTTCCTGAGCTGCTGAATCGCAAACAGTAATCACCACGTCAGGTTGATATTGTTCACAGTCATCAATTGTTTTGCTCCATAAACCATCTGTTGAAAGACCAAGATTTTCTAAAGTTTCTATGGTTAATGGATGTACTTGTCCTGATGGCTTACTTCCTGCACTGTATGCTTTCCACCCTTCAGGTGCACGACTGTTAAAAAGAACTTCTGACAGGATGCTACGGCAGCTGTTGCCTGTACATAGAAATAAAAATTTCATTGATATTACTCACATTGAATTGATATTGACGAAATAACATTTTGACTGTTAATAGCTTCATCATTTTGATTTGCAATAATATTTAAAACAGATTTAGCCCATTCAGGGAGATCTGGATTTAAACTGTAATACACCCATTGCCCTTTTCTTTCGTCTAGCAATACGGAAAGATTTCTTAATAGTGCCAAGTGCCGAGAAATTTTAGGTTGATTCAGTTCAAGTTGTTCTGTGAGCTCACAGACACAAATACTGTTTTTAGCAAGAACCAACCTCAAGATATCCAAACGAGTTTGATCTGAAAGACATTTGAAGAAATCGGTTTGATCCATTTTCTAGCTCAACTTAGTATTATTATTTAAATATACGCATATCCGCATATACATACAAGAAGTTTATATTGATAATTGTTTTTTTATAAAAATGCCAATCCGTTAAAATTGGCATTTTTTTGGTTTATATGTTTTTCAACAACTTATGTTGTCGATCGTTAACCAGTATCTCAGATGCAGACAAGTTGGCCACAAATTAAAAATGGAACATAATGCCAATCAAAGCGCTTTCACACAAATACCAACGTGTATGTTGTTATTGATCGTATGCGCCGTGCATCCTGACAAAAGTATCAATACCGCAAGGCTCAGAACCAAGGAAACTGGCGAACGCTTGCAGCGATAAATTACTTTTTTAAGAAGAGCTCTCGCTCTGCAGCACGTCGACGGACCAAGCCCTTCATTACCTGCCCACCACCTTTATTCCAACGTGGGAACTGGTCAGTTGCACCAAAATAATCGCCCTTGTTCAGTTTGGCCAACAAAGTTGAATCTTTAAATGCCTGCTCACCAATGTTGTAAGTTAGGCTGACCAATGCATCAAACTGGTTTTGATTAATGGATACCTTCACACTTTGATTTACTGCTTTCTCAAAACGGTTTAAGTCATGCGCAAAATATTCCTTGGCTTGGCCTAAGGTACAGGTATCTCCTTGCTTTACCTTTACGCCGTTTGGATACACCGTGGTACCATAGCCGATCGTCCAGACACCAACACCATCATCATAAGCATCAAGTTTCAAATCTTCAAAACTAACAATCAAATTAATACCAACCTGACTTGTGGTCTTTCCTTTTGAAGAAGCAAGACCATCAACCACTTTGTTTAAGTCATCCACCTGAACCTGTGTTAGTTTACCGCCAGCCAATTTACGTGCTTCATCAAAAAAAGGTTTTCTATTCATTTCACTTTCCTATAGGTGTAAAAAAACCGCCCTTAGGCGGTCACGTTGATTCAAAACTAAATTACTGATTTGGCCTGTCTTTATCTTTCGGCAAGGTAAGTAATCCATTAGGTGTAGGTAATGGTTCTACAGTTTCAACTTCTTTCCTCTGCTTATCACTTGAACCGAAGTAGAAAGCGACAACAGTTCCAGACCATCCCAAAATCGCACCCAGAGCGACGTTAATGAGGTCACGGTTCTTATCCGGTACCTCTATAAAGAAAAGCCCCACAACACAAAGCAGTGACATTGCTATCGCAGCAAAGGCCAAATAAGTTCGGGTGTTTTCACTTTTCATCAAAATCCCCTTTTATCCGTTCTTTCGTTTGTTCATATTGCTTCATACGCAACTGGTGAATTTCATCGGCACGCTGATTCTCTTTACGTTTGTAATAAAGATTTAAAATGAATGTTGCCACGGCCACTACAACACCAAGTACCGCCATCCAGTCAATTGAAGCCCACCAAGACACCACGCTCACCCCTGCACTTGTGTATGTTGTATAACTAAATTTGGTTGCGGTCGCGGCTGCATTTGCTGCAGCCTCAACAGCCCCCTGTTTTTCTGTCATGTCGTTCTCCAGAAATTTTGACAATAAAAAAGCACCCGTTTGGGTGCTTATAAAAGATTTAAGACTGTTAGAGTGTTTGTAGGATTTGTCCTCCATTGATTATCTGCAGGGTCAGCAACGGTGCACCAATAATGGCCGGTCCACCTGGTCCAGGTAACCCAGCAAAAGTCCCGTGATATCTCCATCCATATGTATCACTACTTACCGCTGCGGTACCAACTCCCCCCCATACTCCACCATAGCCAGATAGAGGTGTGCCTTCATCCTTATCCTGCTTGCGATACCCTTGACCAGGTACTGTCAGCGTGGCGTCACTAACTCTATTGACAATATAATTGTTCTCAAAAAATGCCCTGAATTGAGGTACTTCTTGAGCAACTGGAACATAACTCAGGACCCTTCCAAATGGGGCACCACCACCGCCAGGAACACCTTGAATCGCGTAGTTGTATTTGGTACTAATTCCACTTGGCGTAGCTCCACCACCAGAACCACCACGCGCAACAATGCCGCCATCGATGATCAGGTTCACTTTGCTGTGACGCACCAATAACCCTGGTGCACCAGCATGTCCATCACGACGAGTTTTAGTAAATGCATTCTCGTAATCACTCTCACCAAAATATGCCGCATGAGCAATACCACCATCACCACCACGGCCGATAGCAGTTCCTTTAATAGTTAGATTCACAACCAGATCAGGTGGAAATTCACCTGTATCAATAGCAGGAATTTCTGGCATTTCGCCTGCAACGTATTTAATTGAAGGTCGATTACTCCAATGTCTAAAGATAAGCTCGGTTAATGGTCGAAACGAACTTGAGCTTAAAATCAATACACCAGGCTCAACCACAAAATTGATTTCTCCAAATGCTGGCAGTTCTCCTCTTTGCATCTGATATAGACGAGCCAGATTGATATCAAGCTGGTCATAACGGATATAAATTGGAGTTGTATCTGGAGGCAATTCGTTGAAATCCTTGTCGTTCATGTAATAGCGTTCATCGTAGTTGATGGCGGTGATTTTATTGCTTGTCTTGCCTACAGGTTCTTTCTTGGCCACCAGATAAGGCAACGAGCCTTTAGTATCATCACTCACCACGATATAAGTCGTGTTGATGTAATCCTCTGGATTGAGCTTGAGTGGACTATTCGGCAGACGCCCTAACACGACTTTGTTTGAAGCAGCACCTGCAGTCACAGGAATCAGGTCCACGCTGCCATCACTCATCTGCAGATAAATCACATAGCTTTTGTCTGCAATGAATTCCACATCATGACTGAGAGTGAGGATTAAACCCTCTTGCTGCAGCACATCCCCGCTGCGGTGAATACCATTGCGATAATCCGCCACTGCAATCCGGTCACGTAGAACCAGCAATTCAGACTCGGATGCCGCATCAAAAGTGATGGATCGACGCTGGAAGCGCATCTTGTTCCACAGTCGGTATGCATTAAAGTGTGCTTGCCACTTGTTACGTACACCGACCGATTTCACCACTTTAGGATTCTTGGCGCTCTTGTCTGGCAAATAGATATTGATACGGCTATCGTCAGCAGGATCCGTATATTCATAGATCAGGCCGTCGTAGTCATCCATCACACCAAAGCTCAGATCCCTTTGATAAGTTTCTGGATAAATATTCCTGAAGTTAAACAACAGTACCGAGTTATCCGTAGGTCGCTCAAAATACAGCTTGAGCTTGTTGTTCTGGCGATAGGCCGTACACCCTACTGCGTCACAAACGTTGGTGACCAGTTCTTCAAAGGAAAGGTTGGTATCATCAATGGTTGCACAGAACTCTGCGGCCAGCGGTGTACCGAAGTAATCCACGATCTCAAAGTAAGTTCGATAGATATTTTCCAGATCCAGCTCGTCAACCGTACGGCGACCAATCTTGTCATCCAATGCCATCGATACCAGGGCATCTGCAAAGCTTGAAGTTGGAAAGACCTCCTTGGTCATTTCGCCATTCTGGTAAAAAGGTAGCATCCGTTGCAGATCAAAGTTGATCTTGCGGGTCTTGACCGAGAGTGCACCAGTAGTGGCATAGGTTCGAGCACGAAAAACAGTTTCACTGTGGTACCGCGTGCTTTGTAATGGAAACGCTCCGTAAAGAGCTTGCCACTTCACCTCATCCACGACACTTGGTGCATTGATTGCGCCAGTCACCCGACGTGCACGGACACTGCAACGCCCTTGGAAAGTGGTCATATCCAGCGTGACACCCACAGTCTGACGCGACTTTGAAGATCCTTTCATGGTAATGCGCTGGAACATTGGATTACCCAATGGCTCACCATTCACATTAATCGGTGTCACTTCCACTTCAAGTTCAACATCCAATGCACCTTGAATGTTGCCGTTGAAAATAGCGTAAAGCCCATTGGTCGCCACAAAGTTACACAGCACCCGGTTACGCTCAACATTGTCCAGAACAAATGGCCCGATCCATTTCTCACCTATCGATGCAAGTCGTGGTGATAACTCAGCTGTTTTCTGGGTTTCCAGCTCTTTCAGGATCCACCAGCCTGGATTGACTGCGGCTGGATTGGATAAGGTCATCCGGTCATTTGCAACAGACAAAACACTGTAGACACCATCCAAATGATAAAACTGGTTATTGAACCAGAAACCGCTATTGGTGATTTCTACCCGATCATTACTAACAAACTTGGTAGTTAAATCCGTAAGATTAGATGCAGATCTTAAGATTTCATTCGGATAACCAAATCTTAGATGGTTGGTACCTTCTAGTACTTGTGTATCTGCAGAGCGCAGGATCTGGCCATTGACCGAGTTTTGTTGCTGTACAGATAAAGGTAGTGTTGTAATCTCACTGCCTAAAAAGAAATACGGATTGCCAGTTACAATATCGACATCTGGGCTATACACCTCGATCGATGCGCCGGCAATATCAACAATATTGGTTTCACCGTCATACGCCCCATTGATGTGATAGTGTCCACGGCCAATACATCCGACTATGTGCTCAACTTCGACGTTGTTCTCGTACACTTTGTAAGGCACAGCGATCAGGTCAGGTGTGTCGTTTGCAGCACCGTATAGATCCACAATACGGCCATTTACCCGCATCTTGTTCTCACGGCTTGAAAGCTCATTGTTGGCCGATGAGGACTGATTGTTATTCTGGTTGGTCTGAGCGATCGACGGCGTTGGCATCAGCAATGCAACGGCAAGGCCAACGACTAATGAAACGACTGCAGCAACCAATGCGGGGATCCCTTTCGGATTCTCGATCACAATGAATGTGCCAGGAAGAAAATCGAGCTGCTTCAAGTCATGGGCATTTTTCGGTGTGACCTCATTGGCCATTGAAATTTCCGCATGCTCCATATCACTCGGATTGTGAAAGATACGCAGGTGCTCAGGCATATACTCATATTTTGCTGTGAGCCATTGGCCAATTGTGGACGCATGCTCAATCACTTTCTTTTCAGATAAAGGATCCTGTTTATAAATAATCTTAATCATAGTAACTGACTCGATTAAACCCCATTGCCATAACAACTTGTTCAGATAAATAAGACACTCCACTTTCCATCAGGTGCAAAACCTTACCCCCACGAAAAAGCCCCACATGCGGGGGCTTGTTTCTTAGTCTTGGGTGGAAGGCGACGATGCAGCCTTCCTTGGGCATGGGCAGCGGATTTAGTAGCTTTATTCTGGATGGCTTGAATTCAATACTGCCCTTGGGTTGCATGAACAGCTCCAATGCTTCCCCTCGATCTATGCCGTACAGATCCATTGCAGCTTCATGCGCAAAGTGGACACAGTTATAACGTTCCTGATTATATTGCCGATCAAGTAAATGATCATGACCTTTCATAACGCCCCCTTCAGACCGGTGAAGCGATCCAGTGAGAAGATGTCGCCAGTTTTGGCGGTATTCAGTCGCGGTGACTCAGCTTTAAATGTTACCGCCTTGTGGTCCATGGCCACGCCTGACAGTTGCAGACCAAGCAGGTAGTACATCGGTGTATTGAGATTGTCCGAGCTGTACAGCCGGTAATTAACGGTTGGCTTAATATCTGGATACTGCCCTTCCATCACCCGCTCAAACTCATCCGGCAGCACATCACCCAAGCCTGATATTGAAATCGTTAAGGACTGGTCCAGATCCCCCAGCATGCCTGAGCGCTGGATCTCGGCAGGCAAATACTCATAGAATAGCTGGCTGTCATTCTCCTTGTGCCGGACATAAACACCCTGATCATCATTACGTACAACTCGATAAGTATTGATGAATGACGGATGTGTCAGCTCGATACACTCCAGCTGATAAATATCGACTGTACGATTAAGAAAGAACTTTGCATATTCCTGATCCATCACACCACCCAGTCTTTAATTAAGGCCTGATCAGCAGCCAAGTCCTTCTGATTCTGTACAACCTCAAGCTGGGCATTTACCCGGTATAGATTGCCGTTGACCTCACTGGTTTTGAAAGTACCTGGCATGAAGTTGCACAGGTATTGCTGACGTGTACCCTGATCGATCACCAGATCCACATAGAATGATGCAGGCTGACTTTGGTAAACACGCCAGAAAGCCATCATTTTATTGAAGTCTGATTTGCTTAAGCTCCAGTTCACATCGACTAAGTGGCTATTACGCTTTACATCGATGTAATAGCGGCCACGTCCACCATCAAACTGCTGGCGCTTCACATCATCACCTGGTGTCACGCCATAGCCACTCTTTTGAGGATTAAGTTTTAACTTGTACATAACTTTCCTTCAGGCAATAAAAAACCGACCATTTTTAGGTCGGTTTAAGTTTTAAATTGAACTTTTATTTTAACAACCATATTACATATCCTGCTGCTGCGACTAATACAGCAAGTGCTAAAATGATTAACGCTATACTTTGCAATTTACCAACAAAATCTGCACCAGATTCGCTCATTTTACCATCTACCTTTAACTGTGAATTTGTTGTATGCTTATTCATAGAAATACTTCTCCTTATCTTTGCTCGATTGAGATGTATTAAAAAACCTCAGTGCACCACCACTGGGGTTTTTGCTTTTGTGATGATTCTAAATTGCTATGGAATCTGATACATCCGTCGGTTTTTCCGCATAAAAAAAGAGCCACCCGTAGGCAGCTCGTTCATTGTATGGTTGGTTGGCTAGTGATAGAAGGTGGCAGCGTGATGTGCTGTCAACAGGTGCTGCCACTTATACGTATGTATCTAATTAACGATTGCGCCGTGCTGTTGTGTTGGTTGAAATGGCCCTACTAATTGATGAGTTAGGTTCCTTGATTTGATCACTCACAAGTTTTGGCACCTCGCGTGGAAGCGTCCTATCCAATTCATCTTTTACAATCAATCGAACAGTATTCTCATCCAGTTGCTCTGCTTCGACCGTTGCACCTTTCACCTGATTCACCACTTCAATTTTAAAGTTGATCGTGGGTGCAGTTGGTTGAACTGAAGCTAGCGCCTCAGCCTGTGGCCGTGCAGATCTGCCCAGAGTGAAGTCATAGACATCCTCAAGATTAGATCGATCCTGAACTAAACCATTCGGTGAGAAATACACTTTTCCGTCATGGTACAGATCCGAACCGGTAGTGATCTTAGAAGACTCTTTAGCTTGGTTAGCCTTATAGATAATCTGGCCATCTCCAAATTGATTGAAGATGTTTGATTTCGTCTGGCTTTCCATAAAGGCATTAGAGCTCATCAGTGCACGGCGCATAATATTGTCTGCTGAGACGTTGTTATTGAGGAATGCTTCAGGGTTCGCACTCTTACGCATACTCTCAACTAAATTGACACCACCCCAGCGTTTAATATCATCCTTTGACCATACGATCTCATCCCTGTGAACGATACCAGCAGGTTCGTATTTACCACCTTTGCCCGTGTAACCGCCGTTAGCGAAGCCTTGGTCCTTGATTGCACGGATATTACCGATAATGCTTGCACCTTGAGCAATCGCCCCTGCAATTAATGGCAAGTTTTGAGGAAAACCAACCTTGGCAGCTTGAGCAATGTTCTGTTGAATCGCAATACCGGCTGCTGCGATCGCATAGGCTTTATCTGCAGCAAACATGATCTTGTAGGCCTTGGATTGCTCACCGAACATAGAACCAAACATCGATGTTTCTGAACCAATCATTTGCCCACCGAGAGCAATTTGAGCATTCAATCTATCTTGTTGGTACTTATCTTCAATCTCTTGGGCATTTTGAGCATATTCATCATAGATGATATTGCGTTGCTCAAGAGCGGCTTGCATGATCGCTGTTTTCTGATCCTCAAAATCTTGCTGTGTTAAAAGACCGGCCTGGAGTTTGGAGTTGATATCCTCAATACCGCTCTGCTCGCTATAGTCCACCGCTGCTGACTTGCTATCAAACAGATCCTGAGCTGCACCAAGGCGGCTAAACCGGTCTTGATCCTGTCTATAGAAATCACCATAGCCATTCATATCAGCCTGGATACTCCCCCAGTTCTGAACAGCACCGGTAATCTTGTCATGCACCTCCTTTTCCTGATTGGCTTTGGAGAACGTAATCAGTTTTTGGCGCTCTTCAATACTCAGCTTGGTATTTTTTAAAATTTCCTCCCGTTCTAATCGATATCGTTCCTGCATAGCTTCAGTTTCAGACAACAAGGCTAATTTAGCCTGAAACATGCGCTGTTCTTGTGCCAGTTTCATCAACCCCAGTTCTTGCTGATATTGTTGCTCCAGCAATTCAACAGCCTGTTTCTGTCCTGCCTTGCTTAACTCAATGTCATGAGCGGCATTGAACTTTTTACGGGCAAAACTTTCTTCAAGCAACTCAGCTTCAGTTTTTTGGAACTCCTTATAGTCATCCAGTTTGGTACGTAAAGCCTGTTGAGCGATCGCAATATCATTGTCTGCACGAGCTTTAAGTTCGGCAACAATCTCCGCTTTACGTTCAGGACTAAAGTTGGCTTTATCAACCTCCTCTAATTTTTGAGTCAGATCATTGCGGATCTTAGTTTGTTGATCTGCAACTTCATTCTCCAGTTGAATCCGTAAACGTGCCTGCTCTTCAGCCATTTTGGCGTCATCTTGAAGCATTTTTGAAAAATCTGTTGATGAAATATCACCAGCAGAATATCCATTGATTCCTGCCATATAGCCCTGAAAGTCTTTCCAGTATTGATTGTTATATTTACCAATACCTTTACCCTTCTGAACGTTGCCTTCACCAGCATGATAAGCACGTACAGCCTTTTCCAGATCACCTTTAAACAGTTTGAGTAGGTAAGACATATACTTACCCGCACCCTCAGCAGACTGAGCCAGATCAGTTCGATCTTTAACGCCGTATTGTTTGGCGGTACCGGATAAGAACTGGAAACCTCCCGTTGCGCCGGTATCTTTGTTATATGCTTTGGCGTTACCTCTGGATTCGATCATGTGAATCGCAGATAGTGTTCCTGCAGGTAGTCTGTATTTAGACTCAATGTTGGAAAAACCAAACTTTGCTGCATTGGCCTGAACCTTGGCATTTACAGAGAGAATTTTCTGTTGTTTAGACAACTCATCTGTTGTTTCCTTTAATGCCTTATTTTTAGCCTCTATAACCTGGTTATTTTTCTCCTCAATGGCTTGAACTCTCAACGCTGCCTGATACATCTCAGTGGTAATCTGAACTCCATTTTTTCGAGCCCAGTTTGCCAAATCTAACAATGCCTTTACTTGCGCTGGAGTGTAGTTCTTGGCAAGTAATCTCTGTGATAGTTGGGCATCAAAATCACGATCAAACAATGAATCGGCATATTTCTTTTGAGCATCTTTTGCAGCCAAAGCAGCCTTTTCATTTTCAGTTAATGACTTGGTATTTTTATCAAGACCAACGATCGCATTTTCAGCTTTATTACCTGCAAGTGTTACTTCAATCCCAAACAAACTATAGGTTTTTTTGGTTTTGTTGGCAGTTTCAGCTGCTACATCATAGGCGCTTACTTGTTTAAGCAATGCATCCCTGAGATCTGAAGGGATTCTCTGATCCTTCAGTTGCTCTATCGCTTCAGTATATGAAATGGTTCCAAGACGGGCCTTATTTGAAATATCGGTAACTTTTACATTACCCAGTGCATAGTTTTGAATGGCAATTAATGCTGATGCGACCGCCTGCTCTTGTTGCTTCAGCTTCTTGTTTTGATCATCCAGCGTTGCAGCCAGATCAGCAAGCTTCTCTTTACGCTGCTCCTCACCCAGTGCCTTGATTTCATCTTTAGTTAACTTTGCAGCCTCAGCTTGCTCTTTTAACCTTGCCGTCGCTTCCTCTGCCTTACCATTGAAATAAGAGTAAGCTGCAGTCAAACCGGCTACGCCTAAAGTAATTGCACCTATTGGTCCACCAATTAAGGCAAAAGCCCTACTCGCCAATCTTCCCGCATTGATGGATGCAGCCGTAAGACGTCCTTGCGCTGCTGTTTGCGCATTCGTAGCCGCAGTGACGGCAGCTTGAGCCTGAGCATAACGTGCTGCCGCTGCCGTAGCGCCGTATTTAGCCTGTGCTTCAGCATTGGTCGCTTGAACATTTGCAAGATGCGCTTTTGCCGCGTTAAGCGTAGCAGTTGCTTCCGTAACCTCTGCCTGAGCATTTGCAACAGATGCCTGACGACTGCGGATCGTTGAGATAATCCCAGTATCAGTAGCAACAGTTTTAGCAATAATTGTCTTGGTTAAATAAGCAAGACCGCCCGCCATTGCAGCGTTCATCACAATATCAATATTATCGGCGAGCAATCCTAAACCTGCTGCTGCAGTATTGGTTGCACCCGTACTCTGATTGATTTCACCAAGTAGCTTTGTCACGGCGTTTGACAATGTGGTCAGTCCATCAGCCAGACTATTCTCCATCGCATCCGCTAATTCCTGATTTGAGTCTCTGGTGGCTTTTAATGTCTTGATCAGATCTTCTAAAGAGATTTTGCCAGTCGCGCCTAGCTCACGAATTTGTACTTCTGTCTTGCCTGTGGTTTTGGCCATATCGGCAATAATATTGTCTGCAGCGGTAACAATCGAGATCCATGCATCAGCATCAATTTTGCCTTTGGCCATAGATTTTGAAAATGCATCAATTGCAGATTGCGCCTGATCCGCACGTGCTGCATTTGCCGTAAATGAAAAGGAAAGTGAGTCAGACACATCCAAGGTATCATTGGTTGCGTAACCTAAGGCTTTCATCCCACCAGCCAAGCCTAAATAAACCTCCTGCGCTTCACCTAAGGCACGGTAAGTGCTTTTTGTAGACGTATATAGACGCTCCTGAACAAGATCAAACTCAGCAGCACTATCTGTTGCATTACGAATACGTGCGGCCATCTGAGTCGCACCATCAGCTCTGGCAATTGCCTCATTTACAGTAACCAACCCCACCATAAAACCAGCCAAGGCTTTAATCGATGCTCCATAGGAATGAATCGACTTTTCCTGTTTATCCAGTTCCTGCGATGTATTTTTAATTTCCTGTGAAAACTTTTGGTTCTGCTGAGTTGCCTGCTTGGTGACTTCAACCGTTTTTTGTACGGATGAGTTTGCATTGTTTACCGTGGTATTAAAGTTCTGGACAATGTTATTGGTAACAGAAAACTGTTTACCCATATCCTTAGTTGACTGTGATGCTGAATCGCCACGCTCAGTAATTCTAGACATTTCATCAGCCAAGGCTTTGGCATTGCGTTCAGCATTTTGTGAGTCAATTACGATAACTAAGCGGGATTCTTGCGTCATGTTTACTTTCCTTTAGGCAATAAAAAACCGCCTATTAAGGCGGTAATGTGTGAGAGAACTTTGAAATCTTTCTTTTAATTAATAAGATTTAACCTCAGCTAAATATGAAAAACCTAACTTTGATCTATAAACCTTTACTTTCATTCCTTTCTGAATTTTTCGTTCAACCACTTGCAATTGTTTAGTACTCTCATTTATTTCCTCTAGAGTAGGAATAAATATATCTAAATATTTTTCGCTATTCGTTATTTGTAATTTCAACCTAAAATCAGCTGTAAGATCTGCATCATCACAATTTGATAAATATCCATTAGATTCAATTTTAACTATTCCCCCATCAAATTCTGAGATATAAGATGGCTGAACTTCTGAATCCACAGTAATTCTAATTTCAGTTCTAGTTTCAATTTCCGTATCTAATTCTTGCAACCACAGTGTGAAACTCATAGGCCCACCAGTTTAAGTTTATTTTTTCAGTATAATTAATCTACCAAGCTAACATACAACCACATAAAACACCCTACATCCCTTCTACAACTTCATATCTTATACAATTACGCGGAGTGTTTTCTCTAAATATCTTCCACATTTCCAATTTTTTGAGGATTCAGATCGGATGAAATGAAAACATTACAAATCCAAATAAAGTAGAGTTATGATTTCAATCCATTTTTAAAATAAAATACGTTAGTTTTCTGTCATTTCTTTTATAAATCGTGCAGCCTCTTCTTCATTAATCGTGATCACGTGATATGGACCATGGCTACTTGCAGAAGGAACTGTATCAATTGTGATTTTCACCCTTCCATCAGGTGATGTAAAAGTAGAGATGGCAACGATGTGTGCCGGGTTTATAAAGTTTTCGGAATCTATTTTTATTAACATGAGTATATCATCCTATTTATTATTAATTTTTATATCAAATTAACTGTAATCCTTTTTAATTTAGTTGTAATTCGATTGTTTCAATGATGATAGGAATGTAGCTAAGCTTAAATACTATGTTTAATAGAACCACCCGTAGGTGGTAATTATTTTATAACATCATTTTGCCCGACCACTGTCGCTTTGGGCCTTCACCTTTTTATAGGAGTCTTCCAGGAACAGATCATCCAGCGCAAAGATGCAGTCATTAAAGATATGTGCACCAACAGGCAGATCATTATGCTCGGCATAAACGTTAATGGCCTGCTGGTCTATTGATAATGGCATACCCTGCTCATATCGTCTGGATCTGCAAATCGTGCTGAAGGCTAAGAGAATCGATTCAGCCGCATAGGATGATTCAGGTGGTTCAGGAATATGCCCACCTAAGAACTTGATTTGTTCGATTTCGTGCGGCGATTTCGATGCGTACGTTTTCTGGTATTTGTAGAGCTCAATGACTTTCCCAGGATAACGGCCTTGTCCTTATCGGCATTTTCCTGAATCTTCTGAGCTTCCGTTTTAATGAACAACCAGATGGCCACACCGATGTCACCAAGATTGAATAGCTTGGAAGCATTCTCGGCTGTGTATGGCATGTCAGTCTCTACTGTCTTACCACCAACCACTTCTGCAAACACTACACCCTTCCAGTCTTCAATAAGGTGGGCTGCACAGGCATCCATCAACAACTCATGATAAAGCTTGTCAGCAGGATCTGTGGCCATCACGTCATAGCCTTTGGATGTAATCTGATTGCCGGCCCGTTCGATCGCCACCTGAAACGGTTTATAGGCAATTCCACGGATCTTGAATTCGGCCTGAACCTCACCTTTATCGTTCTTGAACTGGCACCACTTAGATGCTTCTGAACTTTGTACAATACCAACTTTTAACGCCATAACGACCTCTAAAATTTAAGCAATAAAAAAGCCCATGGCACTACATAGGCTTGATTTTAATTAAATGAATACTTGTGTACGCGCTTATTACACCAGCGCACGTACAATGGTTGGGCTGGTACGTACCTGGGCAAAGTTGATGTCTACTGTGATGATGTCATCACCACCGCCGTCAGGATGATTAGCTTCCATCACTTCAAGCTGCGGAAAGTTTAGTGAGTACTTGCTGCCTTTGTTGTCTGTGATATCAAAACCCAGCGTGAACACATCACGGGTTTTGATTGCATCAATCCAGGCAGCTGATGTCGCCGAGAACATGAAATTACCGTTTACACCGATATCCATCATCTTCTCTAAGTAAAACTCTGGTGTGTATTTGCCAGATCCAATACAGCGGATCGCTTCCAGGTTGTTATTAAAGTTAATGGTGAGTGACTGCAGACAAGCTTTGCCCTGAATCGACTGGCCATTAATCAGTAATTTTTCAACATTTGGCATGCTGACTACTGGGCGACTTGAAGCCGGTACCGGATTGGTTACTGGATTCACTTGCTGACGGGTAAATGAGCTACCAACCATACCAAAGTTACCCGTGATTTTGCCCGTAGTTTGAATGGTGATTTCACCGGTATTAACCTGTACACCACGATAGATGAACACCTGGCCAACATCTTCATAGACTTTAACCAAGGTCAGCGATTTACGGATACCACCACCAAAGCTTAACGAATTGGCCGCCCAATTATTGAAGGCCAGCACACTCAGGAATAAGTCAAAGGTACCAAGTGATAATTCAAATTCCAGCTGACCAGTCACCTCAGCTTCAGTAACAGATGCACCCTGACGGAAACGTGAATCCACAACCTCATTGCTTTGTTCTGTAGATACGTTTTCTGATAATCCATCGGATACACGGCGAACGGTGTACCAGACCGGATTTGCTGGAGTTGTACCGAGCACTGCCTCTTCACAAGCATATAATCGGATTTTTGCGCCTGAACTCATTTATTGTTCTCCAAATTTTAGGCATTAAAAAACCCGCTGTTTAGGCGGGCTATTAAAGTGATTCGTTTGTCTGCTCTTCATTGATTTCGGGAGGTTCCATTCCTGTCATGGCATCAGCCACTGCCTTAGCCAGATTGGTTGGCTGGAACTCAACTGGTGTTTCAGGAAATGGCTCATCCGGTTCCAGTTCAGGCTCAGGCAAACTATTAAGTCGAATACTAATAAACCGACTTTCTGGAATATCCATCGGATTATCCAGATCAGAAACAATAGATGCTGATTCAAAATCGAATTTTTTCTTATAGGTCTTAATGGAAATATCACCATTTTCTAAAGTCTGATATTCGACACTGACAAGAATATTTCCTTTGGCATCTTTTGGCATCTCGATGTACCAACCTTGTTCTGCAAAGCCTGTAGAACCTTGTAAAAGATAACATCCTACGTCATTCCGGAAGAACTTAATTTCTTGTTCCTCAGCCTCACCGTTTGGTTCGATTCGATCAGCATAAAGATTGACTACTGGAGAAGCGGCCTTAATAAAACCATTTGAATCTGTTTGCGTATTACTCTCATCCAGAATTTTAAAATAACGCTTAACCTTCATTGATCCAGAGTTAACCGTCATAGTCCCATGATATAAACTATGGCGTACATTCATCGGGTACATCATGGTATGTGCATTTGCCACTCCCACAGTAAAGTACTGAGCGGCAAATGTCCCTGCAGGTAAACCAATTGCATCACCTACTCCTTCGCCATGTCCCGTAGAGTCTCCACCAGTACATCGAATTACCTGGCCATTATTGTATTCAGCAATGTTGAGAGGCACCCGACCATAATCTGGAGTATTAGTACCTAAACCAAAAGCTCCAACAGCCATTAGATCACCCGAATTCACCCCGACGTTATATGATGCCGCCGAACCTAAACTGGTTGGTGAGAGTGATGTCACAGCATATCGCCAAGGTGTGTAATTACCATCTGAACCAGCTGTTCGTAATGCAAAATCAGATTCCAATCCATAGGAATAAGCTAGTTGTAACTTGCCTGCATTGGTTGTATATGTGCCCTTTGTCTCTACATAAAACAAACGGGATTTTAAACCTATAGGTCTGTTCGCCATTTCTCCATCTGATCGGGCAAGCAATAATCTGGTACCCGTGGGTGCCTCGTTAAGATCAGCAAATGGGGGTGGTGGTGGATTTGCTCCGTTCCCAGACCAGTAAATATCTACGCCATTGGAGTAAGCTGCTTTAAAAGTATCTCTGGCAACAGGAATATTATAACCATCAGCTCCAATATTTGCTTTTGCTGCTGCTCCCGCACCTTGGACTTGGGAAATATCCGGTGTCAAATTTGGAATACCTGAGGCAAAAGGCAACATAAACTGTAACTTACCAGGTGCGGAATTATAAGGATAAGGTCGATGCTCCCAATTGAACTTAAAAACAAGATTGGCCATTATGCTGTTACTCCATCAGCTACCAGAAACATCAAAGTTTCAGAATGTTGAGTTACACCACCACCCACAGCTTTAAGATCCATCTGGACTAGTCCCAGAGGCCACGCTGAAGTACTTGCCCCAGACGTCACCTTTAACCAGCCTTTCTGTGTAGCCTGATTTAATACAGTACAGGTTAAAGTTGCAACGGCAGCACCGGTATGCAGCTCTTTTACTTGAGATGTAAATACATAACCTGTCAGGTTAATCGCACGGCGGACATCATCAGGCGGGAATTGCAGAGCCTCGCTCATATCGACAAGCTGCAAATCCAAATTAAAGGTGTCACCGCGCTTAAAAACAAAATTGCTCATAAGTGATTCCTATAGACATAAAAAAACCACCGATGAGGTGGTAGTTAAAATAAAAAATCGCCCTTAGGCGACCATTCAATAAATCTTATTCTGTTTTGCTCAATTTACTTTATAGCCGATCGTTACGTTGTACTGGATAAAATCGCTATCTTTGCCTGCATTGATGGCTTGCCCCTGCAGACATTCCAAATGCTCAATATTGAAATACTCGAAATGAGACAGTAATGCATCACTGAGCTCAGTAATCGCTTTCTCTCCAGTATGCAGCCGGTCGAAGCATTGAATCATGATATTGCCGGTTCGTCGCGTACATGGCTTGTCAGCTATACCTGAAATAAAGCTTGATCCTCCCGCTATCGTTAAACGACACCACAGGCCAATTTTAGGCACTTTAAATTCTGGTGCATTCGGATACTGGATTCGCGCTTGATCGATGCCAGTGAAGGCCTGCATACGTGCAATGATGGATTGTCTTGCCTGCTCTAATGTCATTGCCATGTCAGCCACCGTACTTTTGAGTGATAAAGTTAAATGTGGTGCTATAGATGCCCTGTGGTGCCTGATCTGACCAGCCATTTTCCAGACGTCCAGCATAAGGCTGATTGTTCTGGATATAGACCAGATTTCCCAGCTTGATTTTAACTGCCTGGACTGCAGCATCCTGATTGGCATTTACCTCAGGTTCACGTACACCCATATCAGCAGATCCGATAGAAACAATGTGTGAAGCACGATATGCACCAGTGTCGACTGGACTGGAAACAACCAAGGATTGAACCGTATCCATCACAATATTTTTAATATTTTGTTCTGAATCGCTTACGATCTGCACGGCGAATTCAGTTGGCTTTTTGCCCTTCCACCCCATCCTTCACCTCACTTGCCTGATACATCTCGAAAAGGTCCTGAGCGATCGCTTGAATTGAATAAGCTTCAAATTCAGTACTAGGTTCACGCTCACCCATAAGTGTTTTAACCCGCTGCCAGACGTGCACCGCTTCATGCAGAAGCAGCCCATACACTTCAATGAGATCTCGCCCTGAAGTATCGCCAAGTTGAACGACTGCATAAGTCCCTTCCTGGTAATAATCAACTTGAGCTGCAGCGCCATCAATTGAAAGGAATTGATCAGCCTCTTGCATGTCATCAAATAACAGATCCATGTGAAGCTGATTGCGGGCCAGCGTATATTGCATGTGCTGAAATGGTGACATATACCATTCAGGTATATAGTTTGTATTTACCATGGGTTCTCCTATATTTCAGGCAATAAAAAACCCACCGAAGTGGGCAATAGTTTAAATATTTCAATGTAAAATTAGTTCTTCCAATAATTCATTTATTTCACTAGAGCAACATTCTAATTTATTTGTAAATTCGAGATATGATTCAGTTAGTCCCATTAGTGCCTTCTCATCAACTTTATAAGTCTTAATTTGACTAGAATCTGCCCTTACATAAGCTTCTTTTATTTCATTTTCTTGAAATTTATACATTCTAATCACATTTTCTAAGTCAACTGTTAAATTTATAAAGTCCTGTAGCTTATCAATTAAATTTCTCCTCACTAGCGAATAGGTCTTTAATTCCAATAAGTCATTCATCAAACTTAAACGCATATCTAGAATAGAGCCCTTAACTGGATGTTTGATGAGCTCAACGACATAAGTTTTTTTATTGATTTCAACAGCGTTTAAGAAGTGCGCCCTTGTAAAGTGAATTTTAAGATCATTTATATCTACTTTGATTTTTCTACCAATTGAATCTAAGATTTTTGCTACATGCTCTTGTCTCCAGTCAGTAAAAAGAACAAAAGCAGCGACCGGCGCCAAAAAAGAAGCCGTAATTGTTAAGCCATCTTTTAAGATTTCATAAAATCTTTTCAATTCGATTGTGTTGGTTAACCAGTTAGTTTCCAGTAGGAATCCAATAATTCCATAAATAATAAAAAAGACTACGGTACCAAAAATAGTATCCTGAATCTTATTTTCTAGAGTTTTTTTAATCATATATCCCCCTAATTTAGAAGGATATTAGATCAAGTAATCAAACCTTTCTCAACTGACATTTCCAGATTGTTTCAGCTGGATCTTGTTGAATATGCATGACTCGAAAATTGCCAAGGGATGTAAACCACTCATCATCAATTTTCGGTACCATGGTTACTTCATTCTGCAGAACAACCGCCTTTTTATCGGTGGCCAAGACACCAAGCGTCTGGATCTCGTATTGATTGTATGAACCAAACAAAACCCCACGACCAGAATAGTTCTCTTTAATCGTCTTATGCGTTTCAGTCAGAGGATCCCAATCTTTTTTAATGATCCGCTCACACGAAAAGGATAGAACGGCATCTGTCAAATCTTCATTAAATGCCCCGGTAATATCTGCCTGCAGTTCATCACGTAAGCCCATTAGATTCTCCGGATAAAGAATACTGAAGAGCGCTTGGTGAATGGCTTAATCAGATCCAGAATGTATTGCTCAGTGGCATTCAGCTTTACTGATCCATCCTGGTATTCCTTTTCTGACTCCATCGTATCGGCCTTAACCTTTTTACGTTTTAAGGCCTGCTCCTGCCCTTGGTAGAGCTCACCCTTCATAATGCCCTTAATGATCTCGTATGAGGCTGTTTTTAATGCCTTAGGCACTTGTGTCACATCATCATAAGGTTTCACGTTTCGGGCGATTAGATAGGCTTCGGCCTTTTGTAAATAATCAGCCTTATCACTGGCAGATAAAGCATCAAAGCCTTGTACATGTTGAATCGCTTCTTGTTCAGTGATAAAGCTCATGGATTATTCCTTTGGCTCTTGAGGGATAAGTGCAAGCAAATCTTCTTTACGGGTAACGCCGTCAAATGAAATGCCTTTTTCGGTCAATACAGCTTTGATTTCGTCAACCTTCAGAGATGAATAATCAACAGGCATATCCTGTTCCTGATTATTACCTGCACCGGCTTCCAGCTCAGCAATACGCGCTTTCATTGCATCAGGATCATTTTTGAATGCAATAAACTCACCTTTTACGCCTGCTAGTTGCTCTTCAAGTTCATTCACTTTTTCTTGTGTCATTTGTCGTTCCCGTGCTCGGTTAAATGATGAAAGTCCCATGTGAGGATCTCCAAATAATTATTAAAGTTGCCTTCCTGTAATTACCGAAAGGCAAAAATACTAAAGGCGGGATTACCCGCCTTTTCGTTATTTGATCTTGTGCTTGAATGCCACGATCCGGATCTGTTTAGGATCGTATACACGCTCCCAGTTTGCGCCCTGGGCGAGACCAGCATTATTCGGTGCAATACCTGTTGCACCTGCCCATTTAATGCCACGTGGATGTAATACAAAGTGACGGCGGTTAATCAGAATGTCGGTACCGGCCAAGCTATCACGATCTGTTTCCACGCCAACCGGTGCACCGATATCCTGGAAGCCGATCGCCCCTTGGCCAAATAGGAATGAGGTGAATACATCACCTTCTACTGGCATGCCATCATCAACAATGACACGGCGGTCCATAAAAGTTTTATAGAGCAATACGCCGTCAGCATCACGGACCGTTTCAATCAGTCCTTGTTTAGATAATGCAGCCATAGTGAATGAATGCATGGAGATCGCCGTTAACTTATCGACTGCATCACCAAGCTTGTATGACGCATCAACAAAAGAATGCCCATCAATGACTGCAGCTGCGCCTGCGCCCGCTGAAATGTCATGGACGTTACTTTCCATACTGTCAGCGCTAAATACACCTTTAAGTGTATTTACAGTGAAGCCTTGGAATTCTCGCGCCCAGTAATCTGCTACAAGATCACCTACAGCACCCAATGGGTCATCACCCGATAAAGCTTTAGCCAGGTCATTGGCTCCCCATGCCTTACCACGTGCATGAAGGATTGCAATATCCTGACCTGATGTGATGTTGTTTACAGAAAGTGCTTTAGAATCTGATAGCACTTCTGACTCACCACTTAAATCATTCCAGAAAGGAATATTGACAGTGGTTCCCCCTTTGGTCCCAAATGCCACCTCCACGTCAGGCACACCCACAATGCCGGATTGCCATAATGCAGATTTCTCTGCAGTTTTATTTAAAACGTATGGGGTGAATAATTCAGGGACGATTACATCAGCAATTTTTGTTTCAGCCATTTGGCCTTCTCCTTAATTAAAGTTTAATACCGTGTTTTGCAGCCAACTCTTTAGCCAGCTGCGGATTGTCATTTCGTAATTGCGCAAGTTTGGTGAGATTCACCGAGCCATCTGCTTTGAGGATGTCGACCTGACCTTTGGTATTGGTACTACCTGGTGCACCAGTTCCGTTTGCTTTTGGCCAGAAGTACGGCTTTTGCTCGCGTAGAGATTCAACCCACTCTTTTGGGGTTTGTGGTGTTTGGCCATCTTTGCCAATAATCACTTCACCGTTTTCATCAACAGCAACCGCTTTGCCGCTTTCATCTAATGCAAATTTAGTTTTAGCTAAGAACGCAATATCACCAGTTGCTTCAGGTAGTGCCTCAAGCTCTACAGCTGCTTGAATGATTTGCCCTTGAATTACTGAATCCTTAAACTTATTGGCATAAGCTTCAGCATTATTTGCTCGCGTTGTTTCGGCATTGAGCAAACGAGCATGTTCTTCACGCATCTTCTCGGTACGCTTCTGAATCACTTCGTTTACCTTACCTTCAGCAATGAGCTTGGCTTCTTCGTCTTGGTCGAGTTGAGCAAACACCTTTTTCACAATTTCCGGATCGATACCTTCAAACTGTTTCTGTAGGCGTTGTAGTTCGCGTTGGGCAGTCTTAGCAGCATCACGCTCGCTTTGTAGTGCAGACTTCAATCCCTTCGGATCTTCATAGCCTTCTAGGTCAAGGCGGAACTTCCCGTTCTCCTCAACATATAAAGCACGATGTTCTTCTTTGATCTGGTCCAGTGAATCCACAATAAATGGCAATGACATGTTCAAACCTCTCGTTTGATTAAGTTGGGCCTTATCTCAAGGCATAAAAAAAGCCCCATCATTGATAGGGCTTTTAAAGATTTGCAAAATTCAAAGAGTTAATTGTTTCAACTCTCTATTAGGTTTCGTATACATTTTCTTTTTGAGCGCTACTAGTACTGCAGAATTGAAAATTGATAATACACCGTAGTAGATAAAGGCGATCAAAATTGAAGCAAAACCTTCTTCTAATAAATAAAGAGTTGTAAACGCCAGTAGTATCCCTCCAGCTAGTCGAAAAAGAGAAATACAAGGATCTATACAACCTTCGGATATCTCTCTTAGTGATTGTTTATATCTAAAATTAAAGAAGTAATAGAGTATCCATAAAATAATTCCGATCGATGAAACAACAAGGGTCGCACTAATACCGACTCCATCATACTGATCATTTAATGAATTTATTAAATTCTCTACTCCTTTAACTCCCTTAATAGAATACGTAAATCCCATAATGATTAAGTTAATAATCATTACAATCCAGAACTCAACATGAAGGAATCCAATAAATTTTCTTGTTGAAGAAACAATGGTTTTTACAATTTGCATTTAAATATACCCTCTTTATTATTAGGTATATTTAAAGTATTACTTTTTCGAATTAAGCTGCAAGACTTTTACCCACTCAGGCTTTTTCGATCCAAATCTTGAAGCTCATCCAGAGAATACATGCGCCCTTCTGGATCAAAGAACTTGTCAAAATCAAACTTTCCCTCTTTGTAGAGCTTGTACCGTTTTGGACCTAACCATTCCTTTTGAAAGAAATCGTCTGTTTTCTTAAAAAACTCTTTGAAAGTCGTGTTCGCATCAATCTGGCCAATCAACTGATCCCGCTCGTCTTTTGGAATATCCTTAACTTTGCGTTCATCCATTACAAAAGGACGCTCACCTACTAACAGGCCATCTTTATCAACTGGCACAAGAATCGATCTACAGTTTGGATGAAGTGGCGGTACACGTCTGGCGGGGTCGTTGATCTCCCAAACTGAGCCATCCAATGAAGCGCAGAGTTTTGATGTTCTCCCATCCAATGTCGCAATAAATCTTTCGTATTTAAAACCGAGCTGGACAAAACTTTCATGGTAAGCCTGATTAGCGACGTGGCTGCGTACAGTTCTCACCGTACGCTCGATGTCAGACTTGCTGGTATTTAGAATCCCATCCTCATAATTCTGGCGTTTGGTACCACGGATCCGCTGGATGATTTCCTGATTGGTCTTGCCGCTGCTGATCCCGTCCCGAATCGCATACTCAACTTTCTGCCGAGCATTTACAGCAATATTGGAAAGTAATTCATCAACCAATGCACCGCCTACCAGTGGGGTTTTCTTGGCTGAAGAATAAAGCTTATTTCCGTTAGGCTTCTTGATCTGGCCGCCGTATAGTCTGGCAGTGTAATTCGCCTCATATACAGCCAATGCCGTAGCAGAAACAGCAAATGCTTCAGGAATGGAAGTACTTAAACTGATAAACCACTGAGATATAAGATCTCGGATCTCTTTAAGATTAGTTGTGGTGTATTGGCCGGCAGCTAAAGCTACCTTCTCTGCATCATTCAACTCATCCAGCAGATCCCGAAGCTTTGAAAGCATCGTATATGATTCTGAATTAAATAACCTGGTTAATTCATTCACCGATTGGGATGATGCTCGATATAAATAAGCTTGGTGCTGAGTGAGTACCTCAATCAGATTTTTTTGATCATTTGAAGCCATTTAGCCCTCTTACAACGGCAAACTATCCCGCTCTTCTTCAACACGAAGTAACTCATCCTGATAATCATGTGACGGCAATTTACCGGTAGCAATATATTCCCAATATGTCCTGAATGAGTTTTTACCCTGCAGTGCACCTTCATAAAGTTGCTTGGCCAGATTGATGTCGTATTGCTGAACAATGAACTCAGGCTTCACCGTAAATGCGTATTTGGAAGGATCCAGCTTTAACCACTGAGCCGCATATTTAATAGCTTGCTCGATGGCTTCAGCAGCACACATCACAATACTGTGTAAGCTGGCATGCTGATCATCCTGGCGTGCACGGCGGGCTTCACCAGATTCCTGGCTATTGGTATCAATAACCTTGGCACCGGCTTCAAGTGCTGAGTTTTTCTGGGCATCCATTTCCTTCTTGGTCATATCGATGCCATCACCCGAAATCTCTAAATAACCGCAGCTTGAATCCTTAGGTAGATCCCAAACGGCCATCACCCCAGTCACGCTGATATCGGTTCCTTCATCCAGACCGCTGATCCATGGTTGCGGATGCGCCGTGTGATGCAATGACTGGAAATAATCAGCACTTAACTGGTAGTACTTCAGCGCAGCTTTGGCCATGGTTAATAGCGGTACCGTGCCAACATCCGGTGAGTTATCCGTGGTACCGCAGAATACAAACGGCGTAAAGGAAAGCTGATTACCACCTAGATCTGGTGTTTTATCTTCAGGTAAGGCCCCATCAAATAACCGAACCGTTAAAGCACCATCTTGCATAGATAAAACACGGTGCACGGTTTTGGTATCGTGGCCAAACTCATCTTCGCTATTATCAAACTGCTCCTCGAGCACCAACAGCTTGAGATCCTTACGTCCACCAATACTGTTTTCTTTCCAGTTGATAATGGAAAGCGCGTCATACATGGCAAAGTAAGGTATACCGTCCCCATCTACGTCCACCAGCAAACCACAGCGACCACACTCCAGCAGTTCAACACATACACGGATAAATAGCTGCTTTAACCCAAAACCGTCATTGGTCGCATTATTGATCAGCCCCTTAAGCAAAGAACTCTCAATCACGATATCAGGCTCAAGTTTCGAGACCAGACCGATCATGGTCCGTAATGAATCCTGAACCCATAATGGATACTGAGCACGGTTCACATATGCCTTATAGATCTCGCCTGTAGTATCTCCCTGCTTCTCTGCTTCGATCATGCCTGCAGATTTGGAGAGATACTTCGTTGTGGCTTGCTTAATCTGCTCTTCGCCAGCAACAGCATCACGCATCATCTGCCAGCTTTTTTGTGCAGCAATATACTGCGGATGTTGATCAGTAACTGCCATAAAAACACCATAAAAAAAGCACCTGTTTAAGGTGCGTTGATTAATAAGACATACCGCCAATACGACGCCGTTTAAATATTTTCTGGATAATGATCGGAAATCGCTTCGCCAGCGGGTATCCACCTGCATCACCTACGTGATCCAGACCCGCGCTTTTATCCGGCATTCCGAATGAGTCGTAAATCTGCTGCTCTAAAGTCGCGGTGAAGTTTGGACATTTATTGGTATTTACTTTTAAAGTACGTTCACCCTCTGCATTCAGGATCTGGGCATTCACCGCATTGATTCGGTCTTTAATACCAGGGTTAACGCCGTTCACTTCCACCTTAAAACCATTCTTCTTCAGGATTGCATGATCTGACTCACTAAAGCCTTTTGAAGAAGTCGCTTGACCTGAGGCATCTGGTATCACCGTAATGTCATGCTCTGGAAAACGCTCCTTGATCAGATAACACATGGTCGGTGTGTCTCTCACTCCCACCAGTTCATCTAATGCACGAGGATGACCTTCTCTAATGACATAAACCACGGCGGCCATCTTCAGTACGTTAAAGTCCATCCCGATCAGTAAAGGTTCATTCGGATTAATTTCCTCGTCCGTATGATTTAGAACCCGATCAAAGTCTGGATATACAGCACCACTGGTTAAGTTAACGAATTGTCCTTTCAGATAAGCTGAAATCAATTGCGGTGGATAAGACTCGTACAACGATGAAATATAGTCATCTGGCAGATTGGCTTCATTGTCATAGGTTGAAGCCTGGATCATTCCATACAGTGCCCGTTTAGCTGGTGTTGAATTAGCTTCTTTTACAAATTGCTCATAAGTGAACTTAAAGCCTTCAGGTGTGGTAGCAACATCAATACCATTCAGCAAACCTGCTTGTTTATATCGCATACGTGCAATGATCTTACGCCACGACTGCTGTGCCTTCAGCATCGCCATTACATCGAGCTCATCAATCAGCGCATGGCCAATCTTGAAGCCGACAATGGTTGCCGGCTTTTCCATAGATCGGCATATGATTGTGGTCCGATATTGGCGACCATAATAAATATCCACTTCCTTGTTGGTTTCATAAACCTTGGTTTTAAGTCCCCAGTCGAAAGCAACCTCATCAATTGTGGGAAAGAAGATATCTCGGATCTGAGGATATGTCGGTGCAAAGTAACCTAAAGGAACCTTAGGAAACTCCCAGGCTTTATTACATAAGCTTGAGCAGCCCACCCAGGTCTTCCCCGATCCAAACCCAGCGACAAAAGCCCGGAATTTCTTTTCCATCTGTAAAAAATTAGCCTGAGGTACATTCAGTGTCGGATTGATATTCGGCATCTTTTTTACTCGCATCTACAACCTGGATGGTTACTTTTACTGGTGTTGGATCGTCAGCACCTTCGCCGTCACCATTCCTGATTTTTTCGATCTCAAGCTGTTTCAATTCTAGATCCAGCAAGTGCGCTGAATGGCCATGCATTTCATCCTTAACTTGTTTAATGATGTTCTGCTTAGTGACCTTGTTCTTGGTTGTGTCATACATTTTTTGCAGTTCATTAATACGAAATGACTTATTGGCCAGTGGAATATCAAAAACATTGTTCCTGAAATCTTCACGTGTTTTTTCAAATAAGGCTTTCAGTTTCTTACTTAGATTTTTTCCTGTGGCCTTTGTTGGATCGTAGAGAGCTACCTGTTGTCGCTCAATTTCAATATTAAATTCTTGCTTTACAGCATCCGCTACCTGTTGAGGTGTTTCCATGCAAGCAAGCGACTGAACTATAAAGATTTTAACAGGCTCTTTAAGTGCAGCCATACCTACCTCTTCGTAAAGCTACGTAAAGCAAAATAGATAAAAAAAATGAGCCAAACGGCTCAACTGATAATGCAAGTACCACAGCACCTGGAAATATTTACATCATTTACAAACGGCGCTTGCTTCGCTACTTCAACGAGTCGCTTCACGTCTTCGCTTGCTCCCCAGCGTTTTACAACACCCACAAACTCTTCAATATCATGGCCAGCAAGATAATGTTTCGGAAGCCCAGTCATATCGCTATAGATCGGCTCACCGTCTTCCGGATCTCGCTCAACTCCAATGTGATACAGCTCATGCTCGATCAATGCACAAAAGTCACGATCCGTAGCTTGTTCGCAAAAACTGGCATCAATGGTGATGAGATAAACCGGCACATAACCAAACCAGTCTCGCATCTGTTGCTCTTGTCGGGCTTTACGCCATCCGCCCTGGTTAAACATCACCTTTTCGCATTGGCCGAGCACCATGCGCTTTTTAGCTACACATGCTGATGATGCCCAGGCAAACGCCAAAAATTCTTCACTGTCATGGATGAGCTCAGCAATATGGTCATGGTCGGGATTGTGTAGTGGTCCACCAATCGTTAAGAAATTATCAACTACCCACTGCATAAGATCTGGTGCAGGTGCAAGGCGTATTGCTTCCTCGTTGTCTGCCTGGTCGATCAAGTCAGTCGGTGGAAATGGTCTGATCTGGCTCATGCTCTAAACTCTCCAATTCGCTTTTAATCCAGTGGATGACATAACCCGATAAAATTGAATCCGGATGAAACCGCTCAATCTTGTATCCCATCTCTTCAACCTGGTAATACCGGTCTATACTCCAAGCTTTAAATGCCAATTTGCCAAGGCGACCGCCGGACCATGGCCCACCCTCAATTTCGATAAGTAATCGCAATTTCACAATATGGAAATCGAAACGCCAGTGCTTTGTGCTGATCGGCTGGAATTTACTTTCAAAACCTATTGCATGATCTTTTAATTCTTCAAGTAGAGTTGCCTCTGCCTCTAAGTAGGCTTGTTTTGCTTTCGGCAGCGGCCTAATTTTAGGTTTGGTTTTGGGTGGATGCTTTCTGGTGAGTTGGAAATATTTTTGGTTATCCATAAATTTTGCTCATAAAAAAAGAGCACCTAGGTGCTCTCTTACTCTTACTGATTTTTGTATAAGGCAAAATTTATTGCCCTTTCATATGCTTCTTCTTTCAGTTCTGTGTATACAAAGAAATACTGCTCTTGTTTGGTAGCAGGATTACTAAGCCTCATTGGTTCATAACTATGAGTATCTAAATCATCAGGATCAACATCAAATGCATCCTTCTGCTGATCGCGCCATTCTCCACTTAAAACACCACCTACACACAACCATTTAGTTGAGTTGTCAGACATATATCCCTCTTGCAATTAGTGGATACAATCTTATACCACAGAAAATCAAAAGCCCTGCTAACACATATTATTAACAGGGCTGCTTGGGACGACATACGCTCGGCTAGTTGATAGGCATTAACGCCGTACAATTAAGAAGACTATCTTTTGATAAGTTAAGTTTGATTAACTACGAAGATGACTTTCAACTTTAAATGTTAAAGAAATTTTCAATTCTTTATCCAAATAAATAATTCTATTTACTTTCATCCTTTTTTTAAGTCTCTCTAAGGCGGCATCAACTTTAGCGGTAATCAATGTCTCTTCTTCCTGATCAAGATCTGGAATATATTTAATCACTTATTTAGTCCCTTAACGCATATGCTCATTGGCATTGATAAAGCATATTTATAAAATATACAAGTTTATTAAGGTTTTTTTAACAATGTATGAATTCATGAAAAAAAAACCGCCGAAGCGGTTCTTTTCATTTTATATAGTAGCTACTACCATCTGAGCTATTAAAAACCCAATCTAATGTCGGGTAAATAATTTCACCTTTTATCAAAATATATTCAATTTTTGAACTTTGGACCCGTTTTCTTGAAAGTGTAATTTCAGTATTTTCCTCTAGATAGCATGCCTGTGCTCTTCTTTCGCTACCCTGATAATCAACAACTGTAATGTCTTTTAGCATCAATATGCTCCAGTTTAATCAATCATAGTATGCCTAGAAGTACATTTATACAAACTATAATTTTCTAACTATCAATTTTTATTATTTTGCAGAATTTTTAAAAGAATTCCTGAACAAAAATATATATGTGTGCTTTATGTACACCTAGTTGAAATTTATAGAGCATGTATCCGGCCTTTAACTGATAAGACTCAAGCAGTTATATATAATTGATTTTATTTGTGAAATATTTCATCGAGATAAATCTTATCTGTAGCACATATCAACACATATAGATCTTAAAACTACCGTAGTGTAACGACTTTTAAAGCGTAGTATAGGCTCTCCACAGTGAAGTAAAGAAGATTAAAATGTCTGATTTTAAAGATTTTTCTAAAAAAGCTACAAAAGATAATGAAGCAAACCAGCAAGTTCAAGCAAATGAACATACCGAAGTTACCACCCCTAACAAACCACAACCAGATACAACTGCCACCCCCGCTTCCGATCAAAACGATAAAGGGGTGCAACCTAATCACAATACATCTACACCGAGCTAAAAATCTAACTTAAAAATAAAGCCTTACAGTATTTTGTAAGGCTTTTTATTGTTATTTTATAAATTAATTTTTTAAAAACACCTTCATCATAACTTGCAAGTTCGTCTACACCAAAATCTTGGCAAATCCAAAACTATCTTAATACTCTCATAATGCGCTAATCATGTTATTACTATGAAAATAGAGCCAAATATATTTTTACAATACAAAAGACTTAGCGGATTATGATTCCAATCAAACTAACAACCTTACTTATCATGTAGATATTTTTCAATTCGCTCATATACATACTTTCGATCCAGGCTCTCAGGTATCCAAAAAATATGTTTAAGATGATGCTTCTCAAATACATTTCGGATATATTCTGTAGATTCCAACGTATCTATATTGGTAATTGTAAAACTATCCGATTTGTATTCTTCTATCGGTAGAATTTGGCCATCCAAAACACCAGAAATAAAAATATTCATTCTGTTGCACTCTGACAAAAAATCACTATAGCATGTAAAAAACCAAATATTTCATATCTAGATTTTACTTACATTTCAAATAATGTGATGTCTATGAAGATGTGCGATTTTCTATCTTTCAAATTTATAAATTTAATTTTTTAATTACTTAAAGTATAACAATTGGATCGTATGAATTTCATTTCTAAAGAGTTATAAAAAAAATCTAAAAAATATCATTTTTTCGAAAATCCACTTTTTTTTTCGCTGATTATTTTTAAGTTTTTTGGTATTTGCTATAGCTGCTCTCTGCCTTTTTTTCATCTTTTCTAAAGCAGATTCGGTTATGGCGATCATCAAGGATTGAAATTCTTGGTCTTCATTTGGAATATATTCAACCATACAACTCCTCCTTAAGATAAAAGCAACCTATCTATAAAGAAAAATATTTCTGCTTAAGAAAAATCACACCTTATTCAATTTTATCAATAATATACTGCCTACCTATAAATCTTTTAAGCTGTTGTTGATTTAAAATATCATGAAACTCTATATCAACATCAATTTGAGTATCTTCATATAACCACCTAATCTTATGTATTATTTGATTATTTCCTTCCTTAATAGCATTAATAATAGGTTCAATGATTGACTGAACACGGAATTTCTCACCTGTTTCAATGTTTTTTAATGTGATAATTGTCATTTTTATCTCCTTATGGAGACTCTTTATACTATATATTTGAGTAAATGTTAGTAAAGTTATTAAAGATTGGTGCAGTTAATATAGTTATTGGGTAATCACACCCTCTTAAAAATCTATGAATTAAATTTTAATATCCTTAATAATTATAGCTTTGCTTTATACTGAAATACTCTCTGTTAGTGGACTGGCCTCGCCCTAGTGGGATTAAGGGTTAAAATAAAAAAAGCCCACCAATGGTAGGGGCTAAATTTAAATTAGTAATTCAAATTACATAAATATCTGTTTCCACTTGATCCCACAATGCCAATATCTGATCACGATGAACAATTGGTTCTTCTGTCTCAAGTATATAAAATGATTTTACTGTTCCTTGGAAGCTTATTTGCCTACGGGCATAGACACAAACAGGCCTAGCTATTCCAGTGTATGGGCTATAAGGTTTAAGTATTTGAGCTTTATCCATTTCCTCTGTTTCAACTAAGGAACCAGACATATGACCACCAATGTAAAAAGTCATAACGACACCCTTCATTGATTAAATATAGATCAATTTTATTATAAATTAAATAAAAGCAAAGGAAGTATATTTAATATAAACAATTATTTTCAATGAACATAAATCTAAAAAAACCAGCTAGTTGCGGCACAAAAAAGGAAACCTCCCGAAGAAGGTTTTTTTAGAGTTAGTCTGATTTAATCGAAGTATGTCTCAATATTAAAATACTTTTTAATGTATGCATTTGCCTTTAAAGCTTCATCAAACTTAATCGCGATTGACTCTTTATTAAGGCTGTTATGAGGCTTAAAATTTATATTGACGACATAAGCCTCTGATTGTTTTGAAAAAGCCGCACTTAGGACTTCACTAGCATTAATACAAGATCCATTTTTTAAATCTATAAACATTCTTCCCTCCTCTTTTTTCCTTTGTTTGTGAGTGATGATTAATTATGTTGATCTCTATAATCCTGACTATTAAAGTAAGTAGCGATATCTTCAGTAGACTTGGATTTAGAATAACTCCAAAGCAATTTCCTGAGCTTTGAATCAAAATCGATATCAGATCCTATATCAACAAAATACCTTGGTTTTCTTTTAATCTTACTTTCAGTGACATTTTCAACCAAACTTGCCAACCAAAGCTTATACTCATCTTTATGTTTATGGTGAGGTATTATGCTGATATCTAGATTTATTTTTCTGTCAGTACAGATCTTAAAAGAGTCTTCAACATCCACGTCATGACACCGAAGCTTCAGTCCTGTATCTTTAAGTTCTTTCCTAAGCTGTAAAAATATCAAATCCAATAATTCTTGTGGGTCTGTTGAAAATTTGTTTTCCACTTCAAGTTTTGAATATATTTTTTCAGCAATTTTTAAGTATTGAGGCATTTCCTCGCCCTCTAGAATAATTGTTGATGTAACAACAACCCATCTAAAGTAAACCTAACACCAGTCAAAAAGTGTAATTTTTAAACACTAACTTGTAATATCTACAATACATTTGTATCAAAAATAAAAAAAGCTCGCTAAATGCGAGCTTTCAATATTGGCCTTAAGTAGAACTTTGCCAACGTGACATAAATATGCCATAACTTGTGTACACAAGCAAGTACCTACCCTACCTGAAACTTGCATCAGGATTTTGGTTATAAAAAATTGCCGTCATCTCATGAGTCAAATAATCTAAGAAAGCAAACTTTTCAGTTGGTTCCGGTGTTTCTACAAGCCAAAGTGAGTACTTCACGTCATTAAGCCAGTAAATTACGGTTTGATTCTTATGAAGAATTCTACCTTCTTCCATCTTTAATTCATTTATTACCTTTAAGCACTCAACCAAAAACTTTGCTTTTTCTAATGGCTGATCTATTTGGTAAAAATTACTTCTAGAAATCTTATATACAGCATTACTAAAATCATAAATAGCTTGATCCGGAGTGGATTTCATAATGGTCACAGCAGAACCTAAGTCAGTTAAGCGAGTCTATAGAACTTTCAATTTTTTAGTATCTTTTATTGCAGTAAATCCGATTTTAAATTTGGATATCTACCTGAGATGAATGCCAACCCACATTTCATGTCTTGGCGAATCTGAATAGTAGAAGTCTCAAAAATTTCTGCTGCTTTCCTTAACTTTGTGTTATTGACACAGACACACCAGAGAACATCTAACCACTCTTGCAGAACCTCGCTTTCATGCTGTCTTAAGTCTAAAATTATGCGCTGAAATGCTCTCGCTTCATTATCAGTGATCTGACAAGTAACCCCTTTATGATAGCTAGGCTCCTTAAAACTTTCATCACTCATATATTGTGCAAATAGCTCATCTCGCTGCTTTTTGCTTAATTTCTTTTTAGGTAGGCATTTATAAAATTTCTGTCTATTTTCACTGTCTCCATTAATCCATGCTCCAAATTGACGAAACCAGTCCTCAGTACTGTATTTTGTCCAATCTGTTGTTTGCATGATTGTTAATTTTGCGTTCATATTTTAAACCTCACGTACATCAATATTTAGAACCGTTTTCATCAAATGCTTTTTATTTCTATAGCTGTCTTTCTTTCTGGTAGCAGCTGACTTCACATCTTCAACGACATACTCACCAACAGTGTTGTAATAGGTGAAATCAGCAAAATAACGCAATGCCGGCTTGGCTCGTTTTTCCCCTTCAAGTTTGATTTTTGGTGCCAGCTCAAACTGAGTATGGTGTTGTAACCCAGTAATCTCACCCCGCTGTTGCATCGCTTTGAGCTCGATATACCGCTTGTGCTCTTTTTTGCTATCGAAGGTCATACCATCGCATTCGACCTTACTGGCATTGAACTTGTTGCGCTTAGCAGCCTTAGGTTGATGAGACAGCTTAAGGATTTCTTCACGGTACTGGGTGAGGCTCATGCTACTCATCAGGCTGCATCCCCCTTATGCTCATTGCTGATGTTGATCAGGTACTCAGCCCACTTCTTGAGGTTACTAGGATCTTTGAGCATTGATTCCAAACGTTTCGCCAATTGCTCATAGCTTTCGTTACCATGTGAATATTTAGCGAACTCAGGTAAACGGGATAACTTGCTTGCAAAAAAATATCTCTGTTTTTCAGTCAAGGTATCCTTGGATTTTGCTGGTTGCTTCTGGTTTGGATGAGAAGAGTTTTTCAAACGGTCCTGTTTTGCTTTCGCTTCAAGTAACCAGTTTGCAAAGTGGTAAATCATGAGTTCATCACACAGGTTCTTTTCCGCATTGAATAATTCAAATGCTCTTAGCTCACGGTTGAACCAGGTTGATGAGATGATTTCGTTTGTATCGATCTCAGGATTTGCTTGAGCAATTTCCAAACTCAATTTTTTTGAACAAAGCCAGTGGTTTTTATTTTTAGATTCTACTGATAGATTCTTTGATAGATTCCGTGTACCAATATTGGTACTGTTTAATGGAAATGTTGGTACTCTTTCATGGAAATGTTGGAACTGTTCCAATGTTGGTACTGTTTCAAAATCCGAGCCTTGGCTATCAAGGCTTTCATCATCTAAGTGTTCCAACGTTGGTACTGTTTGTTCACGACCCTGTACACCAATTAATCGGTACACAATTACCTGCTTGGTTCTACCTTTTCTCTCACCGGTATCAAAAATAACACCTTCTTCAATCAGCTCTTCCAATATCTTAAAAAGTGTCTTTTTATTGATTTGGCAGTCCTCAGCTAATCGACCTGTACTCGGATAACAGCAATGTTGCTCATCCGCTCGATCAGCCATGGATAGCAAGACTAATTTCTTCAACGCTGGGGATGATCCACCTTTCACTTGGGTGAATTGCTTTTTCCAAGCCCAGACAGTTGCATCTAAACTCATAATTCATTCACCTTAGGTCTTAAATATCCGCCCATGTATTCAATCTTTTGGGCTTTATACAAACTCGTTTCAATTTCTCCGGCCAAATGCAATGTAATACGACCACGGCGTGCGAGTTGTTGTCTAAACTCTTCACGGGTTATTGCAGCATTCTCTTCGTTGTAGCCGCGCTTACGGAGATTGGCTTTGTTACGCTCAAGCAAGTCATTCAAAAGTTTCAATGCAGGTTCATACCAGGATTGGATCGCCTGAAGTTGTTTGTAATCTGGAAGTTTTGTATTCATGAAACCTCCGCTAGCACTTGCTCAATTGCAGTTAATCGACGTCTGGCATTCAACTCAGCAATTGAGGCATGGCGCAGTTCAGATTCTGCAGCTGTAACACGTTGGCCATTCACCAAAATGGTGACTCCACTACTTTGGAGCCCGCAAATATCCTGAACTGTAAAAAGCTCATCTGAGTCAAAAGTTCTGTTGATGAACTCAAGTGGTGTTTTAATTACAACTGTATCCCCCGCAATGAAATCACTGTTGTGGGTTGATACTTCGTTTGATATATTGATCATGTTCTAAATCTCTCCAGATGGATGAACGTGACCGCTAAACCTGTTCGAGCAGGAAAGCGGTTTTTTTATTGGTCCTGAATGCAGGCATTAATTTGTTGCTCCAGCGTGGCAAGCAGTACATGCATGTCGTGTATGACCTTGGCCATGTCGATTGCCTCGCCTTTTGTTATTCGCCCATCAGCAAGCATTTCTCTAAACTGCTTGCTTACGTTGCCTTTCTTGATACCGATGTTGAGAAAGGTATCCATCAGGCAACTGTCTCTATGGCTTTCAGGTATATCTGGCAAGTCGATGGCTGCTTTGCCATGTTCTGCACAGATCGCCTGAAGTATTCGGAAATCCCCTGTTATGCCCATCAGCTTTGTCGCTTCGAGCAAAGTCAGGTGATGTGTTTCCGTGTTTGGGTTGACCTTGCTGTTGAGCACCGCCGGGCTTTTGATGCCCATGCGTGATGCAAGCGCATTTGCCCCGCCTTTAAAGTCGTGAACCGTGTGGTAAGCCGCATCTAATATGTTCATTGCGAGTCCTTTTGAACGTGTTTATTAGATGGCTACTTCATTACCATTTTGGTTTGGTACTGGTTGAACTGGATATAACCCAAAATGTTGCAAGACTTCCTGTTCCGAGACTTGCCCATTACTTGCATCAACTAATGCTGTACGGAGCTTTCTACGTGGTTCTTTATATCCATATAAAAGATGTGTCTTTAGATAACCACTTGTTGTACCAGCAGCTTTTGCATACTTTTCCAATTGCTCAGGAGTCATTTTTAAAATGAAGTCTCTAAATCGCATAGATTGATCCTCTCTAACCAATCCAAATATTACCTTTTAGGTAATACAAATACAACCTTTTTTCTTGTTTACCTTTTTGGTGATAAAACTACAATTGACATATGTGACTAGTCACAGAGCATTTAGGATAAATATGGACAGCAAATCAATTAGATACAAAAATACTCGTTTACTTGTTGATCAAGTTGGTGGTGTATCCAGTTTTGCTGACAAAATTGGGAAAGGACAATCGCAAGCGAGCCAATTTGCTGGAACTAATCCAATTAAAGGAATTGGTAATAAGGTTGCTCGTGAAATCGAGAGCGCTTTTGATAAACCTCATGGATGGTTGGACCTACCCCATGATGATGAATTTAAGCCTTCAGATTTCAATGTTTCTATACCAATACCTTTGACTGGCAAATTGATCCCTGTAATTTCTTGGGTACAAGCTGGTACATGGACTTCAACAGAAGCCATACCATCAGGAACACAATTTGAAGAGTGGTTACCTCCTAATCCTAAATGTGGTAAACACGGCTATGGCTTAGAGGTTGTTGGTGAATCCATGCTTCCAGACTTTCGCCCTGGTGATAAAATATATGTAAATCCTGACTTTCAAATAAGTGATTTAAAAACAGGTGATTTGGTTATCGTTGCATGCGACGGGGAAACAGAAGCAACGTTCAAGAAATTGATCGTAGAAAGCAACGGTATGTATTTAGAACCCTTAAATCCAAAATGGCTAGAAAAAATCATGGAGCTTCGAGAAGGATGCAAATTGGTTGGTAAAGTTGTTGGTTTATATAGGGATGTATAACTTTTAATTCATGGAGTCAATGTGTCTATTAAACTTCAGTCACTTAAAATTGGTGACAATAAATTTAGAAAATTGCGAAAACTTGAAATTCAGTTCTCTGACAGAATAACGGTTATTGGTGGTCTAAATGGAATTGGAAAATCTACTATATTAGGCTTAATAGCAAATTCTAGTGGAATTCGGGCAGCTTCGTACAAAAGTTATTTTGACAGTGTTTTCCAATCAAATTTCCAAGAGTTATTTCATTTAGATGAGAATGATGACTACCAGAATGATACGGATAGCAAATCATATGTTGACATTACGTATGCAATTAACGATAGCGTACTTACTAAACGTTGTAGTGTTTCTCGCCATAATGAATCACATGAAGATGGAACAACTAGTACAAGACTAAAAATAGTTCCAAGAACCCTAGAAAGAGAATTAGGGGCTGAATTAAATGTAGGCGATTCAGCTAAGATACAACTTCCTACTCTTTATTTAGGCATGAGTAGAATGACACCAATCGGTGAGTATGAAAAAGATCGAGTCAAACAAACAAAGATTAGGTCTGTTGAATCGATAGATAAAGAATATATAATTCAACTTTTTAGATCCGTAGTTAATTTTGACATCAGCTCTCAAGCGGCTGTTGATCCAATAATTGATCATGATTTTAAGGGTTCTAAAAAGAGATCAAAACTACCTAGTTTAAAACATAATACACTGTCCATTTCTCTTGGACAGGATTCTTTGAGTAGTATATTTACAGCACTCGCATCATTTAAAAAAATTAAAAGAGAAATGGGAGTTGACTATCCTGGTGGATTATTAATTATTGATGAACTTGATGCGGGTTTACATCATGTTGCACAAATAAAATTAATAGAACTATTGAAAAGAGAAGCACGTGCTTTAAATCTACAAATTGTTTTCACAACTCACTCATTAACTATATTCAAGAATATTTTAAATATTCCAGAAAGACAAAGAACAGAAGGTGAAATCTTAGATACAGTTATCTATTTACACAATACTCCAGCACCAAAAGTCACATCAAACCCGACTTATGCATGGATAAAAAACAACCAACTCTCACAAGTATCACTTCCAACAAATGCTCCAGAAGTTCAAATAATCAAAGTTTATCTAGAAGATGAAGAAGCTCTGTTCTTTCTTAATAAAATACTAAGTTATAAAAACATAACCGACACTTCTCAAACTTTCGGTGTTAACCTGCAGTTAATTCCTCTTAAAGTCAGTTGTAATGGCTTAATCAATTTATTCTTAGCAGACGATTATTTCAAAAAAGTGGTAATTGTTCCTGATAATGATATTCTTTCTGAAGAATCAAATAGAACAATAGTCAATGAGAACCGACAATTTTCACCGTTACCTAGTGATAGGTCCTTTACTCCTAATACACCAAGTACTGACAGAAATCCCGAAAAAATTGTTTATAATTTTATTAAAGATAAAATTGTAAATTATGACGCAGATGATACATTCTGGGAAAATATCTTGAGTATCAATTATGGATCTTATGACTATGATTATATTCAAAATACTGTTTTACCTATATCGCCAAGAGATGAAAATGGACATCAGTTCAGAAAAGAGCGAGATAAGATGAAATATTGGTTTAAACAGCATAAAAGTTTCTTAGAAAATGGTAAAATCATTGAACTTTGGTGCGCTGACAATGATGAAACCGTTTCGCAGTTTGTTGAAGCTTTTGGACAAAGTGTGGCTTTTGTTAGCCAAAATTAACCACTAATTGAAAAGGTAATTTTGTGCCAAATTTTTTTACTCCTCTACGTTATCCTGGTGGTAAAGGGAAATTTGCTAAATTCGTAAAAAATTTATTTGAAGCAAATAACCTTTCTGGAGATTATCTCGAACCTTATGCTGGAGGAGCTGGAGTTGCTTTAGACCTTTTGTTTAGTAATTCATGTAACAACATTCACATAAATGATTTTGATATCGCCGTATACAACTTCTGGAAAATAGTTACAGAAGATACTGAAAATTTCCTCAAACTTTTGTGTGATATAGAAGTTACAATTGATGAATGGCATAGGCAAAAATATATTCTTTCCACACCAGAACTGCATACGCAACTTGAGCATGGCTTTGCTACCTTCTTTTTGAATCGAACTAACCGATCAGGAATATTGAAAGGAGGAGTTATAGGTGGAAAGAATCAAGATGGAAACTATAAGTTAGATGCTCGTTTTCATAAAGAAAATTTATCTAAACGAATTGAAAAAATTGGACAGTTTAGTAATCGCATTAAAATCTATAATTTAGATGCGCTGGAATTACTAAAAAAAGTTGATGATTTCTTACCAGATGAATCTCTTATCTATCTAGATCCTCCTTATTATGTTAAAGGACAAGGCCTTTATCGAAATTTTTACATTCATGAAGATCATTTAAAGATTCGTGAAGCTTTAGATAGAGTAAATACAAAATGGATTGTTTCATATGATAATTGCGATCCAATCAAAGAAATTTATTCTGGATATGCTAAAGATGAATATGTTCTTAACTATAGTGCACACAGTACATCTAAAGGTAATGAAATCATGTTTTTCTGTGATTCAATCATTCCAGTTGATCTCCCCAATAAACTTAAACAAGCTGAGCTAGATTTAAATTAGTTGTTTATTACTCTTATGGTTACTTAAAACTCACCTTAATGGTGGGTTTTTTGTTGAAACAATAAAAAAGGTAATTTTATCTTGCATTAAATTACCTTTTTGGTAATATTTATCTCACAGACAACAAAAAAGCACCCCTGCCTTCGAACTCATGGGTGCTTTACAGTAACCTGCGAGATAAGTATGAAACAAAAACCTACACCTAGTCAAACGTCCCAACGTTTACACCAGCACCCTACTTCCGCTGATTATCAGGTCAGAACACTCGACTTCATCAAAGCCAATCTAAAAGATGCGCTTAAGCTCTTCCCTATCATTTTGGTCGTTTTCCTGCTCTGGCTGGTCCTTACCGCTGTCGTTTACGGCATTTTTGGAGCATAAGTCATGGCACATTTACATACAGCTTCTAGCCCAAAAACCAAACCATTTAACGGCTCATTACCGAACAAAATACAACCGACAAGCTATGACGCACAGCGACTTGAAAGCCCTGTAAATACTGGGCATTCAGCATCATATACACAGGGTAAGACCAGTAATATGGAGCCTGTCATGCAAAAGAAACGCTATACCACACCATTCGCAGAATTCATCTGTAAAGACGTGAATGGCCACTACAACGTACGCCTTGGCCCAAAAATTTATCTGGTCAAAGTATCGTTAAATTACACCCCTGATTTTGATACAGAATTCTTTGGTGGCATTCAGGCTGCTGCTTTTGACTGGCATTCGATCCTCGTTAAGGAAACGCCAGATAGCGAGCCTCGCCCGATCAATGAGGAAGAATTATCTGTGTATTGGCTAAAAGTTAATATCAAGAAGCTGGTAAATTACCAACGCGCCATAGAACGCAGAGCTAGAAGCCAAACCCCACGCTATAGCAAAGAACAACGGATTGATTACCGCAACGCGCAATATAACGGTGCCTAAGGAGATTTATGATGAATGCAGCCGTGAATCAACAAATGGCATCAACCAGTACACTAGATGCCTTACAACTTATTCAGCTTGAGTTAAAAGCACCAAAGAGCAAATACAACAAATTTGGTAAATTTCACTACCGCAGCCTGGAAGACATCCTTGAAGGTGTAAAGCCACTCTTACATAAATACGGCGCTACTCTTGTGGTGACTGATGAAGTACAAGAGATCGGCCCGGTTGTGGTGATCACGGCCAAAGCAGTCTTTACCGATGCCCAAGGAAAACAAACCATGACCACCGCACATGCTGGTGTGGAGATCGATAAAAAAGGAATGGATGTGGCCCAGACTTTTGGCTCATCCAGTTCCTATGCGCGTAAATACGCATTGAATGGCCTTTTCCTGATTGATGATACCCAAGATGCTGATACCGATGCTTTCCACCAGCAGACCAATGCCCCGGCCCGGAACAACCAACAGAATGCCCCTGCTCAAAACCAGCAGCGCAATCAGAACCAGCCACCGGCTCAGCAACAACGACAGCCGCAGCCACAAAACCAGATGCCCCCTGCAAATCCAGCTCAGCAATTGACTCAGGATTTTCAGCAAGCTTTAAACGCGATCCATCATGCGGATAAAGAAGCAGATCTGGGTCCGATCTATAAACAGTTTAAAGGCACCCGCTATGAAGCCCAGATCGTGCAGGCCTGCAAGGCAAAAAAGGACATGGAGGGTTGGAGTGCGTAAAAACCTACATCTTTAAGTATGTAGCCAAGCTTCACGGCAAAGGCAGCTTACGAGGACGAGTAGAGGCTACGACAGCTCTCCAGGCAAAACAACAGGTCCTGCAAGGTAATGAAATGATCAAGGATGTCTCGGTCTCCTTGTTAACCAATCAGAAGGCTGCCCGCACGCAGTCTTTTGAAAAGTTAAATAATTAAAAGTTTTTGCAGGTGGAAGTATGAAGAATTTCATAATTCCTATTAAACCTAAAATTTAAAAAACACACTTCTAAACAATAGAGCATTCTTAGCAATGTTCTCCAGAAGCGATCGTATTGTTGACCCATGCGATTGTTTCTGGAGTACATTGCATAACAGGTAGAAGCATGAGCATTATGCAAAAATATATAATTGTTGTTGAATCAGAAAAACCACCAAGAGTGTGTTTACAGGATGTGATACCACAAGTGGGCAAAGTATTAGAACTTAAGTCTGAGCAATTGCCCCATAGAGTAGATACAAAATGGGTTATGGAACGCTATGAGATGTCGCGCACCACGGTAATTGAATTCTTGAAACCATTCAATAAAGGTACTGGAGGCAAGTATTCCTATGATCCTTTGGAAATTATTCCAGTATTGGATAACCGGGATAAACTAAAGCGTGGAGCAAAACGAAAAAGTTAAAAAGGGGCTTAGTCCCCTTTTTTATCTGTAATCATCTCAATAATTACAAGATGCAAATCACTGCTAAGATTAATTTTATAATCAATAATTTTATTAGATGCAATTCTACTATTTATAAAATCTTTTAAAAGTTTTACATATTTTTCATTACCATCTTTTACAACAGAGGGTGTAGATAAGCCTTCTGTAATTTCACCTAAACCATTAATCATCTCACTTGGTGGAAATATTTCTTCATTTTGATCCAAGTTGAATTCATAATAAAGTTTCTCATAAAAATCTAACTCATCTTCAATATTTTCTATCATTGTACAAACTTTATCTACTTTACCCATTATTTCTAAAATCACGTCAATATCATTGAAATCTCGACCTTTTTCAATAAGAAGAACTTCCAAATCCTCATATTCTTCTTCCAATTTAATTAATAAAGTGCTAAACCTATCTTTTAATCTTTCAAATAACTCTGTTCTATATTGAATGCGCCAATCATTAAATAGCTTGTAGGCTACTACTCCAGCAAAAAAAGTAGCGGATGCAGAAAGAAAGTCTGTATCGATATCAAAAAATCTATTTGCAGCAAATGAAATGATAAAACAACCTATTACAATGATTAGACCAATTGATATTAATTCATTTAAGTTAATTTTTTTCATAAAAAAAAGCCCCATTAAATGGGGCACATTTTAAGCAGCATTCAACATTTTGGCAATTTCTGATGCACTTGGATTGTAATACGTATTTACCAATACATTAATAGTTTTATGGCCTGTGATTTTAGCGAGGATCTCTACAGGAATTTTCTGAATATTGACCAGACGTGTAATTGCTTCATGGCGCGTATCATGGAACGTAACAACCCCATTCAAGCCCACTTTGGCTAAATTCCTTTGCCAGATGAGTCTAAATGAATTGCTGTTATGTTTTAACAGCTTCCCTTTCCGACCTTTTAATAGATCCAGCAATTTACGTCCACGTGTTGTTAGAGGGACATCCCGAGCACTGCCATTTTTGGTATCTGGTAAATGCACATAATCGCCAAAATCATGGATGTCATGAATACTAAGGATCTCACCTCTACGCATAGAGGACTCCATAGCAAACAGAAATGCCCAGGCTACCTCTTGAGCTGGTGTAACCGGCTCTTTTTCTTCATTGTAGTTATCTAAACCAGCCAAGATGATTTTTACATGCTCATCTGTGATTCGTTGATTTCTGGGCGGCGGTAGAGATGGCTTCTTGATGACTTGAACGGGGTTATTTTTTAATAAGAATAATTCACTAACAGCATAAGTGAATACAGCTGAACATAGACTTAGTTCTCGGCTGACCGTACTTGATTTAACAACCTTTAAGCGACGATCTCTAAGGGCAACCATATCTTGTGGAGTGATATCGTAAATCGAAGTATTTGCTAGATAACCGCAATAATAGTTGAGACGTTTAAGATAGTTCTTTATGTATGAGCTGCTTTTTTTATGTTTCCCTACATTTTCGTAATATCGGGTGAATAGTTCAGAAAAAGGGATATCTGGTTGTTCGAGTTTTTTTAATTCTTCTTGGTATTGTAGTTGGAGTTCCATCAGTCGACGTGCTGCCCAATCTATACACTCTTTTGCGGTGTCTCTTGTAGCTGCGTCACGGAGATGTTTGTATTTTACTTGGATGCGATAAGAATTACCGCGCTTGACTGGCTTTTGCATATTAACCTCTAAATATTTGTGCTTAAATCAAGCGCAACAAAGAGGAACGAAAAAGTTCGCCCGTTGGCGCCCGATCCGAGAGCCATACTTCGACATTAGATGCAGAAAATGGCGCCCAAAAGCGGAATATAAAGTAGTTTTTATGCCTTTTTTGAACTTTTTGAAGGTTCAAATTTGACCCGAAGGACAATAAAAACAAGGCCGAATTCGTTAAAATTCGGCCTTAAAACGCTGAAAAATAACAGCTTTTATCTTGGTAGGTATATCCAGACTCGAACTGGAGACCTCTACGATGTCAACGTAGCGCTCTAACCAACTGAGCTATACACCTAGAATGAGAAGCATGATATTCATTTTTTTGTCGCTTCACAAGTTTTTTTGCGACTGTTTGATGACAATCGCACAGTCTTTAAGCAACCGCTTAAATTCTTGGATATTGAGCTGGTCATTTTGCTCTAAAAATACGATTTTTTGATATAACACAGTCACTTGTTCGAATGGCGTCTGCTCCTCAACCAACACAGCGATACGTTGTATCCAGCTATGAAAGGTTTCCGCTGGATATTTATGCAAATGCTTGGGCAACTGTTTCTCAAATTGAATAATCAAGCGTTGATATTGTTCCTGCTTGCCTCGTTGTCCCCACCAGTACCAGCCACCGTAGATCAACAAAATACTGCCTATACCAACGACTAAAATAATCACATAGCCATAGCTTGAATCCAGACCTAATCGGGATAACCAGTTTTTCTGCTTTTCTGCATCATAACCGACCACTTTGCTTTGCCATTGATAGCTGAGATAGTCACTCCAGATGCGCATATTTTTGAGGAATTTAAACTGCTGTAAACGCCAAGCTTGCGTTTGCCCTTCGCCCCAGACATTTTGGTCTTGCGCCAGATAATCTTGCATACCGGTATCAATTCGTTGTGGTGCAATCATGGCGGTAGGATCAACTCTTTGCCATTTCCCATCCAGATAAACTTCACTCCATGCATGTGCATCCAGCTGGCGGACTTCCCAACTTTGTCCGTCTGGTGCCCATTGTCCGCCTTGATAGCCTGTTACTATGCGTGCGGGAATTCCCACATAACGCATCATCATCACAAAGCTCGAAGCATAATGTTCACAAAAACCTTTGCGACTAGAAAACAGGAATTGATCAATCCGGTCGCCACTCAAAGTGCCCGGCATTAATGTATAGCTAAAGCCATTTTTTCTATACCAGGACAGCACCGATTGTAGGTATTTTTCAGGTTGTCTCTGGTTCTGTTCAAATAACGCCTGCGCCAATTGTTGTGCTTTTCTATCTCGCCCCTGCTCAAATCGAGTATTCAGTTCAAGTTGACGCGATGATAAGTAGACTGGCACCGTTGCTGTTTGTCCTAACCAAAGCAGGTGTATCGGTTGATTGCGTTTAACCAGTTTGGAAGGACGAATACTATCGTCTTGATACAACTGTAAATAACGCTCTTGGGGAATCGAATATTCCAGTCCCATGATCCAGTTGGCCTGCTCATCGGCAGGTAAATATTGATAGCTCACACGGCGTGTGGAGACAGGAATGCGCTTGAGCTGCTGATTATCAAAACTACTGCTCCAGGTGCTGCCATCATATTGGTCCAGAACCAGTGCTCGCCAGTATAGCTCTGGCCGACCGGGCAAATCATACATCGGTGCGATGACACGGAAAGCCAAGGCGGAAGATTGAGATAGTTGTGCAATATCCCCCGGTGACATCCGGTCACTGATGCCTGTGGTCGCATGGTTCTGTTGAATCGGAATCGCCCACAGCGGTGGTAACCGTGGAAAGAACATAAACAGCAGTATAAAGAATGGTGTGGCAATCCCGACAAACTTCAGGATTTGCCTTATATCTTGTTTTAACTGATTTCTAGTCTGATTCTTCTGTTTAAATAAATCAGTTTGAATCCGATAGAGGCCCATGAGGCACATCAGCAATGCCCCAAACACGATCATGGCCATCCAGAATGCCTGGCTATATAACAGTAAACTGGCACTGACAAATAAGGCAAAGTTAAAGACAATCAGCAAATCACGGGTATTTTTGGACTCCAGACTCTTGGCAAATAAACAGGTGGTTAGAAATGCAACTCCCGCCTCTACGCCGAGTAAGCTTTGGTATTGAATATAAATCAACGCAACCGACACTAAGGTAAATGCCACCAAAAGCAGTTTAGGCATTGGCGTAATTTTTTGTTTGTGATAGCGCCATACCAAAGTTAGCCAGACAATGCCCCACAATCCACTGAGTGTGACTGGAATAAAGCTCACTTGACCGATCAGGATCAATCCTAAGGCAGCTAAAATACAAAAATAGATGGCTTTGGTCATGTTTAAGCCTGCGCAAGTAAAAGTCTGGCTTTGCTTAATTGGCGTTGGCCTTGTCCACTTTCCAGTCTGGCGTGCGGCAAAATCACAGCATAGTCATTCCCGGATTGTTCACATTGTTCAATCAACCCCATCATCAAGCTTAGCTTCTGTTCATGGCCCAGCGCTGGAATGAGCTGATAATCGATGTCCAGGTGTTGATGACTGGTCTGCGCTTCAAACATCTTGATCAAAAAACCCTGCCCACGTGCAACCTGTTTCCATGCTACATTCTGATAAGAATCCCCATGCTGGAAAGTTCTGAGCTCTTTAAATTCATCCAGACTGTCCTGCGCCGAAGTCGGCTGAAGTTTATGTTCTTTTTGCCAGTCAGTGGCCTTTGGTGCGATCCAGACCTCTTGTTGTGGATATAGATAGGTCCATGCTCGGACCAATCCTAAAGGATAGGTCGCATAAATTTTCAAGGTATCCAGTTCATATCTACCACGTTGTTCCGGTAAAACGGCTAGCTCCAGACTTTGCTGAGTCTGGTCCAGATACAGGAAATGTTCTTGTTCTTGCCAATTTAGACGCAAATATCGAACTGTTTGGGCGGATTGTTTTAATAAAATTTTCAAGATCAGCGGCTGATCTACTTGCCCCACCTCCGCAGCGACCACTTCAATCTGCAGGCCATGCAACTGCTTAAAGGTCAGATAAAAGCTGATACAAAGAATGGCACTGATTAAAAAGCAAAAACCGAGAATCAGGTTATTGGCATAGTTAATGCCTGCAATAAATGTAATGACAATCAGCACCAGATATAAAAAACCTTGCTTATAAATAAACACCAGTACATCTTTCTGCAATAAGATTTTGCTGCCTTCGACCTGAAAGCGCTTTGCAATCCATTGTTGTAGCTGTCGCTTGAGTCCATTTTGCATAGGTCAATCTCAACTATAAGACATCAACTGATTGCAAAATCTGCCCAACTTCAAGCTCACTCAAACTTAAGCGATGTGCGGCCACCGCAACAAAAACAGCTTGTACATCGTCTGTCATTACAAAACCACGCCCCTCAACCAAGGCATAGGCTTGTGCCGCAGCCTTCAACGCCAATACCCCACGTGTGGACAGTCCATGACGTAACTTCCGAGTTTCAGCGGCCAGATCCAGAATATAATTCAGTACGGCCTCGCTGAGGAAAACCTGCTTTGCCAGCTCCCGTAAATGTAAAATATCAGCTTGATTAAACACGGCATCCAGTTGATGGATCAATACCTGTCGCGAACGCTGTTGTAATAACAACTTTTCCGCTTGTCGAGAAGGATATCCTAGTGATAAACGCATCAAGAAACGGTCGAGTTGTGATTCAGGTAATGCATAGGTGCCACTTTGAAATAACGGATTTTGTGTGGCGAGGACCCAGAACGGTTGCGGTAATTCATAATGCACGCCATCGACGGTGACCGCCCCTTCTTCCATTGCTTCTAGTAGTGCACTTTGCGTTTTGGGACTACAGCGGTTAATTTCATCGGCCAACAAAATCTGGGTAAAAACTGGCCCCTGCTTGAATTCAAACAGATGTTCTTTCTGATTAAAGATATTGATGCCAATCACATCACTGGCCAGCATATCGTTGGTGAATTGAATGCGCTGAAAATGTAATCCTGCCAGACGTGCCAAAGCACTGGCCAATGTGGTTTTCCCTAGCCCAGGTAAATCTTCAAACAATACATGACCCCCCGCCAGCAAACAGGTCAGCGCCAATCTGGTTTGTTGCGGTTTATCTAAAATCAGTTGGTTTACTTCAATTAAGAATTGCTCAATCTTTTGTGTAAAGCTTTGAATATCTTGTTCTAATGCCTGATTCTGCTTAGTTTTCTCTTGAGCCGATGACTTTTCCATGCCCCACATTATTCTATCCCCCAAAATAAAACAGTGTATGTTCAACATACACTGTTTTGGTTTTTTTTCAAAGAAATCAAATAATTTCTAGCAAGGACACTTCTTCATATTGCCCCCCGCCGAAGGATAACGTGCATCGATACAATGACGATAAAACGTCTTGGCATCCATCGGGGTTAAATCTGGATGATGTGCTTTCATATGCGCTAGATAAGTTTCATAATCAGGCACACCGACCATCAACCGGAAACTCTGCTGCAAACGTTGCCATAAAACAGCGATACGCGACCAATTCTTCGGTGACAAGAGTAAATGTTTTTGCGACATGATGGTGAATTTAATAATCTTCACAATCACTGCACTGCCTTGCCGGGCAATTTTAAAATCCATCGTTACTCTCCTTTGATGCTATTCGCAGTCATCGGTGTGTCTGAATAAACGGCTGGTGCTTCATTCACGGTTGGTGTTGGACTTGCCAAAGCACGGCGTACAATGCCAATTGACGCAATCACCATCACAATCGCAACAATCATAAAGAAGCCACAAAGTGCCGCATTGATCTGATTTGACATCACAATGGTCTGCATTTCAGCAACGGTTTTGGCGGGTGCAAGCACTTCACCACGCGCAATCGCATCCGAGAAACGATTGGCTTGTGCAAGGAAACCAATCTTCGGATTTTCATGGAAGATCTTTTGCCAGCCTGCGGTCATAGAGGTAATGAACAAGAAAATCGTTGGGACAATCGTCACCCAAACATATTTCTCTTTCTTCATTTTGAATAAAATGACGGTACCTAAAATCAGTGCCATCGAGGCAAGAATCTGGTTACCAATACCAAACAGTGGCCACAACGAGTTAATCCCGCCGAGAGGATCAACCACCCCTTGGTAAACGAAGAAACCCCAACCTGCGACCGCAACAAAGGTTCCGACCATATTGCCAAAGAATGAACTTGATTGCTTGATTGCCGGAACCACAATTCCCACAGTATCCTGCACCATGAAACGACATGCACGTGTTCCTGCATCTACCGCAGTCAGAATGAATAAGGCTTCAAACAGAATCGCAAAGTGATACCAGAACGCCATCATTGAGCGGTTATTGAAAATCTCTGAAATGATATGCGCCATACCAATTGCAAATGTCGGTGCGCCACCGGTACGAGACAAGATTGAACTCTCACCGACTTCCTGCGCCAATAAACTCAACATTTCTGGACTAACCACAAAGCCCAGATTACGCACCGCTTCCGCTGCAGTCTCTACTGAAGTGCCTAAAACTGCTGCTGGCGCATTAATGGCAAAATAAATACCCGGATCAAGTACTGTCGCACAGATCATGGCCATGATGCCGACGAATGATTCCATCAACATACCGCCATAACCGATCATACGAATATTGACTTCATTATCGACCAGTTTAGGCGTTGTCCCTGAAGCAACCAGGGCATGGAAACCTGAAATCGCACCGCAGGCAATGGTGATAAACAGGAAAGGAAATAAACTACCCGCAAATACAGGGCCTGTACCATCCACAAAGTGCGTGACTGCTGGCATTTTCAGGTCAGGCATCGCAAAGATAATCCCGACCGCTAAACCTGCAATTACACCAATTTTCAAGAAAGTTGATAAATAATCACGTGGCGCTAATAGCAACCAGACCGGTAGTACCGAAGCGATAAAACCATAAATAATCAGTGCCCATGTCAATTGGGTGCCACTGAGGGTAAATAACTGTCCCCAATAGGGATCTTTCGCCACATCACCCCCGTAGACAATCGCCGCCATCATCAGCACAAAACCGATAATCGATACTTCGGCAATTTTCCCTGGGCGTATATACCGCATGTAGATACCCATGAATAATGCAATCGGAATCGTCGCAGCGATACTGAACACCCCCCACGGGCTATGCGCCAGTGCTTTAACCACCACCAGTGCCAGTACTGCCAGGATAATGATCATTACGCCAAGCGTACCCAGCATCACAATCACACCTGCGAAAGTACCAAGCTCCTGTTTCGCCATTTCGCCCAATGATCGACCATCGCGTCGTGTGGAGATAAATAGCACCAGAAAATCCTGGACTGCACCGGCAAGCACAACCCCGACCAATAGCCAGATGGTCCCCGGTAAATAGCCCATTTGTGCGGCAAGAATCGGCCCGACCAAAGGTCCTGCTCCTGCAATGGCTGCGAAGTGATGTCCAAATAAAACAAATTTATTGGTCGGAACATAATCCAGACCATCGGCAAGGCGATGCGCTGGGGTTAACCGTCTCGGATTTAATTCAAAAACTTTGTTTGCAATAAATAAACTGTAGAACCGATATGCAATGCTATATACACAGACCGCAGCAAGAACCAACCAGACCGCATTGACATGCTCACCACGACTAACCGCCAATATCCCAAATGAAATTGCCCCAACAATGGCAACCAAACTCCATAGGAGCTTTGAGGAAAGTGTTGACTTTGCTTGTGTTGTCTCCATTCAAAACCTCTCAATTACATAACGCGTGGTTAGGGTCTGTTGACATTTCACAGATGCGTGCGACAAAGGACATTTTTAGAGGACACAAAGCATGTCTTATGCAATTTAGCTATTCTAAATAATGAGCAGCGATTACAGCTGTACAAGATAATGCAATGGCAGTAAAAAATGTCAGCAAACCCTCTTAGCTTTCCCTTTCTATATTTTCTGTAGAAGAAATATCTTTGTAAGTTTACCTTCTGACTACAATTATTTATCTAATACTTTGGCATAAAAAAAGGGATGATTGTTCATCATCCCCTTCGATAATTGTATATCTTGCGTAGCTCAGCTACACAGGCACAATTATGCACGCTCTAGGTAGTCACCAGTACGGGTATCTACACGAACGCTTTCTTCTTGCTGTACGAATAATGGAACACGTACCACAGCACCTGTTTCAAGTTTCGCAGGCTTACCGCCACCGCCAGAAGTATCACCACGTACACCTGGATCAGTTTCAACGATTTTGAGTACAACGAAGTTCGGTGGGCTTACCGTCAAAGGTACGCCATTGAACAACATAATGGTACATTTTTCATTTGAATCGTCTTTTAACCATTTCGCAGCATCACCCATTGCGGTTTTATCAGCAGCGATTTGCTCGAAAGATACAGGATCCATGAAGTTCCACATTTCACCATCGTTGTAGAGGTAGTCCATTTCAACTTCTACAATATCAGCTGCTTCTAAAGAATCACCTGATTTGAATGTTTTTTCTAATACTTTACCAGAGCGAAGGTTACGTAATTTCACACGGTTAAATGCTTGACCTTTACCTGGTTTTACATATTCATTTTCCATGATTGAACATGGGTTACCATCAAGCATAACCTTAAGGCCAGCTTTAAAATCATTTGTAGAATAATAGGCCATGAAAGGCGCACTCCAAACTTAAAACTCAAATCTATTAATGTTAGACTACACGCACTGGTGTAACACTAACACTATTTTTAACGTATGGCATGATAAACTATTTACATCAAGAGCAAAACTGGCAATCGCAACTCAGTGACCTAATTACTGATCCTTTAGAGCTGTTAAATCTGCTTGAGTTATCTACCGACCAACTATTATCAGGGGCAATCCTGGCCTCTGAACAGTTTAAATTGCGCGTCCCGCGTGCATTCGTCGGAAAAATGAACATTGGCGATCCGCTTGATCCCCTGCTGCTTCAAGTATTGCCACATCATCTGGAACTGGAAGAACATCCTGAGTTCGTGACCGATCCGCTTGGTGAGGAAGCCGCCAATCAAATGGCCGGGGTTCTGCATAAATATCAATCACGTTTTTTACTTACGCTGACTGGTGCCTGTGCCATCCACTGTCGCTATTGTTTTCGTCGCCATTTTCCTTATCAGGAAAACCTGCCTAAAAATGACGACTGGATCAATATCAAAGCCTATATTGAACAAAATCCACAGATCAATGAAGTGATTTTAAGTGGTGGCGATCCACTGACATTAAGTAACCGAAAAATTGCGTTGTGGCTAGAACGTCTAGCATCTCTCCCTCAGCTCAAGATATTGAGAATTCATTCACGCGTTCCGATTGTGATCCCCAACCGTATTGATGATGAGCTGATTTCTATATTAAAAAACAGTAGGCTACGCATTGTAGTAGTGGTACACTCAAATCACGCAGCTGAGCTTGATGATTTCACCTGCTCGAAGTTATTACAGTTATCACTCCACCATATTACTGTGCTTAATCAGGCGGTTTTACTTAAAGGTGTGAATGATGCTGCAGAAACTTTAAATGCATTGAGTAGCCGTTTATTTGAAGCACGAGTAATGCCCTATTACCTTCATGTTTTAGATAAAGTCAAAGGGGCTCAGCATTTTGATTTAAGATCTTCAGAGATAGATCAAATATATACTGATGTATTAGCAAGTTTGCCAGGCTATCTGGTACCAAAACTTGTCAGGGAAATTGCGGGCGAAAAAAATAAAACACCGCTTTTTGGGGTTCAAACGTTCTGAGATTGATAACACAATGATGAATAATGCTTTTTCGGATATTTTTCAAATTCCAACTGTCTTGAGACGAGACAAACTTAGCTTTTGCGATACCAATTCGAAAAGTCTAAATGAATGGATTTCCAACTTGTCCATCATGCAGTTGGGCGATACCTCTAAAGCATTATTCGCCGCCTTACTTGAACTGAGTGAACTTGAGTGCCCTGAAACCTTGCGTTTCGATCTGGTGCAGGTGCTGCACCCCACTATTGAAAATGTGTTAGGAAGTCTGGAAAAGAACTTTTTCAATCAGGGCGTGATCAGTTCAGACCGTAATGAACACATTATTGAACTGGCCATGCTACTGCGTTGTTACTTCGCAGCAATCTATATCAATATTGTGCGTCGTAGTAACGATCAGCTCGATCAGCAGAAATTCTCCATTTTCGCCTTAAATCAAAAGAAAAATCTGCAAACCGCACGTACACTCGCCACTTTTCAGTCCTTGCAACAACTGACCCAACTGCTCTATCAACAACATATGTTGTATAGCGAACCTGTGGCGGGACAATGGCTCATTGCCCATCAGCTTTATGATGCCGCCGTAACCCATAAATATCAGCATACCAATCTGGATCAGATACAAGGTAAACCGAATGCCTTAAGTAATATCTCGCAAGCCTATGCGCAATTGATTTTGATGGATATTTTTAATACCAATCAAATCCGTCAATCCGAGATTCAGGCTTTATTCCAGTGTAGTTTTGACTGGGCAAAAATGGTTCAGATCCTGACTAAAGAAACAGACCTGACCAAATATGTGGTCGATACGACTAAAGACCATCCTCCAATTTATAATAAAAAACAAAGCTCTGGCTTTAATCCCAATATTTTTATCAGCACGCATAGTCTGCTGGACCATGTCACCGCGACCTTACATAAAAATGCAGAATATGTGTCCAAGAATGAGAAAATCTATTTAACCCCTGCATTAAAATTCCATGTGCAAACCATTCTTGGCACCACAGCAGAGCGCCGACATGAACGTTATGAATATTCAGCGCAATTGCATATCTGTTTCGGCTTACTTACGGCCCACTTCTATCTGTCTAAAGCCAAGAATTTTTCAGAAACCCTCTTATTAGACCACAGTTACGGTCTACAAAATGAATCAAAGTTTATGTCGGCATGGGACAAAAAAAGTTCAACTGACAATCAGGAATCGGCAATTCAACGTTTAAGCCGTGAAAGTAAAGCCGTTTACCAAGCCGATATATTAGATATTAGTGTGAACGGTTATCGTATTAAATGGTCTGGGGAGGCACCAAAAAACTTAAGAACAGGAGAATACATTTTAGTTAAAGAAACATCGCATGGGCATTGGCGTGGCGGTGTGATTCGTTGGCTCAAACAATCGACCGAGAAAAGTCTGGAACTCGGTTTGGAAGTACTGGCACAGGAAATTTTCCCTTGTGCGGTACGGGTTCAGGCAGATCGCCATATCAGCAATTATCATCCGACACTTTTATTAAAAAACCAGAATTTGGATGAAACCAAAACAACTTTAATTTTACCAGGTTCACAAATTTTTCGAGAACACCAGGCTGTTTATTTAAGATTGGGGAAAGAGGAAGTAAAAGTGTATTTATTAAACGCACAATTAATAACCCAGAGTTTTGTTCAATTTGATTTTGAACTGCTGAATGATGAGGAACAACCGATCCTTCAGCGATATATGGCACAAAAGAATATGGACACCATTGATCAAGATTTATGGGAAGCTTTAAAGTGAGAAATTCTTTACTCTCTAAAAAATTAAAACGCACTGAAACACGTTTATTGATTATTGATGACAACCAGCTTCGTTATAATCAGATTTCAGCTTTATTTACGGCTCAAGACCATCAAATTAAAGCTACTTTACTCGATGATCTGAAAACCTTCGAGAAACAGCTGAATTTACCTTGGGATATTGTGATTTTTGGTCGGGCTTACGATTTAAAAATCGAACAGACCCTCTCCCTGATTCAAGCCTCAGCACAACCCAATTTGCCTGTTCTCCTGCTTGAACCTGAGGATTATAAAGCCGATCAATATCAGGCCTACATTCATAAAGGCATTTATGACATCCTGAATCTGAAATCACCAGAAAAATTCTATATCAGTATCATTCGTGCGCTTTCTTATAGTCGTTTGGTGCAAGCAGAACATCGTTTGCTGAATGAACTGGAAGCCGCACAAACGCAAGCACAATCACTGGTTGCAGAAAGCCATAAAGCGGTTGCCATTTTGCAAGAAGGTATTCACATGCATGTGAATGCCGAATACGCCAATCTATTTGGTTTTGCCAATCCAGAAGAATTAATTGGCTTGCCGATTCTGGATGTGTTGCAGCCAGAGGATTTAAGCCAGTTTAAACTGCGTTTTAAAAAGATATCTCAAGGACAGTTTGAACAAGGCCGCTTTGAACTTCGTACACAAAACGCGACAGTGAAGCAGAATCCCCTTCAACTGGAATTCTTACCTTCAGGCAATGAAGATGAAATCCAGCTCAATATTGAATGTGGCACTTCATCTCAAGCGGCAGCCACACCTTCAACAGCCGCACCTGCTGAGAAAGTATCCAGTCTAAGTAGCGCTTTACAACACATTAACCGCCAGCTTAGCAATCATCCGGCCAATGCCAATGCGCTGGTTTTATTCAGCTTAAGCAATTGTCCGAGTGAAGTTTTCCAAACCGATTGGCGTGGCACTCGTGCATATTTTGCCAATATTCCTCACTTCATTAAAGAACAGGTGAATGTCCCGGTCTGTCAGGTGGAACATGGTTTATATGTCTCGTTATTTCAGGCCGAATCAAAGAGTGTGCTCAATTCCCTGCTGATGGGTTTGAATGGCTTACAAAAACCGCAATTGGTAGTGACCGATCACTACACCTTCCCTCTGCATTTAAAATTAGGCTATTGCGAAATTACCCAACCTATTGCAGATGAAGTCCGTTTTGAACAGGTGTTAACCAAGGCTTTCCTGGTTCCTCTACCGGTGTTCAATAGTCCGAAAATTGATGCAGATATTGGCCTGACCACAGAACATATTCCTGTTGCTGTACAGTTAACCCTGTTACAAGAGCTGAAAAAGAAACTGGATGCGGGCGATATCCACCTGAAATATCAGCAGCTCTATGACAAACAGGATCAACACACGCATACTTATGAAGTATCCGGTGGGTTTATCTATAATAATCAGTGGCAGGATTTAAGTGATCTTGGCGACCTGAAAGATGATCCTGAATTATCGATTCAACTGGATCGCTGGATTCTTGTTGAAGCCTGTAAGCAGTTACACAACTTTATTACCCAATATCCAAAGGCGAAATTGATTGTAAACCTCAATCATCAAGTCTTGCTAAATGATAAAAAGCTACCAGAACTGGTGGCGAAACTATTAACCATTATTGGCAGCAAACAGGCTCATCCTTTAATTTTGCAGTTCTCTGAACAAGCACTACAACAAAATCTGTCACAGGCACAGCCACAAATCGCGCTATTGCGTCAGCACGGTGCCGAGATTTCCATCCGTGGTTTTGGTGATTCACTCTATAGCGATTCGATGTTGCAGCAAATCGATGTTCAATATCTGAGCTTGCACAGCAAACTTACTCAAATGCTGAGTGCTGAAAAAGAAATGGCCGCTCTACAAGAGAAAATCTTGCACTTTATCGGGCAAAAGCCTGTCGAAATTTTCTTAACCGAACTCAACGACATGAACCTGTTTGCCAATGCATGGAATGTCGAAGCACGCTTCTTGCAAGGCAATTATTTCCAGAAAAAACTGGACCGTCTTACTGACGTACAGGATCAATAAAAAATCCTCCCCAACCCTCCTTTTGAAAAGGAGGGTGAATTAAAGGGCATAAAAAAACGGGCATATTGCCCGTTTTTTCTTTCTTGATATTAACGTTTGATAGAACGTGACATACCAGAGAAACGTTGTTTGAATTTGTCGATACGGCCGCCTGTATCCACATTCTTTTGTTTACCAGTGTAGAATGGGTGGCAAGCTGAACATACGTCAAGGTAAATTGTTTCTTTACCAAGCGCAGATTTAGTTTCGATAACGTTACCACATGAACAAGTAGCAACTAATTTTTCGTATTTAGGGTGAATATCGGCGCGCATGGTCGATGCTCCTATTAAGTAAGAAAGGCTTAAGCTGTTATCGCAATTGATCACTCTCAACATGAGGAAAAAAGCAACGTGTTCGCACACGTGCAGATCAACACCACAACAGACCATTTCTTTTGACTCACCGAGACTCTAAAGGTCAGAGCAAAGCCAACAAGTGGCGAGCATTATACGCCAATAAATTAAATTTTGCGAACTATTCTTGATTCGATTTTGACCAGTGATTCGCAATAATGCCACAGACCATGAGCTGGATTTGATGAAAAATCATAATCGGCAGCACAATCATCCCCAAAGGCTGTCCGATAAACAGGATCTGGGCCATCGGTACGCCACTCGCCAGCGTTTTCTTGGAGCCACAAAAGAAAATCGTCACCTGGTCTGCTCGGCTAAAGCCCAGCCATTTTGGCACATATAACGCCAGCAACATCACGATGGTTAACAGGAGCGAACATGCCAGGATTAAATAAAACAGTGTCAGGCCATTCACCTGTTGCCATAAACCGGCAATTACCGCACTACTAAACGCGCCATACACCACCATCAGAATCGATCCCTGATCGAAAGCCTTGACCAGACTTGGCATTTTAACCATATAAGGAAAAATATAAGGGCGTAACAACTGACCCAACACAAACGGGACCAGTAATAACAACGTAATCTGCAGAATCGATTCGGTTGGATCAAAGTCATGCTGACTTTGGCCTAAAATAAAATAGCTGACTAAAATCGGGGTAATCATCATGCCGACAATATTAGAGAAAGACGCGCTGCACACTGCCCCAGCCACATTGCCTTTGGCCATCGAGGTAAATGCAATGGAGGATTGCACCGTGGATGGCAAGAAACACATGAACAGGAAGCCCCAATACAGTTGCTGACCGAGTAAGGGCTCTAACACCGGCTTTGCCAATAAGCCGATCGCTGGAAAGACCAAGAAAGTAAAAGCAAACACTAAAGCATGCATTTTCCAGTGCAACATGCCTTCAACTACAGCTTCACGCGAAAGTTTCGCCCCATGCAGGAAAAAAAGTACGGCAATTGCAACAGTCGTCAGAATATTAAAATAATGTGCAACCTGACCTGAAACTGGAAAAAACGTTGCCAGTATCACCATCACAACCAATAAAATTGTAAAGCGGTCCAATGCCAATAATTTCAACATAACTATCCCTATCCACACTAATAATGAAAAAGCCCAATATGGCGAATAATTCAACCATTCGATCAAATTACTCATCATACTGGGCTATTTCAATAAAGCTAGCGTTTTAGCTCAAAAATCTTCAACCAATCAGGCCAGAATCAGTTGTTATAGGCATCCTGATCTTGCTGAATCAATTCAACTTTATAGCCATCCGGATCTTCAACAAAGGCAATCACGGTAACACCACCTTTCATCGGACCCGCTTCACGCACCACTTTACCGCCACGCGCCTTGATTTCTTCACAGGCTTTATAAGCATCATCTACGCCAATGGCAATGTGACCATAAGCATTACCCAAGTCATAACTAGAGGTATCCCAGTTATGTGTGAGCTCAAGTACGGTATTGTCTTTTTCATCACCATAACCCACAAATGCTAACGTAAAACGCCCTTCTTCATAGTCACGTTGGCGTAGCAATTTCATACCAAGTACCTCAGTGTAGAACTTTAAAGACTGTTCTAAATTACCTACTCGTAGCATCGTATGTAACATGCGCATATATATCTCCTAGAAAGTGCTTATTCTGATGATTGTTTGCTTAACAATTTACCAACCCATATCACGAGAATTAAGATTGGCAATCCCATCAAAAATGTAACCGTAAAAAAGCCTGAATAGCCAATATGATTCACTATTGTACCCGAGTATCCACCAATCGTTTTAGGCAAGAGCAGCATTAATGAACTAAAAATAGCGTATTGCATAGCTGTAAATGACACACTGGTCAAACTAGAAAGGAATGCGATAAAAACTGCCCCAGCTAAACCAGAAGCTAAATTATCAAAAATGATTCCCATAACCAGCCAAGCTTTACTATAAGGTACGACTACTTTTCCTTTTAATTCGATATCTATATTTTTATCGATAGGTATAGCTGGAATATCAGATAAGTTCATACGATAACGTGGCTGACTTTCTGAAAGTTGTTTTTGATAACGATGAGTCTGGGTTAAAGTCTGTACATGTTGGTTAGTCTCATAACTTGCCTCAACTCGTATTTCATTGAGTTTAGCTAATTCACTTCCCGGAATAACCACACTCCAATCTGCATTTTTAATCTTAGCTTCCACTCGATTTTCCGGATTTAGTAAAATGCTGACTGATTTTAGCTGTCCATTTTCAGGCAAATTTAATAAAGCCCCGTGAATAATGATATCTTTCGCCAATTCATCTTTATATAAAAGATTATCCCCACCAATTGCTTGGGTATAAATATCTGGTTGAGATCCAGATTTAAAGACTTTGAGTGGAAGAGATATTTGTAAAGGCTCATCATACCCTTTCGGCTGTGAAACAACTGATATTTCATTTTGCTCCATTACGGTATTGCTAGGAAATTTTAACAACCAATTTCCAACTTCATCAGGCGTTGCAGTGTAGACTTGATTACCAACACTCACTTGAACATCCTGCATGGTAGCGCCAGACTTCACCAAACCAACAAAAATCAAATTGGTCGTGCTTGCTAGAATTGCGCCTAACAACATCATTTTCATAACATTATAACGTTGGGCCAACATCCCACCGAGAAAGCCCCCCAAAATAACAAAGAAAATTGCAAAAAATTTATTAAACCAAGCAATTTCTTCTTTATCAAAATTTAGGTCTAGATAGAACAAGTTCGCCATTACACCAGCAACGACATCAGAAATGCGATAGAAACCAATTAACAGTAAAATTGCTAAAGCTACTTTTATTCCATATCGTTTAAAAAAGTCTAATAACGGTGCTAACCATGTTTCAACCACAATTCTCTTATTAATTAAACCAAGCTTAATTAGGCCTAAAATTGCTGCAACAGCAATTGAAATACTAATTAAAAACTTAATCACTAAAAAGATAAAACTCAAGAAAGCATCTTGAATAGAAAATGAATCAAAGATCAGACCAATTTGATAAAAGCTAGTTGCAAAGACAATCGTAGAAATAACAAAGACTGAAAACAACTGGAGGTAATCTTTAGCGTGATAATGATGTTGAATACGCTTAACTTGAGGCTCATGGATCAATAGCGTTGTAATGATACCAATGACCATTAAACCTGCCATCAAAAGATATGTAGTTCGCCATGCTTCATAGATATAATTACCAACTGCTGTTCCTAAAGAAGCTGCAAATAATAATGCACCCAACTGAGTAATAATTGTGGCAGTTCGATAACCCGCATTATAAGTTGAAGCCAAAACTGTTTGTATATTGGGATCTTCTGTTAACTCAATACGATAAGCATCCACAATAATATCTTGTGTTGCAGATGAAAAACCAAGGAAAATGGCAGCACCCGCCATAATCGTTAGATTTGAAAAGGAACCAAAGTCAGTTGTATTGGGTAATGGATTGGTCATTGCCATCATACAAATCGCACAAATGACTAAAAGCTGGGACACCAACAGCCAACTACGTCTTAACCCCATTTTTTTGGTTAAATACGGAAGCGGCAATTTGTCTATTAAAGGTGCCCATATGAACTTAAATGAATAAGCCAAAGCTGCCCAAGAAAACATTGTAATCGTACTTCGGTTAATTCCAGCTTCTGTCAACCAAAAAGATAGGGTTGAAAAAATCAGAAAAATTGGGATTCCCGATGAAAAGCCTAAAAACAACATTATTATTGCACGGCGGTCTAGAAAAGCCATAAAGGAGCTTTTCCACCCTTTCGATTCAACACTCATTGGTTATTATTTTCCAATAATCTATAAATGTGCTTATTCAATCGTTTCTTGCTCCTGCTTGCAAGTTGCTTTATGCAATCATTCTTTTGTTTTGTCGATAAAAAACACAAGTTCGCTTGATCTTTAGGTCTAAAACTGTATACCTTTAATTACTCAACTTACGTTTATTTGTTGGATAGCAACAGTGACCCAAAAACTTGATCAAATGACTGCAACAACTTTATCTTTAACACCAACAAACACGATTACAGCGAAGATCAATTCATTTCCAAGCGCTTTTGAACAGACGGACATACAACCTACACTGCTTAAAACAGCACTACGTGCAGACCAACTTACCCATATTCCAGATTTAGCGGAAATACCAAGTTCAACCAAACGAATCAAGCCGCTCAATAACTTCTTAGGACAAGACCGCGCACGCGCTTCCGTTGAGGCGGGTATCGCACTGCCTTATTCGGGCTACAATATTTTTGCTGTGGGGACAGCAGGCCTGGGTAAACGCACCATGATCAAGCGTTTACTGCAACAACACGCCAAAACCATGCCAACCCCAGACGACTGGGTCTATCTCAATAATTTTAAAAATCCGCGTCAACCGATTGCTTTACGCTTCCCGGCAGGACAAGGGGTTAAATTCCAAAATACCTTACAGCAAACATGGCAGATTATTCTTAAACAATTAGAACGCCGTTTTAGTGCTGAAAGCTATCACAACCGCATCGAGCGTATTCGTCAGGATACCGGTGATGTGCAACAGCAGGCGCTGGTTGAACTGACCAAAGAAGGTGAAGAACTCGATTTAAAACTGATTTCACGTAATGACAAACATGTCTTTGTTCCCATGCAACTCAAGGACAATGAATATCATGAGTTGACGCAGACTGACCTGAATACCCTGAATAGCAAAGAGCGTGCAGAAATTACCTCCAATATTCGCTATATGGAGAAGAAACTCGAACGCCTCGGATTACATCTCGGTGATCTGGAAGATGATGCCCGTGATCAGGTTTCAAGTCTAAATCGCGATATCGCAACGCAAGTGGTTACCCCACGGGTAGAATCCATCCTAAATAAAAATAAAGACGTCAAAGGTCTGGAGCTATATTTAAAACATTATGCAGAAGACATTATTGATAATGTTGAGCTGATTCTTGAACAAGAAGAGGATGACTTTACCCCTGCTTTATTCAACCGTGTTCCATCACGCTACCAAGCCAATGTCATTGTATCGAACAAACCGAACAGCGGTGCACCCGTCATTTTTGAAGACTTTCCGACGCACTACAACCTGTTGGGCCATGTTGAGCAACTGACCCATAACGGTACCATTACCACTGACTTTACCTTGATTCGTCCTGGTTCCTTACATCAAGCCAATGGCGGATTTTTAATGCTGGAAGCAGAGCAACTGCTAGAGCAACCTTATGCATGGCAGGGATTGAAACGTGCATTAAAATCGGGTCAGCTCAAGCTATCTTCGCTAGAGCATATGTTGACCCTCACAGGTAGCATTTCCATAGAGCCGGCTTCCGTTCCGCTTGAAATAAAAGTAGTTTTATTGGCAGAACCTGAAATTTATTATGAAATTTTAGAGGTTGAGCCTGAACTCGGCAGTGTGTTTAAGATCCGTGCTGACTTTACAGATACATTACAACGTAATGACAGTAATGAGCAGGCCTATATGCAGCTGATAGCGGATTATGTACAAGCTGACAAGCTATTGCCTTTTGACCGCTCTGCACTTGCAGCCTTGCTGACGGATTCAAGTCGTCAGGCTGAAGATCAAAGCTCATTATCACTCCATGCATCTACCTTAGGCGATTTAATTCGTGAAGCGCACCATCATGCCTTTAAGGCAGGCGACAAGATCGTGACCGACGAGCATGTCAATCAGGCCCTGCATCACCGTCAATATCGCTTAGGCTATTTACGTGAACTGTACTGGCAGGATCTGTCTCGTGGCACCCAATTGATTGAAACCTCTGGGCATCGTCTAGGTCAAATCAATGCCCTCTCCGTGATTCATTATGCTGACGTCGAGTTTGGCCTACCTTCTCGCCTCACCGCATCTGTGTATCAAGGTGGCGGGGATATTCTGGATATTGAGCGCAGTGTCGAACTGGGCGGCTCTCTGCATGCCAAGGGTGTGTTGTTGATGTCGAGCTTCCTAAAAGCACACTTTGGTCGTGAACAGATTCTGCACTTCTCTGCCGCACTGGCTTTTGAACAAAGCTATGGTCAGGTCGATGGTGATAGTGCAACGGTTGCGGAACTGTCTGCCTTGATCTCTGCAATCTGCCAGATCCCGATTGACCAATCGTGGGCAATTACCGGTTCAATGAACCAGTTGGGTCAGGTGCAGCCGATTGGCGGTGTCAATGCCAAAATTGAAGGCTTCTATGATGCCTGCAAATTGCAAGGCTTGACTGGCAAACAAGGTGTGATTATCCCGCGTCAAAACATGCAGCATCTGATGTTACGTCAGGACGTGAGTGAAGCGGTCAAAGCGGGACTCTTCCATGTGCACGCGATTGACACCATTGACCAGGCCTTGGAAATTCTAATGGCACGTCCAGTGGGTACACTGGATAAAAAGGGTCGCTACAGCAAAAATTCGATTTATGCTGCAGTCATGGAACAACTTGAATACTGGCAAGCCATCGAAGACGGTGAAGCGGTGGAAGAGGACGAACCAAAGAAAAAGAAAAAGCGTAAAAAAACCAAGAAAGATGAGGTAGAAGCAAAAGCCAAAGCAAGTGAAGAAAACACTGCTGAGGCAAAAACGCTAAAATCAATGCGTAAAAAGAAAAGCAGATAAACAAAAAGGCCATGTTCCGAGGAACATGGCCTTTTGACTTAGGCAACACCCTGTAACGAGCGTCCGCCAGGTAACTGGGCAAAATATTGCTTCAAGGCATCAATACAGCGATGCACCTTCATTGGATATTGTTCGCGTTTAGAGGTTAAGGCATGCAAGGTATAAGATGGTAGTTGCCAATCTGGCAGAACCTCAACCAACGATCCATTGATCAGTTCTTTCTGAATATCCATATACAGGATACGTGCTATGCCATGCCCTTGTTGACATAAGGCCTTGGCTACAAAAACATTATTGGTACCTAAACGTGTTTTCATATCCACATTCACCACATCGCCACTGATGCCGTGACGGAAGGTAAAATGTTGATAGTTTTGCATGAGGGTTATCGGCAGTAATTCATGGTTACGCAAGTCTTCAGGACGGGTGATGGGTTGCGCCTGATTTAGATAACTTGGCGATGCAACCAGAACCTGATCTACCCGCGCTAAAGGCACAGCAGATAATTGCTGATCTTCCATCTTCAAGCTCATGCGTATCGCAATATCAATGCGTTCTTCGATCAGGTCAATATAACGATGGTCTGCTTCAAAATGAATCGCCAGCCCTTTATGCGCCGACATCCAGTGCGACAATGCAGGAATAACATGCAAGGCACCGAGTTCAGGAGTGGTGGCAATACGCAAATCGCCTACCAGATCATCACGTAATTCATTAATGCGGATTTTGCCTCGCTCAGCTGCGGCCAACATTTCCTGACAACTGAGGAAAAATGCCTGTCCAGCCTCAGTGAGACTGAGTTTTCGGGTAGAACGATGAAGTAAGGTGACATCCATTTCTTGTTCTAAAGAACGGATTTGTTGACTGACCGCACTGGTGGTAATTCCAAGTTCTCTTGCTGCACCACTGAAAGAACTTTTTTCGACGACACAAGCAAAGACCCCCATTGCACGCAATTGATCTAGCATAGACTTCCCTCTCAACTTAATTTATTAATATGCTTATTGTTCTAATGAAAGCAATCAAATTAAGTATACAAGGAAGTCTATTTATAGACTAGGGGAATTATTAATAAATTATTGAAAGTTTATTAATAATCTTTAGTTAATTTGGTAAAACTGTGCTCGGGTTCACAGGTTTGCCATCTAAACGAACCTGGAATTCCAGCATGACTTGCGACGCGCCAGAAGAACCCATTTCTGCAATTTTCTGTCCTGCTGTCACATTATCACCGCTTTTCACCAGCATCTTGCTGTTATGGGCATAGGCTGTGATGTAGCCATCAATATGTTTAACCAACACCAGGTTGCCATATTCTTTCAAGCCATCCGCCGCATAGACCACCTGCCCGTTTGCAGCTGCAAAAATCGGATCGCCCACATTTCCACCATAGCGTGTACCTTTGACATTACTCGCCAGATTAAAGGTTTGAATGACGGCGCCATTTGATGGTTTCACCCAACGCAGGCTTGAAGCCACAGTCGAAGATGACGGATTAACCGGTACGGTCGGCACTACCGGACGTGGTACCACTGGTTGTGGTTTTGGTGCGACGGGCTGCTGGCTTGGTAAATTAATACTTTGGCGCTGGATTGGTGCAGTTTGTGCCATGGCTTGCGTCGATGTTGTACGCTGGGCAGCGGAGCCTTTTAAACGCAATGACTGATTGACATAAATACGATAAGGCGGTGCGATATCATTCAGTGCAGCCACATTCAGATAGTTCAAACCATAACGATTTGAGATCCCGCTTAGGGTATCGCCTGAACGCACCGTGTAATAGTTTGGTGCTGGCAGCGTATGACGTGCTCCACCATTGACTTGCGGTTTTGATGCACCCCCTGTCATAACTGCCACTGTCGCAACCGCCATAGACAAAACGATTGTTTTAATCATTTTCTGTGATAGAAAAACCGAGACATGGTTTAAGTGCATCTTCGCCCTCATCGAAAAAACCTCAATTTATTTGCGCTAAGAGTATCAAAAAAGTGAGAAAAAACGAGTTCTCACTTTCTTTATTCACAAAGTTATAACATTCATACCCTTAACCATTTACATGCGCATGTAAATTTTCCAATACGGTATAGTTGGTCGCATCCATCTGAATCGGGGTAATACTGACATAACCATTTGAGACTGCAAAAAAATCTGACTGGACATAATCCGAGACAGGTTGCGGATCGGTAACGGCTTCACCCGCCAATCCAATCCAGTACACCTGACGTCCACGTGGGTCAACATGACTGCTGATCGGTTTGGATTGTGCCCGACGGCCTTGGTAGGTCACTTGAGCCCCTCGAATTTGCTCAACATCCGGAATATTAATATTAAAGATATGTCGCGGCGGTAAAACCGGCAAACCTTTGGCAATGAAGTCATGAACCCATTGCGCTGCTTTGGCATAATGTTCAGGATGCTCGTAGGCTCGTACATTGGCGCCCGCCAGTGAAACGGCAATCGCAGGGTGCTTCATTAGCCGCCCTTCAAAAGCAGCACCAACCGTACCAGAATATAAAACATCATCGCCCAGATTCGCGCCACTATTGATTCCGCTGACCACCAGATCAAATTCAAAATCAAATAAGCCATTCATGGACAAATAGACACAATCTGCTGGCGTACCATTGACTGCCCAGACATCTTCAGCGATCTGTACAGGACGTAAAGGACGGTCCAGCGTTAATGCACTTGAATAACCACTACGTTCACTTTCAGGCGCAACCACAACCACACGACCTAAAGGTTTTAATGCTTGAGCCAAAGCTTGTAGACCGGGTGCGAACACACCATCATCGTTTGCTATTAAAATATTCACTAAAATCAATTCTCTTCAATGTTACTAAGCAGTTTTTTCAATTGAATTATTCCTTGAATTATATATATTTATGGCTTCTTAGTATTAAAAATTTACGTAGCCATGAGACATTTATCTAATTTTATTAAAGTTTTTGGGGTTAGTTTCACGCTTTTTACAGCACCTGTTGTCTTTGCAGATGAAACGGTTTCAGTGAAAGAAGCAGATGCCCTCATTAAAGATGATATTGCCAATGCACAGGTACTGATTGAGATGTGTCCAGCTCTGATTGGGAAAAATGCCAAATTTGATCAGAACATCAAAAAAATGGTCGGAACTTATTTAAGTAACTATTCTGACAAATCAGCTTCGCTTGAAAGTCTGCAAAAAGATGCTGAATTTAAAAGCCTGTTAAAAGATGCCCATGAAGCAGCGGCTGAAGTGGACAAGGCAGAGCAGAAAGCGGTATGTGAAGAAGTCTTGAATTTCGAAGGCTAATCTGGCTTTAAAATATCGGTGTGGTTTTAAATTAAGATGGATAAAACCACACCTCTTCCATCTCATCATCCATACAAGCGGTTCTTATCTGATCAACACTATTACCATGCATCTGGTTCACGCACCATATGGATAATATTTGCAGGGCTAGTAATCCATCCTCCTTTAAAACCTTCGGGCAAAGGCTCAATTGCATCACAACGCACCACGCCTGCTTTATTTAGATAGTGAGCTGCCTCAGTAAAATCATCGGTAAAGAGCTCAAGCCAAAGTTCTGCCTGACTCATCTCTGGCACGGCTGCGATCCAGAGCTTGATTGGGCCCAATTCAAAACCGACATCAGGTTCTTTTTCTGTAATTTGTTTAAGACCAATCACATCACGATAAAATGCAATGGTTGCTTCATATTGATGAGGTGGAAGTTTGAGTGCAATATCAACACCACCCTTGAATCGATTCATGCCCTTACTCCTTTTTTTCCTTTCCAGTTCTTTTTTAATTATCCTGATTTTCAATCCCACGCATTGCTGGCTATTTTTTAATCTTGTTGATCTTAATCTCGGATGTCAAGTTAAGTTACACTCCTCTACCAATAGCTAAACCGCCCTATCCACGATAGAAAACGCCTTAGAAGTTGTAAGAAATTTAAGATTCTGAAAATTTAAACCCACACTTTCTCCACGTTTCCTACAGCAAACATACATTTTTTTACCGGCTTCTATGCTATAAGTTATTCAAATTCTTTAAGTCTTGTTCTGAGTTTGATTTATTATGAAGAAAAATGTTTTTAAAACACTAGGTTTATCATTTCTCATCGCTTCTAGCGCTCTAGCTCCTACGGCATTTGCGGCAGATAAAAAATCTACAGAAGCAGAAAAGATTGAAGTGACCCCAACTTCAGATAGCGTTACCAAGCAAGAGCTTGCCGCGATCTATGTGCTTTCTGAAATTTGTCCAAGCCTGATTGGCAAAGATCTAAAATTTAATAAAGCTTATGACAACCTGGTTAAAGCCTATTTGAATAACGATGCCAACGCAGTTGAAAGCTTGAATAAACGCGTAAAAGGTAAAGATTTTAAAGAAGCTTTAAAAGAAGCACGTAATGATGCAAAAGCAGCTTCTGACAGTGATAACCGTCAAATTTGCGATGACGTTCGTAATTATTATTCCAAATAAGATGAACAATTAAGGTTCAGGTTACAATACTGTATGAAAAAGCCGATTTCCCCCGTAGAAGTCGGCTTTGCTTTATCCTAAAATGCTAGGCTCGTCTGCTTCATACAAGATATTGGAACCACCTAGAATGACTCACAAAAGCGCTCTTGCTGCATTATTACTTTTGCCAAGCTTTTCATATGCAGCAACTGTCCTATCCGCTCCACCAGAATTAAATAATAAATCCTATGTATTAATGGATTACGAGACCGGACAGATTCTCGCTGCCAAAAACGAAAATGAAAAACTGGCACCTGCTTCAATGACAAAAATGATGACAAGCTACATCATTGAGCAGAAACTTTTAAAGGGTGAATTGACTGAAAACGAACAGGTACGCATGAATGAATCTGCGTGGTGTCGTGGTAGCAGCTCTGAATCATGTATGTATGTTCCACTGAATGGTACTGCAACAGTTTTAGAAATGTTGCGTGGTATTATTATCCAGTCAGGAAACGATGCTTCTAAAGCAATGGCTGAACATATCGCGGGCAATGAAGGGACCTTTGCCCATATGATGAACCAGGAAGCAAAACGTGTTGGTATGGTGAACACTCACTTTATCAACTCAACCGGTATGCCAGCTGAAGGTCATTATTCAACTGCCAAAGATATGGCCATCCTTGCTCAACACATCATTAAAGACAGTTCTAAATACTATCCGATTTATTCAGAAAAAGAATTTGCTTTTAATGGCATCAAACAAGGCAACCGTAATGCCCTGCTTTATACCGATCCAAGTGTAGATGGTTTAAAAACAGGTCATACCAATGAAGCGGGTTTCTGCTTAACCACGTCAAGTAAACGCGGCCCAATGCGTTTAATTTCAGTGATTTTCGGAACACCAAGCATGAATGAACGTGCCGATCAGACACGTACGCTTTTAGCTTGGGGCTTTTCAAACTTTGAAACTGCTAATGTTCAACCAGCCAACCAGGTTCTTGCCAAGGCTAAAGTTTGGTTCGGTAAACAAGATGATGTTCAAATTGGCTTAGCAGAAAACTTCAATGTGACCATGCCTAAAGGCCAGGCAGACAAAATCAAAACTCAGCTTGTGGTTCAGCCTAAACTCAATGCACCTTTAGCTAAAGGTCAAGTGGTGGGTAAACTGGTTGCAAGTCTGGATGGTAAAGTGATTGCAGAAAAACCATTGGTCGCATTGAAACCTGTTGAAGAAGCTGGCTTCTTTGCACGTATGATTGACCATATCAAAATGTTCTTCAGTAACTTGTTCTAAACTTTAGAATCGTTAAATTAAGCATTCATGCCCTTGGGTATGAATGCTTTTTTATTTTATAATTTCTTAAATTTTCAAGCGAACGCTGCTATGCAAAAGAATATTCGTCCCTATCTCGACCAGAAACCAGATATTCATTCAAGTTGTTATATCGATGATATGTCGGTTGTTGTAGGTGATGTTAAACTTGCTGAAAATGTGTCGGTCTGGCCTTTTGCCGTGATTCGCGGTGATGTAAATTCAATTCAGATTGGCAAAAACAGTAACGTACAGGATCATTGTATGTTGCATGTCAGCCATAAGAATCAATCTAAACCGAATGGTTCTCCGCTGGTGATTGGAGAAGATGTAACGGTTGGGCATCATGTAACTTTACATGGCTGCACCATTGGTAATCGCGTCTTGATCGGGATTAATACCGTCGTGTTAGATGACGTCATCATTAAAGATGATGTAATGATCGGTGCCGGTAGTCTGGTGCCGCCACGTAAAGTATTAAAAAGCGGTTATCTCTATGTCGGCAGTCCCGTCCAACAAGTGCGTGCACTGACTGAAAAAGAAATGGAGTTTTTACCTTACTCGGCACGTCACTATGTGAAAGTGAAGGATAATTATAAGAATAGCGAAGCTTAACTTCGCTTTTTCCTCTTCCATCCTTTATACATAATTAAAAATAATAAACTTTTAGAGATATCTAATGAGTACTAATCATCCACATAATTGCCCCACTCCAGATAAACTCATGAATACAACTAAACTCAATATTGAGAAATATGGACTGCAAGTTGTAGGGATTAGTGCGACAGACTATTTACCTTCTTTTAGTTATAGTGTCGGTCTGTATGAAAGCTATCAGCATCCTGAAATTATATGCTTCGGCTTACCAACTGACTTAGCCCATTTGATTATCAATGATGTAGCAGATCTAATCAAAAACGGCGAAAAAATAAAATCTTATAATCATTATGAAAACATCTTTAAAAATAGTCGTGCTGAGTTTTTACCAGTAGATTTTAGAAATATTGAAGATTATCTTGGTGCTGCTTTAAATTATTACCAACACAACAACTTTTCCGCTTTGCAATTAGTCTGGACAGATCGCAATGATAAATTTCCTTGGGAAGATGGGTTTGAGGAAAGATTTATCCATGATCAACCACTCTTAGACCGAAATGCTGATTTTAAATTTAGAGAGGCTAAAAATTTAGGCGTTTTTACGACTAGACAATGGTTAGAACATAACCAACCTATTTTAAGAGTTGTTCATGATAGTGATGGTGACTGGCAATTTTTAACAGGCGATCAAGAACAAGAAGATATCCGTCTTGTTGCTTTGGAACAAATGGTATTAAGAGATCCAACTCTGAATGAGGTGTTTGATCTGGACTACAATCAAGCTGCTGAAAGAAATTTCATCGGTGATGCATGGAAAAGATTAGATCTTGATGAATTTCAAGAAGAATAATACGATCCCTAAAGACAGATTATCAAGCTTATATGCATGCCACCCTAGTACAATAAAATGTACAGAATGGCACATCAACATTACTTTCAAAGTGAAGTATCAAACCTCACATAAAGAACAATTCACACCTCGGCAATTATGCAGCACAGATGTCCGGGCACTTTTTTTATGGGTACCCGGTCCTCCAACCAAAGGGCCTGCAAGTTGCTCTGCACTTGATGATGGCCTCCATTTGTCTTTAACCGTTATCTTTTGATGTCCCGTTATCATCGGCCTTAATAACATGGCGTGCTGGCAATATGGGCAGGACGTATGATCTCTTGCAATACTAGCCATCGGGACATTCTTCTCAAAAATCCCTTCACAATGTTCACATCTAAAATCATATAATGGCATCTTAAAATCCTTATTGAACGATTAACTCTACACTCCTCTAGAACTAACGATGTCCCCAGAACTTGTTTTCGTTTAAGGCGCCCTGCGGCAAAATATTTTTCTCAAAAATAGACGTTGGCAAAGAAATGGTACATGCACAGTTTGGAATATCCACAATGCCACCGATACGCCCTTCAACAGGTGCAGCAGTCAGTAACATATACGCTTGGGATCCGGTGAATCCAAAATTCTCAAGATATTTAATCGCTTTTAAACAGGCCTGACGATAGGCAACAGTGGCATCCAGATAATGATTTACCCCGTTTTCAACACTAATCCCTTCAAATGTTAACCACTGATCATAATTAGGTCTGACATTACTTGGGACAAAAATAGGCGAATCAATATTATATTTTTGCATCCCCCCTTTGATCAGATCGAAACCAACACGAGTTACCCCATCCATTTCAATCGCTCCACAGAATCCGATTTCTCCATCACCTTGTGAGAAATGTAGATCACCCATCGAGAAACCAGCACCTTTCTGGTAGACAGGGAAATAAATACGACTGCCTGCTGCAAGATCTTTAATATCGGTATTCCCCCCATGTTCACGTGGGGGTACTGTACGTGCGGCCTCTACCGCCATGCGGTCAAACTCGGCACCGGTCACACCGCGTAACACAGCTGTTCTTGGATCAGGTGGATTTGCCTGTCCTTTCGCGACCAATAATGCTTCTCTACGATTCCATTCTTTGAGCAGCTCATGCGAAGGAAGTGTCCCCATCAAACCCGGATGTTTTAAACCTGCAATACGAACACCAGGAATATGACGTGACGTTGCAAATAATCCCTTTAAATCCCAGATTGCCTTATCCGCTTCAGGAAAATAATCTGCTAAAAAACCACCACCATTTTCTTTCGCAAAAACACCAGAAAAACCAACGGCTGAAATCGGCTGAATATCGAGAAGATCAATCACCAGTAAGTCGCCTGGTTCAGCGCCTTCCACATAAAATGGTCCTGTAAGTGGATGTGCTCGAGTGAGATCCACATTTTTCACATCGGAGACATCATCGGTATCTTTGATTTGAGCATCTAAAAAATCCAGACTTTCAATCAGAATCTCTTCGCCTGGTTTTACCGATGTTAAAAATGGAATATCTGGATGCCAACGGTTATGACCAATCTCTGCTTGTTCTGCTAAAGCGACACCGGGTTTAATTTTAATATGTTGCATATGACTTCAACTCCATGTGATGTATATGAATCTGATCAATTCTCTGTTGTAGTTCTGAATCATTAAAAGATGAGACCAAGGCTACATTTTTCTGGTTAGAATAATTGTTTTTACCTTGTGTTCAAAAAACACCCTATCATATTCTGTTTTTTTGAAGCAATTTCTTTTCGATTCTCAACACATCAAATACACACGGATGGCAGCAAATATTTTTCTTTCACTTTAGCGAATTAGCCTTCCTATGTAGCCAAAGACAGTCAAATTTTATACCCTTAGGTAAAGGGTATTTATTTCAACCAGTAACTGAATAAGCAAAAATTACAACAAATGAGCTTCGATCCAAACATACGTCTCCCTTAAGCGATTTAAAGAAATCACATTAGTTAACGTTGGTTTATCAAGTTCTTGCAACAAGAAATACAGTCGATCTTTTTGCTGAGGATAAACCTGTACCGTTTGATCGATGGTGTCATTTAAAGCTAAGGGCCATTCCTCAATATGCCTCATAGTTAGAGGCAGCAGGCGAATCATTCTTTTAATTAAAGATTTTTTTAAGTTGAGCAATTCAGCTTGAGGCTTATCCTTTATTTCCAATAACTCAAAATATGTGTGTATCTCATCATTATAGCCCTGATTGATTGCTTGGATGACCTCTCTGTCAATCGTTATCTCTTGGAAAAAATGCGTTAAATCTCGCCCATAAATATTGGTACAAAAAAATTTAAGCCATACTCCCCAACGCTTCCTATTTTGTTCATGTAAAACATCTTTTAAATAACCAACATTCACATCAATCTTTGGAATAAATGGATAGCGAGTAATAAGCTTTATTTAATTTCAGCAATTTTTTGATCCAAATTCGTAATTTCATGCTTAAAAACCACACATATATCTAAATCAGATTGACCGATGACCGCATTGCCTTTCGCGACACTGCCATAAACATAAAGACTATCAAGCGCCGTCGTGAATTCTTCAGTAAAAGCAGAAACAACATCTTTTAAAATTAACTGATATTCCTTTTGAATCATATCTCTGTCTCTTCGCAGGCATCTATTCAAAAGACCATCACACTCTATTTTGATTGAATACATACCTTGTTTTAGTATGAGTAACTTTAAGCATCGCCCCACCGCTCATCTAAAATCTTTAATTCATTAAAGGCTTGTTCAAATTGTGCAAACTGAAATGTTAACTCTGGCGTAGTTTTAGGGAACTCCCAAATAACTGAAGTCACTATATCCTGAAGATTTCCAAAGGCTTGTCCAAATCTAACCCATTTGACTTCTGTCGCCGTAACAACTTGTTCAACCACAACGACACTGCATATTAAATCGAGATCATCTGGACAGACGAGAAGTGGAACAACGGTTGAAATTGGTCCATATTTACAATAATTCGGCTTTAAGAGCGCCCAAGCATTACTTAATGCAAGCTCATCATTAAATTCGTAAAGCCATCCTTGAGCGGGAACCAGATTATCTGTTCGCTCAAAGATATTCGTATTCTCATTTATCCATAAATTCAAAGGGATATTGTCAATTGCAAGAATCGGAAAAGGCTTTAAATTATTGCTTGCGTCATGTATGCATCCATGAATTGGATGCTCTTGTAAAAAAATAGCTGAAACTGAATGCATATATTTATAAAAAGGAACTTTATAGGATATATATGAAACATTACTTGAATCATGCATGAATTTACAACAAAAACTTAACTTTGGTACATCTAAGAAAATTGCTTGACCACTTCAACTAGCCACCGCGTCTCAAATTTTGTAGAATACATTTTTTAAAACCATGGTGCTTTCTATGACCGCTTGGACACCTCATGTCACAGTCGCCACTGTAGTCGAAAAAGACGGACGCTTTCTGTTTGTTGAAGAGCACAGTGAGGGCTTTGTACATACCGTGTTTAACCAGCCTGCAGGTCATGTAGAATGTGGTGAAACCATTGTGCAGGCAGCGATCCGTGAGACCTTAGAAGAAACAGGCCATCACGTTGAAATCGATCATCTGCTTGGGATCTATACTTATACCCCGCCGATGTTTCCAGATCGTACCTACTACCGCTTTTGCTTTCTGGCGCATGTGACATCAGTTGAAGAAAATGCGCAATTTGATACAGGTATTGTTGCTGCAGTCTGGATGAATCTGGATGAGCTACAAGAATCAGCACGCGCGCGCAGTCCACTGGTTTTAAAAGCTGTTGAAGATGCCCTTGCTGGCAAGAAATATCCCTTATCGCTTATTTATGAGCACCCTTTCTCTCCCTCATTAACTTCTCATTTGGACGCTTAATTAGATGCAACAACGTGTCATCGTCGGTATGTCTGGTGGTGTAGACTCCTCTGTTTCTGCCGCACTGTTACTTCAACAAGGATATCAGGTTGAAGGTCTTTTCATGAAAAACTGGGAAGAAGATGATGGTACGGAATACTGCACTGCACTTGAAGATCTGGCAGATGCTCAAGCCGTTGCAGATAAAATCGGCATCAAATTACATACGGCCAACTTTGCCATGGAATATTGGGATCGAGTCTTTGAGCACTTTCTGGCTGAATATGCTGCAGGTCGTACCCCCAATCCGGATATTCTGTGTAATAAAGAAATTAAATTCCGTGCGTTCCTTGACCATGCCATGACCCTAGGTGCAGATTTCATTGCAACAGGTCACTATGCACGCCGTGGCGCAAGCATGCAAAACTCTCGTGGCGAAACTTACGCCCCCTTACTCCGTGGTGTCGATAACAATAAAGACCAGACCTATTTCTTACATGCAGTGCATGGTCGTGAAATTAACAAGACCCTGTTCCCTGTTGGTGAAATCGAAAAACCGGAAGTTCGTCGTATCGCAGAACAACTGGATCTCGCGACTGCCAAGAAAAAAGACTCAACAGGTATCTGTTTTATTGGCGAACGTCGTTTTACCGATTTCTTAAAGCAGTATTTACCTGCGCAAGCCGGAAAAATTGTTTTGGAATCAGGTAAAGAAGTTGGTGAACATCACGGCTTGATGTACTATACGCTGGGTCAACGTGGTGGTATCGGTATCGGAGGGATGAAAGGTGTACAAGAAGGTGCATGGTTCGTACTCCATAAAGATATTGCCAATAACCGACTGGTGATTGGACAAGGACATGAACATCCGTTGATGCAAAGCACACAGCTCTGGAGCGAAATGATTGACTGGGTGGCTGGCGAACAGGACATCCCGAGTACCGGTTTCCGTTGCACAGCAAAAACCCGTTATCGTCAACCTGATCAGGCATGTACAATTTACCGCGATGAACACACTGAAAATGGTGTGCGTGTTGAATTTGATGAACCGCAACGCGCTGTAACACCAGGGCAAAGTGTGGTGTTCTACTCAGGAGAGGTTTGCTTAGGCGGTGGTGTGATTCACCATACCAATGCACCTGAACCAGATTTTATTTAAGGAAATTGGAAGCGAAGCATGGTCGAGTTACCCTTTCAGCACACGCAAGCGTTGAATGTCAGACAAAACCGTGCTTTGGCATTGGCAGCGGTGTTCCAGGCAACCCAGCTGACGCATATGACGGCGATGGCTGGACAGCAAAGTATTGGCGATAGTGGTAACTTTTATTTCGAACTGCTCATCAAGGCCAGTCTGAATATTCGCCCGACGGCCAATAATGCCACGCAAACTCTCGATTTCTTTAATCAGCTGGCCGATATTTCTCTTGGCTTAAAAACACTGGAAGGCTGCATTACTCAGCCCTTTAATACGGCACCCAAATCCCGTGTTCCCAAAATGTCGACCGCTAAACTGCCAATGTCCTATGCAATGGCCTTATTGCAGCTGGAAAAGAAAGTCTACGGCAATCCTGAATACGTTAAAATCATTGAAACAGCCCAACAGAAAATCCTAAAACAACTCTCCTTTTTTGATAATAATTATTTGCATCCCAGCATTATTGCCAATCTCGCACAAACCTATGTTGAAACTGCGGGCCAAATTAATCCGCGCATTTTAGTCCGTGGTAATGCGGAAGCCTTTAAAGATATTAATCATACTAACCGTATTCGAGCTTGCCTGTTTACAGGCTTGCAGCTGGCCCATTTATGGAAACAGTCCGGCGGCAGCTCATGGAGTATGATCTTTAGTAAACGCAAGTTATTGCAAGATATTCAAGCTCTCGCTCGTTTGCAGTATCAGGTGGTATAGCCGATATGCCAACGATTTTATTTTTATGTTTATTCCAAAATTAAGGAATCTGTATGAATGCTTTAACCGCACTCTCGCCACTTGATGGACGTTACGCTAGCAAATGCGATGCCCTACGCCCTTTTTTGTCTGAGTTTGGTTTAATCCACGCTCGTGTCACGGTTGAAGTGCGTTGGTTACAAGCACTTGCAAATCGTGCAGAAATCATTGAAGTTGCGCCATTTTCAAATGAAACTAATGCCGCACTCGATGCGATTGTTAGCAACTTCTCTGAAGAAGATGCAAACCGCATTAAAGAAATCGAACGCACCACCAACCATGATGTAAAAGCGGTTGAATACTTCCTTAAAGAAAAAATTGCCAACATTGATGAATTGAAAAATGCAGGCGAGTTTATTCACTTTGCGTGCACATCAGAAGACATTAATAACCTGTCTCATGCATTAATGTTGAAAAATGGTCGTGAAGTTCTCGTGGCAAGCATGAAGCAGCTTCTTACTTCAATCTCGGCTTTGGCAACTACCCATGCTGAACAACCAATGTTGTCTCGTACACACGGTCAAACAGCAAGCCCAACTACGTTGGGTAAAGAAATGGCAAACGTTGCTTACCGTTTAGCACGTCAAATCAAGCAATTTGAAAATGTTGAGTTACTTGGCAAAATCAATGGTGCAGTCGGTAACTACAACGCTCACCTCTCTGCTTACCCTGAAATTGACTGGGCTGCGCATGCACAAGCATTTGTTGAGTCTTTAGGCTTGGCATTTAACCCATACACCACGCAAATCGAGCCACATGACTACATGGCTGAATTGTTTGATGCATTACGTCGCTTTAATACGATTCTGATCGACTTTAACCGTGACGTTTGGGGTTATATCTCTCTCGGTTACTTCAAACAGAAGTTAAAAGATGGCGAAGTAGGTTCTTCAACCATGCCGCATAAAGTCAACCCAATTGACTTTGAAAACTCTGAAGGTAACTTGGGTATTGCCAATGCAGTATTGGGCCACCTTGGTGAAAAACTTCCTGTTTCTCGCTGGCAGCGTGACTTAACCGACTCAACCGTATTACGTAATATGGGTGTTGGTTTTGCACAAAGCTTGATTGCTTTTGATGCTTGCTTAAAAGGTGTAGGTAAACTTGAACTCAATGCTGCACGTTTAAATGAAGATTTAGACCAGGCGCAAGAAGTTCTTGCAGAACCGATTCAAACCGTGATGCGCCGCTATAACGTTGAAAAGCCATACGAGAAACTAAAAGCCCTGACTCGTGGTCAAGCCATGACACGTGACATGATGGTCAACTTCGTGAAAGGTGATGAACTAGCTCAAGTTCCAGAAGACGAACGTACTCGCCTTGCTGAGCTTACGCCTGCAACCTACACAGGCAATGCGGCTGAACAAGCAAAACAGATCAACGATTTGATCAGCAAAATCTAAAAACGGATGCCATAAAAAGCAGAGCCTCGGCTCTGCTTTTTGTTTTTAAACGGGGTCAGATTTTATCGCAACTGCGCAACCCTGCTTAAACATAGTCCATAGGTCTGGCTTTTAGCAGGTCCAGCTCCAGCATCTTTTTCTTTTTACGACGATAGGCAATAAATAGACCAAAAAACCAGATGGGTGAAACTGCCAAGGCGATCAAGGTATCATGATCCAAAGCTAGAATAACGATGGTAAACACTAAAAATGACATGGTAAACCAAGCCATAAACAGGCCACCCGGCATTTTAAACTTAGATTGCTGATGCAACTCAGGAAACTTCTTACGATAGCAAATATAAGAAAGAATAATCAGTATAAAGGTAAAGACACATAAGATCGAAGTCAGCGCTGAAATGATGGTAAACGCTGTCATGACATTCGGTACAATAAATAAAATTGAAGTACCGATGGTGACACAAGCCATAGAGAAAACCAAACCGCGAATCGGCACTTTTCTTTTCGATAACTTACTAAAGCTTTTAGGTGCATCATTGTCCAAAGACAAACCATAGAGCATACGACTGGTCGCAAAAATACCGCTATTGGCAGAAGAAAGTGCCGAAGTTGCCACCACAAAATTGACCAGACCCGCTGCAATCGGTAAGCCAATTAGTGAGAACATTTCAACAAATGGACTTTTTTCTGGTGAAATTTTTGCCCAAGAAGTGACCGCAATAATACAGACCAATGCGCCGACATAAAACAACAGGATACGAAACGGAATAGAGTTAATGGCTTTAGGCAGTGATTTATGCGGATCTTTAGTTTCAGCGGCTGTAGTGCCGACCAGCTCAATTCCGACAAAGGCGAAAATCGCGATCTGGAAGCCAGCCAAAAAGCCGGTAAGGCCATACGGAAACATCGATTCAGTTTCAAATACATGACTCATCGACGCTTTGACACCACTTGGAGAAGTAAAGCCTGTACTAATCAGATATATCCCTGCAAGGATAAACAGGATAATGGCAGAGACCTTAATGAGAGAAAACCAGAACTCCAGTTCACCAAACATTCGAACCGCAACAAAGTTCAAAATCGTCAAAATCGCCAGCGAGGTAAATGCCGGAATCCAGACCGGTACATCGGGGTACCAGAACTGCATATACCCTCCAATCACGATCACATCTGCAATGGCGGTAATAATCCAGTTGCCCCAATACGACCAGCCCAGAAAAAAGCCAGCCCAAGGACCGATATATGCGGTTGCAAAATCGGCAAAGGTTTTAAAATTGGTATTGGCTAGCAACAGTTCACCCATTGCCCGCATTACAAAGAAAAAGAAAAAGCCGATAATTAAATAAGTTAAAACAATAGAAGTACCCGAAACACTTAAGGTTTTGCCAGAACCCATAAATAAACCGGTACCAATTGCACCACCAATCGCAATCATTTGAATATGACGATTGGTCAAAGAACGCTGTAACTTTTCCTCATCCTGCGGGTTCCCGGGCAGGTCTTCATCCTGAAGTTGCTTTTCTTTATTTTGACTCATGTAATCCTTACTCCAACTTACAACAACCGTTATAAGCACTTGATAAAAATATAATATTTTTAAACTGCTTTAATATAAAAATTCCATTTCGTTCAATAAAATTATTTTAAAATGAATGTATTAAGTCGTATTCACCTCACCAATCATCCTTTTCCATGTATGTGTTATCAATGCACTAAAATCTATTGTTATTCGCCAAAAGTCCTTTAGGCGCATGCATCATATCCTATTCCCTTGTCACTTGAAGGCGAACGCACATCTTTCTGCTCAATTTACAAGCAATTAAACGTGAAATATATTTAATTATAAGGAGATTTTTTATGTAAATAATCTTTATAAGCCTTTACTGCAAAGAACTTAAAATTTAATACCTACAGATTAAGCTCATAAAAAATGCAATATAAATCAAATAAAATTCACGCTTAAAGATGCTGCAATATGCAAAAAGTCATTCTTTAATGTTTATGATGAACATTGATATTTAATACCCGAACCGAGTCACTATTTTTGACATGCAGCTGACGGGCCTGCTCTTCGGTCAATTTCACCAGACCATGATGTGGAGGGTTATAAATCAGGATTGCGCGATAATTGTCATAATCATCATTGGCAACGATATACGGCTCATCATCTCCCGAAACCGCATCAGATGGCTCAACCTGTACCTGCACCACATGACTGTCCTTAATCGCCCTTAAATTTTCGATATCAGCCTGTAAGGTTGCGCCCCCATCAAAGATATCGACATAACCCTTATAACGCAGCCCCTCTTCAATCAGGAGGTTATATGCAGGAACAGTATTCGGATGTACGGCACCAATCACGGCTTTGGCTTCATCAGGCAGCATATCGACATAAAGCGGATGGCGTGGCATCAATTCTGCAATAAATGCCTTTTTGCCAGTCCCACTGAGATAATCCGCTTTGGTAAAGTCCATATCAAAGAATCTATGACCGACTGCATCCCAAAAGGGTGAACGCCCATTTTCATCCGAAAAACCACGCATTTCGGCAACAATGGTTTCTTCAAAATATTGTCTAAAGGCGGATAGAAATAAAAAACGGACTTTGGACAGAAATTTGCCATTTTTATTTAAGCGATAATCAGGATCGAGGAATAAAGTACACAGCTCACTACAATTGGTATGGTTATTACTGAGATACAAGGTCGGCAGTGCTTTATACACATTCAAAGGCTCGGAGGAATGAACTTGTGTCCCGACATGGAAATTATACCAAGGCTCTTTTAAACCAAGTGCCACCTCAATACCACAAACACCGACCACTTTATCCAGTTCGGTATCTTCCAGTACAAATAAATAGCCCTGCTCCGATTTATCTAATTTGCCCTGTACCGTTTTTACAGCCCGATCAATACGGGCAGCCAGCATTTCCATATCAGGCTGTAAGGAGGTTAAACCAAAGCCTGCTTTTTGTGCTAAGCGGTAAAGATCATGAATATCTTTCTGCTCTATATAACGGATAATCATCATGCGATTGGGTCCTTATTTTTAGAACGATCTTGATGATCTTCATGAATCACCTCATCCCAATGACGCTGTCCTTGCTGAACCATGCACAATAGCAACATTTCTTATTCCTTAATTATTAAATTTTCCCTAGCCAGACCAATTTTCGGCTGAGCTAACTTTCATTATGCAAGTCTTTTTTTGACCACTTTCATCAACCTGAAACCCAATGCAAATAGCATGACGCCAGGTATATTCAGGTTGCTTACTCTATTATTCAAAAACTAATTGCCATACAAAATTTAAAATTAAGCAAAAAATGAGCTGTTTTTTAGCAATTTATTCATTGACAGTGACAATGTGAAAAATTTTTATCATTAGAAAGCCATACCAAAGACCTTGAGCGAAACATCATTAAATCGCTTAACTAAAAATTTCGATCAAGAGCATTAATATCGGGATTGCACACAACATCCAACTCATTTCTATCGCATAATATGCCGATCAGAAATTAAAGGTTCATATGATGGTTGAAAAAGCTGACAGTCAAATACTTGATACTGAAATCGCTCGTTTGCTGCTGAAGCAAAGAAAAAGTAAGGGATGGACGGTTGCTGAATTAGCGCAATATTCAGGTGTCAGCCAAGCCATGATCAGCAAGGTTGAGCGCGGAGCATCCAGTCCCAGTGCAGCCATTCTCAGCCGCTTGGCCAGTGCGCTAGGGATTACCCTATCCAAATTATTTGCAGAAGCTGAACTCAGCCAAAATACACATGTATTGGTCTCTAAAAAATCGCAACAACACTATTGGACAGACACACAATTGGGACTTACCCGCTGGTCAATCTCGCCCGCAGGCGCAAATCCGGAAATGATTAAAGTCGAAGTTCCACCGGCAGGACAATTCAGCATTCCCGCAAGCGCATACCAGCACCTGAATGGTCAAACCATTTGGGTATTAAGCGGACAACTTGATATTCAAGTTGATACACAACGTTTTCATCTGGAAACTGGAGATTGCATCGCTCTCACTCAACCTGCAGATTGCCAATTAACCAATCCTGATAATCAACAACCTTGTGTTTATATGGTGAGTTTTAGCCAGAAACAGAGTTAGCAATAAATGGTCAAAACCAGCTTTTCCCCCATTCAGCTAACCCAATATCAATGATTTAATAAAAATAGCATTAAGCCTTGGGTTTAATCGCAAGATGCAATAATGGATAGGCTCGGCCTTGACTATCAAGTTCTGAGCGTCCTGTTACCTGAAATCCGAGATGTTGATAAAACCCAATTGCCTGCTGGTTCTGCTCATTCACATCAATGGTGAGATTAGGATATAGCGTTAAAGCATGGGACACCAAAAACTTTCCAACGCCTTGTCCACGAGCTGTGGCATCAATGAATAATGCTTCCATATGCCCTTCATGCAAGAACATAAAGCCCAGCGGTTGATCATCCGGATTTACAGCAACCCATACTGGTGTCTCCGAAAAAAAACCAATCACCTCTTTTTCAATTTCAAGACGATCTTCAGGCTTAAGAAATTGGTGAGTTGCATCGACCGAACTTTTCCAGATTGCAACCACCTTAGCGCCCTCATCCGGACGCGACATACGAATGTCTAACATTTTATATCTCTTCACATTAACTTAAAAACTGGGCAAAAAATTCCTCTAGAATGAATCATCCACCATGAATTTAATTTACTATAGTGAATAAATAATTACAATAGTGGATAAAATTAAATAAAAATAGGTTCTCTTAGCTGTCATTTATTGATAGTTGCAAGGTACAAAAAATTTAAATAATAAATCTATTTCTTCTAAGAATCATTTTACAATTATATTGCCTTGACCTGATAAATTATCCTAAATTAGAGGGATTCAGCCTATACCATTCTTCGTGCAGAAAATCTGTTACTACAATATCACCGTTTTTTTCTATAATTAGATCTCTAAATTTATGCTTAAAAGAATACTCATTTGGTGATGTTTCTAAAATTAATTTTGATGCCATAATACACTGATTTTTATTAATAAATTCTAAATATAAATTAAATATTTTTACGTTTAGTACACATCTCAAACGTATTACTCCCCCGCCAAGTTTTTTCTTTTTATGAACCCAAGTACATTCATAATTTAACCTCCTGAACTCTTCCACTCCCTGTAGGATGACTGCAACAATTTCAGGATACTCCTCTTGAATTCGTAACATTCCCTCTTTTAATCTAGAAATTAAATATTCATTGATTTCTCTTGTATTCTCTTTGGCTGGATAGCTTTCTTCGGGAAAATCAATCTCTAAAATTAGTAAGTTATTAACACAATATGGATCTTTGGATTTCTTCGCACTTTTAATATAGATGCCATGAAATGTTTCCGCTTTAATTTTTTCTTCTTTTAGCCTCCTCTCCAGAAAGACTCCCAAGCTTCTAGACTCATCTCGGATTCTTGTATTGTTTTCGTGGTTCCATAAGCCTAATTCAGGTTGTATCAGCAGATATTTTAAATTTTTCATAACGCGCTACACACCTATACAGTATTCTATGAATATTAATTATCTAATTCTTATATCACTATTTTTAAGATTATTATCAATAAGCTTATTACATTGAATCAATTTATTTAGAAAAAATAGATCAAATACTTTGATTCCCCACCTGAGGAATAGACCCATTTTAATAATATATTTTAATATTCCTGCTTTACGTTAACAAATCAATTATTCGCATAGCATATAATAAAAAAGCCCTTGTTTTCACAAGGGCTTTTTTATTTATTTGGCAGAGGATCAAGGACTCGAACCTTGACGAACGGTTTTGGAGACCGTCATGCTACCATTACACCAATCCTCTATAACAGCATGATTAACGCCCGACAGGCTTAACCATAAAAAAAGCAAGATGGCCTTGCTCTTTTAAATTTGGTGGGGGCGAAGAGACTCGAACTCTTACACCTTGCGGCGCTGGAACCTAAATCCAGTGCGTCTACCAATTTCGCCACGCCCCCGATGGGTGTGTATATTAGAGAGAAACTTTGCTCATGACAAGCCCTTTTTATAAAAAAAACATGTCTATGAAACCTAATGCTTTTTTAATATACAACTGAGAAAATAACAGGCATAAAAAAAGGACTTTATAAAAAGTCCTTTTCAGATTTGGCAGAGGATCAAGGACTCGAACCTTGACGAACGGTTTTGGAGACCGTCATGCTACCATTACACCAATCCTCTATAACCGCATGATTAAAGCCTAAAAGACTTAACCATAAAAAAAGCAAGATGGCCTTGCTCTTTTAAATTTGGTGGGGGCGAAGAGACTCGAACTCTTACACCTTGCGGCGCTGGAACCTAAATCCAGTGCGTCTACCAATTTCGCCACGCCCCCGATGGGTATGCATATTAGAGAGAAACGTTCTTCATGACAAGTCTTTCTTTTAAAAAAACCACTCAAATGAACATATAATATTCAAATCAAGGTGTTATGTTTACTTTTAAAGCAAATTTAGCGTATTGAGGCGAGTTTTTATCGCATCAACAGAACCAAATCGATGTTGAACATGTTTTTCCAGCACACCTTTTAACACAGGATAAAAACACTGTAATTGCTCGGGAAGCTGGATCTGGAGTTGCTGACAATGCAATATCGCCCAATCATGATAGCTTTTGGCGTGCAATCTGCTTTGGGTCAACCATTCATAAACAATAATACCGAAAGCATATAAATCGCTTTGCACGCTCTTGCCTGCGCCCTGAAACAGTTCTGGGGCCATATAATGCGGTGTTGCATCCAGCATTGTGGTGGACTGCCCTATCCTAACGGTCTGTTCAAAGTCGATCAGCCTGCAACCGTTATCATATAAGCGAAAATGTTCTGCCTTTAAATCACCATGAATCCAGCCCGATTGATGCAACTCATTTAATGCATCTAAGGCCTTCAGCAGCTTTTGCCGTAGCTCTTCAATATTGCTCAGATCCTGTATAGGTGTAAAAAAATCTTGTGCGGCAAGCGTGATCAAGCCTATTTCATCACCCTCACAATCCAATAGGGGTGTGAACGGGTTAAGCTGAACGATCTGATGCGGTAATAAAAAATGTTGCCCGGCTTGCTGCTTATAAAACTCCAGCTCGTTTAATAAAGCCTGTTTTAAACCGGTATGCGTATTTGAACGATGGAATTTCAGCCAGTATTGCTGCTGGTTAATTTCAAAAGTATATAAACGACGCCCAAAGGCATAGCTTTGGGCTTTGGTCACTAAAGTTAAGTTTTCAAGTTGAATCTTGGGATCACAGATCCACGTAGTAAAACTCATTCTGCTGCTTTTCTTCCTGCTTTCGCAATGATGTTAAACAATGCTCAATGGTTTTACCAATCCGCGCATGGGTTTCAATGGCAGAAACTTTGGGCCAGGTTGCCCGCTCACCTTCTCGCTGCAAGATTTTGAACAGTTTTGGCCGTGGATTTTTCAGCATATAGCTATAGTGCCTTAATCCATATTTGGCAATGATATTCACATCACCATAATAACGTTGTCCCAGAATACCGTAGCCATGATCCAGCGCACGGCGGATCGGGAAAAAGCTTCCCGCATAATTACGTGTCAGATCCATCACTTCCAGTGCAATCGCTTTGCCTTGACGGCGCACAATGCGTTCAGGCCAGCTCAAGACATCTCTACGGAACCGTTCAGAATCACTTTGCATAAACGGCACAATATGCGGATTGACCTGACTGGCGATGGTGTAATTAATATTATACAGCCGTGCCATTTTTTCCTGCGGGAAATCGCTACGCATGCTGCCATCCACCCATTTGGTGTTGGCCAGATATGGGGTATGCTGCCCATCATAACGTTTACTGGTCAAATGCACAGGTGGAAATAACACCGGGACAGCACAAGAAGCCAGTACTGCACTCCATACCAACACATTCGGCGCAGTTAATGCATTCATGATCCGCGGGCTTTGCGCCGTGTTATAGGGAGCAATCACAATATTAATATGACGGTTGGACTGCTGATAAGCTTCAGCAAAGGTGACGTCGCCCAAGTTTTGCATCAGGAACTGTTTTAAATACATGACATCGGCGAAACCGCCACGTCCCTTGACCAGTTCACTTATTTTCCTGAACTTGAATGCATCACTAAAAAAATGCTCTCCTTTGAGCAAGTCGGGCACCTGATCCGAGGTGGAGACGCCTAACATGCCAGTCATGATGGCCCCCGCACTGGAGCCGGACAATACCCGTGGCATTAAATCCTGCTCGAGCAAGGCCTTACAGACACCGGTATGAAACAGTCCCAAGGTAGCGCCACCAGAAAACATCAAGGCTGGCTGTCCATAGGCTTTCTGGCATTCTTCAAAAAACTGGATTTTTTCCTTTAACTGAAAGGTAATACATTCACTAGAGGCAAGATAACGAAAACAGTCACTCATTTCCTCGACATAATTTTCAATAATCTTTTTTGTTCCGATATAGGTTTGCGCAAATAACATTGGATGACCAATATTGGCAAAGTCATAAGACAAGCCTTCTCTTAATACATAAATCAGATCAAGTGTCCGATGCTGAGTGCGATACTTTTTTAATAGGTTATAACGCTTGGATAAAATTTCTGCATCAAAATAAGGCGACTCATTGTCATATTTCCATACTTCATGACCCGATTCCTCGTCCAGTTTTAGTGCAATTTCCTTCCATTCATCATAAGAGTTTGCGTGCCGTAAGTGTTCTTGCAACACATCAACCCTATGCGACTGATATGTATTCTTTTTTTCCTGAACTCTATTGAACATTCGCGATCCTGTTTTTCAGCATATTTTTTGAATTCTTGCACCTATACAATGCAAAAAGCTGCTGTAACAATCAAGGGTAAAATCGATTTATTTCGATATTTCTGATGAGATCTTCTTTCTTTCAGAAATAGCAATGTTAGTATCACTATTCATCATTAAGTTTGGTTTGTATTTATGGCGATCCTTGATTTACCCGAATCTATTCTCCAGTCTTTATCGAATGTCCTAACACAACTGCAGCAAGTTCTTCCTGCACCAAGACAGCCGACTGATTTTTCTGCGACTGCCTTTCGATGGGAAAATCAACAACTGGTCGCCATACAACAGCCCAAGCAGATGTATCTGGAAGATTTAAAAGGGATTGAACGCCAGAAAGAGAAGATTATCCAGAATACCTTACAATTTCTGAATGGTTTACCTGCCAATGATGTATTGCTCACCGGCTCTCGAGGCACAGGGAAATCGTCGATTGTACGTGCCCTGCTTACCGAATATGCAGCGCAAGGTTTACGTTTAATTGAAATTGAACGTGATGATCTGTCAGACTTGCCTAAAATTCAAAAGCTAATTGAAGGGCGACCTGAGAAATTTATTGTCTATTGTGATGATCTGGCTTTTAACGCCGAAGATGAAAACTATCGCAGTCTAAAAAGCGTTCTGGATGGTTCCCTGCAATCGGGCTCAAGCAATTTTATTATTTACGCCACCAGTAACCGCCGTCATTTATTGCCTGAATTTATGCATGAGAATACCCCGGTACGCAAAGTCGATGTGCCGCAATATACGGAACTGCATCCACAGGAAGCCATTGAAGAAAAAATTTCACTTTCGGATCGGTTTGGTTTATGGCTATCCTTCTATCCTATGGATCAGCAGCTTTATTTAGAAATCGTTGAACACTATATCGTGAAAGCCAATCTGGAATATAACGAGCTGGTACGCGGTGAAAGCTTAAAATGGTGTCAGGCCCGTGGCCAACGCTCTGGGCGTGCCGCATATCAGTTCTCAAAACATTGGATTGGTTCACAAAATTTAGAAAAAATTACCTAAAAAGTTAAATAGTGACTTGTCCCCTAAAGCTTTGGTTTTGTCCTTATTTCCGCTTAGCAGGGGCAATTGTTTCTCCTACTCTAGCTTGCACAGCATGGATTGAGTTTAGGAAACAAGATGAAGAAACAATTGCCACCAACCTCCCTGACCAGCAAAATCTTGGGCAAAAGCTTATTACTGGCTCAAGGCTCATTAGACAAAGCCGTAGAATATTCAACAATTCCGTTCTCTACACCTGAAATCATTCGTCCAAGAACAGAAGAAAAATTTTATACCTGGACGCATTATGGAATTTTCTTTCCTTTATTGCCTGAACCACATCGTTATTTAAATATCATGATTTTATTAGGTACGCCTGGTGCATTGGCCTTTGACCATGACGATATTACAGTGGGTGATCCAAGACAAAGTGCAACCTTCTTTTCCAGTACCGCGGCTGTTGATGAACATTTGCTAAAAGCCTATATCATGCCCGAAACTGCCAACATTCAGGAAGATGGGTCCTTGATCGAATTGGGTGAAGAGGTTTCAATTCAAGGCACATTACCGAATATTCAGCTCAAAGGGACTTATCATGGCCTCAGCTTTGAATTTGAGCTGGATGTTACCAATCAAATTTCATGGTTTATCAAAACCCCGATTTACGATCATTTTAGTTTACTGGCTCGCTTTAAAGGCCAACTTGAGTATAAGGGCATAAAAACACCTGCTGAGGGCTTATGTACTTATGAATATGCCCGGGCAACAGGTGCACATGGCGTAGTGAAAAAACTCCTGCCCGAACCCTATAAATTACCGCTTGATTTCTTTACTTATCAGATTATTAACTTAACCGAGACCACGCAATTACTGCTGACTAAAGCCGATATTCTTGGGCAGCCCGCAGCCTATACATTGCATGTTCGCCATACCGATAAGCCGGCTGAAGTCTATACCGATGTTGAGTTCAAGGTGATTACTCATCAACCTGATCGTCATGTTTCACCAAGTGGCAAGAACATGCGTCTGCCCCAACAATTTAGCTGGTCTGTTAAAGATAATGTCAGTCAGAAGATACTTGAGATCATTGCGGAAATTGACAGTCCGTTCCGTTATGGACACGGTGTGGGTTATGCCAGCGCCTATACCTATACAGGTGAATATCTAGGTCAGCCAGTTCAGGGCCGTGGTTATATCGAATATGTGGATGTCGAAGACCAGAAAGCATTTCAATAAACCTTCTATTTAGCAGTTAATATAGCAATAAGCCTTTGAAAATATTAAAAGGCTTATCTACTCTCTGATTTCTTTCGCCGCTTCATCGCTGAAAAAATTGCTGTCTGTTTAAGAATTCATACTTGCGAATAAAATAATTTTTACCTAATATTAGGTAGGTCGGTATACATAAGTAATTTTATGATGAGTTCGAAATCAGCAAAACAAAAAATTCTGGATGCAGCGTCCACCCTGTTCTATAACGATGGCATCAGTAATACAGGCATCAACAGCATTACAGAGAAAGCCAACGTGGCGAAAATGTCTTTGTATAATAATTTTGCCACCAAATCAGATCTGATCACCTGCTATATCGAAGCACGTCATCAGGAATGGCTCGACTTATATGAAAAACGAAAAGTCCAGATTAAAACCCCTCTAGATGGAATTCTGGCCGTGTTTGATGCCTATCAGGATCATGCCGAATTTGCCTATGAAAACGGTTTTCGTGGCTGTGGCTTATTGAATGCGGCAGCAGAATTTCCTGCTTATAGCCCTGAGCGATTAGCTGTCAAAAACCATAAAGACGAAATTGAAGCAATTTTAGCCGGCCATTTAAATCAATTAATTCACGATGCTGAGCGAGTCAAAGAACTGGCATTACTACTCTCTTTTCTTCTTGAAGGATCGATTGCCCGCGCAGGTTTGGAAAGTTCCAGTGACAAGGTATTTGCAGCCAAACACATGGCTCAGCGTTTATTAGAACAAGAGATCACAAATTGAATAGCTCAATCAATATAAAAGCTCATTACGGCTTTATTGCGGTGTTAGTGGCCTCTATTTTATGGGGAACCACAGGTACGGCTGCTTCCTATGCACCGAATTTAAGTCCGTTGGCCATCGGCGCAATTGCCATGGGTGGCGGTGGGTTGTTACAAGCCTTACTTGCCCATAAAGATATTCGCAACCATTTACCCCACATCCGCGCTTACTATCCATTATTATTGATCGGTATGGTCTCAGTCGCGATTTACCCATTAGCTTTCTACTCATCGATGCGTATGGCGGGGATTACCATTGGCACCGTGGTTTCAATCGGTTCAGCCCCTTTATTTACCGCATTACTGGAAAAGTTTTTTGATAAAAAAGCACTTTCTGGCAAATGGTTTATCAGTTTCGTTTTTGGTGTAGCAGGCGTTTTACTATTATCGATTGGCGAATCTCATTCTCAAGGATCAATACAGACCATTGAGACAGACCGGAAAAGCATTGGCATTATTCTCGGACTGATCGCTGCCCTGACCTATTCTCTATATTCCTGGGCTGCAAAAAAGATGATTGATCGCGGCGTCGACTCCAAAGCCTCTATGGGCCTGATTTTCGGTTTTGGGGCCTTAATTCTATTACCGACCCTATTTTTTACCGGCACCAACCTGTTTGATGAACCGGTAAATCTTTATGTGGTAGGTTATATGATGCTGATCCCGATGTTTCTCGGCTACCTATTATTTGGTTATGCGTTAAAAACCATTTCAGCCAGTACCGCCACCACATTGACCTTATTTGAACCCCTAGTTGCAGCACTATTTGCCGTCTTGCTGGTTGGCGAACAACTGGCACCTATTGGCTGGCTGGGGATGGTGTTGATTTTTGTGTGTCTGGCAGTGTTGTCTAAAGCTGATCGTTCAAAACAAACGAGCTAAATCATTTTCTAAACTATTAAAATCACGAATAGGAACATCGTACCAACCAAGTTAAATGCAATGATTTTCCCATTAAAGAACAATGCTGCTTTTGCTGATTCTTTAATGGGAGGTTCATCCCCCATTGCAATCGCCGACAATATCATGCCGATTACATTACAAACGATCGAGACGATCAGCATCAAGAAAAAGAATAAATGAATGGGTGGCATTTCACAGATTCGATCATTTGTACAAGGAATACTGAGAACATAAATTGAAAAAATCACTGCCGCAGCAATCACAATGATACTTAACCATGCACAGCCCTTGGCTGCTTTAATCACCCACATTATTGGTTCCTTTTTATTTATATATTATTAAAAAACACTGAAATTATTTGATCATTAAAAATATTGAGCAATATCGATGCAAAAAAAAATTTCTGCATCGACCATCCAACTGAAAGATTAATACTCTCTTGCTAACTTTTCTAAAGTGGTTAGCATTTTTCTGACCACACTTCTTTTATGATGCAACATATTCTTAATGTTACTTGGATTAAAACCCGTCAATTTTGCGATACCACGACTGGTCATGTATTCACCAGTTTTCGCAAAGTGCTTTTCACTTAACTCGGTTTTCGCATTAGAGAAACGAACTGCCAGCTTATAATCATTAAACTCAGACCATGCACCTGTCTTATATTCATCCGCATCAAAATTGCTCTTCTGCTGAGTCGGTTTCTCGCGCAGAATATTACTTAAACGATTAATGATAATTTTTTCTTCAATTTGTTCAAGCAATTGATAAAGCTCAGTTTCTTCAAATGGTCGGCCTAAAGCGATATCTTTCCGATATTGTTCAACGATTTTTTCTTTTGATGCAACCTTGTCCTCACCTTTTTGAGTGAGGCATAGAATCTTGAATAAAGATTCTAATCGGCCACATGTAAAAATATAAGAAATTTTCAACTTTTGTACTCCACAATGAGTTTTAGCTCATCAAAAATAAATAATATATCCAATACTTTATAGCATAGCGCGGGCCTCAAACCTGTGCCATGTATATCAATCAAGAATCTGATTTTGTAAATATAAGAATAGTCCAGTAAATCCAGAGATCTCTGGATTTACTCATCGCTCCACAACCAATTAAAAGGAAGCGTTTAATTTAAGTCGGTTTTAACTCAGTCATTGGCCAGCGTGGTGTGGTGGTCACCGCTAAACCATCCTGTTGCCCAGCTTTTAAACGTTGATATCCAGCAAAGGCAATCATGGCGCCGTTATCGGTACACAACGCAGGCTCGGCATAATAGACTTGAGCCTTTATCTTCTTCAGTGAGGTCTCTAATTGCTCACGCAAACGCAGATTGGCACTGACACCACCAGCAATCACCAAACGCTTTAAACCTGTTTGTTTTAAAGCTTTCACAGATTTTTTAACCAGTGTATCGACCACCGCTTCTTGGAAAGAGGCAGCCACATCCGCATCCCGATTTTCTTCACCCAGCTTTTTCAGTTGTACCGAAACTGCTGTTTTCAGACCGCTAAAAGAAAAATCCAGACCTTGATGCAAGATTGGGCGCGGGAATTCAAAAGCTTGTGCATCGCCCTGTAACGCCAGTTTCGCAATATTCGGTCCGCCCGGATAAGGTAGCTTCATCATTTTTGCGACTTTATCAAAGGCCTCACCCGCAGCATCGTCAATTGATTCACCGAGTAATTCATACTGACCAATACCATAAGCCGCCATTAATTGGGTATGCCCGCCAGAAACCAGTAAAGCCACAAACGGAAATTCCGGTGGAGTTTCCGAAAGTAATGGTGCCAGCATATGACCTTCCATATGATGTACACCGATCGCAGGCTTATTCAGCGCAAAGGCTAAGGTACGACCAAATAACGCACCCGTCATAAGCGCGCCCATGAGACCTGGGCCACGGGTATAAGCCACTGCGTCAATCTCTTGCTTGGTGACACCACTTTGCTCAAGCAGTTGATTCATCAAGGGAATCATTTTACGAACATGGTCACGCGAAGCCAGTTCAGGCACCACACCGCCATATTCAGCATGCAATTTGATCTGGCTATAGAGAACCTGTCCACGTAAGCCGAGCTCGCTATCATAGAGTGCTAACCCAGTTTCATCACACGAAGTTTCCAAGCCCAAAACAATCATTAAACTGCCTTTACAACGATCAAAAATAATATCCGAGCTATTATAGACTTGTGATCTGAGTTGTAAATGAGTAAAATACTGACCTTCACTTGCGATCTAGTGCATAGTGCGTTAGATCTTATCCATTATCTTAGAGGATTTTACATGCCACAAGTTAAGTTGAAAGAAGGCGAACCAGTAGACGTAGCTATCCGTCGTTTCAAACGTTCATGCGAAAAAGCGGGTGTTTTAGCTGACGTTCGTAAGCGCGAATTCTATGAGAAACCAACTCAAGAACGTAAGCGTAAAAAAGCTGCTGCAGTTAAGCGTTATCAAAAGAAATTGACTCGCGAATCTGTACGTACTACTCGCCTTTACTAATTAATTTGTGATTGACTGCTGAAGACTATGAATACTTTAAAAAACCAGATTACTGACGTGTTAAAAAACTCAATGCGTGCCAAAGATATGGCAACAGTAACGGTGATTCGTGGTGTACAGGCAGCAATTAAGCAAATCGAAGTCGATGAGCGCATAGAGCTTGACGATGCTCAGGTTCTTGCGGTCATTGAAAAGCAAATTAAACAACGTAAAGAATCGATCAAAGCCTTTCAAGGCGCTGGTCGTGATGATTTAGCTAGTAAAGAACAAGCCGAAGTTGAGGTTATTTCTCAATTTCTACCAGAAGCTATGACTGAGGAAGAGCTTGATTCTATCATTGAGCAAACGATTGCTGCTCAAGAAGCTACTAGCATGAAAGATATGGGTAAGGTGATGAATTCTCTACGTCCGATCATAGCCGGGCGTGCCGATCCTGCACAAGTATCTGCTAAAATTAAAGCAAAATTAAGCTAATCTGCTTAATCCCCCCCCTTTATATAATTTCTTCAATTCAAAAATTGGATTCATTTCTACAATGAACCCAAAGCCGCTGTTTTATTTAAAATCACACTGAACATGATATTTCGCGAGCATTTGCATCTCTTTCGATTCTGCAACCTGCTTGATGAGATCCTGTCTGGTCATACTGGCATATTGTGCCGGTAATGATGAGCGATTTTGTTCGATCGCATCCGACATATCCTGAATATAACGCTGATTTATCTGGCAATATTTGGCCTGCTGCTCAGGCGTAAATTGTGAGGTTTGGGGATTCAAGCTGCGTAAAAAACTCCGGATATCCTGTGCATAGCTACTACGAATTTTATCGACTGCATTTACATATTGCTCAACAGAAGCTGCTGAACTCATCCCCACTGCACTTAATGCACAAATTAAAACTAAAATCTTTTTCATAAATGTTCTAAATGCTCAGCCATTGCTTACGCAGGCCATCTTATCTTAATTCAATAAAATTTGGTTTATGCTCAAGAAAAAATTCTTCCTTCGGTGCAGGGATATCACCTTCCGTCACTGTACCCAGACGTAAACGGATGACATTCGGCAAATCAATACGATAAGAATAAAGCGGACTGGCACAGTTTTGACAAAATACACGCGCCTTGTTGGGCGTATGAAAGTATTCTTTCAGTTGCTCACGTCCGGCAATCAGCTCAAATTTACTTTGCTCAAGCGGGCTGTTCCAGCCTGCAATTGCACCTTGAGCCTGCTGGCAATGCATGCAATAACATAAGATGCTGTGTTCAATTTCCCCATGATATTGATACTGCACCGCACCACACAAACATTGCCCTTTGATCATTTTATTTTCCTTGGGATCTTAGCTGGTTTTAGATTTTCATACGCCGTTCATCTTGCATTTGTTTTAGGCGCGAGTCAATTTTGGCCGACATGGCCAGATTTCCTTTTGCCAAGCGCTGGGCATGCAGCATTGATTTAATCGCATTCTCCTCATATCCCGACCAATACTCGGCTTCTGCACGATAGCACAGCACATTAATCGCCTGCAGCGAAGAACTCTTATCCAGATTAGTGGCACGCTGCAATAATTGCCAGCCTTCAATATCTCTTTGGTTCTTATGAATAAAGCGTTGTACCAAAGCTTGTGCCTGCGCGACCTGTCCTTGACGAATCAACACCTCAGCCAGTTTATAAGACAATGCCCGGTTTTCAGGCATGGTTCTTTGTACTGAAACGATACTATTACTGGCCTGCTCTATTTTATTTTGCTCCAGATAAATATCCGTCTGGATCAAAGGAATCAGCACATGATTTTTTAATCTTGATTTAACCAGATCCAGATTTTCCTGAGCCTGCGTATAATCACCGCGCTCTAAATAGAATTTGCTGAGTGCAAGTTGTGCTGCAGTATTGTTCTGGTTGGCCAGTGCCTGTAACTGGATTTCTGTCGCCTGATTAGACACAACCAAGGTATAGAGTTTTAGAATTTCAAAATCGAGATCGTAAATTTTTGATTTAACTTTCGGCAGTTGATTCGCCCGCAATCGTGCTTCGCTCATACGCTCAGTGGTTAAAGGATGGGTAAACCAAAAGTCCGGTAAAAAGCTAACCCGACTGGTTGCACGATGCATGGTTTCAAAATAGTCCGCCATACTTTGCGGATTATAGCCAGCAGCATACATAAACTGCATACCGATACGATCTGCTTCACGTTCCTGATTACGACTATAACTCAGCTGCTTGTCCATTAACGCGGCTTGAGTTCCCAGCATGACCGCCGAACCCGCATTGCTATCTGCCTGAGAGGCAATGGCGGCACCGACAAGAATCCCCGCCAATGCCAGTAAGCCCTGCCCTTTAAATGCTTCTTGTGAACGGCTGTAGTGTCGCTGTGCCACATGCGCGATCTCATGCGCCATAACGCCCGCAATTTCATCCAGATTTTTTGCCGAGATAATCAGACCGGTGTTTAAGGCAAATAAGCCACCCGGCACTGCAAAAGCGTTAATCTGAGGATCTTTCACAATCACCAGCCCAATCGGCTGGCCCAGCTGGGTCTGGCTTAAAATACCTGAGAAAACTTGTAAAAACTGATCTTCCAGCCATGCATCCTGCACGGTTGGCATTTGACGATGGACTTCACGATACACCTTTTCGCCAATAAATTTTTCTTTTTGCTGGTCGAGTAAACCGATACCGCTGCCAATTTCAGGTACTTCCGTTTGCCCAGCCGTCACTGTCGGCAAAAACACCTCTGTATGACTCAATTGAGTTGTGGCCAGTAAGCCACATGCAAGCAGCAACGATCTCAAGGGGTTTCTCTATGATTTTAATAAAGAAATTTAATATAGCACTGAAAAAAGGAGAAATTTGCAACAATGTGTTATAAAAGGCAGAAAAATCCTGCCTTATTTTATGATTTTTGCAAGCAGCTTATTTATTCCGCTGTCATATAACGCTGGTCTACACTGAATTTTTCCGGAAATTTACCTTGAATTCCAGCATAAAAAGCCATGATTTCCGCCATGTCTTTTTCATAATCCCCTGTTGGATAAACAATTTTTCCTACCCCGGTCTTTTTCTTAGCATAGTCCATATAAGCCAAAGCAATCGGCACGCCCGCAGTGGTCGCTACATGATAGAAACCGGTTTTCCATTGTTCCTGTTTTGCTCGTGTTCCTTCAGGGGTCACCAGCATCACCAATTTAGGATGTGTCTTAAACAGATTACTCATGAGCTGAACCATACTTGGGCGCTCCTGACCTTGCTGCTTGACACGACGGTCAATCCCGATTCCGCCCATCGCACGTACAAAAGGACCAAAGGGTAATTTCATATAACTGTCTTTAATGGTGATACGTACATTAACCCCTAAGGCTTTTAGGGCCAGACGTGCATAAAGCGCATCCCAGTTGCTGGTGTGCGGGGCTGCAATCATGACACATTGATCAATATTCAGATCCCAATGATTGTCAATTTCCCAGCCCATTAACCCTAAACTTTGTTCAGCTAATTTCTCAAACACCAGACACCCCAAGACGAAGTCACAAAGGGCGCAAGTGTAGCAATATTCATCAATTTAGAAAGATCGTCCAGTACAATAATCCAGCGATTAAATGCTCAGCATTGTAAGCAATTATTCGAATTTAGGATTGACCAGATAACGTGGTGTACGGCCTTCTAAAGCCTCAATCAGGTTTTGATAAGCAAGATTCACCATCTTCTTGCGTGTCTCTGCGGTTGCCGAGCCCAGATGCGGCACAGTCACGGCATTAGGTAAGTCGAATAAAGGAGAAGTTTGCAAAGGTTCTTTGGTGTAAACATCCAGCCCCGCCGCAAAGATTTTGTTTTGCTGCAAGGCCTCGATCAATGCATTTTCATCGACCACTGAACCACGGGCAATATTGACGAATACTGCATGTTTCTGCATTAAATCGAACTGTTCCGCACCAATCAGGGCTTTAGATTCGGTATTTAAATCAACCGCAACCACAATAAAATCCGACTGTTGTAACAGTTGATCCAGCTCGCGATATTGCGCATTGAAAGCTTGTGCAACTTCAATTTTTTCACGGCGGTTATGGTACAGGATATTCATATTGAAACCATAAAAACCGCGACGGGCAATGGCAGCCCCAATATTTCCCAGACCAATAATACCCAGGGTTTTACCAAAAACATCGACACCAAACTGTTCAGTCGATACGGTCCGTTTCCATTGGCCCTGTTTGGTCCATGCATCCAGATAGGGAATTTGACGTGCCGCACTGAGCAATAAAGTAAAAGCAAGGTCTGCTGTGGTTTCAGTCAATACGTGCGGTGTATTCGCCAGCCAGATTTTTTTCTGATTCAGATAATCGACATCATAGTTGTCGTAGCCCACCGAAACCGTAGAAATCACCTTGAGTTTTTGTGCGGGTGCCAGATTACTTTCATTAAGTAAGCGCCCTGCGCCAATCATAGCATCGGCATCAGCCACTTCTGTTCGAATTTGTTCATTGATATCACCAAGCTTGGGATTTAGTACCACTACTTGATAATCTTGCTGTAACTGTCCGATAACATCCTGGTCGATCTGGCTAAATACAACGACTTTCTTCATTATTAAATTCCGCTCTTTATTGCATGAGCTGCCACAACCGTCTTTTGAGTAAAGGTTGAGCCAGCATTTCTTCCAAACTCGCTAAATGTAATATATTAGAATGCTGGATAAAGTCCAGTTGACCTAAGCATAATATTTTTTTACCAGTGGCGGTTGCATCCAGAAAGCCTTGAATATATGAAGACAGTCCTCGACTTTCCTGAAAAGCCGCCAGAGGAAATGGCCATTTCAGCTCGGCATATTGTCCCAGTCTGGCCTTTTGTATGTTTTGCCATAACTGGCGCTGTGCATCGTTAAGCTGACTGCTTTCCAATAAAATGGCGCAGTTTTCCAGAACATACATTTGCAATTCAAATGCCTGGATCTGGGTGCTAACAACGATCTGTTCTTTTTCAACGACCGCTTCTTTAACTGCAGGTTCTGCAACGACTTCTGCCTGTTGAGGACGTTCAATTTCAGTAACCAGCGCTGTCTGGACAGCTTTGACCTCAATATCTTGAACCATTGGTGCAGGCTCAAACACCCGTGCAGGGGTTTGTTGAAGCTCTTCAAGCACCTGATCCCGCCACAGGCTGGACGCAGTATTTTTTTGACATACGACTTCCCTAGGAATCCAGACATCTATTCCTAAACTTGCCAATATGTTTCTCTGCTGCCCGATCATGCTACCTACTCGTCGTCTCTACTTACAGTCATTTTCGATTCTGTAATGTGCGCTAGTCTAACACAAACCTACCCTGTCTAAATGGCTTCCTTTTGTTCAATCACATTTCTTCTCATGCCATAGAGCGCCAGATAAAAAGAACCGGTTTGATGCTCTGAAGCAAGGTTTCAATCAGAATAGCCCATCGTTCATTCATCGGTTTTCAAGTCTATTTCATCATTTTGTCGCTTTGACTTTTTATTAATGTCGTATCGAATGCTCAAATGAAATGGTTGACTGCATTTATGCTTATTGTTTTTGCGATCGCTGTGATGCTGCTTATTGTGAGCAGTTTTATTTATACGCAACACCCCTTATTTGGTAAAAGTCCCTCTGGCGAACGTTTACAATTAATCGAAAACTCTCCCAATTATCGGCAAGGTCAATTCCGTAATCTGATTGAAAAGTCAGGTATGAGTGAAGGATGTAGCATGGTTGTTGAACTCTATAAAACGTTTATTCAGACCATTCCCCATTGCAATCCAATTGATCCGATTCCTTCGATTAAGACCAATCTAAAAACACTGAATCCCCAACATGATGTCATGGTCTGGTTTGGACATTCCTCGGTATTTATGCAGCTGCAGGGTAAAAAATTCCTGATTGATCCGGTCATGAGCGGCAAAGCCTCACCTTTTCCATGGGGTACACGTGCCTATAAAGGAACCGATATTTATCAGGTTGAAGATTTACCCGATATTGATTATTTACTGATCTCACATGATCACTATGATCATCTGGACTACGACACCATTATCAAACTCAAAGATAAGGTCAAATACGTGATTACCGGTTTAGGGGTTGGAGAACATTTTGAGTATTGGGGCTATCCCAAAGAAAAGCTGATCGAGAGAGATTGGGGTGACCGGATCGAATTTGATGAGGGTATTTGTATTATCACTGAAACTACGCATCACGACTCAAGGCGGGCCTTTGAGGGCGGTAAAAATCTATGGGTATCGTTTGTGATCCAGTCACCAAATAACAAGATTTTCTATACCGGAGATGGCGGTTATGGTCAGCATTTTGCAGCGATCGGCAAAAAATATGGTCCCTTTGATTGGGCCTTGATGGAAAATGGGCAATATGATGCAGCCTGGCGTTCTGTACATTGTCACCCAGATGAAGTCGCTCAAGCAACTGAAGAGCTGAATGCACGCAATATGCTTCCAGTACATCATTCCAAATTTAGCTTAGCCAAACATGCATGGGATGAACCGATTATCCGTATTTCTGAATATTCAAAAACTCGCAATTATCGCCTTGCCACGCCAATGATTGGTGAACTGGTTGAACTTGATAACCAACAGCAAGTCTTTCAAGCCTGGTGGAAAAATATCCGTTAATTTCATCAAGTCATCATGCTCTATTCCAATAGGGTATTTTGTTTCACCTCTAAAAGTTAAAGTCTGTTTTAGTCGTTTGTGGACTTTTTTAGATAAAAAAAAATCGGACAATAGTTGGAACATTGTCCGATTCTGCCAATACGGCAGTAAGGGGATCAAATCATTTAAACAGCCATCTGTTGTGCTTTCAGATGCGCATCTTTCAAGGCATTAGTCTTTAATGCCGAAATATCCAGTCCTTCCGCATAGACAAAATCAACCTCATGAATGCCCATTAGACCCAAGACCGAACGAAGATAAGGTGTCACGGCATCGGTCATTTGCCCAAGATGGATACCCCCGCGACTGCTCATCACAATCGCTTTTACGCCTTCTACCAAGCCTTGTGGATAGGTTTCGGTATAACGGAAGGTATGACGGGCACGCGCTACCAGATCAAACCAGTTTTTCAATTGGGTTGGCACATTCAGATTGTACATCGGTGCACCAATCAACAATAAGTCTGCCGCTTTAAGCTCTACAATCAGCTCATCTGATAGTTGCACGATCTGCTGGACCGTGGCACTGACATTTTCGGCACCACGCAGAGCATGAAAAATCTCGGCATCCAGTACAGGTAAATTCAATGTGGTCAGATCACGAATGATGACTTCATCTTGTATACCGTTTGCTATACGCTGTTTTAAAAATGCATCAATCAAACGGCTAGTCTGTGATTGATCACCCATAATGCTTGATTTCAACACCAATATTTTTGCCATTTTTGTTCTCCATATCTTGATGGAGCTATATTACAATTAATTTTAATCACCAGTCGTGATACTATTTCAATCAATTGATTCCAAAAACTCTACAATAATGCAGACTGAATTAAATACCATTGCGATCTTTGTAGCAGTAGTCGAGGCAGGTAGCTTTAGCAAGGCGGCCGAACAACTGCATCTCACCCGCTCCGCAATAAGTAAAAGTATTGCCCGTCTAGAACAGCGTTTAGGTGTCAATTTATTTAAGCGCACTACCCGCACCCTGAGCTTAACAGCGGAAGGTACATTATTTTATGAACATGGTCAGCGTGCGCTTGCCGAGATAAACAGTGCTGAAAGCTTGTTAGATCAAGGTAAAATCACGGCAACGGGCCTGTTAAGAATCTCAGCGCCAGTGCTGTTTGGACAGCTTTATGTTGCCCCACTCATGGCAGGTTTTGCACAACAGCATGCCGATTTACAGATTGAACTGTCGGTTAATGACCGGACAGTTGACCTGGTTGAAGAGGGTTTTGATCTGGCCATCCGGATTGGAAATCTGCCCGACAGTCATCAACTGGTAGCCAGAAAATTAGGCATGCATCGCATGTTACTGTGCAGCACACCTGAATATCTTCAACGATCAGGGCCTGTCAAGGCGCTGGAAGATTTACAGCGACACACAACTATTGCCTACGCCTCCTCAGGACATCTGCAAAAATGGCAATTACAGGATGAACAGCAACAGCAATATACGGTCAAACCTAAAGCTAAATTTATGCTGAATGACATGCAAGCAATCAAGGATACGGTGTTATCGCATTATGGTATCGCATGGTTACCGGACTGGCTCATCCATAAAGAACTGCAAGAGGGTCGTTTAGTTCAGATATTGGCAGAATTTACCAGTGTGCATTTTCCAATTCACGTGGTCTGGCCTGCTTTACCTTACATGCCACTTAAAACGCGTTTGGCGATTGATCATGTGGTGGCGGCTTTACCTCAACAACTGAAAGCTTAAAACCTATGCCCATTCAAAAGCATTTTACCTATGCAGCCGGCTGATGAAGGTGATCGATATCGCAAGGTCGATTCACATGACTCTCAGAAGCTCATCCCAGCGGGTTAAATAACTCGGAGATTTATGGTTCTGAGTCATACGCCATGTTCGTCCATGCGGCGTAATCAAACGTCCTAAAGTCATGGCGTCCCGACCAAATTTCTGATTGATTTCATCAAAGGCCTGTGAGAGATGACGACGGGCAACCAGTTCATCTGTGTCATGGAATAAATCGACGGCATGACTATGTTGCGGAATAATATCCAGCAAGATGACTTCGGCTTTTTTATAACGATGTCCTGCCTGATAAATCCGATCTAAACCTTGCTGGACTGCTTTCATAATCTCCAGACGGTCATCACTATAATCCGCCAGATATACCACGGTAAAAGGGCGATAATAAGTTTCTTGATTAAAACGATTGGTACGAATCCCGACCCCGACCGCTTTACAGAGTAAGTTTTGTTGACGTAAACGCTCCACCGCCCGCAAGGTAAATTCAGTTAATGCTCCGCTTAGGCTATTTTTATCTTCAATCGGCTGCCCAAAAGAACGGCTACTCAGTACCTGCTGACGGTCGGCTATCACGTCTTCAATCTGCAGGCAGGCCAGACCCTGCAACTCCTTTACGGTATTTTCCATCAGTACGGAAAAATATTTTCCCATCATCTTTGGATCAGCTTGCAGCAAGTCTAGCACCGAGTAGACTCCCATTTTTTCCAGACGTTGCCTGATCTTTCGTCCGACACCCCACACTTCTCCTACCGGCATATGTTGCAGCAGGTCTTCAATTACGCATGGGTCTTCTGCAACGATATTACAGACACTATTAAAACAGGCATGGGTTTTGGCCAGATTATTGGCAAGCTTGGCCTGCGTTTTGGAATAACCAATCCCAATACAACACGGCATTCCCAACCATTGTTTTACGGTCCGTAGAATCTGTTGAGCATATTCATTTAAATCATAGCTGTGCTGATAAGCTGTCAATTCTAAAAAGCATTCATCAATCGAATAAATTTCCTGCTCGCATGGATCTACAAAGTTACCCAATATATTCATAAAACGGCGCGACATTTCCGCATACAAGGCATAATTACTTGAAAAGACTTCAACCTGATGTCGGCGAATAATCTCCTCAATCTGAAACACTGGCGCAGCCATCTTGATCCCGAGTTTTTTGGCTTCATAAGAACGCGAAACCACACAACCATCGTTATTGGACAGCACCACAACAGGACGATTTTCCAGTTTTGGATTGAATACCCGCTCACAACTGACATAACAGTTATTCACATCAATCAAGGCAAAAATACGTTGTGGAGGACTCATCCGCTTATCTCATCGGTTTCAGGTTATAAGTCACTACACCCCAGATCAGCAGCTCTTGCCCTTCTGTAATATAAATATCCTGATAGTCAGGATTCTCTGCCTTTAACCAGACTTTTGGCGGGCTAAAGTGATGGTCAACCATTAAACGCTTCACGGTAAAATCATTGTCGATCAAGGCAATCACAATATCACCCGATTTGGCAGACAAACTACGATCGACCACCAGCGGATCATCAATATCAATGCCTGCATCCAGCATTGACAGAGAGTTTGCCTTAACGATAAAGGTGGAATTTTCATTACGAATTAAAAACTGATTTAAATCCAGGGCTTGTTCAATATGGTCTTGGGCAGGCGATGGAAATCCGGCGGCGACGCGTTCTGTTGCCAGTGGAATATGGTAAATTCGATCATTATTGGCCTGTACATTTTGTATTTTCAGCGAGGGCGTCAAATCGGACCGTGTTCCGGTTTTGACATTATTCAGTAACCAGTTTTTGATGAAATCAACCTGAGACTCCGGTACACGGATCACCTTGGTCGGCTCACTGAACTGTGACTTACGTCCAGCATTGGTTCTAGCCCCACCATGTTCAAATTCCGTTTTTTTGGACATATCTCCCCCTTAGCCAACTCTAAAATGCGTTCAAATAATTTAACTTGAAAAAGTTACAAATTCAAGTTGACGCCTCATTAATTTTGCATAACAATAAATCCCATAGATCAGATTTTGGCTTGTTTAACTAAGACAAGGATGTAAAACAAACCAGATTCATATTTTAAATCAATGATTTAAATCTTTTAAAATTCTTTTTAAAAAATTAAGTAATTGATCTGATTCATGAATATATCTGATTACCCGGCAGTTAGGTTTTATTCAAGTATTTTTGATGTGGAGACATGAAAAATGAACAATCAACGTGATGCTATTTTAGGTTATGCAGACGAACAACATGCTTACTTTATTCGTCTAATTGAGAACAATACCGTGCTTGGCAATAGCTATGGACTGTTTTGCGAAAATCCTGACAGTGAAAATGCAGAGCATATTATGACCACACTTTTCCTGAAGAAATCCTTCTGGTTAAATGGCTCAGAATTTAAAGATATTGTAAAAGGTCTTAATCCAATTACCTGATCAATCCACACCAGAAGATAATGTTTATGTTAGACAAGGCCTAGACTTCTCACTCTAGTTAGTCGGCTATTTAAATTACCTCCCAACCCTAGCAGCAAATATTGATACGATAAAAATAGCCATGAAAAACGATAAATTTTTATGATGCGCAACAACACAACCCACTTATTTCAAGATGATAAGTGGGTTTTTTAGATGAGATGATACGGATGTTATTTAAACAAATCGTTGATCATCCACGGGTGCAACCAGTTTATAAATTTTTCCATCTGCTTCATTTTCAAACAGCCAGTCAATATTTGGATGAATAATCTGTCCTTCGACCTCAATATGTTCTACCCGTTTAAAAAACGGAATATCCTGATCTTCGAGATCATTTAACTGGGCCACGACAATAGACTCATTTTCTTCTTGATCTTTTACAATGACTGTAATTTTATCAATCTTATCCATAACAGTTCTCCCAATAATCTTGTTCATAGGACTATGGGAAATTTTCTATAAATTGTCGATAAAATGGTTGTAACAAGAGTTATAAGTATTATAGTTTTATTTTTTAAACTGCTAACTTATTGAAATTAACACCAAAATCAGCTTTTCCGTTAATCTTGAGTTAACTGTCGAGTTACAATGCACAGCATAAACGTTTCAAAATAATTCCACGCATGTCGGGCATTTAATGGGTAAAGATTGACTTGAATAGCCTGCTTCCCCTCACTGTGACACACAGACAATGTAGGCTCCCCTTCACGGAATAGCAAACAACTATTTACTTGCCACAATTTCCGCTACATTTTTAACTTTGGCTTTTTCTACCGGTAATTGTTGCTGACTTTGTTGTGCATCTTTTTTTAACTCAAGATATTCACGTGCATCCTCTCTACGATGAATTCCGCCTAGCTTTAAAGCCTGAGTGCCTACTTCCTCGTTAATGTCAGCTTTTTTTACCGATTGCTTAATCAGCGATTCTTTGCCTTTATCACTCGATGCTGTAGCACTCGCAACAGGCTCTGAACTCGGTAATTGTGCATCAGCAGCACAAGTCAAAGTTGATGCCATAAAAACAATCCCCAAACATAGCGTCTTTTTCATTCTCAAGCCCCATCGATTTTTAATTTTAGTGATGAATATTATCATGTTATGTTGCATTAAATGGCATAAAATTTAGCCGAATATTTTACGCCACCGAAAGCCTGCACATTGTGCTTTTCACACTCTGGTGTTGCCTTTTACCCCTCATTAGCAAAGCCATACTTTAGCTGAATGATGACCAAGAACAATCCAAAAATTTTCCAACTCGTTTTTGTTATTTTAGATTTTTACTTAACCCTATTATGTGGATAGGATTTTCTAGGAAACCCGATAGGTGGAGCACTCTACTTAAACAGAGCTACACGTTATCCAATAAAATCAAATATTCTTGATTTCGTCTGCAAAATCATCACTTCTAAAATATGAAATGATTCTTTCACCGCTATGCTGGTTACGTATATCTAGCACCACATTTGGATCACTCTGAAAGGTAAATTCAGGTGGGATATCGGTATGCAATGGCGCTAAGCGTTTCCCCCCGCCTTCAGTAATTCTTTCGATAAATCCTGCCAGCCATAACACAAATTCGTCCTTATGCTTATAGCTCGGGATCAAACTGATATCCAGAGTCATGCGTCTATCTTTTACAGGTTCTTCAAATCCTTCAACAAAATCAATATAGTTATAGATTAACTTAAGATCTGTATCGACAAGTTCCTTACGGATTTGTTTGATAATCAGATTCAAACAATCTTGTTTATTATCCGTAAACCGATCATTTTCCTTAAATTTTCTATATATATTTTCAGATATTCGTAAATATTGAGGCATTTCTATTTCCTTTAAGATGCAACCTACTATTCTTATTTTGAAATAAAAACTATTTTTACTTTGTAAGGATTGATACCTTACATGTAATTAGTGTAATTTTTGTGCAACATAGACATCATTGTTAACATTCTGGTTACTTGTCTTTTATCTGCTTTTTAATTCGAACCGGTTCAGCATATTTCTAAAACGATTATTCAGTTGCCTGAAAAACTTAAACTTTCTACTTTTTGTTCTTATCTAAGTATTGCCTATAGCTAAAAGATTTTATTCATCTTAGCTTACACATTAAATCCTTGTTATTTAATATTCTTTTAATACAACAAGAATTTCGTTTATCCTTCCAATCTAAGCTCTTTAACGGTTTAATTTAGATATTGAGACATCAATTTCTGCCACATCGACATTCACCAAAAATTTTATAAACAAATTTAGCTGGAGCATCTACCGGATAAACTTGCGTGCTTTTATAATGAAATATACGCCCCTGATCTAGAATAGTCAGAATATTTTTTCTAATTTTTAATATCACTCCTTTTCTAAATATTTTTCTAACCTTTCCAGCCTGTATATCATACTGGCAGAAGTACACAATTTGTCCTGACCTCAGGGTGTCGGGATAAAATCTTTTATACTTCCCGCAAGCTTTACAAATCCATGTAATCATTAAAAAGCTCTACAAATTAAAAATTATTATTATATAAATATATATATTAAAAAAATAACACTTAAACCACTTTAATTTAACATTTAATGCATTTATTCAAGAATCATGATTTTCAACATCTATGCTTATTAAAATATCAGCGATCAATATTTTTATTATTTAAATTTCAGCTTCAATACACTTTTAAAAAATTAATTTTGACAGAAAAAAAATCCCATCATCTTATGATCATGGGATTCTTTATACAGTCGAACAGGTAAACCCTTAAATAAGGCTATTAAAGTTCCTCTATAAATCGATAGATACGACCATCTTTGGGATTCTCATATAGAAGCTCCATATTAGGCAGCAGGATCTCGCCTTCAATTTCAATATGCTCTATTCTTTTGAATAACGGAATTTCCTGCTCATTTGCCTTCCGAATTAAGGCAAGGGCTATATTTTCAGCCTCAAACTGATCCTTTACTTTGATTTTTATATTGTTCATCAAATAACTCCATTTTAAAATTGGAAAAACAGCTAAATAAATTAGAAAATATCATTGCCGAATAAGCTAAAGGCATTGCAAAAAAGGTTAAAATAAAAGCAGCTATTCGTTGCAATTTTTGTTGATTTAACCAAACGATTTTATTAGAAATCAATATAGCTTCGAAAGCAATTCATAAAAAGGCATTACAGTAATCCCTATCAAAAATATTCCTCTGTAATTAAAATAATGATTCAGGATCAACGTTACTATACGTAAAAAGAATAATCCCAATAATAGTAAATAATGCTTTATCTATTTGTTGGACTAGGTGTAAACACAATCCTTGCACTCAACTCCATAAATAAAATGACGCCATAAGCAAATTCCTTTGCTAAGTTTGCAAGCGAATATCGCAAATAAATATAAAGTTTGTCGATCAAAGGGTTGTAACGAAAAATGTAGATATCTTTTAAAATATTAAAAAACAAAAGGTTATAAAATAAAAATAATAAATTAAAACTTTATGCAATCGAAAAAATATGTGATAAACATCACAATTAAAGAATAGCAAAGACATATATCCCAGTTTTATTTCATCCAATTGTTTGATTAATGAAGAAAATTATCCTTATACAATAACCTCCCCCCTACTTCACCCAGTATTTTATCCACTAAAAACCTATTTCACGCTCACAAAAATGATATCCAGATCTTGGGCTGGAATGAAGTTATGCTTGACCATCTGGAACTGGGTTGGGCTGATCTTTTCAACTTTGCCATTCCAACAGAAAGACACCAGCTCGTTATGATCACGCTCAACTGTCAATTTAAATTTTTCTATCGGTTTGGCCCAGTTTGCACCTGTCGTCAGGATATAGCTCAAGGCACTAAACGGTGAATGTTCTGCACTGGCTTTTTTCAAGCCCTGTTTAAATGATTTATCCATACAGAATTGCTGGTTATATTCATCTGGATAGAGCGCGACAGAACCACCGACCAAAGGTTTATATGCATGATAGATTTTAGTCACACTGTTGGCTTTAAAAGTCTGCTTCCAGCTATAGATCACTTGAGATGACCACGGGATCACATCATCTTTATTGAAGCCCGCCAGAATTTTCTGTATCTGTGGCTGCTTACATTGTCTCAATTTATCTTGATAGTATTCATAATCATCGTTATTTCTAGCCCAGGGATTGAGCATATCAACCTGACTAAAGCCACATTGTTGAAATGCCTCGGTGCTATCTATCAGCGGCCACTTCTCATCCCTTTGAATAAAGGTACGTACATGCATTTCAGGTTTTATATGTTGACCATCGACAATAATCTTAAAACTTTTTAACAGTGCTTCGGTATGGGCAAAATCAGCCTCAAAGAAATTATCGATACGCGGTAAGGGAAATAACACGGTTTCAGTAATATCGTGCTTACTTAAATTTTTATAGACATAATCCACCTTGATCAGCTTTTTGCTAATAAATAAATCTTCACTTTGCATGGTTATCTGCGCGTTTTTAAGATACTGAATACCGCCTGTTCCAATATAACCCGTAGAATCATTGGCTAGACTATAAGTTGATGATGAAGCTAAACAGACCAAAACCACTGTCATTTTTTTCATTTTTAACGGCTCTCACGGAACTTGTTATTATGAGATTTTCATTTATTAGAAATCATAGCGGTTATAACGCCACAATGTGAATTTTTTATTGGGATGGATGTGGGGGAAGCAAGGCCAAAAAAATTATGTTTTTCGAGGTGAAATGATGAGGTTTGTATCTGCTATTTTGGGGATGATACTCGCATTTATGTTGTCGATTTTTGCTCAAATGTTGATGTATAAAATGACAGGTCGTTATTACCCTACTGAAACTGCTTCAGGCACATATAGTTACGTGCATTTTGGCGTAATTTTTCTTACGCTTTTATTCGGGTTATTCTTCGGTTGGAAATATTGGAGTAGCAAACGCATTTCATTCCTATGGTTCTTCCCAACTTATTTTGTTGTAATGTATTTATTTCATTGGTACTCAGCAGTATATGCTGGGTATCCATATATTTCATAATATCAAAATGATAAATCATAACGTTTGCCCGCTTTTCCCCTAACAAAGTTTGGAAGTATAAGGACGTTATTTCGGACATCCCATACAGAAATATAAGGAGACCATTTTTTGGGGAAAATTTAGGAAGGCTATGTATACAGCAGATCAGCAAAATTATGTTTAAATATTTCGCAATTTTCTTTGTATAACTTCGCATTATTTTTAATACTTTCATTAGCTCAGCCACTTTTTAAAGAGACGGGTACATTGGCTATGCTACATAAACCGATTTGTCACCCACTTTGTCCTTACCCACTGATTGCACGTTACAACGGTCAAGGCGATAGTGAAAAAGCTGAAAACTTTAGCTGTAAATAAGTCGATTGCAACTAAAAGAGAGCTTATTTAAGCTCTTTTTTATTTTCAAGAATTATGTCCTTGAACAAAGACTAACTGCTGGTGAAAGAGCTAAATTAAAAATCTTCAAAAACTCAGTGTATATTACTGCGGATGATTACTTTTTTACTGCTGATATGAACTATACATTTTCTGATCACAAGCAAGTCGGTGTGGTGTCTACTTTCTCTGAACTGATTAACACTCATTTTCACGGAGAAATGAATGCGCTTTGCTGGCATAGAAATCCGGTTGGAGATTTTAAAGAAATTGTGACTCAGCTTCAGTTAAAAGAAAATGTTACCGAAATTTCGGCAGAAGACCTTTTGGCACTAAACCTTTCAGAACAAGGAAACCTAGCTAGAACAATGATCTTGCAGGATATACAGTTATTGACTGATCTTGGCGCCTTGCCCACTCTTAACTTAATTGAAAGTTACAAGCGCGATGACGAACTGGATTTCATTTCAACAGATGTCTATTCCTATCATGTCGATCGGTCGCCCATCGCAACGGACACATTTTTATGTACCTATCATGGTGCTGCTAGCGAAATCCTGCCCAATGATCAGGTTGAGCAAAAAATTTTAGTCCCGGAAATCAGAGAACAGCTCAGAAAATTACATGACGGGCCAGAAGCTGAATTTGAGCATTTCTTGCAAGAGTACTTTTTTGATTTGCATTATCAAGCCCGACCTGATGCACAACCAGTCAATTTAGGGATCGGACATCTTTGGCGCTTGGCTGTAGATCACCCAACCCAACAGGTCTTGCCTTGTGTTCATCGCGCACCGATTGAAAAAGAAGGCGAATATCGGTTGCTGTTGATTTGTTAGGAGACTAATGCACTAGATTAGACAGCTATTGTGTAAATATAGTGCATTTTTCATTTAAATTATCCAATAAAATCAAATTCTAGCGTGGCATAAAATTTGCTCTAAACATATCCGTTATTTTTTAAAATTCATTAGGATATGTTTTATGTTTAAGCGCTCGCTCCTCTCTTTTGTCATTCTCAGCAGTTTTGTGACATCAACGGTTTACGCAGAAAGTTTTAATATTCTTAAACAGATCTCAAATAAACCTGTCCAGCTAAAAGATGGTGACTATAAAGGCAATTATTATGTGCCTTCGACGTTACAGACCATCACTTGGGGCTATTTACCCAATAAAGATGCCAAGCCTGTTATTGCTGTTCCATCAGGAAGTGTGGTGACCTTTGATACGGTCTCACATGAAGGCTTGTTGGAGGATCAAGGGCGTGATGCAGAAAAATATTTTAAGTCGAAAGGTGTAAAAGCTGAAAATATTCTCGATGAAGCAAAAACAATTACGAAGTCTAATTTAAAACATGATTTTCATCAGGATGGCCCGCATATCGTCACAGGACCTATTGAAATTCAAGGTGCACAACCCGGTGATATTTTAAAAGTCGAAGTCATTAAAGTTGAACCTCGTGTTCCTTACGGCGTTATTTCCAATCGTCATGGTAAAGGAGCGCTGGTGGGTGAATTTCCTAAAAAACCTAAACAAGAAAATGCATCTACTGCTCACCCAGAACGCTATGGGAATGTTTCAGTATTTACCCCGATAGAAAAGAACGCCAAAGGTGAATACGAAGGTGTACTCAAAACAGAGTCAGGAAAAGCAATTCGTTTCCCGCTTTATCCATTCATGGGCATTATGGGAGTAGCGGCCAATACATCTGAGCCTGTCCATTCTGTCCCGCCTGCAATGTATGGTGGTAATATTGATATCAACGAGTTAGGCGCTGGATCAACCATTTACTATCCAATACAAGTTCCCGGTGCGCTGTTCTATACAGGCGATAGCCATTTTTCACAGGGCGATGGTGAAGTTGCGCTGACAGCGCTAGAAGCATCCGCTCGTGCAACCCTTAAATTTACCTTATTAAAAGCAGGCAAAGATAAAATTCCGGGTAAGGAAATTGTGCAGCCTTTGGCAGAGAATGCGGAATTCTGGATTACGCCAGGACTGGATGAGGATTTAGATGAAGCTATGAAAAAGTCGACTCGTGAAGCAATCCGTTTTTTAAATCAGGAATATGGCATTGATGAAGCGCTTGCTTATGCTTATCTAAGTGCAGCCACAGATTTTGAGGTTTCGCAGGTAGTGGATAAAACCAAAGGAATTCACGCCAAAATACGTAAAGCTGATTTTAAAGAATTTAATCAAGCAGCCAAATAATACAGTTAATTCCCTATTCGTAATTTTGCTCAGAGAGTCAGCGTGTATCGCTTGGCTCTTTGAGCTTTATATTTAATTGATAGGATGAAGATAGTATGGAAATTGATACTTCTACTCACGCTATATATTTATTCTCTACAATGACCAGTGGCAATGGAATAAAACACGTTCAATTGGTGAGGAATATCACCCAATATCTTAATAAAAGATACTAGATTGCTCAATAAAAATGATAATTAGTTAACACTTTATTAACATCAGTTCTTATGATTTCTTTTATGATGAGACTTTTCAATAATTGAGAAAACAAATGAAAAAAATCTTATTTATAGCATTAACAATAATTGCGCTAACAGCTTGTTCAAAAGACGCGAATAAACAGACTGAGACCAAACCCACAACTGAAGATAAATCTGTCACAGCACAAACGAGAGCAGAGCAAATGCCTAGCCGAGTTTCATATCTTGAGATTTCTCCAAAAATTCAAAAATGTGATGCTGGAGCAGGACAAATGGATTGCTTACAAGTTAAACAACTTGATTATAAAGATGGGCAAAAAACATATAAGAGCAAAGATTGGGAAAATTTCTATGCAGGAATCGAAGGTTTTACGCATAAGAGCAATGAACAAGTCCTCATTCGTGTTAAAGAATATGACATCCCGAATCCACCCGCTGATGGCTCAAGTATCCGTTATGTCCTAGATGAAGTCATTGAAACGGTTCCTAGCAAATAAAATTTTTAAAATAAAAAGCACTTGGTTTTAGTACCGAGTGCTTTTTATTTTTAAAACCTGAACTGTTTAGTTGGTGGCTCGCCTACATCTTTCTTATATATGATTTAGAATTTTGCTCGCAAAGACAAGGTTACATTACGGGGTTCTCCCCAATACACACCATTATAAAACCCTATTTCCTGATAGTATTTTTTATCAAATAAATTAGTAACTTGAATATTAGCACTCAGATCTTTACTTAATTCATAGCCAATATTGGCGTTTGCCAGAAAATATGCTTCTTGTCGAATAAAACCATCTGTATTCGATGGTGCTCCACCCCATTTGCGCTTTACTTCACTTTGCCAATTTACCCCAAAGCCTACGTTTACCTTATTTGCACCATCCCATAAATCTTCTGGTAATTTAAAGTTGGTATAAACCTTCGCTAAGTTTTGGGGAATAGAGGTAGAAGCGCTTACTTGTTCTGAACTTATGCTGTTTACATAGGTATAACCCGCTGTAATATTCCAATTAGGTGTGATCTGCCCAATAGCTTCGAGTTCAAAACCTTCAATTTTTAACCCCTCACCTGATGCTTTCATTGGGTCAGCACCATCATCTGTTTTAATACCCGCAGCGACTGCTTCACTATCAAGTATGGCAACATTCGATTTTTTAGACCAAAAAGCAGCAGCTGTTGCCAGTAATTGATTATCTAGCAAACTTGCTTTCAAACCTGCTTCATAACTTTTACCAACTTCTGGCTCCAAGAAACTATTATTACGGTCTTTTTGACTACTTGGATTAAACATATCGGTATAACTGGTATAGGCCGTTATAAAATCATTAAGATCATACGTCACTCCAAAGTAAGGCGTAAATGCATCAGCTTTTACATCACTTTTCGTTCCATTCGTCGCTGAATAATCACTATAGCGCCCACCTACAATTAATTTTAATTCATCGGTAACATTGAGTTTTAAAGTGCTATATACCCCATAATTACGTTGTTTGGCATCTTTGGTTGCTGGCGTAACGGTATAATCTGGTTTAATGGTTGCATTGCCATCCCATGTACGCCAATCATTAATCACGCATGTATCACCAATATTATTAGAAGGTAAAGTGACATCATTCACTTTTTTAGTACAGGTCAATTGGCCACTCGCCAAACCATTGAGCTGACCTGAAGGACTATCTGTAGAACGGTCAAAGCCATTAGCACCAATAATAAGTTCATGTTCGCGATTAAATAACTGAAAAGGACCGCTCGCATACAGCTCTAAACTGGTTTTTTTAGATTCTGATGTTGGATAGACTGTTGACCATACTCCTACTCCAGTCCCATCATTTTGATTCGGGAAACCAGAACCGCCATAGGACATCAACCAAAAACTTTTGGATAGTGAATACGCGGCAGCAGCCTTGATCATCCAATTATTATCAAATTTATAGGTCAAATCGGCAAATGCTGTTTTATCTCGTTGACTAATGGTGTTCCAGCTATTTGCCAAGCTAAAATTTCTTGGTAAATTGGCAAGCGAACCATCTTGATTCCAGTAAGGTACTGTTCCCCATGTCGAACCACGAGGCTGATTGTCTTGATACTGGAAGCCAACACTACCCGTTAATTTTTCTGTAATATCGGCTTCTACCATTGCCATTGCAGCCAAAGTTTCTAGAGAGTAGTAATCCATATATGAATCACCCTCAGTTCGGGCTGCCATCACTCGGCTTCTTACACTCCCGTCTGTAGATAATGGAATCGAAACGTCAACTTCATTACGAATTTTATTCCAACGGCTAAATGAAGTTGCTACATTACCCGACAGTTCTTTAGTTGGTCGTTTACGAATCATATTAATGGTTGCAGAAGGATTTCCCGTACTCCCTGTTAAACCCGTCGCACCCTTCACAACCTCAATACGGTCAAAGAAAAAACTATCTACACGTGGACTGTTTTCACCTATTGGCATTCCATCAATTTGTCGATTTGTAATTGCATAACCTCTCGCAAAATAATTTGAACGCTCGCTATCACTTTTAGTGACCGTTACCCCAGGTGTAGCAGCAAGGACATCATCGATAATATTTAGATTTCGCTGTTCTATTTGTTCTCGTGTAATCACACTGACTGATTGAGGTGTTTCTTTTAAAGAAAGTTTAAGCTTGGATGAACTTCGAGATGAGTTCGCTTTAAAACTTTTATTCCCTTCAGTTTTTTCATCTTCTTCTGCAGTAACTTTTATCGTAGGTAAGATTGAAGATGACTCCTTGGCCAAAGGCTGTTCTTCTGCAAGCGCACTGTTTGATAAAACGCCCCACATTAAGATTGACTTTATCACAATATTTAAAGCAGTTTTTCTGATCTGGCTGTCCATAATATTTTAACAAATAAACAAGAATCATTATTATTATCATTTAACCAACAAAAACAAACAAATTTAACTGATTTCTATTATTTATGAGTGATATAAGCAGCTCTTTATGATCCTTTCCATCTCACTAGGCCTGCTTAGCTCAAGTCTTTAACGCCCTTGCTTCAGCAATATTATGCTGTTCCACCAAAGTACGAATGGTATATTCATGACTGCTTTTCTGATCACAGGCAAATTCACATTTCTGATCCAGCGGCAAAGCACTTCCGCCTAATAATGGACATCCTGCAAACAGCTCCGCCACCCAGTCAACAAAAACCCGAACCTTGTGCGATAAATGTCGACTCTGCAAATATACTACCGAAATCGGCATCGGTGCAGGCGTCCATTTGGGTAATACTTCCTTTAAAGTTCCCGCTTCAAAATGATTGGTCAACATATAGCGTGGGCCTTGAATCAGGCCAAAGCCTTGCAGCGCCAAATCGATATAGGCATCGCCATCATTGACAGATACCTGCCCATTAACACTGACACTCTGGATCAGGTCATCGACCACAAAATCCCAGTCAAAATTACGTCCAGTACGGCTGGAGAAGAAATGAATGGCTTGATGATTTTTTTGTAAATCTTCAAGTGTTTTCGGTTCACCATATTTTTCTAAATAGCATGCTGATGCCGCTGTTGCACACTGAAACGTACCAATACGGCGTGCAATGAGACTGGAATCCTGCAATTCCCCCACCCGTATTGCACAATCTACCGCCTCACCCACCAAGTCGACCGGGCGATCATTCATGCCAATGACCAGATCAATATCCGGATAACGTTGATGAAAATCTCTCAACCTTGGAATCAGAATCAAACGACCAATCGACACAGGTACATCAATCCGTAATCGTCCTCGCGGTCCTCGTTCCTCATCATGGAAAGATGCTTCAATATCTTCCACGTCCGCCAAAATTCTCAAGCTACGGTCATAATAGACTGCCCCATCGGGGGTTAGGCTTAGTTTACGCGTGGTTCGATTCAGCAAGCGAACCTGTAAATGTTTTTCTAAAGCCTGAATCGTGGTCGTCACCGATGCACGTGGCAGCCCCAGACTATCCGCAGCCAGACTAAAGCTGTTGGTTTCAACCACTTTATTAAAGACTTTCATTGCATGAAATAGATCCATGGGCCACTCCCATTGATGCATTTTTTGGATTTTATGCATCAATTATTATAAAAATACGAATAGTGTTATCAAATTTAGTATATTTATTCGTAATTGACAAACTTTTATGCTCCTTCCATTCCATAAACCTGTTTCTCCCATACAGACCACAACAAAAAGTCTGAAAACAGGGATTCAAATAACCAGGAGCATCCCATGTCACTTTCCCGCAAGCAGCTGACGCTGTCTGCTGTCATAATTGCCGTTTTTGCAACAGGTGGCAGTTTTATTCTCTTCCAAGAAAATGCAGATGCCAAAGCGACTTCAACAGCAACTGCACCGCCTGCAGCAACCGTTGATGTGGCCCGTGTCGTCAGTCAGACCATTACCGACTGGCAAGAATATTCGGGACGTCTCGAAGCTATCGATCAAGTCGATGTCCGTCCCCAAGTCTCAGGTAAACTGATTGCCGTGCATTTTAAAGATGGCAGTTTAGTAAATAAAGGCGACCTGCTGTTTACCATTGATCCTCGTCCTTTTGAAGCAGAACTGAATCGCGCCAAAGCGCAACTGGCTTCTGCTGAAGCACAAGTCACCTACACCTCAGCAAATCTAGACCGGAACCAGCGTTTAATTCAAAGTAATGCGATTGCCCGTCAAGAACTTGATCAAGCTCAAAATGAAGCCCGCTCAGCCAATGCCAATTTACAGGCAGCCAAAGCCGCAGTGGAAACCGCCCGTTTAAATCTCGAATATACGCGTATTACCGCCCCTGTCAGTGGTCGTATTTCCCGTGCCGAAGTCACGGTGGGTAACGTAGTTTCCGCAGGTAATGGCGCACAGGTGCTGACCAGTTTGGTTTCGGTATCACGTCTGTATGCTTCTTTCGATGTCGATGAACAAACTTATTTAAAATACATCAGCAATCAACGCAATTCAGCCCAAGTTCCTGTCTATTTAGGTCTTGCCAATGAATCTGGTTTTAGCCGTGAAGGTTATATCAGTTCCATCGACAATAATTTAAATACCACCTCAGGCACCATTCGTGTCCGCGCTACCTTTGATAATCCCAAAGGCGTGATGCTTCCCGGACTGTATGCCCGCATTCGTCTGGGTGGAGGACAACCCCGTGCAGCGATTCTGATTAGCCCGACTGCGATTAGTGTCGATCAGGACAAACGTTTTGTGGTGGTGGTCGATGCCAAAAACCAAACTGCGTACCGTGAAGTAAAACTTGGCGCGCAACAAGATGGCCTACAAATCATCAATAGCGGTCTGCAAGTTGGCGACCGTATCGTGGTGAATGGTTTGCAACGTATCCGTCCGGGTGATCCTGTTAGTCCACATCTGGTCCCTATGCCAAATCCTCAAATCATTGCCGATAACACCGTACAACAACCTCAGCCTACAGATAAAACCCCAACTTCGGCAAAAGGTTAATCCTCATGAATATTTCCAAATTTTTTATTGATCGTCCGATCTTTGCCGGGGTACTGTCCGTCCTGATTCTACTGGCGGGCTTACTCTCCCTTTTCCAACTGCCAATTTCTGAATATCCAGAAGTAGTGCCACCCTCTGTCGTGGTACGTGCCCAATATCCAGGTGCTAACCCCAAAGTCATTGCTGAAACGGTTGCTTCTCCTTTGGAGGAATCCATCAACGGCGTAGAGAACATGCTGTATATGCAGTCTCAAGCCAACAGCGATGGCAACCTGACCATTACCGTCAATTTCAAGCTTGGGATTGATCCCGATAAAGCCCAGCAACTGGTCCAGAATCGGGTTTCTCAAGCTTTGCCACGCTTGCCAGAAGATGTACAACGTCTCGGTGTGACCACGTTAAAAAGTTCACCCACCTTGACCATGGTGGTGCACCTCACCTCTCCTGACAACCGCTATGACATGACCTACTTGCGGAACTATGCCGTGCTCAATGTCAAAGACCGTCTGGCACGCTTACAAGGCGTGGGTGAAGTCGGCCTGTTTGGTTCAGGCGATTACGCCATGCGGGTGTGGTTAGACCCACAGAAAGTGGCGCAACGTAACCTCACCGCCACTGAAATTGTGAATGCAATTCGTGAGCAGAACATTCAGGTTGCCGCAGGAACCATTGGTGCTGCACCCAACAATTCACCATTACAGCTCTCGGTGAATGCACAAGGCCGTTTAAGTACCGAACAGGAATTTGCCGATATTATTTTAAAAACGGCAGCAGATGGTGCCGTGACTCGATTGGGTGATGTGGCCCGTGTTGAACTGGCCGCTTCACAATATGGCTTGCGTTCATTACTGGACAATAAACAAGCTGTTGCGATTCCAATTTTCCAAGCACCAGGTGCCAATGCCTTACAGGTCTCTGACCAAGTGCGTAGCACCATGGCGGAACTGTCCAAAGATTTTCCAGCCTCGATTAAATACGACATCGTTTACGACCCGACTCAATTTGTGCGTTCAAGTATCAAAGCGGTAATTCATACCCTGCTTGAAGCGATTGCACTGGTGGTTGTGGTGGTGATCCTGTTCTTACAAACATGGCGTGCCTCGATTATTCCTCTACTGGCAGTACCCGTTTCAATCATTGGTACTTTCGCCTTAATGCTGGCCTTTGGTTATTCCATCAATGCCCTGTCCCTGTTCGGGATGGTGCTCGCCATCGGGATCGTGGTCGATGATGCCATCGTGGTGGTGGAGAATGTCGAGCGGAATATTGAAACAGGACTTAGTCCAAGGGATGCGACCTATCGTGCCATGCGTGAAGTCAGTGGACCGATTATCGCGATTGCATTGACCTTGGTTGCCGTGTTCGTCCCGCTGGCCTTTATGACCGGTTTAACAGGGCAATTCTATAAACAATTTGCCATGACCATTGCCATCTCCACCGTGATTTCGGCCTTCAACTCACTCACCCTGTCTCCTGCGTTGGCCGCTATGTTGCTGAAAGGTCATGATGCCAAACCAGACGTCCTGACCCGTGTAATGAATCGTGTTTTCGGACGCTTCTTTGCCCTGTTTAACCGCGTATTCTCACGCGCATCGGATCAATATGGTCGTGGCGTCAGTCGGGTTATTTCGCATAAAGCCTCAGCGATGGGTGTGTATGCAGCTTTACTTGGTCTGACCATCGGAATTTCTTATATCGTTCCGGGTGGCTTTGTGCCCGCACAAGATAAGCAATACCTGATCAGCTTTGCACAATTACCCAATGGTGCCTCACTGGATCGAACCGAAACCGTAATTCGGAAAATGAGTGATGCGGCACTGAAACAGCCAGGTGTAGAAAGTGCTGTGGCTTTCCCAGGCTTATCGATTAATGGTTTTACCAACAGTTCCAGCGCAGGGATTGTGTTTGTGACCTTAAAACCTTTCGCTGAACGCAAAGCGGCTGATCTTTCTGCCAATGCCATTGCCGGTGCTTTAAATCAGAAATACGCCGCGATTCAGGATGCTTATATTGCGGTCTTCCCGCCACCACCGGTGATGGGTCTCGGCACCATGGGCGGCTTTAAACTGCAGCTCGAAGATCGCGGTGCTTTAGGCTATGCCGAATTGAATAACGCAGCACAATCCTTTATGAAGGCGGCACAATCTGCACCTGAATTGGGGCCAATGTTCTCCAGTTATCAAATCAATGTACCGCAACTGAATGTCGATCTGGATCGGGTCAAAGCCAAGCAACAAGGCGTTGCCGTGACCGATGTATTTAACACCATGCAGATTTACCTCGGTTCACAATATGTGAATGACTTTAACCGCTTTGGTCGTGTCTATCAGGTACGTGCTCAAGCGGATGCGCCATTCCGTGCCAATCCTGAAGATATTTTACAGCTTAAAACCCGTAACAATGCAGGACAAATGGTGCCGCTGTCTTCTCTAGTCAATGTGACTCAAACCTATGGCCCGGAAATGGTGGTGCGCTATAACGGCTATACTGCTGCCGATATTAACGGCGGTCCTGCACCAGGTTATTCATCCAGTCAAGCCGAAGCTGCGGTTGAGCGCATTGCCGCTGAAACCTTGCCACGAGGGGTGAAGTTTGAATGGACTGACTTGACCTATCAAAAAATCTTGGCAGGTAATGCCGGATTGTGGGTGTTCCCGATCAGTGTGCTGTTGGTGTTCTTGGTTTTGGCGGCGCAATATGAAAGCCTGACCTTGCCATTAGCCGTGATTCTGATCGTCCCGATGGGTATCTTGGCGGCACTAACAGGGGTTTGGCTCACAGGCGGAGATAACAACATCTTTACCCAAATCGGCTTGATGGTACTGGTCGGGCTGGCCTGTAAGAATGCCATCTTGATCGTGGAATTTGCCCGAGAATTGGAAATGCAAGGCGCGACTGCATTCAATGCTGCGGTAGAAGCCAGCCGGTTACGTTTACGTCCGATCCTGATGACTTCAATCGCCTTCATTATGGGTGTGGTTCCACTGGTCACTTCAACCGGTGCCGGTGCTGAAATGCGTCATGCCATGGGCGTTGCGGTGTTCTTTGGCATGATCGGAGTGACCTTCTTTGGTTTGTTCCTGACACCTGCCTTCTATGTATTGATTCGTACCCTGAACAGCAAACATAAACTGCATTCGGCAGCTGTGCATGAAGCACCACTGCACAGTTCACACGATCACTAAGGAGCAGGATATGACAGGACTCAAGCCCCACTGGATACTCTCCTCACTCATAGGAAGCCTGCTGCTTGCAGGCTGCTCATTGGCACCGGAATATCAGCCTGCCAAGGCGGTTATTCCATTGCAATTCAAGGAAGCTGATGCTAAGTTGAACGATCCCAACTGGAGCATTGCCCACCCCGCTGATACACAGTCTCGCGGTGAATGGTGGCGTATTTTTAATGATCCACAATTGAATGATCTGCAACATCAGGCAATTGCGGGTAACCAAAATCTAAAAGCGGCAGCAGCCAATATTCAGGCCTCACGGGCCTTGAGGTCTGCTGCACAAGCTGAACGCTTACCTAGCATCGGCGCAGGTTTTGGGCCAACCCGCCAAAAACCCTCACCTGCGTCTTTAGGACTTGATTCGGATGCATCTACATCTGCACGTACTTTATGGCGGGCACAAGCCAATGTCTCTTATGAACTGGACCTATTTGGACGAATTGCCAGTAGTGTCAATGCGGCGACTGCAGATGTACAGCAACAGGAAGCCTTGTATCATTCGGCATTGTTAGCACTGCAAGCAGATGTGGCACAGGCTTACTTTCTGATTCGTCAATTCGATGCTGAGCAAGCCATCTATGCGCAAAACATCAAGTTACTGACTGAGAATCAAAATTTGATCCAAGCACGTTATCGCAATGGATTGGTCAGTGATCTGGATGTTTCTCGCGCACAAACCGAACTCTCGACCGCCCAAAGCAATGCGCTCAGCATTACACGGAATCGAGCCAGTACCGAACATGCGCTGGCGGTATTACTCGGGAAAGCGCCTGCCGAATTTAGCTTAGCGATTCAACCCTTGTCTGCTACGGTGATTCGCCTGCCTGCGGGTTTACCTTCGAGCCTGCTGGAACGTCGTCCCGATATCGCTGCTGCTGAGCGTGCCATGGCAGCTGATAATGCACGCATCGGTATTGCCCGTGCTGCCTTTTTCCCAAAACTGGATCTCACTGGTGCGTTGGGTTATGAATCAGCAAGTTTAGGAGATTTGGGCAAATGGTCGAGTCGAACTTTTTTACTCGGTCCCGTTGCTGGCACAATTTTGTCTTTACCGTTATTTGATGGTGGGCAACGTAAGGCGGGCATTGCTCAGGCACGTGCAGGCTATGAGCAGAGTATCGCCAATTATCGGCAGACCGTGCTGAATGCTTTCCGTGAGGTTGAAAATGGTTTGTCTGATCAGCGTATTCTGGATCAGCAAATACTGGCACAAGGTCAAGCACTTGCGTCATCCCGACATGCCCATCAGCTCTCACATTTGCGTTATCGTGAAGGCAGCATTAGTTATCTGGATGTGATTGATTCTGATCGGAGTATCTTGCAGCAAGAGCAACTCGCTGCACAGCTTCATGGCAGTCGGATGATTGCTAGTGTGGATCTGATTCGTGCTTTAGGTGGGGGTTGGCATACTGGGCAAGTAGAGTTGGTAAGGCAATAAAACTTAAATTGAGAAAATATACATGGATGTAGATTTTCTCGGTTATATCGGACAACTTAAATTTTATCTCAACCATCCTCAATCCGCATCTAGTCAAGAAAATGATTTGTTAGAAATATTTGAATGGATACAAAGTATAGAAATCTTTAGATATCGTACTCATTGTTTGCTTAAATTTTTCTTGTTCATCTTTACTTAAATTTTCATTTTTATCTAGTTCTTGTTCAAGTGCTTGATAGTGAAATGCCATTGTCAAACAATCAACTAACACTTTTTATCCCACCAACCCAGTAATGTTTCATCATCAAAATCTTCATAATTTTTATAAATATTAGTAAAAGCCCAGTTATTACCTGATATTTCACTGAAGTTTATAAAAAATTATTTACTCTTTGGATACCTTGAGTTGAGGAAACAATAATAGCCATATTATTCTCACTCAAACCATCTATAGTTCCTTCTAAATAGTCTAAAAGTTCATTCTTAAAATCTTCATAATCCTCAAGAGTTAAATTCGCCTCATAATCATGTATATTAAAATCCCCACCTCGATGTATAACCTTTACGGGTTCTTCGCTATTAAAAAATTTAAAAATATCACCTTTTGCTAAATTTAGAGCTAAGCCTAGGGCAGATAGTAGCTTATAAGTGTTTACATCTATATCTTCTACAAGGACTTCCTCTGCTTTAGTATTACCAGAGCTAGTTTTTCCTGCATAAATATTTAATACGTTTAAACTACGACCCATTTATCAAACACTTCCAAGCACACAATAAGAACCCAACAAATATTTACACCTACCTAATCAACATTAGATTTTAAAGCTATAACCCTCTTAAAAAGACCTTCTTTATGTTTCATAAAAAGTATAATTTTTCAGAAAACAACCTAAATAAAAGACTTAACTTTAAAAATAAAAAACAATTAACTTGCAGTATAATTGTTTTTACTCCACCAGTTCACTTTCAATTTAGCTCTAAAATTTTTTTATATATCACATCTGTATGTGGATCAATTGAAATTAATTTAAATGTATATTTTTTTGCTATAATTACAATTTGATAATCATGACTGTTAACAACAAAGCACCTATAATCTTTAATATTAACTTTAGAATATTCCCATTTCTCTCTTTTCTTTAAGTATTTCCTTATCACTTTAGAATCTAAAACCTCATATATAGATGATCTATACTCGGGCTCATCTACTAGGTAACTTCTAATTTTACTTTCAATTTTGACACTTAAGACATCATTAAATAAAATCTCTCCAAGTTTATTTTTTATCAGCTCAGCATTATCATCCCAGCATGTAAAATAGGTAATTAAATCATCCCGATAATGTTGAGTAAAAACATGACATTGGGGATCTTGCCAAAAGGGAATTTCTATTTCAACAATCATAACAACTCTTCTTTAAAACTAGTATTTTGGTAAGTTTGATGTACCTTGGCTCGGTAACCCATTATTTCTCAATCTCGAATTTAGATCTTTTCTTTTATCTAAACATCCTGAGTCATCTATAGCACTTATAGATGTAGCCTTGGTAGACTTTGCAATCAATAAACGACTATTACCATCTCTTGCAACCCATTGACCTTTTACATTAATTACACTAATAGGTGGAAAATTAGCAACTTGAGCTGCACCGTTATTAATTGAGCTTTGAATTGAAATTTTTCCATCTGGTGTATCAAATTTTGGGTTCACTGATCTTTGAGCAAAATTAATATCTTTAGGGTCTAATAGTAATATCCCCCCACAATCATCCTTACAATTATTTGTTTCTGATACATTGTTTTGCTTCTTCTTCTTAGCTAAACCTAAAGGATCAATCCAACTTACAGGATTCGGCGCGTAAGCATAAACGTTATTACCGCCCAACAACCCAATCGGATCTTTAGAAATAAAACGTCCTACATAAGGCGAATAATATCGATAACGGTTGTAATGTAAACCTGTTTCTTGATCCTTGCGCTTCCGACATAGCAATGCTCTGTCTTTGCTCATGCACCTTGAAAGCGGATATTATTGGTGACGATTTTTGAATTTTCAAAAAAGTTAGATACGGGCTTTGCTGCTTTGAACATATGAATCATATGACGCAAGGTCTTGCACTTGTGCAAAGCGTTACTTTGCAGAAACGAGTTAACCTCACGCCTTATATTCAGTTTCTAGATCAATTGACTCTTATAAAGCTAAATTAAACTCCAAAATACCATTCTAAGAAATCATTAAATGACTCCCACTTTTCAATAACATCTACTCCATTTTCAGAGTAACCAATTATTTCGACACTATTTTCCTCTTTATTATAAAAATATGCCCTTTCTCCCTCAAACTCTGAAATTACATAATAATTATCATTTAAACTCAAATCTCTTCTTAAACTATTATTAATAACTCTGTAATCACTATTTTCATACATCCAACATATTTGCCATAATTCAAAATTTTTTGAATAAAAACCTCCTGGATTTTCCTCTGCATGTGTATAGAAAATGCCAAAATCAGAGCTAGTATCCAAATTTAACTCTTTCAGAATCTCTCTATATCTTTCACAATCGATATCTACATCTTCAAACCAAGCATTTTTTTGCTTCAAATAATTAAATACTTTAAAACTTAACATAATTCCACCTTTATAAAGGATAGCCACTATTATTTCGGCTTTCTAACTCTTTATTGAAGTTAAATTATTCATACATAGTAGCTGCTAATAAAATTTTAGCTAAAATTTTCCAATCAATTTGATTTTTTTTAATTTTCTCTAATGCATCAAAATCTTTCATATTCTCAAAATACCCATCCATATCGTCCACCCAACTATTAAGACCTTCAAGATAATCAGCTAAATTGTTATTCTCCCATTTATTTAATGAGAGGTCCTCTATTAGTATTTGTGTAAATTCTAAAAAATCCTCTTTAGTATTGATTTTTTCAACTGTTTCATTCAGATTGTTCACTAGTTCACCACCGTAGATTGACCATTACCAAATTTTAATTTCATTGAAATTCCACCGTTTTTAGTCGACATTTCTCACTATTTCTAGTCTACTTCTTGAGCAAAAGCCCAAGTAATTGGCATACATTTCTTCGCCAAATTAATATCATCCAAAGCTAATGGGACCACTTTCATTTCAGGGTTATCTTTATAGAACTTTAATAATCTATCCAATAAATAGGCGTCCACCACAGCTTCCCTCTTCGATTGCAGGCTATTTGTTGCAAAACCTTAATTAAGCAGACTTTTAAGATTATTGAAATATTCGCTAAAATTATTAAATATCAAATAAAATTTCTTCCAAGATTTCTTTAGATTCTTGATCTAATTTATTGTTACCATTCAACTCAAGATAATATTTAATCAGTTCTTTTTTATCTACAGAAAAACCTATATTCACAGCATAAATATAAACATCATAAATAACAGATAGAGCATCCGATCTATTTTCCTTCTGTGGATTATTAATATATACATATACTAAAACATGCCACAATTTGATTAAAACATCATTTTAAAATATTTCCTCATTCAAATAAGGAGAAAACAGATCTGAAATCTCACCTAGCTCCTAAAATAAAGAATCTGTACTTAAATAACCTCCCACAAGCCTATTTAACTTATTAAGAATATTAAATTTCATCTTACCCCCTAAAATACCAACTTATTTCATGGAATTTTTATACACCCCAATTAAATTAATTAAATCATTCAACACCATTAAAATAAACAGACAACTCTTGAAATATTAAACCATCTATTTCAACAGAAAAAACAAAATCATCTTTATGCACTTTTAAAACAAAATAATTTCCTATATTTTCAAAAATCAACTCACCAAAACTATTTTTAATCTAATTTTCAATAGATATACTCCCCACCAATCGTGCTTTAAACTTTATAACAACAGTATTATAATCCTCTCCCCAAAAACCATATTTTTTAATATCTACATTTGGTCGTTCATTAACATGAAAATCGATATCACAATACCCAGATAGATCAACACTAAAGTGACCTACTTTTACAGGAAAAACAATACCATAAGGATAAAGTTTTTTAAAAAAAATGTTATTATCTATCATTCATATACCATTTTAAAACTTCCATTTTCCACCTCGAACATAACTTAAAAAATCCTCCATATTAGTGGTAGGTTCATTTTTAAATTTTACAATAGAATTAGGTGAACAATATCCTGTGATTATTGTTTGCAACTCATCCAAATAATCGAATTGATCTTGTAATTTCATATTTTTTGAATCATACTTTCTTCCATCAAAAAAATTTCATTTAAAGATTTATAAACTTCATTTCTCGTCACCCCTACATTAATATAGTCAGTTAATACATTATCAACATCCTCATCACCACCATTATTTTCTAACAGCCAAACTATTTTGTTTTTAAAATTTAATACACTCATTTTTTACTTCTAATCAAGTAATATCAATAACATTCAAACTATAAGAAGTATTGAAAAAGACAACCTTATTCCACACACCATCGTCATTAAAGCCCTCTAATTCAACCTTATCATCAGAGATATTTACAACCTGAATTAAAGTAAATAAATCTTTACCTTTATTTATTTCAAGTAAATCAAGTTGTTTGTATTCTTCAATACTACTATCATACATTTCAGCATTGAATGAAGTCCAATTTAGAAAAACCAACTCTACACTTTCTACATATTGTTTTAAACATATATCATAAGCTGCTGAAAATAAAATATAAAACTTATCACCATAAATCTTTATACTTTTTATATCCATATCTGCAGTTTCAATTTGTTCTAGCTTCATAAAAAAAACTCAACCATAACTAGACTAGCTCCACTCTTCATATAGAAAAAAACACAACACATCAATTAATCAACATCAACCAATTACTATTCATTAACAACACCCCCATAAAAGAATATTCCTTCTTAAGAAAAAATAACCTCAATTTTATTAACTAAACAGGCAATACAATTTTCATCACTAGGGTAAAAAAATCACTCCATGATTTTAAAAATACAAATTATGGAACAATTGCACAATTACACCTCCCCCAAAATAATATTAAATATGAAACCCCTTTTAGCTTTTCCTCGAAAAAACTTAAAGCCTCATTCTCATCATCAAAATCAAGTTCTTTTTTCTTTTAAGAAAAAATAATCTCTCCCAATATCCATTAGATTATTAAAAGGAAATAATGAATCCCAAAGTTTTTTTGATTCTTCACTCATTATAAAAAAAATTTCTTTCTTTTCTTTATCTGATAAAGAGCAATCATCAGAGTTAAAATGCTATGCTATTGGATATAGGTTTTCATCAAAAATCATTGAATTTCTACTTGCCATAAAAATTAAAATATTTAAATGAATATCCCTTTGCATGCACTTCAAAACAATGATCATATGTCCACAAAAGATATATATTTAATCCACTACTATCACTATTAGACTGATCAAAATTAAAACCAGAAACATTTGAAAATTTTCTTTCAAAATCATCATATTGAATCAAATTAAAACTCTTTACATTATTAAATCTTATTAAAAAAGGTTCAGATATTCTAAAATTACTCCCATCTTCATTTTTTAACTATACTAAAGTTAATATTAATCTCTAGACTATCCCCATTCACATCAAAAATAAAATTATTTAACAAAAAATCTGTTCTTGAACATAAAATTCCAAATTTTGTTTGTATGGGTAAGAATGTTGATTCGGACATATAGATTTACCTGTGTCTGTTGTTGAAAACCTACGTAAAGTTGCTTCTTTTTGTATCTTTTCGGGAATTGCCCACCTTACGCTCGGCCTTTAAAGGTATTTCTATTTAAAACTCACGAATTAAAATTAAATAAAAATCAAACATTCAGTTCATCCTTAAAAACATTTAATATCTCTAACATTTCATCTGTATTTTTTTCCAAAAAAGTAATACGGTCTACAACAACTTTTTCAAAGGAATTTTCAACACAAAAATTTAAATCTTCAACTAGCAAATCTAAAAACACCTTATCACCTAAAAAAAATAAATACAGATTTTCTTTTATATCAAAACCGAATAACAATCTTATACATGAATAAGAATCAACCCCAACATAACTTCCTTTTAGTAATAGCTTACTTTCACTATCACATTTAAAATCAATAATTTCCAGATAAATTCTTCTATCCTTATTATGAATTACCTTATAAAAAGTTTCCCAATCACTAAAAGGACCTACATAATGAGACAGATAAACATTTCTACCACCTACATCCCTTCTCAGATTTAAACTATTTTTCAAGGAAAAACCTTTAAAATCATTTTGCCCGAAGTAACCAATCTTATTCATAATAAGTTTACTTCTATTATAAACATTATTTTCAAAGCCAAAACCTACAACACTTAAAGCCCCATATTTTTCAATAATTTCTTGCAACAATAAAAAACAATTTTCATATTTTTCACTATCAGACTTTATATAAAAGAAATATTTTGACTGAATTTCCTCACCAGAAATGATTTTAAATAAACTTGATTTTTCTATGCTAGATATAATCATGTTGGGCAACCACCTATGTATTTATTAGTATTTCTAGGGTTTCCATTCTCGTATGAAAAATGCTCCCCATTTTTACCATGATAATGTGGTTTTTCAAATGTCTTATCATCATGAAACTCATGTCCATCTTTATGAACCCCAATTGTACCAACCTTTTGACCATCTCTATATATTTCTTCAACATGTAAACGCCCCGACTGCTTTAAAGATAAAGCCGATTGGGTCGAATCTTTATGTATTTGACTTTGATATGTTTGTGACGTTGGTATATTCTGTGAACGCATTGCTTCTCTTCTAGCTGCCCTTGAAGTTGTTAATGTTTTATCATTACCTGTCGCATTTCTTCTTGTATATATTTCTTTCGACCCAGATGGAGTTATTACTTCTTTTTATTCTTTATCTAAACCTAATGGATCAATCCAACCCACTGGATTCGGCGCGTAAGCATAAACGTTATTACCGCCCAACAACCCAATCGGATCTTTAGAAATAAAACGTCCTACATAAGGCGAATAATATCGATAACGGTTGTAATGTAAACCTGTTTCTTGATCCTTGCGCTTCCGACATAGCAATGCTCTGTCTTTGCTCATGCACCTTGAAAGCGAGTATTATTGGTGACGATTTCTGAATTTTCAAAAAAGTTAGATGCGGACTTTGCTGCTTTGAGCATATGAATCATATGGCACAAGGTCTTGCACTCGTGCAAAGGGTTGCTTTGCTGATACGAGCTCACCTCACGCCTTATATTCAGTTTTCTAGATTAGTTGGCTTTTATAAAGCTAAATTAAACCTCAAAATACCATTCTAAGAAATCATTAAATGATTCCCTATTTTCAACAACATCTACTCCATTATCTGTCAAATATTGACTTGCTTTAAGTGTTTCTTCATAAAAGAATTTCACTATATTTAATAAAAAAGCCAAAAATCAAATTTATGAAAATTTGGCTTGTGTAAAATTTTATGTAAAATATAGGAATTTAATCCCATTCATAACAACCAATATAAGTTAGAGTATTATACCGCTTATCTTTATCAACTTTTATTGGATCATCACCCCAGTAATAAAACATAGCATTAGCATTTTTTATTCCTTTATCCAAAGAGTCTTTTAACATTTTTTCATGATGATCAGGTTCAGGTGTCTCATCTATAATAGATCTTACATCATTAGCCTGCTCATCAAAATGATATCCCATAAAGTCTTGTTCTAACCAATCTAGACCAACCTCTTTGCAAAATTTTGGTAATCCATGTGAATCATCAAAATAATCCCAATACTCTTGTTCAGATATCTCTGTTAAACCCAACCATAGACGTAACTTTGTTTTAAAAGACATTTATAGCTCTCCTATACCAAATCGTTCCATATTGATATATTAATAGTTTAAACCAATGTCTGATCGATATGTTTGAGTATGACTTAATTGACCGCCTTCTGATCTCTGGCACTCTAAAAATTAATTTCCGTTGTCATTAAGTTATACAGTTAATTTCTACTTTTTGATCAGTGTTATAGCCTATAATTTCTTTGACAAGTATAAATATCTCACTACCCGATACTTCGTTGTAATATTTAAGGGTAATTTACTCTATAAGATCATAAACGATATCTATATTGTATTAAACAAAAACCCAGTAACTTATTCTGAGTTTTTGCTTTTTAAGATCAAGACCTAAATAATGGCAATGTAAATTTCAATATTCCATCCTCGTATTCAAGATAACCTTGCAAAATTAAATCAGTTATTTTTGATTTGTTGTATATATTACACTCAACAATAAACTCGCCATCCTCATCGGTATCCTCTATTTCAAAAATAGGTCTATTAGGAGATTTTACTTTTACACTTTCTATCTCGCTAAAGGGTATCAACGATAAAACATACGAATTATTATCAAAGTTCCGTTCTAATTCCTCAATAATTTCTTCATACATTGCTGATGACAACTCAAACTTTTCTTCAAGTTGATGCTGATCCTTTTGATTTAAATAATCTAAGAACTGATTTATCAACTGATATACATCTAACAATTTTTTCTCATTTATACTCATTTTTCAATATTTAACACAACCTGCATCCCATAATCTTACACATATATAGTTTCTCTTCAATAGTTACCACTCATGGAAATTTTCTTCTATTACATCACCCAAAGAATCCCCCAACTTATTATACTCACCATTATCTACATAATAAATATATACTTCTCCATTTACATTTATAAAAATAGGGTTACCTGCACCATCATCCGAAACTACTACTGATTTTAAAATATAGTTATCAACTTTCAAATCATCTAAAAGTTTTCTTGCTCTATTAGTTAATTCAATAACAGTTTCATCCCCCATCATCTCAGCATTTTTCAAACCATATATAGCTAAACCTGCGTATGAACCACCATATGTACTAACAAATAGCTTATAGTCCTCTGGAAGCTTTATTTTTAAGATATTTTCCACATTATTAATATCATCCAAAGTTAATGGAACCCCTTTCATTTCTGGGTTATCTTTATAGAACTTTGATAATCTATTTAACAAATCACTTTTCATTTTAATTTCTCAAAAAAATCTTAGGTTATATTGATGAATTACGCTTCTGTAATTCTCTTTGTGCTGAATCTTTCCAATACTCTTTTCTCCAATTATTAAAATCATCTCTCTCCTGACTTGTTAATCCTCCGCCTTTTTTCTTCCCACAAGGATGTTGTCCAGGATTTGTATGAGGCTTATCGTGGTGCTTTTGAGGCATAGCAACGATTGGACCTTTTGCATTTTGCTTATAATGGTGTAATACAATTGTATTTCCTTGTTTATCTTTACCTGATAAGCCAAAACCAGAGTTATTATTTGCATGATACAATTGTTTCAATTGTTTATCACTTAAATGGCTTAAATCTGTATATCCTGAAACTTGTAATTTTGTTCCACGACTGTCAGTGAATGAAATAGGGTTACGGTTTAAACCTAATGGATCAATCCAACCCACTGGATTCGGCGCATAAGCATAAACGTTGTTACCACCCAACAACCCAATTGGATCTTTAGAGATAAAACGTCCTACATAAGGCGAATAATATCGATAACGGTTGTAATGTAAACCTGTTTCTTGATCCTTGCGCTTCCGACATAGCAATGCTCTGTCTTTGCTCATGCACCTTGAAAGCGAATATTATTGGTGAAGATTTCTGAATTTTCAAAGAAATTAGACTTAGCATTTTTAGATTTACACTTAAAGCACGCTAGTTGATTCGCTTTGTGTAAGAATCACTGCTTCCGATCCTTGCTTGAAGCGACTTCTGCTAATAAATCTATGTCTTCAGGATCTCCATCAAATCTAATAATAGAAAATTTCGAAGTATCTCCTGTGATACCTGTCAAAATATCACTAATATAATAAAATCGTTCTTGATATGAAGAATTTCTTTCTACCGTAATATTCTCTTAAAATCTCCATCAGTGAATTATATGCTTCATAACGATTTTTTTAATAAACTATCAATCTAAAGATTAGTAACTTCTTCATTTTGGTGTAATGCTAATCACTTCATTTTAAAACTTATCATTTTTATCTTCACTACTATGGAATTGAATTTAGACTGATATTAACAAAATTTCATATCTTTAGCAGAATATATTGAAACATGCTTAAATAATCATTTTCGCAACTAAGCCCTGTCGGTAAAGTTGATGCATCAACTTTACCATTTACTTGTCTCATTCTTATCTGAAGCTCTTCTAAACTAGAACTTAGTCCTTGCTTCCCTGTTAAAAATGTCACCTCATGACTTAAACAAAGGATCAAAAAAATGTACATTACCATTAGTCAAATCAACATTCCCTTGAAGTATCAATGAAGTATCTTTTTCATAGTTATACACTTCACACTCTAAAATATATTCACCATCGTCCATTTCATCCAATTCAAATATAGGCATATTTTCCACTTCCTGTAAATGAATTTCATCAAAAGGAATCAATGATAGCTTATAATCACCATCAAAATAATTATTAAGAGTATTCTCTAACTCTTGATACATTTTTAAGGTAACCTCAAACTCAGATAACAAACTATTCTTATCTTTTTCATTAATGCATTTCAGAAAAAAATCTACAGTTTTATAGATATTAAATTCAATATTTTTATCTATCATTCATGTACCATTTTAAACCTTCCATTTCTCACCTCGAACATAACTTAAAAAATCATCCATATTAGTGGTAGGTTCATTTTTAAATTTTACAATAGAATTAGGTGAACAATATCCTGTGATTGTTGTTTGTAACTCACCCAAATAATCGAATTGATCTTGTAATTTTATATTTTTTTGAATCATACTTTCTTCCATCAAAAAAATTTCATTTAAAGATTTATAAACTTCATTTCTCGTCCCCTCTTCATTAATGTAGTCAGTTAATACATTATAAATATCCTCATCACTACCATTATTTTCTAACAGCTGAACTATTTTATTTTTAAAATTTAATACACTCATATTTACTTCTAATCAAGTAATATCAATAACATTCAAACTATAAGAAGTATTAAAAAAGACAACCTTATTCCACACACCATCGTCATTAAAGCCCTCTAACTCAACCTTATCATCAGAGATATTTACAACCTGAATTAAAGTAAATAAATCTTTACCTTTATTTATTTCAAGCAAATCAAGTTGTTTGTATTCTTCAATACTACTATCATACATTTCAACATTGAATGAAGTCCAATTAAAAAAAACCAACTCTACATTTTCCACATATTGTTTTAAACATATATCATAAACTGCTGAAAATAAAATATAAAACTTATCACCATAAATCTTTATACTTTTTATATCCATATCTGCTGTTTCAGTTTGTTCTAGCTTCATAAAAAACTTAACCATACCTAGACTAGCTCTACTCTTCATATCGACAAAAAATACAACACGTCAATTAATCAACATCAACCAATTATTAGTCATTAACAATACTCCCATAAAAGAATGTTTCTTCGTAAGAAAAAATAACCTCACTTTTATTAACTAAATAGGCAATACAATTTTCATCACTAGGGTAAAAAAAATCACTCCATGATTTTAAAAATATATATGGTGGAACAATTGCACAATTACACCTCCCCCAAAAGAATATTAAATATGAAACCCCTTTTAGCTTTTCTTCGAAAAAACTTAAAGCCTCATTCTCATCATCAAAATCAAGTTCTTTTTTTTCTTTTAAGAAAAAAGAATCTCTCCCAATATCCATTAGATTATTAAAAGGAAATAATAAATCCCAAAGTTTTTTTGATTCTTCATTCATTATAAAAAAAATTTCTTTCTTTTCTTTATCTGATAAAGAGCAATCATCAGAGTTAAAACGCCATGCTATTGGATATAGGTTTTCATCAAAAATTATTGAATTCTTATTCACCATAAAAAATATGTCCTTTTCCACTAGTTGGAGCTTTCTTTCCACCACTATAATCCAACCATTTTATATGTTGTAGATTATTTTGAGGTGCATTAATTGTATGAGATTCATTTGGATGATGCTCATATCCAACTTTATATTTTGTATCAGTATAAGTACCATATTCTGGTATATTCTTTTTTGAGTCATTTAAAAGCTTCTCTGCAGTTTCTTTATCCTGTACCCTAAAGTTAGGTTTACTTTTACCATCATTCTTTATACTATCAACGGCTTGTTTCCATTGTGGTGTATTTGGTTTAATAGTTGGTAAATTTGTTGCATCTCCAACTTCTTCTCCCGTCAAACCGCATCTCATCAGCCCTAATGGATCAGTCCAACCCACTGGATTCGGCGCGTAAGCATAAACGTTATTACCACCCAACAACCCAATTGGATCTTTAGAGATAAAACGCCCTACATAAGGCGAATAATATCGATAACGATTGTAATGTAAACCTGTTTCTTCATCAAAATACTGCCCTTGGAAGCGGATATTATTGGTGACGATTTCTGAATTTTCAAAAAAGTTAGATGCTGACTTTGCCGATACGCGCTCACCCCATGCCTTATATTCAGCTTTCCAGACCATTTGACCTAGAGCATCACTCATCTCCTGAGGCGTACCCAAATGATCACAATGATAGAAACAAATATCATCTAAGTTTTTTGCTGGGGCAGTCTTACGCCATAAAGGATCTTTGGCAATATGATAAGGCTGATCTGTCCAATCAGGTGTTTGTACAAGCTCAATCGGTTCACGATAGATTGCTTGCAGTAGAGGGACAAAACTATCCTTCTCATACACATAATGCTTGGTGATCTGTTCATTGGATTCGAATGCCAAAGTATTGCCACCCCAGCCATAAATCACATTCTGCTCTTCACCTGTATGATGGTGTTTACTACGTTTTTGAATACGCCGCCCTAAAGCATCATAACGATACTCCGCAGTGTATTCTGCATTACGACTCTTGATTAACCGCCCACAAGCATCCCACTCAAGGTACAAGTCCCCTTTAGATGACTTTTGACGCACCAATTGACCATAAGTATCGTACTGATATTGCTGATCTAGATATGCTTTAACAACATTATTCACCAAACGGTTATAACCATAAGCATGACTTGCTGTTGGGGCTGCACTCGGTTCTTGATGATGATTTCGATCAATAATGTTACTTGCAGGGTCAAAACTAAAGGTTTCTTTGCCCAGCTTACTATTGACTTCCAGTAAACGACCGACAGGATCGTATTTATACTGGATATTGCCACGGCGAGTATCTGCAATATTGAGCAATTGCCCCGTTTTATCGTACTGATATAAACGCTGAATCAACTGTTCAGTTTCTTGAATGGCATTGTTCTGTATTGCCTGCTGCGGCGATGTATATGCAAATTCATGCCCATTCAGCACGCGCTGCTGAGTCAGACGCCCCAGTTCATCATAATGCTGCTCTTGGCTAATCCCGTTGGCATAGTGGCGAACAGTTTCACGATGTAAATCGTCTCGTTCAAAACTGACAGTATCTTCACCATTCAGGACCAAACCATGAACATGCCCACTGCCATAGGTTAGCCAGTCGACCTGTTGTCCATCTGGACGTATGGTTTTAATCCGGTCATTAATTTCATCATAACTGTGTTTCCACACCGCAGTTTTATGCGTTTGATGATCTTGATGATGCTCTCTCACCAGATTACCGACGACATCGTAATACCACTGGAGATTGCTCTCATTATTTTTAGCCTGAATCAATTGGCCATTATTGTTATAGGCAAATTCTTCAACCTGTTTTTGTTCTAATTCCTGCTCGGTATAGCCATACCCTGCCTGACGCTGTTCCAGTCGTCCCATGCTGTCAAATAGGAATTGTTGAATACGATCTTTCGGTGCAGCCCGATCTTTTAAGTCCTGCCCAAATGCAGAGGCCACCTCAATACTGCTGGATAAATTACTATCTGTTTCATCGTATAGGCATCCGCTACATAGGTTAAACGGATATTTTCATCTCATGCCAATCAGCTTTCACATTTGCGTTATCGTGAAGGCAGCATTAGTTATCTGGATGTGATTAATTCGAATCGGAATATCTTGCAGCAAGAGCAACTCACTTCACAGCTTCATGGCAGTCGAATGATTGCCAGTGTGGATATTATTCGTGCTTTAGGTGGTGGATGGCATACAGGACAAGCAGAGCTGGTACAGCAATAACATACATTTAGAATAGATTAAAGCCCCATATATGATGGGGCTCTTTTAAACTTAAAATTTAATCTTGTTCATTTATTATCTTTCAGCATTGTCAGTATGACTGATTCTATCCCATGTTTTTCCATCAAACCGAATCAAGTGCTTATAGCTAAGGACCCAAAGAACTCCATCTTTTTCCTCAACAGAGATGACCCCTTGTATATCACTTAACTCAGGAACGATGGAGTATTCCGAATCTGCATATTTATATAACCCCTGCTCGCAAGCTATGTAAATCATTTCTTGATAAAAAGCTGCATTATAAAAAGTCGAATTTATACTTCTATTTTTTAGACTTTTAAATCCATCATCTATATTCCCTTTCAGAAGTGCGCCATCTTGCCCAGTAATTAAAATATTTTTCCCATCTGGACATAACGTAATCCCATACAATGCAGAGGTCGCAATTCGATTAACCTCTATCCAATTATTACCATTAAAGAAGGCCATAAACCCAGCTTCTTTTTGTGTTCCACACATATATAAAGCATTGTTATTAAATCCATTTATATCATAAAAGCATCTATTAAAAGCTAAGTCATTTTCATATTCTAAACAGGATAAATCCTGATTTTTCAATTCAATTGGGTCTTCCTCTAACCCTATTCCGATAGATTTCCATTCATTCTGGTTATTCTTATAAACTTGACTTCCATCTCCACAAGCATAAAGATCACCATTAATTACACGGACATGATTAAATTGCCCATAAATTTTTTCCTCTAATTTATACCTAATTTCTTGATGTTCATTATTATTTTGTTGAAATATCCCAACATCCCCTTCTTGATCAAGTGAAATAATGGAAGGTTCACCCTCTCTACTTTGATAAGCAACTGAAATAACTTTCCATCCTTCCAAATCCAAACATGACCAGTTTTGCTGTTCTAAATGTTTATAAATTATTGTTTTACTAAAGCAATCCCATGTATCCAATCCATCAACATTTGCTGATAAACAGAAACTATGGGCGCTAATAGCGCATCCTGAAGTAAATGTAATAGAATTTTTCATATATTTGATCTAATAAATATAACCATATCATTTTTTAAAAATATAAAATGACATAAAAAAAGCCCTTACGGGCTTTAATCATCTTTTCCTAAACCTTGCTCGTCCACAAACTTACCAATATCGAGCATCATTCTTGGCGTATCAAGAGAGGCTAACAATTGTAGATGTGAAATAATTGGTAGCTTGCGTACATTCTCTAGTTTAGCTTCCCCACCTAGAATCAAAGCGGGTTCAAAACCAAACATTTCATTCGGTTTTAATACACCATACTTTTTGACGGCTCTATCAAAAAGAGGTTTGTTCTTCCAATCATTTATATCTAAATTATCTTTTTCTTGTACAAGAATAAATGTTCTAATCAGACTATCCCAGTCCTCTTGAGAACTTGGCTCCATTTTTGGAAAAATCTGCGATGTAGTTGAAGAAATTGTTAAACATCTCCCATGAATTGTTCCCCACACACTTAAATCACCAAAAGCTGTTCGGGCAATCACAAAGTATTCCTCATGAGAAGGCAGTTCTACATGTTCTAACCAAGCATCAAGTACATCTTGATAGTCATCAGGATTAACTAACCAAAACAAGCCATTTCCCCAACCAGAGAAACCAAAAGCTTTCCAATATTCAAGTATCTGATTAGGTAATTTCCCTTTAAACTTAGCTAATATTTCCTCAGAAACAGAAATAGAATCAATAGGAGGGCCAAACCCTTCATCATTATAGAAGTAGTCAAATGCCTCATCCATAACATATTTTTCAGTCATTCTCATTACTCCTTACAATCTGGACTAGAATCTAATTTTACATTCATACCGGTAGTATTTCTTTCACTTTCTGGTATTTGTCGAGCAGCTGTATCTAAAGCTTCAACCTTTGACTTCCATTGACTGCCAATAGAAGAGTTAACATTTTTCAGCCCCACTGCTTTATCTTTAATCTCATTCCGTCCACTAGCAATCTGATCTGGATTATGAAGAGCAGCCATTTCATTCATAATTCGTCCAGATTTGGCTTTTGCTAATCTTCTAGCTTCAACTTCACTAATATTTGGATTTTGTTTTTTATATTCCCCTAAGTATTTTTCTGTCAAATCATTTCCATATTTTTTTCTGGCTGCTTCTGCTGGACCACTACCACCACGTCCTTTATTGTCAAATGCATCTCTCCCCTTTAAATAATCTTCAACAGACATCTCATTCAGACCCTTTTGTTGATTATCTAATTGCCACTGCATTTCTTTATCTAAATAGTCTTTTGATGATAACCCTGCACTACTTTTTGGATAACCTTCATTAGACATTTTAGTTGCACTAGAATGGGCTTTTTTGGTATTAACTGTCTTAAAGCAAATCTTTTTTTCCTTCATCTTTTTAGTGACAGGTTCTTTCACTTTTGGCTGATGTACATTTTCAGGCGTCTTAGTACCTGATGCACTTTTATTAGATGCGCCTGCTGTATGTACTACATTCGCTTTTGCAGTCTGAGGGTATGAAGGTCTAACCGTTTGTGTTGGTGTAGGAACGGGCTTTACCTTGGTTCCAACTGTAGCATAAGCAGGTTCATACTTGACCGATTGCTTTAATAAGTCCTGTAAATGTTCGTCAAACTCTTTAAAGCCCTGTTTAATTTTGATCGCTGATTTCTGAATCATTGAAATTAAAACCGCTTCAAATCGCTCCATTCTTAAGTAAATAGATTTGGCCCATCCTAAGCCCATCCAATTGATCTTTGCGCCGTAACTCAACAATGACTTAACACGTTTGACCAAACCAAGTAATTGATTAAGTATCGAGGTAATAATATTCGTAACAGCGCTAGCGTAATCTGAGTACTTTATCTTCTTCAATGTTGGAACTACATTGCCCTTCATAAAGCCATTGAGCTTAGAAATAATCGTTGCTAAATGAGGCGTTCTTTTAATAAGAAAAAGTCCTACACACTTAACAACATTTCCAATTTCGCTTCCGATAGCCCCACCAAGAACACCACCAGCTCCTGCACCTGGAGCGGCACCAACGCCTCCAAAAAATGCACCTCCAGCACCGCCTGTTGCAGCACCTGTCGCAGCAGTCGCACCAACTAAAACAAACGGTAGCAAATAAACAGCTAAAAGCATCCACTCCTGTACTTCATCTTGTTTCTTTGGATCATTTAGCATCCTCATGATAACCGCGATCGCATCTCGGGCACTAAATACAAGAACCGTCCCGGGAACAAAACCTGCGAGCATTTCAGTTACAATGACAGAAACAGGACGTTCATCTGTATTGAACTCACCATAAATGAAACTTTTAACCCAGCTTTGAGCGCCATCCAATGACTTACCATATTCTGCGATAAGTTCATTCAGCTCCTTCTCTACCCATTGTGCGGTTTGATTAAAATTGGATTGCAAACCATTGATAGATTGATTAAAGCTTCTCTGAAGCTGATTTTGGTAACCACTAAGTGTCTGTAACATATCCATAATTATTCTTCTGATTGATCGTCTACAAGTGGAAGTACAAAAATTTCAGTTTTAAATAAGTTATCTAACTCTTGCTCAAACTTCATTTCTAATGCTGACTCCAATGGATTTCTGTCATCACCATATTCGATAACAGCACGTCCATTTTTTTGATCAGCGTAAAATGCCATACCATTTGAATCCGTTTTACCTTGTTGCGTAGTTCCATCAGGTAAATGAATTGTATAAGGGATGTTAGGGCTAGGTGTCCCATCTGCATATACCTTTCTAAATTCAAGCAGATTCTTAGGCATTGAAAGAGCTGGAAAAATTGGCAAATTCTGTTTTACTGTACCTCCACCCATAAACAAATGCTGCCCCGCCTTCACCTCAAACTTGCCACCTGTGGTCGGAAAAATCCCTGAACCATTCAGCTTGAGTTGCGAACCTTGCGCAGTAAATACTATTTCTTTAGGACTGGTAATTTCTATACGATCTTCGGTCGAAATAATCTGAATCCCTTGCTTGGCAAGTAAGTCCATGCCATCCGATTGAACATGTACCTCAAACTTACCTTTGGCGGCGACCTGCTTGATGCCATTCTGCGCTGCAAACAGGCTAATCCTGTTCTGAACATGAGCAACCAGATTCTTTTGCGTACTCAGGTTAATGCTATCGCCCGCAATCTGATTGATCTGCCCATCTGCTGAAAGATGAATGTCTTCATTAGTGCTGAGGCCAATTCCGGCAGGTGAGTTCAATAGCAATAACGCTTTTTCAAATTTTGCGATCTTGTCCTGAATCTGATCAGCAAAGTCTTTTAGCTGATCAAGTGATTCAATTTCATCGGTTTGCTGGTTCTTGGCAACTTCACTTAAAGCTTTGGCATTGCTTTGGTTGCCTTCGATCTGTTGCTTGGCTGGCTGCGCATCGAGGTGTTCGCCTTGCGCCTGATCCTGTTTCTGCGTACTCAGCAACAAACCTTGCCCTGCACGAACCGCACCCCATTGATCGGTACGCAATTCAAAACCTTCACCACGATCTTCACTCTCAGCCTTGTCTTTGGGATGGCTGAGTTTACCGAGATTCAGTTGAGTGGCAGCATGACTGCTTTGTAGTTGCGCGCTGATTTGACCCGTAGTGTCATCAAAACGCAGTTGGTTAAAGCCTTCGCCTTGATATTCTTTAGATTTAATCCCGGCCAGTTTCTTGGTATCCGGCAGCTTGCCGGCCTTGTCAAATCTGGTTGGACTCCGTTGTGCTTCATGAATCCGCCCCACCACATAGGGACGATCAATATTACCGTCAAAGAAATCAATCACCACGATCTCACCAATTCTTGGCAAGAAACGTGCGCCGTAGCCTTCACCTGCCCACGGCGTCAGTACATCGATCCAGGCAGAATCAGTATCATTATCATTGGCACCTGCGCCACCATCATGACTATGGTCCTCTGTACGGGTAAACAGGAATCGAACTTTAATCCTTCCCCATTCATCGACATGGATTTCTTCGCCACTTGGCCCCACCACTTTGGCGCGTTGCGGATACGCTTCGGGACGATGCTGCTGAGGATTATATGCCGGAACGATCTTGATCTGACGGCGTTGTAGTGTGAGCTGATTGGCTTGGCGTTCTTCTGTGTTACCTGTATTGAACTGTTTAGGTTGCCACTGACTCTGTGCCAAGAGCTGATCAATTTGCTGATGCAGATCTTTAGGCAAGTTGTTTTGATTATAGAAATGCTTGGCTGTAATCAGGAATTCCTTGTCTGCCCCATCATGCTGATCAATTTCAGGATGGTCCTGCAACTCAAACCAGTAGCCCACTTGTGCGTCACGTAGAGTCGATTGGGCAATAAATTGCTTGGCCTGTGCATTATGGTAATGACTGAGATTTTGATTGAAACGTTCAACCTGTTGATTACCTGAAGGTGTTGCACCATCTTCCTTGTTCAGGTCTTGCATCCATGCAGGCGTAAAGTGCCATGCATCTTCCAGCGCCAAGCGGGTTGCATCATGCTGTTCTGAATGTTGCTGCGTGGTAAGGACCGAACCGGTGCCTTCATCCATATCTAAAGCATCAGGCTGCCAACGGTTCACATACACCGAAGTCGGTTGTAAGGAACGGTTGCCGATAAAACTGGTAATCGAGTCGAATTGTTCCGTTGCACTGCTACGATGGTACTGCACCTTGCGCCGATCCAGTGCCTGATACTGGGCATTGTCATCAATCAGTCTTAATCGCTGCGGCTGAATGCTGCTATTTGAATTCGGTACTATCAGTTGCGCTTCATCAATCAGCCAGTTGATCCCTTCACTACGCATCAGGCGGGTCAGAAAATCATAGTCGCTTTCATTCTGTGACATGATAAATGGGCGAATATCGTAGTCTTGACTCAGCCCGCTTAAATCTAATGTCAGACTGGCGGCAAAGAGCGGGCTTTTCTGTTGCCATTCCTTAAACACCAGTTCAACAACGTCCCGCACACTTTTATTCATGAATACACGGGAGTTGCGGCGTTTATGCCACAGTGCCGTCGGATCTTGCAAAGTCAATTTATAGACCGTCAGGCTACCATCCGATTGTCCTTGCAATGCTTGAGTAATAATGCCGGTGGTACGGAATAGTTGGCCTGTATCTGTGACCTGATCAACGGCAACCTGACTGCCAATAAATTGTTTGAGTGGAATGGTAGCATTGGTCGACAGACAGATGAGTTCAGCTTCAACCCCGGCATTGATTTGATGTTGCCCATCGATACGCTGCAAAAAGACTTGCGTATTTAAATCTTGATTGGAAAATAAAATATGTAAGGCACGTTTTTGTGCAGTAAGCCCTAAGCTGTCTAAGGCTTGAAATATATTGTTCAACATCTTGTTATAGGCTTACGCTTAAATTTAGTGCATTTTACAAAGTATCGCGTTGCTCTGTCTATACGGTTCTGTCTATTTGTGACAATTTACGTCACTGAATTCATTATGCCTGAGTCGCTCCAATCAAGATCAAGCTTAAAAATAAACAAGCCCACCATGAGATGAGCTTATTCATCCGATAAAATAAACTAACAGTTGCCCTTTTTGGCTTGTCCCGGAGGACAGAAACGACCATTGCCATGCCCGTCATAATAACGGCCATCATTGAGTCGTCCTTCCGGATCCACCACAATACTTCCTTCACGGGTATGTACAGCACAGGCAGTCAGTCCCAAGCTGCCCAACAAAGTCACGACTAATAAAAAATATTTCATAATCCACTCCTTTTTAATAAAAAAATAAAATTATTTTGTCCACTTTTCAATCCAGATTTTGTTATCAATATTTTTTGTATGATCTGTCACTCAAGTGCCTGTACAGGATACTGCTATTGAGGTAAAAGGGCGTAAGGACGAGACGCTAAGCATGGATGCGAGATCATCCAGTATGTATGTCATCTCCCTGAGATATAAGGCTAACTTACGCGATAAAAAAGTAGATTCTCATCGTGCATTGCCATATTCCTGATTGATGAATATCGGCTTGATTCGCTCTAGACTAGAACTCAGCGGCAACACGCATGCTGCAGCTAAGCGAATGACTTACATCTGGCGTTAAATTTCAATCTGGCTTCCCAACTCGACCACACGGTTGGTTGGAATATGATAAAAATCACTGACAGCACTGGTATTACGTTGCATCGAAATAAATAAACGCTCACGCCAAGGTGACATGCCTTCCCCCACGCTATGTACAATACGGTCACGTGAAATAAAGAAGCTGATTTGCATTACATCATATTCAAACTCTAATTGCTCATAGGCCTGAACCAAGGCTTGCGGTACATCCGGCTCATCTTTAAAACCATAGAAAATCTTGATGCGATAAAAATGCTCATCCAGGGTTTCAACGCTAATCCGTTGCTGTTGGTCAACGAAAGGTACATCTTCAACCACGACCGTTACCAGAATGTTGCGTTCATGCAACACTTTATTATGTTTAAGATTATGCAGCATCGAATGCGGGACTACATTAGGCGTTCCTGTCAGAAACACGGCATCGCCCGGTACACGAGGGACACTATTCCCGATACTTTTCACAAATAATTCCAGTGATAAGGTATCGTGCTCAAGCTTGGCAAAAGTAAGCTCCCGACCTCGCTTCCAGGTCATGAGAATGATCATTGCGACAGCACCAATTAATAACGGCACCCAACCCCCTGAGAATATTTTTAAAGAAGCCGCAGCAACCAGAACCGATTCAAGAATGAAAAATGGAATGATAAGCAGAAATACTTTCGGTAAGCTCCATTTCCATCCATAGTAAATAAAGACTGCCACCAAAATAGTGTCACACAACATGGTCAGGGTAACCGCAAGCCCATAGGCGCTAGCCAGATTTGAACTGGTTTTAAAAATCAAAATCAGCACCACGATGGCAACCAGCAGCAACCAGTTCAGAAAAGGTACATAGATCTGGCCCGCCTCCTGATCAGAAGTGTGCTTGATACTTAACCGAGGTAAATAACCCAACTGGATTGCCTGACGTGCCAGAGAAAATACACCGGAAATAACCGCCTGCGACGCAATCACAGCTGCCATGGTGGCGAGTATGATCATCGGATACAAGGCCCAGCCCGGAACCAGCAGATAAAAAGGATTTTCAATTGCAGTAGGATTACGCAACAGCAAGGCGCCTTGTCCTGCATAGTTTAAAACCAGACATGGAAGAACCACACTAAACCATCCAAAACGGATGGGTTGAGCACCGAAGTGTCCCATATCTGCATACAGCGCCTCGCCCCCTGTCACGGTTAAGACTACAGCGCCCATGATGAAAAAAGACTGTACCGGATGGGTAAAGATAAACTGTATCGCCCAGTGCGGACTAATCATCCCAAGCACCAAAGGCGTCTGTATCACGCTGACAATCCCGAGAATACCCAGTGACAGGAACCATAGCAGTGTAATCGGGCCAAAGAATTTACCCACAAAAGCGGTGCCCTGTTTCTGCATTAAAAATAATGTCAGCACGATGACCAGCGCGATCGGCACAATAAAAGGATCCAGCACATTCGTGGCAATAGATAAGCCTTCAACGGCCGAAAGTACGGAGATGGCCGGAGTAATGATCCCGTCGCCAAAAAATAAAGAGGCGCCGATAAAACCAATCGCAATCAGATAAATCTTTTTATGATCGGAGATTCTGGCCTTGCGAAGGTTCAAGGCCAGTAAAGCCATGATGCCACCCTCGCCATTGTTGTCAGCACGCATCACGATGGCAATATATTTAATGCTAATAATCAGCATCAAGCACCAGAAGATAATTGAAAGAATCCCCAAGACATTGCCGGGCTGAATCGCCAGTCCATGCGCGGCATGAAAAGACTCTTTTAAGGCATATAAAGGACTGGTCCCAATATCCCCGAAAACCACGCCTAATGCAGCTAATGCCGTGGCAGGCAATGCTGTCTTTTTTACAGTACTTTGCATATTCAATGTTCTATATCAGGTTATGGCAGGCAATATTTTTAATGACGCGTGTTGTAACTGAGCTCGGTTTATATGGATTTTGCCAGTGCTCAACTATTTTATTGCTTAAGCATCTGCTGGATTTCGATCGAGCTATAGCCTCTTTCTTTTAGAATCTGAACCATCATTCGTTGTATTTCAACAGATTCCTCAGGATACTTTTCAACCAAAGCCTCGGTTGTATAACCCGTAAAGACACTTTTTTGATTAAGAAGCATGTTATGCAGGTGATTACTTTGACTATCGGTATTAAATAAACCCATTAACCTACCTATAGGAACGATCTTCAAAATGATATTTTAGTAATCTTCAAAACTCGGCGGCGTAAAATTTGCGTAAATTTTTTATTCTATTGACCCTATTCTTAAATCAGCAGCATCTATTTATTATTGTAGCCAGACGACTCTAGGTTTCCATTGACCGACTTAAATTTAACGCTTGTTCGAGACTTCTCAATTCAGCAGAGCCAAATTCATTTAAAGCATGCGTTAAACTCAATCAGCCCAAAAAACGTAAGCCAACCCCTGCAATGGTATAAATATATTTGGGACTGAGGGCTGAATCGCCAATTTTTGTTCTGAGTTTTTTCACCAGGATCCTCAGATAATGAGTGTCTTCTTCATGAGTAATACCCCATAACTCGGTCATGATCTGTTTCTGCGTCACAATCTTGCCTTGGTGACGAATCAACAGCGCCAAGAGCTGAAATTCTTTTTTGGTCAAGGTAATTTCCTGACCTGCCAATTGCGCCGTATGCTCGGCGACATCGACCCAAAGCTGGCCATCATTAAAGACAATATTTTGCTCTAAGTGCTGCGGTTTATTGCGGAACATCACCCGGATACGGGCACACAGCTCCTGAATACTAAAAGGTTTGGTGACATAATCATTGGCACCGGCATCCAGCAACCTGATTTTTTGATTTTCATCCGGCCGCGCAGATAAGACGATCACAGGAATATCCGACCATTGCCGTAATTCTGTCAGCACTTCTTGTCCTTCCATATCGGGTAAACCCAGATCAAGAATCAGCAGATCTGCACCACGGCTCGCCAGACTTTCCAGTCCTTTGCCCCCATTCTCAGCGACATGGACCGAATAGCCTTGCGCGCGTAAGGCAATATCCAGAAATTTTCGAATTTGCGGCTCATCATCAATGATGAGAATAGAGGCATGCTGATTGAATGTGTGTGGCATAAAGAATGATTTTAATCCTGATGAAGTGGTAGGCGTATTCTAATTAAAGTCCCTTGAGCATGAGCTCCCGCTAAAGCTTCTATGCTGCCCATATGCGCCCCAATAATCGCTTTTACAATGGCAAGCCCTAAACCTGTTCCTGTTTTACCACGATCTCCACGTTGCATGGTATAGAACATATCAAAGATTTGTTCGCGTTCTTCTTCAGGAATGCCCACCCCTTGATCCATAATATCAATCTGAAGCGCGTTTTCCTCCTGCCGAATCCGTATTTCAACTGGCACATGATCTGGTGAAAACTTGACTGCATTTTCCAGCACATTAAAAATCGCCTGTTCGATCAAGGCAGGATGCACATACAGTTGCGGCAAGTCTTCCGGAATCTGAACTTCAATACTGACTTGGGGTTGATAGCGTTTCAGTCGCTGGGTCGCTGAACCAATCAGTTCTTCCACCGCAATCCAGTCGCGACTCAAGCTTAATCCCTGGTGTCCGAGCCGGGTCATATCCAGCAGGTTTTGAATATAGCGGTCCAGTCGTTCCCCTTCGACATGAATGGTGTCCAGTAAACTTTCACGATCTTCTGCGGATATCTGTCCGGCATAGTATTTCAGGCTATCCGCCGAACCGATCATCGCTGCCAAAGGCGAACGCAGGTCATGCGAGACCGACGACAATAATGCCGAACGCAATTTTTCAGTTTCGGCGACAATGCGGGAGTTTTCCAACTGCAAAGACAACTGCACCCGCGACGTGGTTTGGGCAATATCATCGATCATCAGTTCAGCCAGCCGCTGCTGCTCAAAACTGATGGTTTCCGTGTTTTGACTGAACCGCAGTGCAATCACACCATAACCGCCGACCAGATTCAGCGGATTAAACCACCAGTCCGATTGGGTTAAGGTATTGGTAAACCGTCCAGAGGCTTTGGCATTTTTCTGGGTCCAGTTTGCTGCAATCTGGTCTTTTTCATTCAATACACTGCTATCGCCTAATTCCTGCTCTCCGATTCTGAGCCAGACCGTCGCTGTTAAACAGCTCTCTAAATGTTGCTTGGCAACATTCATCACTTGCTCAATATCAACACAGCTAGACAGTTTACGTTCCAATTCCTGCATTTGTAAGGAAACCGAATTGGCTGCACGTAAACTCAGCACCTGCGCACGTAATTGATTGGCTAAACGCCCAACCAGCAAGGCTGAAATAATGAAGATAATGATGGTCATGACCCCACGCTCGGCACTAATTCGAAGCGTAAATCGTGGTTCAATAAATAAATAGTTATATAACAAGAAGCAAATCAGTACACTCAGAATGGTAATGAACATTCTGGCGCGCATCGCCACGATCAGCACGGTGACCACAAAGATTAAAGCCAGCTCGCTATAACCGATAAAATGATCACTCACGGTTGCCGCAATCAAGCCAAGTAAAACAATCAAAATGCTTTCGATTATCTCGCGCGGATTGAAAGCCAGCCCCTGTTCAAACCAGGATGAGCGGACATGATCACCCTGTGACCTGGCCTGATGATTTTGAGTTTTTAACGGTTGAACAAAGGTAATCTCAAAAGGATGCTGCTTTTCTAACAGCTGATCGGTAATATGGTCGGAAAACAGGCGTTGCCAGAGCGACTTGCTTTGACTTTTCCCCAACAAAATATTGGATGCACCATAATCATAGGCTGCCTGCAAAATGGCCGATGCAATATGATTGCTATACAGCAAATAGGTATCGGCCCCCAGTTTTCTGGCTAAATTAAAGGCTTTAGTCACTGCAAAGGCTTGGGTATTGGCGTTTTGGCTCTTTTGGATCGAGATTACGCTCCAGCTTGCATTGCGTCGTTCTGCAATACGATGCGCGCGTCGCACCAAATCTTCAGAAAACGCTGAACCGTCAATCGCCAACATGACATGATTTTGAATCGGGATGATCTGTCCCTGCGCAACAAACTTTTCCCGATAATCAATCTCAACCTGCCCTGCAACAGTCTGAATCGCCAAATCACGTAAAGCGGTTAAATGGGCAGGCTTAAAAAAACCCTGTAATGCATGGGGGGCAACATCGGCTAAATAAATCTTGCCATGGTTCATCCGCTCTAATAGCTCAGGTACCGGCAAATCGACCAGACGAATGTCTTTCAATCGCTTGAATAATGCGTCGGGAACGGTCTCAGCCACCCGAATGCCCGTAATCTGGTACACCACATCATTCAGGCTTTCCAGATGCTGAATGTTTAAAGTGCTATAAACATCAATTCCTGCATCCAGCAATTCATTAACATCTTGCCACCGAAATTCATGCCGACTGTTCGGTACATTGCGATGTGCGAGCTCATCCACCAGCACGATTTCAGGCTTTATTTTGAGGATCTGGTCAAGGTCCATCTCTTCCAATCGGCGGCCTTGATATTCTACCGCCTTTCGTGGAATTACATTGAGACCTTGAATCAGGCGTTCGGTATCAGACCGACCGTGGGTTTCAACCACGCCCACCACCACCTGCTGCCCTTGTTGCATCAGTTCATGGGCCCGGGACAGCATGGCATAGGTCTTGCCTACACCTGGTGCAGCTCCCAGGAAAATGGTCAAACGTCCAGACTGTTCACGTTGACTATGCGCCAACCATGCATCTGCTTTGTTATTGCGGTCAATCTGCATAAATATGACTCTATCAACGAGATGTAGATGACAATTGATCTAAGGCCAGATTGAGCTGTAGCACATTGACCCGCGCTTGCCCATAGACACCGAACTGGGCCGGCTGAATCTGTTGTTGCACCAAATCCCGCAATTGTTGCTCTGCCAAATGGCGTTGCCCTGCTACGCGTTTCACCTGTAACAAGGCACTTTCAGGTGAAATGTCCGGATCAATCCCGCTGCCTGATGCAGTGATCATCTCATTTGGCACCTGTTGCTCTGAAATATGATGACGATGAGCAAATTGCACGGTTCTTTGCTTAATCTGTTGTTGTAACTCTGGATTGGAAATTGCCAAATTACTGCCTGCCATTGCATCGACATTGTAACTTACCGCACTGGGCCGGCCATGAAAATATTGTTCACTGTTAAAAGGTTGTCCAACTAAACGCGAACCTACAATTGTTCCATTTAACTCAATCAAACTACCATTAGCCTGCGTAGGAAAAATCAGTTTCGCGATAGAAACACTGGCCGTAGTGTACAAAAGTCCAGCCATTAAAAATCCCACCAAAACAAGCCCCATACCCGGACGTAGCATTGATTGAGCTTCGGTTGATAAGGGCAGATTTTCTAATGTATTCATTTTCATCTCCTAAATCCACAATGACACAACAAGGTCAATCAACTTGATCGCAATAAACGGAAAGATCACGCCGCCTACGCCATAAATCAGCATATTACGGCGCAACAGTTGCAAGGCACTGGCAGGTTTAAACTGTACCCCTCTTAATGCCAAAGGGATTAACATCGGAATAATCAAGGCATTAAAAATCAAGGCTGAAATCACCGCACTGCTCGGACTGCCAAGTTGCAGAATATTCAGCACCGCAAGTTGTGGAATGGCTACCGCAAACAAGGCAGGCAGGATCACAAAGTACTTGGAAACATCATTGGCCAAAGAGAAGGTGGTTAAGGCACCCCGGGTAATCAATTGCTGCTTGCCAATTTCCACCACATCAAGCAGTTTGGTCGGATCGGAATCCAGATCCACCATATTGCCCGCCTCTTTCGCGGCCTGCGTGCCCGAGTTCATGGCAAGACCAATATCCGCCTGCGCCAAGGCAGGTGCGTCATTGGTCCCATCACCCACCATCGCCACCAGTTTACCCGCTGCCTGTTGTTTACGGATACATGCCAGTTTATCTTCAGGTTTGGCCTCTGCAATATAGTCATCCACACCCGCTTCTGCTGCAATCGCGGCGGCAGTCAACGGATTATCACCTGTCACCATGATGGTTTTGATGCCCATCTCACGTAACAGTGCGAAGCGTTGATTAATCCCTGATTTAATCACATCCGAAAGCTCAATCACGCCCAGAATGCTATGATTTGAAGCCACCACAAGCGGTGTCGCCCCTTTAGAAGCCACTTGTTCGACCCGGGTTTTAAGCTCGATGTTGTCTTTGATCTGTTGATGGGTAAAGTTCAGAATGGCGTCGACAGCACCCTTTCGAATCTTTTGCCCATTGGCCAAGTCCACCCCAGATAACCGTGTCGACGCACTAAACTGGATAAATTCTGCATCTTTTGGCTCCTGAATGCTTTCACCCAGTTCTTTCCCTAGGCTGATGACCGATTTGCCTTCAGGGGTGGGATCCGCAAAAGAAGTCAGCATGGCTGCTTGACGCAACTCGGTGGCTGTTACGCCGGCCAATGGATAAAAGGCGGTAGCCTGACGGTCTCCATAGGTGATCGTTCCCGTTTTATCCAGCAACAGCACATCAATATCACCCGCAACTTCAACGGCTTTCCCTGACTTGGCCAAGACATTGGCTTTTAAAGCGCGGTTCATTCCTGCAATCCCGATTGCAGGCAACAAGCCCCCAATCGTGGTTGGAATCAGACATACCAGTAGTGCGATCAGCAATACCATGCTAATTTTAATCCCGACCATAGACCCAATAAAAGGTAAGGTGATGACCACCACAATAAAGGTGATGGTCATGATGTTGAGCAAAATACTCAGTGCAATCTCATTCGGTGTTTTCTGGCGATTGGCCCCTTCAACCAAGGCAATCATACGATCCAGAAAGCTATGACCAGCTTCATTGCTGACACGAATAACAATCTCATCGGACAGAACCTTGGTGCCGCCAATTACCCCTGAACGATCGGTATGGGCTTCACGCAATACCGGTGCGGACTCACCAGTAACAGCCGATTCATTGATGGTGGCAAAACCCTGAATAATCTCACCATCCGCAGGAACAATTTCACCAGCTTTCACGATAACGAGATCATCTTTTTTGAGTAGATTGGCAGCAATGGTATTCGGTACCGCATTTAAATCGAGGATACGATTTGCAGTTAAATTTTCACGCGCCTGCCGTAAAGATGCAGCTTGTCCACGTCCTTTGGCCTCAGCAACAGCTTCTGCATAATTAGCAAATAACACCGTGACCAATAAAATCAGACTGAGGATCAAGCCAAAACCAAGACCGGCATGACCCAGCAAAGTCGCAACAATCGTTAAAATTGTTCCTACCCAGACACAGGCCATTACCGGGTTTTTAAAAGCATATTGTGGCAACAACTTATGAAAGGTCTGTTGAATAATTTCTTTATTCAAAATATCCATTTGTTGTGTCGCATGAGAATGTTTCATTGTGCTTGCTCCACACTTAAACCTTTAGGGATAAATAATCTGCAATTGGCCCGATCACCAACACGGGCATGAATTGCAATACGGTCAGAATCAGTACGATCCCGATTAAAGTTAAAGCAAAGGTTGGGGATTCGATCTGTAAAGAACCTTTATTTTCAGCAGCTTGCACTTTAGTTCCCAAACTGACTGCTATCAGTACAGGAATAATCAGTACGCTATAACGCCCTGCCAATAACGCTACACTGGCACTCAGATTCCACCACAGCGTGTTATCGCCCAGGCCTTCAAAACCTGAACCGTTATTGGCATAGGCCGAGACATATTCATAGAACACTTGGCTAATGCCGTGGAAAGCTGGATTTGAATTCCCTGTAAGGGATGGAAAGGCAATTGCGATTGCGGTCAAGCCCAGGATCACGACAGGTTGTAATAGAATTACCAATGCTAAAAGTTTGATTTCCCTGACTTCAATCTTGCGACCAAATAATTCAGGGGTACGCCCTGTCATCAAGCCTGCGATAAATACTGCAAGGAACAGATAAATAAAGAATTGTAATAGACCACAGCCGATCCCGCCCCAAATGGCATTGATCAGCATATTGCACAGTTCTACCAGTCCCGTTAGTGGTGAAGCCGAGTCATGCATCATATTGACTGAGCCATTATTCACTTGCGTGGTCAAACTTCCCCACAATGCCGATGCTTCGGCCCCGAAACGAACTTCCTTGCCTTCCATTAAGGCAGTATCTGGAATTAAGGAAGATTTTTCAGTCCACAGCGTCAACAAGGTTGAGGCCAGCGACATCAGGAACATGCTGACAAAAATCATCCACATCAATTTCTTACGTTGGATAAAACGCCCCACCATAAACACCACGGACAATGGAATCAGTAAAATCGCAATCATCTCGATTACATTGGACAATGGCGTTGGATTTTCTAAGGGCACACTGCTGTTCGGTCCATACCACCCTCCACCGTTGCTGCCTAATTGTTTAATTGCCACCATCGGAGCAACGGGTCCCAGTGGAAGATGCTGGGTTTTAACGTCTGCCGTTTGTTCCAGAACCTGTGCGGTTGGACCAGCAGATAAAGTTGCTGGAACGCCCTGAAATGTCAGCAACAAAGAAAAAATCAAGCCGAGTGGAATAAAGAACCGAAACAACGGGCGGATAAGATCCATCCAGTAATTTCCTAGATTGATCGTCTGCCAGTCTTTTTTATTTGCTCCGTCCTTAAGCCCCGATTGCAGAAACAAAGCCCTCAACATGGCGACCAGTAAGGCCAGTCCCATAATGGGCGACAAATACTGCAATCCCACAATCACGGTCATTTGCGATAGGTAAGACAGTTGCGCCTGCCCTGAATAATGTTGCTGGTTGGTATTGGTCAGGAATGAAATGCTGGTATGTAAAGCCAGATCCCAATTCATATTCGGAATATGATCCGGATTTAGCGGTAACCATGCTTGAGTCATCAAGATGGCGAGACTGGCTCCTAGCAGTAAAGCATTGCTGAGCACAAAAGCACCCAGATATTGCCGCCAGTTCATGCCGTTACACTTGACACCGAGCACAGCATAAATCGGCTGTTCAATCCAGTTAAACAGCGCATCACTTTTCATTGGCTTGGCCTGCATCACATCGGCAAGATAAGTCCCGAGCGGATAAGCCAGCAGTAATGAAAAGACAAATACAGAGATAAATTCCCACATAGCAGATGCCATTTAATAATAGGTCAGCTTTAGTATGGAAATTGAAGGCGTAAATTCTCTATATTGAAAAAAGCCGAACTCGTAAATTTTGCGTAAATAAAAACCTATTCTGGTTGATGAAAGCAGATCATGCTCTTTGTATTTATTCTGCGATGAGCTCAAGGCAGGTATGGCTATATTCTTGTCATACAACAGCGTAAACTGATCCTACCGATAGTGTTCTCATCCTATTGATAATGCCCATCATATTGATTAAATTGCTTCACTGAATAATCGGATGCCCACATATAAAAGAATATATTTCATGGAAATCAAACAAATAAAGTATTTTTTAACGGTGGTTGAGGCAGGCAGTATTGGTAAAGCTGCGCAAAAACTCGATGTCGGTGCTTCTGCAATCAGCCAGCAAATTAGTAAGCTCGAACAAGAGTTAAGCATTCGCTTATTACAGCGGAATGCTTTTGGCGTCACCCCAACTCCCGCAGGTCTTGCCTTTTTAAAACACTCGCAACTCATTTTGCGTCAAGTAAACTTTGCGGTCGATGCTGCACATTCGGCACGACTTTCAGGCCATGTCAGCCTTGGTTTTCCACCGACCATTACCGCATTAATTGGCATCCCTTTAATGAAACTGATGTCTGAACGCTATCCAGATATACGTTTAGAAATTGTGGAAACGCTGTCAGGCAACCTGATTCAGTCGATTAACTCGCGTCAGCTTGATATCGCCATTATTTTTACCAATGAAATTGATAAGCAGTGGTCGATCCAGCCCTTGGTACGCGAGCAAATGTATTTAATGGCACGTAAGGAAGTGCTCGAGAAATATGGTCTTGCCGACTGTATCAAAAGCGGAATGATTCAGTCGCAGCAAATTGGCGATATTCCTCTGGTGCTGCCGCGGCAGCGTCATAGCTTAAGAAAACTGCTTGAGCACAAGATTGGGCAGCTCAATGTGGTCTATGAAATTGATGGTCTACACTTACTTATGGACAGCCTGGTTCATCTTGAACTTGCCAGTGTCCGCCCCGGAAGTGCCTGCTTGCAAGAATATAAACACAAAATCCAATTACTAAAACTGATTGATCCGGAAGTGGAGCGGATCAATTATCTGGTCAGCCTTGCCGAAGAAGAGCTGTCACCTGCTGCACTTGCTGCAAAATCAGCAATCAAAGCCTGTGTCAAAGAGCTGATTCAAAACCAGATTTGGCCGTGTTCTGAAATTATTTTATAAATAGTCATTAATTTTATTAAATACCTCATTAATTGTGCCCTCTCACTACCACCTGCTTTTTAAGATTACATTTCCTTTCGAATGATAAGTGGATTTCTATTTATCAAATTATAGCTGTGTAGTTTTAACTGGAAACAAGGCATCACATTTTCTACGAAGGACACCTTTAAATCTCATCTCTAACCCATGTGCTATTTAGGTTTATTGAATGAGACGATTTAAAGCCCTCTATTGAAAATCGTGAATGTTTCCATTTTGTCAGGCCAAGGAGGTCTCCAATGGATGTCGTGAATAACCGTAGGGCTACTTTTAAAAAAATATTAAATGTAACGAGTGGCAACTTTTTAGAACAATACGATTTTTTTCTTTTTGGTTTCTATGCCACATATATCGCAGCAAAATTTTTCCACTCTGAAAATGAATATGTCTCTTTGATGATGACCTTTACCGTATTTGCTGCGGGTTTTCTGATGCGTCCTCTCGGCGCTATTTTCTTGGGCGCTTATGTCGACAGAGTGGGTCGACGTAAAGGTCTCATTGTGACTTTAAGCCTTATGGCAATCGGGACCATCTTAATTACTTTCGTACCAGGTTATGAAACCATTGGTATTATTGCGCCAATTTTAGTGGTGATTGGACGTCTATTACAAGGCTTCTCGGCCGGTGTGGAATCAGGCGGTGTATCAATTTATCTGGCTGAAATCGCAACCGATAAAAACCGTGGATTTATTACCAGCTGGCAGTCTGGCAGCCAACAAATTGCGGTTGTTTTTGCCGCATTACTGGGTTATTGGCTTAACACCATCCTAACCACGGCTCAAGTGGGTGAATGGGGCTGGCGTATTCCGTTCTTAATTGGTTGTTTGATTATTCCTTTAATCTTCTTGTTCCGTCGTACTTTAGAAGAAACTGAAGACTTTAAAGCGCAAAAAACGCACCCATCGACCAAAGAAATTTTCAGCACGCTTGCGAGTAACTGGCGCATCGTACTGGCAGGCATGATGATGAGTGCGATGACCACAACGACTTTCTACTTTATTACGGTTTACACCACAGTGTATGCAAAACGTACTTTAGAAATGTCGGTAACCGACAGTCTTTTAGCCACGGTATTTGTGGGTTTATCCAATTTCTTCTGGTTACCAATGGGTGGCTTGCTTTCAGACAAAATTGGTCGCCGTCCAGTGTTAGTCGGTATTACTTCCCTTGCCATCTTTACCACTTATCCGGTTTTAAGCTGGTTGGTCAGTGACATCAGTTTCTCAAACCTACTGATTACGCTTGCTTACTTCTCGTTCTTCTTTGGTATGTATAACGGCACCATGGTGGCAACACTTGCCGAAGTAATGCCGAAACGTGTACGTACCGTTGGCTTCTCTTTAGCGTTCAGCCTTGCAGCCGCGATTTTTGGTGGTATGACGCCAATGGCCTGTACTTTCCTAGTCGAAAACACTGGTAACGCAAGCACGCCGGCGTTCTGGCTGATGCTTGCTGCGGTCTGTAGCCTCATCTCAAGCTTGTATCTATGTCGCGGTTCTCAACAGAAAAATACTGACGCGATTGCTGAGCCTGCCAAGGTGAGCGCTTAAAACAACAACGACTTAACCTGAAATTTTAATGAACAGTACGGCGCATGTTGCAGCCGTACTGTGCTCTCCTATCATTAAAGCGAGATATTATGAAAAAGTCCCCTCTCTTTATGAGCATTTGCTTAGCTGGTGCAGGCTTAGGCTCAACGCTTGCTCACGCAGATACACTCGAAGTGATTAGCTCAGGCGGTTTCTATTCATCTATGGAAAAACTCATTCCAATATTTGAAAAGCAAACTGGTCACACGGTGCATCTTTCATCTGGTTCATCAATGGGCGCATCGCCAACTGCAATTCCAAATCGACTTGATCGTGGTGAACATTTTGATGTGGTGGTGTTGGCTGCTCCTGAACTGAACAAGCTTGCAGAAAAAGGTTATGTAGACCCAAGTTCACAACGTGCTTTAGTCAATTCAAGCATCGGCATGGCGGTACCTAAAGGTGCACCAAAACCAGATATTAGCTCTGCGGCAAAGTTTGAAAAAGTTTTACTCAATGCCAAGCACATCGGCTATTCGGCAAGTGCGAGCGGTACGCATCTTGAAAAAGATGTTTTCCCAAGCTTCCCACCTGTCGAGTACAAAGTGATTGCTGGTAAAGCAGAAAAAGTGGTCGGTGACCGCGTGGCAAAGCGTATTGCTGAAGGACAGTTTGATATTGGGTTCCAGCAAATCAGTGAAATCAAACCGTTTACTGGCCAATATGGTCAAGTTGATTTAGTCGGCCCAATTCCTGCGCCTTATCAAAAAGTCACTGTGTTTGCGGCGGGCATTGGTAAAAACTCTGAACATGCGAAAGTCGCAAAAGAACTCATCAAATTTGTGAAGTCACCACAAGCCACACAAATTATTGAACAACAGGGTCTTGAGCAGGTTAAACAATAAAAGCGTTAACAGGCGACATCTGGAAATGATGTTGCCTGTTCGCTTTGGACGTTTTACTGAGACGATAGAACAGAATCTATGTGACAAAGCAGTGTAGAATTCATCCATAAAGGACAATGTAGTATTTGCCGTGGAACTCAAACAACTCAAGTATTTTATTACGGTGATCGAGACAGGAAGCTTGGGCAAAGCTGCAAAAAATCTCGATATTGGAACTTCTGCATTAAGTCAGCAAATATCAAAATTAGAAAGCGAGCTTTCTATTCGCCTGTTACAACGTACCGCTTTGGGTACGGTTCCCACCCCTGCGGGTTTAGCTTTTTTTCAACAGGTTCAACTGGCACTTAGACACCTAGACCATGCCGTAGATTCTGCACACTCTTCACGTTTAAGCGGTCATGTCACCGTCGGTTTTTCGCCAAGTGTCGCGGCGGTGATGGGGACACACTTTTTAAAATTGATGCGAAACCGTTACCCCGATATTAAAGTCCGTCTCATTGAAGGCTTATCGGGTGACCTTAAGGCATTAGTTAATGCCAGGCAGCTCGATGTGGCCATCATCTTTAGTGACGATGTCGACCCACAGTGGGCCATACAGCCTTTAGTCAAAGAACAGATGTTTTTAATCTCGCCTAAAGAAGTGCTGAGTCAGTACCAGCTTGAAAGCTGTATAGATACTCAAACCATTACACATTCACAGCTTAAACAGCTTCCGCTGATTTTACCGAGTCAACGACATGGACTGCGCTTGTTGCTCGAACAGAAAATTCATCAGCTTAAAGTGGCCTATGAAATTGATGGGCTACACTTGTTAATGCAAAGCATTAGCCAGCTCGAAATGGCAACCATTCAACCTGCGGGTGCATCGTTAAACTCACGGCAAGACTTATGTTTATTGCGCATTGTAGAACCTGCCATTGAACGTATTAACTATTTAATTAGTCTGTCTGAAGAAGAACTCTCGCCTGCTACTTTAGCTACGAAAGTAGTGATTCGTGCTTGTGTGAGCAACCTGATGAATGAAAAACGTTGGCCCGGTGCGAAACTCATAAACACTTAAGCGCTAAGTGTTTATTTTTACTAAACACCCATTCAAGCTTAGCCTCTCACTTCACCCTCCCTTTTAAAGCTACATTAGCCTTAGCTGAGAAAGGGAGAAATCCATGCATGATGTGATTGTAATTGGCGGTGGGAATGCCGCACTGTGTGCCGCGCTCACGGCAAAAGAAAATGGTGCGTCTGTGCTTGTCATAGAAGCAGCGCCTAAAGAATGGCGTGGTGGTAACTCACAACACACGCGTAACCTCCGTTGCATGCATGATGCTCCTCAAGATGTATTGGTCGATGCTTACCCTGAAGAAGAATATTGGCAAGACTTACTTAAAATCACTGCGGGCAAAACTAATGAACATTTAGCTCGTCTGGTGATTCGTAGCACGGCGACCTGTCGAGACTGGATGCGTAAACATGGTGTGAATTTTCAGCCACCACTATCGGGTGCTTTACATGTTGCACGTACCAACGCCTTTTTTATGGGTGGCGGTAAAGCTCTTATTAATGCGTATTACCGGAGTGCCCAAGAACTTGGTATTGAGATTTTATACAACACAAAAATTAAAGAGCTAAAACTAAATCAAGGACATTTTGAAGCTGCAATTGCGGAAGATGGTCGTGTGTTTAAATCGAAAAGCTGTGTATTGGCCGCAGGTGGTTTTGAGTCAAATCTGGAATGGTTAAGAGAAGCATGGGGACAAAATGAAAACGGCGAATGGCCTGCCGATAATTTTATTATTCGTGGAACCCGCTTTAATCAGGGCAACTTACTCAAATTTATGATAGATCAAGGCGCCGATATTATTGGTGATCCATCGCAATCGCATTGTGTGGCAGTAGATGCACGAGCACCGTTATATGACGGCGGCATCTGCACCCGTATTGACTGCGTTTCACTAGGGATTGTGGTCAATAACAAAGCCGAACGTTTTTACGATGAAGGCGAAGACTTCTGGCCCAAACGTTATGCGATTTGGGGCCGCCTTGTTGCCAAACAACCGCAGCAAATTGCCTACTCCATTATCGACTCAAAAGCGATGGGTCGCTTTATGCCACCTGTGTTTGCGGGGGTAAAAGCAAATAGTATTCAAGAGTTAGCCGAAAAAATTGGGCTGGATGCAAAAACCTTCTGTCACACGGTAGCAGAATTTAATCAAGCCTGTGTGCAAGGCAGCTTTAACCATACGGTTTTAGATGACTGCACTACAAAAAATATTGTTCCTAACAAAACCCATTGGGCCGTTCCGCTTGATCAACCACCGTTCTATGCCTATGCGCTTAAACCCGGCATTACCTTTACCTATTTAGGCTTAAAAGTCGAAGACGATGCTGCGGTACGTTTTAACAATAAAGCCAGCCACAACCTGTTTGTCGCTGGTGAAATGATGGCAGGTAACGTACTCGGTCAGGGTTATACCGCAGGCGTTGGTATGTCGATTGGCACAACCTTTGGACGCATTGCCGGAAAAAATGCAGCCCACTATGCACTTTCACAAGGAGTTGAACATGAATGCTCATACTAAAGCCCTAATTCCAGTTGTTCAGCTCTCTGACCATGAGCAGGAAGTTCAAAGAGCGCTACAGATTTGTAATGCTTGTCGCTACTGTGAGTCGTTTTGTGCTGTATTTGCTGCCATGACCAAGCGCCTTGAGTTTAATCAAGCCGATATTCATTACCTCGCAAACCTGTGCCATAACTGTGGTGCTTGTTTACACGCTTGCCAATATGCCCCGCCACATGAGTTTGGTGTCAATATTCCAAAAGCAATGGCGCAAGTCCGTTTAGAAACTTATCAAGAGTTTGCGACCCCTCAGCCTTTAGGTCGACTTTATAAGTCTGTAGGTATTGCTTTTGTCTCGGCATTAACCCTTATTTTCTTTTTTTGCATGTTCGCTGTGGTGTGGTACAAAGGCACCGACCTGTTTGCAGGCTATCAAGGTAATTTCTATGCGATTTTCCCGCATAACTTTTTAGCGCTCCTGTTTGGAGCGACCTTTACAGTTGCGATTGTTCTGCTCGGCATTGGGATTAGTAAATTCTGGCGACAGACGTCTAAAGTTATTCATGGCAAAGTTGAGAAACCCGACCTAGTTCAAGCCACCCAAAATGTTTTAACGCTTAAATATTTAGATGGTGGTCATGGCAAAGGCTGTAATGAACAGGATGACCGTTATACACAAATCCGCCGCGTGTTCCATCACCTGACCTTTTATGGCTTTATGCTCTGCTTTGCAGCCACAGGCGTAGCGACTTTATATCACTATTTCCTTGACCTACATGCACCTTATGCTTTCTTTAGCATGCCTGTGATTTTGGGTACGTTGGGCGGGCTTGGCTTAGTGATTGGGCCATCTGGCTTGCTTTATTTAAACCTTAAACGCCATCCATTACATGGTGACCATGAGCAAAAACCTGTAGATCGGGGCTTTATTTTCCTTTTAATTGTAGTCAGTGCTTCAGGCTTAGCCCTTATGGCATTTCGCAATACACCTTATATGGCACTTTTACTGATTTTCCATTTAGCCACGGTCATGACGTTCTTTATTACCATGCCCTTTGGAAAGTTCGCACATGGTTTTTACCGCAGCGCTTCTTTACTCAAATTTGCCATTGAAAATAGGCTAACAAAACAATAAATCTGTATATGAATATAGGGCATGCATAACACATGTCTTATATTCAGCCATTCAGCGCCAGACCGAGAAGACTGTAGAATTGATTAGCAAGTGCTTAAATTACCTCAAGTAAACGCAAACTGGCAGATAGACCTATCACTTATAAATTTCATTTATTTTAAAATTAATACCGCCTTCAATATAATCTTTTAAGTATTTACCCAGCAAACGATGATCCTTGACGTTGGTCGGCCAGAAATGTTCCAGACCAATATCGCTAATCACGTTTAAAACAATATTAAAAGTAAAAAGAACTTTTAAGGAAAGAACATCAGGATCAGCCTCAGGAAGTGCAATCTGTAATAACGCTACAGCTTTCTTTGAAATAGGAACTAAAGTCTTGGCGACAATGGCACGCCCTTCATCTCCAGCACTTACCGTTTTAGAAAAAAATTTAATATAATGAATTCCATTTTCCTGCAAAAGTATTTGTACCATAGGCTTCGTTAAAGCCTCCACTACATCAGAAACTTTTATATTATTAGGCGGGATCTCATTCAGCAATTTCAAACTTTCCGTCATATAAGGTTGCATGACATGATCAAGAGCAGCTTCAACCAAGCCCCATTTGGACTTAAAGTGATAATAAAGGGCTGACTTATTTGCGACTCCTGCAATTTCATTGATCTTTTGCACAGACATTGTTTCAACATTGTTTTGTGAAAAAAGAACAATCGCTGCTTCTATCAGTTTTTCTTTAGTTTGTTTGCTCATTAAATCCTTCAATACAAAAGTTCAAATAAATCTGGAATTACTCTGGCAATTCAAAAAATAAACCAATCTTTTTAAGGGATTGGTTTATTTCTCTATTCTAGGTTATGCCTTAAGAACAGCCTTTTGTTTCAAAAGCTTCTTTAGAAGTATATTTTATATCTGGCAGATAATCACCCATCACCGCCTTTTCCTCTCCCCAGGCTTTTACATTCTGTACAGCCTGTTTAAATTCTGGATTCGGTAACAGATTACGCATGATGAAAATACCAAAATCAGCATGACCAAATGCCTTACCGTCTTCTGCCATATAGCCTGAACCACGTGGGCTTAATTCAAGGAAATATACCCCGCATTCTTCTCGAGCATTGGCTGGACGGTCTTCTGCCAATGAAGCAACAATGGTATAGAAACCATCTTTATCAACTTTCTGGATGTTCTCATCATATAAACAATAATTGGTTGCCGTACTGATGATTTCATTGCTACAGATAGACCAATACCGCACATCAGTTTTTTGCACAAATTGATCATTATTAAAGGTTTTTTCTGTATTCGGAACTTTACCCCGAAGCTCAATCACTTTACCTAGACGTCGGCTAGTGGTTGCAAAAACATATTCATTGTCAGGCGTGGCCCAATAGTTCAGCTTAGGCGTTACGCTTAGCCCTTCACATTTATCCAGCGGCTGTTTGGTGACCGGATCAAATTTATAAGTACATTTAAAATTGTCCAGCCCACTAAATGCCTTATACCATTTCGGTTCTAGCTGTGCGGGAAAACCGGTATATCTATTTTGGTTAAAAGCAGCCAGAGTGGCGGCCAATGGTAGGCTTGTGGTACGGTCTATCGGACCTTTTTTTACCTGTAAAATATTGCACACCTCTTGCCCGTGTTTAACTTCACCACTTGCAAGCTGTACTTTAAATCGGGGAAAACTGACATTACCTTTTTCATTCATATTTTTATTGGGTACATAAACCCGATATAGAATTGCAACCTTATTGTCAGCAGTTTTAGGTGCATACAGGGTATTTGTAGCAGGCTGTTCTGGTAAGTCTGCCAATTGTAATTGTGTTGAATAAGCACGCTCTTTATCTAAACGGTTATTTCCTACCAAAAATGGATTGGTTGAACCCTGATTCGGTACAATTGCCCGATCCAGCAATGAATTAACACGTTCACCTTGCGCGGTATAACTCACCAAAGAAAAATGACGTGAATATGGGTAATCTCCATCAATCATCACTTTGGCTCCTTCTGGAACGATAAATTCCGATGACCAATAGCTTACATTTGAGTCAGGAAAAGCAAAATTCAACGGGTCTTCCCCAGTATGGGTTTTACTGGTCACCGAATTTTGCCACATACAATCTGTTAATACTGAATCTGTATCAGATGGAGTGCTTACCCTATTAGTATTATCACTCTCGTTACACGCGCTTAGGCTTATTGAACCGAGAACCGCCAGTAATACGCCAACGTTTATTTTTTTTGATCTTTGCATCAGACATCATCCTTTTAAGCCTAATTATCAAACACTTTTTCTATCATTGTTGTTATAGACCTTGCACAATCCTAACAAGGACTAATCTATATAGATTAAATAATAATCCACTTAGATTAAATTGCAAGCATCTTTTAAAAATTCATGATTCACTTCGTGTCAGGGTTTATTTGCTGCAGCACAATATCGATAGGCTTTGAATCGCTCTAAACTGGGAAAGCATAAAAGGAATATAATAAAAAAGAGAATCAAAAACCTTTTTCTTTAGAACTATTTGGTCTTTGTCCAGAATATTTAAAGCTGAGTATTTATGAGCATGGCTGATGGCTGGAACGCTCAACCTATTCTGCTCGATAGCGTAAAAAGGCCAGCCCATTTCCTTTTGTTGCTTATTTCTGCATTCCCCTTGGCAATCCTTTTTGTGAATTTCCATGGATTTGTTAAGATGAGCTATGTGCACATCCAATCTCACCTCATATGCGTTTAACGTCATGTGACATAAAAAAGCTATACTTTTTTAAGCAATTCGGTCAGATTTGCACAGAATAATGAGGATGAATGATCACGCTCACCATCCAGAACAGATTTAACTAATTTTTAAGTTTCAAGGATTTAAAACGAATGAACAGCGCTGAAATCATGGCTGACCTAGATTCTCATACACCAATGATGCAGCAATACCTTAAAGTCAAAACCGACTATCAACATGCTTTGCTGTTCTATCGTATGGGAGATTTTTACGAGCTTTTCTTTGAAGATGCTCACTTGGCCGCCAAACTGTTAGGAATTACCTTAACTCATCGTGGTAAGGCCAGCGGACAACCGATTCCGATGGCGGGGGTTCCGTATCATTCAGCGGAAGGTTATCTAGCACGTTTAGTCAAAGCTGGCCGTACAGTTGCGATATGCGAACAAGTCGGTGAGGTTACTGGAAAAGGGCCTGTTGAGCGTAAAGTTGTTCGTATTTTGACGCCTGGGACCTTGACCGATGATGCCCTGCTGGGCAGTTATCAATCTTCAAATCTGGTGGCGCTGTGCATTCAGCAAAATCAGATCGGTCTGGCTTTACTTGATCTGAGTGCTGGTATTTTTAAAGTCCAGCAGCAAGACTATAAACCAGAGCAACTGGCAATTGAACTGGCACGTTTGATGCCGAGTGAAATCCTGATTGATGAGGATCTGATTGACCAAAATATTATTGAACAGATCAAGAAAAATCTGGACTGCCCGATTGCCAAACGTCCAAATGTCGACTTTAACTTAAATAATGCGCATAAGACGTTATGTGACCAATTTTCAGTATCGACCTTATCTGGATTTGGACTTGACCCATTCCCGCTTGCCAGAGCTGCCGCTGCTGCCCTGATTCACTACGCAAAAGAAACCCAAAAAACCGCGTTACCGCATATCCGCTCCATCCAGATTGAGCAAAGTACTGACTTTATTGCACTTGATCCGATTACGCGCCGCAATCTGGAGATCATTGAGCCATTATTTGAACATGGCACTTCACTGTTTCAGCTCATCAATGATTGCCAAACCGCGATGGGTGGACGTTTGCTGAGCCGAACGCTGATGCAACCGATCCGTGACACAGCCATTCTCGATGCACGTCTTGATGCGACTGAACAGTTATTAAAAGGCTTTCATGAAGCCCCTGTTCGGCTGGTACTGAAAGAAATTGGGGATATTGAACGTGTGCTCAGCCGTGTTGCCTTAGGCAGTGCTCGTCCCCGTGATCTGGTACAACTCCGTCATGCCTGTGCACAGATTCCGTTCTTGCGTCATGCCTTGGCACCTGTATTAAAAACCCAGCAATCTAAACTGCTAACACAGCTTGACCAAGAGCTTGGCGACTTTAAGAGCCTACATCAGCACTTGATGGCAGCGATTGTTGAAAATCCACCAGTGCTATTACGTGACGGCAATGTCATTGCTGAAGGCTATGATGATGAACTGGATGAATTACGAAAAATTCGTGATCATGCAGGTCAGTTCCTGATTGATTTAGAAATTAAAGAACGTGAACGTACCGGCATCAATACCCTGAAAATCGGCTATAACCGGGTTAGCGGCTATTATATCGAATTGACACGTGCACAAGCTGAACAGGCCCCTGCCAATTATATCCGTCGTCAAACCCTGAAAAATGCGGAACGTTACATCACACCAGAACTGAAAGGCTTTGAAGATAAAGTGCTTTCAAGTGAGTCGCGCGCCCTCGCCCGTGAAAAGCTTTTATTTGAATCCTTGCTTGATGAATTACGTCAGAATATTGCGCATTTGCAAATGATGAGTGCGGCGATTGCACATATCGATGTATTGGCAAACTTTGCCCATCAGGCCAGATTAAACAGTTGGGCAAGACCAGAATTTACCGCTGAAACCTGCATCAAGATTCAGTCTGGTCGCCATCCTGTGGTCGAAGCATTAAATAAAGCCCCGTTTACGCCAAATGATACTTTCCTTGATCCACAGCATCGTATGGCGATCATTACCGGTCCAAACATGGGCGGTAAATCGACCTTTATGCGTCAGACCGCCTTGATCAGCCTGCTTGCTTACTGTGGCAGTTTTGTTCCGGCCAAAGCTGCAAAACTGGGTTCGATTGACCGTATCTTTACCCGTATCGGCTCAGCGGATGATTTATCGACAGGTAAATCGACCTTTATGGTTGAAATGACCGAAACCTCACAGATCCTTCATCATGCCACCAGCCAGTCTTTGGTGCTGATGGATGAAGTCGGTCGTGGAACCAGTACCTATGATGGCCTTTCTCTGGCTTGGGCCTGTGTGGTTGACTTAACCAAAAGGGTTAAATGCTTATGCCTATTTGCCACTCACTATTTTGAGTTGACTGAGCTGGGTGGTGAAGCAGGCATTGACAATTACCATGTCACCGCACAGGAACTGAATGGCAATCTGATTTTGCTGCATAAAGTCCAGCATGGCCCAGCCAGCCAAAGTCATGGTTTACAGGTTGCGAAACTGGCCGGGATTCCCGCAAGTGTGATCAAGGAAGCCCAGAAACGTTTAAAAATTCTGGAAAAGCAACAGCATCAACATTTGCCTAATAGCATCCAGAATGACTTATTCAGTTCTGTTGAACATGAAATCGAAACGCAGGTGATTGAGAAAATTGTTGAGGTTGAAGCAAAATCACCAGCCTTAGAGTTGTTACAAAATATTGATGTCGATGACCTGACACCACGTCAGGCACTGGAACAGCTTTATCAACTCAAAGCCTTATTCAAAACCAGTCAGACACTTGAAAGTTAACTGTGCCCCAATCAGCTCTGGTGTTTGTACTAGAGCTGATTTACACAGATACCGTTTAAACAAACAATCCCTCACCCATTGCCTGATCTGATCATGTTATTTCTAATTCAGATCTATCAGTCTATGGAGGAACATGTCATGTCTCGTGGTGATAAAACTGCCTATACTGCAAAACAGAAACGACAAGCCAAACATATTGAAGAAAGCGAGCTAGACCAAGGCCGCTCTCAGGAAGAGGCTGAACGGATTGCCTGGGCAACAGTGAATAAGCAAGACGGCGGCGGTCTCAAGAAAAAGCATAAATAAGCGAATTACGGCTGTAGTTGAGACTTATTATCAACAAAAGTCATATAAATAAGTCCATTTCATTGATACGAATAATAAATATCAATAAAAGGAATTGTTTCTATCGGTATTTTTTGCCTAAAATACGCTATTCAAAATGAAAACCATATTTTTAGGTAGCTGCCGCCATGACCTTTGTTGTCACCGAAAATTGTATTAAATGTAAATATCAAGATTGTGTGGAAGTTTGTCCAGTAGACTGCTTCTACGAAGGTCCTAACTTCCTGGTGATCAATCCGGATGAGTGTATTGACTGTGCACTATGTGAACCTGAATGTCCGGCAAATGCGATTTTCTCGGAAGATGAGTTACCAGAAGGCCAAGAAGTCTTTATCGAGCTCAATGCCGAATTGTCTGAAAAATGGGCGGGCAATAACATCACTCAAATCGGTGAGCAACCTGCTGACCGCGAAGAGTGGAATGGCAAGCCAGACAAGCTGCAATATTTAGAAAAATAATGAAGAAAGGCCAGTTTTACTGGTCTTTTTTATACTTTAATCACACATTTCTTTGCAATTACCTCATTATTCAGGCGCCATTTTGCATTAAAATAATACGCCTATCGATTATGAACTGCGCTTTTTATGATTCGAAATAAATTACAGGGTCTATTATCATTATTTGTCATCCCTGTGATGATGGTGGGTTGCTCGAGTTCAACCCCGAAAGTCAATCAAAACCAAGGTAAAAGAATTTATATTCCTCAAGAACAAGTTACTTTTACCCGCCCTGTTCCTAATAAAGTCGAACCTGCCTCCTATCGCCAATGGCTCGGTCAAGGCGACAATTATGCACGTGTCCGCGAATATGAACAGTTTTTAGCGCGTAATAATGTTGCGCATATTGTGCCAAGTTTTGAATTGTTACGGACGGCACGCGACTGGCAGAAATGTGGCCGTTCTGAATATATGGTGCCAAACCGTGAGTTATGGGGAAATGCCCTGCCAACCTTACGTGTCTTTAAATATCTGGTCGCAGCAAAAGTCTTAACGGATTTTGAAGTTACCTCGGTTTATCGCGATTTACCATTGAACCAGTGTGCTGGCGGCGCAGGTTCATCCAAACATCTGTTTAACTCGGCTATTGATTTCCGCATCGGGCCTGAATATCCGCAGCCTCAAGACTATGCCTTTATTGAACAGACTAAATTCAAGTTATGCCAGTTCTGGGCACAGCATGGACAAAGTCTGGACATCGGCGTTGGTTTATATAGTTCCGGACAGATTCATATTGATACACAAGGCTACCGCACCTGGGGCCCTGACCTGACCCGTAATAGCTCGATGTGTAATTTCTAACAAACCTATATCCACTTAAAAAGAGATCAAATTGATCTCTTTTTTATTTCATTACACCAGATTAATTGAGCAATCAAATTGCACTCTGGTCATAAACGTTTAAAATGCAGCTAACAGATTCATAGGTAAACTTGATTATGCAACAGATGTGGACCGAGATTGATGACTATATCAATTCACATTTAATTCCCACAGACCCAAGACTTCAACATGCATTAGACAATACCGATACCCAGGGTTTTTCTAATCATTTGGCTGTTGCACCTAATCAAGGCATGTTTTTGCAGATGCTGATCCAGATGAACCAATGCAAACGTGTATTGGAATTAGGCACCTTTGGGGCCTACAGTACCATTTGGCTCGCCAAGGCATTACCGGAAGATGGTTATCTGCTCACTGTTGAAGGACGCGATACCCATGTTGTTATCGCACAGGAAAATATTGATTTTGCCAATATGCCCACCACCATCGAGCTAAAAAAAGGCCGTGGTGCAGATATCATGAATCAGTTGATTGCTGAAGGCAGCCAACCCTTTGATTTGATTTTTATTGACGCGGACAAGCAAAGTTATCCTGAGTATTTTGAATTAAGTTTAAAACTGGCTCATTCGGGCACCATTATCGTGCTGGATAACGTGATTCGTGCCGGGGATATTCTGGATCCGAATAACAAGAAGCCGAGTATTGAAGGGATTCGTGAGGCATTCACGGCGTTGAAAGGCCATCCTCAGCTTTTATCTTGCACCGCCTTACAAACGGTCGGCTCAAAAGGTCATGATGGCTTTGCAATTGCCATCGTAAAATAGAGATTAAAAAACAACCTATTTAATTTAGTTGTGTAATATCAACCAATTATATTTATCTCTTATGCTTTTCCATACAGTTATCCACAGGAATTGCGGATAACTATATGGAAAGAAATGAATCACTTAGCGACAAGTAACGGCACATTGGCATTCCGGAAGATCGTAGTGGTAATACTTCCCAGAAAGAACTGATGAATTTTACTATGGCTAAATGCCCCGAGTACAATCAGCTGAATATCGTGTTCCTTTTGATATTCAAGAATATTTTGCGCAACATCACCATAACGGTACACCGATACCACCTCTAAACCGGCATCGGTTAAGTACTTCTCAGGCTCTGCCAGCATCTCTGGATGATCACCGACGTAAAGCAGATGACATTGCAACAGTTTCAACAGATCACTTTTTGCAATCCGTTGCAGCATTTTCTGGCAAGTTGGGGAATATTCATAGGCAAAAATAAACCGTTTTGGTGGCTGGAAATGCTCGCCTACCGTAATGACGGTACAGTTTGCGCCACGGATAAAGTTTTCAACATTACTTCCAATCGGTTTGTTTTTCTCAGCAGCGCGCTCACCCACCCGACCAATAATCACGATATCGTTTTCATCAAGCAGGTTAAAACTTTGTTCAAGAAAATCACCTTTTTCCTGAATCTTGGTACTGGTCAGACCATACTGTTTCTCGATCAGCTCCGAGATATGTTTTAGTAAATTATTACTATAATCCAGGGCCAGCTCACTTTGTTTTTGTTCGAGCTCAGCCAGTTCTTTCAGTAACATGGCATTACTTTCAAAACCAATTACCCCACTGATTTCACCTAAATGATAGCTCGCTGGGTAATAGTCCAGAATTTGCAACAGTACCAATTCTCTTTGTGTCTGTTTAGCTACCCATACGGCCGCTTCAGCCACAGCATCAATGCAGGGTGAAGAATCGATACATGCAATTACACGGTTCATTTTCGCCTCTCTTTAGGTACATACCTTAGGTCTTCTACTTGTTTTTAACTTAACATAGATAAAAGTGAGGAAGGTTAAATTTATGTATCGAATCTCAGATGCTTTTTAATAAACCTTTATTCATTACGATAACGGATTATTTTTGCTGGATTCCCTGCCACAATTGCGTAATCGTCTACATTTTTAGTGACCATACTGTTCATGCCGACTACCGCATGATCTCCGATTTTAATCCCGTCCTTGATGCCCACATGTGCGCCGAGCCAGACATCACGTCCAACTTCAATTCCTTTAGAGCTAACAGGCTGTTGGTAAATGGCACGATCCATTTCCATACCATGATCAAAGGCATATAAATGACTATAGGCTGCGATTCTAACCTGATCATGTAATTTGATCCCTGCACGTCCCCCATCCAGAATACTGTGATGGTTAATCGCGACTTCATTGCCGATCTCTAATGGGCCATGCAAGGTACAATCCGCTGCAATAAAAGTATTATCTCCAATTGAAATCTTACGACCGCGTTCAGCAAAAATATGTGCCAATGGAGAAATGAAGCAGTTCTTACCGATTTCCACCGTCTCCATCTCCATAAGATAGGCCTGATATTCAGCTTGCCATGCTTCTGCCCATTCACGATGTTTCGGCTTGAGTGTCCAATACAGCCACGGCATATAATTAAGGCGCTGTTTATGCTGCTCTCGGTATTTTAATAAAGGATCATTCATTGTCTTGCTCCTCAACCAATACCAATTGCTCTCGACCTCTAGTGACATCTTGGAGTTTTAACCTTAATGGCTCAAGCTGATGCACTTGCAGTCGCGCCTGAACCGTAACACCGGTATCGGTATAAGCTTCCTGATACTCAATCTGTTGCTGCATCAATTCATACTGCATAATGGCCCATTCATTGAACAGACATGCAAAACGTATTTCTTTCTTTTCAATCAGTTCAATTTTTTCTGCTAACAATAAGCACTGGCCTGCGCAACCGCCATAGGCGCGTACCAAACCACCCGTCCCCAGTTTTATACCGCCATACCAGCGATTGACCAGTACAATCACATTGGTGAGTTCATTCCCTTCAATGGTTGCAAGTATTGGGCGCCCTGCCGTACCCGAAGGTTCGCCGTCATCATTAAAACGGACATGATGCCCAATTTTCCATGCCCAGCATTGATGTGTGGTTGAAGTATCTTTGTACTGTTCCAGAAAATCTTTAACCTGCTGTTCATTTTCAACAACAGCCGCAATCGCCTGGAAACGACTTTTTTTAATGTCTTCTTCAAAAGTTACCGTACTGGCAATGGTAAATGGCATAAAAAACAAGATAAAAACTGAAAAACAGATTATAGCTGCTTCACTGGCAAATAAAAAACCTCGCCTGAAGCGAGGTTTTCTCAATCCGCATCCCTTAGCGTTCGCGTAATGCTTCCTTGGCTTTATTAAACGGTTTCAACAGATAATCCATAATGGTTTTTTGACCGGTACGAATATCCACTGTCGCCACCATACCCGGGGTAATACTGAAGGCCTTACCCGCCTTGTTATAGAGGCGATCCGAATCTGTACGGATATAAACACGATAATAAAACTGATCCTGCTTGACTTCATCACGAATAGTATCTGGAGAGATGATGGTAACCTTGCCATCCAGACCACCGTAAATCGAATAATCATAGGCCGTAATCTTTACCAGTGCCTCTTGACCTGGACGAATAAAAGCAATATCTCGCGGTGAAATACGTGCTTCGATCAACAATTTATCTTCCAGCGGCACAATGGTCATCAATTTACCGTTTTGTGGAATCACCCCACCTAAAGTCGTGACATCAATTTCTTTGACCACACCACGTACTGGTGCTTTAAATACCGCACGTTGCAAGCTGTCAGCACGTCCATTCACCACCTGTTGTTGGGTCTGAATATCAGTATTGGCCTTGGAAAGTTCCTCTCGCGCTTTGACATAATATTCGTTACGCGTGTCATTGATCTTATTATTCAAGTCATTGGCTTCACGTTTTAAACGCAATACCTCAACTTCACTGGCTGCACCTTTGGCCACTAATGGCTCGGTCATGGCCAGTTCTTGTCGTACCAGCTTGGCCGCCTGTTCATAACCTGCGATGGATTGCTCCAGATTCTCACGGCGCGAATAATAAAGTGCGGTTTCCTCTTGAACCAGCTTAGGACTTTTCTTGACTTCCTCAGGAAAGGTCAGTGGCGTGCCATTCACTTCGGCACGTAAACGCGCTGCGGTGGCCTGTGCCGAAATCAGTAAAGACTGCGACTCGCCCACATTCGACGCCAACCGTGTCGGATCAAGTTGAGCCAGAATCTGCCCCTTTTCCACCACATCCCCTTCATTTACATCAAGCTTGGTTAGAATGCCCCCTTCAAGTGACTGAATGATCTGCTCTTTTGAAGATGGAATAACTTTACCAGTCCCCGTAGAAACTTCTTCTAAATTAAACAACCATGCCCAGATCAAGAGTACAAGTAAACCAATCCCAATCATCCAAACAACGAGTGTCGAACGAGGTAACTTAGGTTCCTTGTAAGTTACATTCATCGGACGACTACCCGTTTTTTGTTCTTCACTCATAAATTTGCCTCTATGCTCTAAGTATTAAACTATTTTTTGTTTTATTGCTGATTGTTGTAAGACTTGTTCCACTGGCCCATCCATCACGATCTTGCCTTCATTCATGACAATAATCCGGTCCACTAGTTCCAGAACGGCACGGCGATGGGTTGCTACCACCAAAGTCCGATAACCCAGCCAGCTTCTTAAATGGTCAATCAGCTGCTTCTCGGCCACATCATCAATGGCTGCCGTTGGCTCATCCAGCAATAGAATGTTCGGTTGGCGAATCAATAGACGTGCTAACAATAACGCTTGTCTTTGCCCTCCGGAAAAACCGACCCCACCTTCTAACACCAGATGATCCAGTCCTTCTTTCTTCTCATGCACAAAGCTCAATGCACCCGTTACTTTCAGTGCTTTTAAAATGTCTTCATCGCGTGCCAATGGTGCCCCTAACGTCAGGTTTTCACGGATCGTGCCATAGAATAAATGTGCATTCTGATTGAGTAAGCCCATATCACGACGGACATCTGACGGGTCAATCAGGCTAATATCCAGATCATCTAAATGAACTGAGCCTGCATTTGGAAATTGCATGGCAGATAAAATCTGGAGCAGTGTTGATTTGCCTGCACCATTACGCCCAAGAATGGCAATACGCTCACCAGCACGAATCTTCAAATGAGGAATAGACAGACTTGGACGTGGATCATCTTCGGAATATTGGAATACGACTTTCTTCAGCTCATAGTCGCCATGTAGCACTTCTTTATGTACCAGATGAGCCTGATCTGCCTGATCCACCGGCTTTTTCATTAATTCATCCAGACCTTTTTTCGCTACTTTAGCTTGTTGTAAACGCCCGAGAATCCCGGTGATTTGCGAAATCGGTGCCAGCATACGCGAAGACAAAATCGAACAGGCCACCAGTGCACCCGTCGTCATATCCCCTTTCATCACCGCAAAACAGCCCACCAGAATTACCGCGGCATAGGTCAGACCCTGAATCTTTTGTGTCCATGCCGTAAGTACCCCCACAATTTTACGTTGCTGCATACTAATATCGGCAGACACTTCATTCATGTGGTTCCACTGGTTCTGGAAACGCGACTCTGCACGTAATAGTTTGATATCTTCAATACCTTGCACGGCTTCAACCAGAATCGCATTGCGGATAGAGGATTCGCGCATCCCTTCTTGTGCCAGTTGCGCCAGTTTCTTTTGTGCCAAGATTGCAGGCAAAATCATTAAAGGTACGACCAGTAGCATGACCCAAAATAAATTTCCGCCAATCAGCGCAAAAATAACCAGAAATAAGAAGAAAAATGGTAAATCTGCAATCGCGCCCATTGTGGTCGAAGTGACCAGCTCTCGTACACCCTCCAGCTCCCGAATCTGGGAAATAAAAGTACCGGTAGATTTAGAGCGCTCACTATTTTTGATGCGCAGTGCATGACCAAATACACGGTCAGACACTCGTAAATCGGCACGTTTTCCAATAATGTCTGAAATGTAAATACGTGAAAGACGCAGCACAAATTCAAAAATTGCGGCGATAAGTACGCCAGCTGCCAGCACCCACAGCGTCGGAATGGATTGTGAAGGAACGACCCGATCATAGACCTGCATGGAGAAAATAATGGTCGCCAATGCCAGAATGTTGGCAATCATCGATGCCAGCATGATATCGATATAGCGCTTCCAGTCTTGTAAGGCAATCGACCAGAACCAGCTCGGTTGATAAGGCTTGATATATTCATCAACACGCGCATCAGGAACCGACTGTTCAGGACGCAGTACATAGACATTCTTAATGATGTGTCTTAGCGCGCCGACGGCAAATTTCTGTGACAGGCCCTGATCACCACTGAGCTGAATGCTGACATGTCCGGTACCATCCGCCTTATCAATCACACCAACCTGCCCGTCGGCCAGTTCGACCAGTACCGGTAGGCGCCAAGGGTTAATCACGTCATTGCTAAAGGCAACTTTGCGTAAGTTCAGGCCAATCTGCCGACTGATCAGGATCAAAACCTCATCCAGGTTCTGGTTCTGGTTCCAGTCCAGTTGTAAGCGAATCCGTTCTTCAGATGGTTCAATCCGGTAATGTTTGGCGATGGTTAATATTGCCTGTAACCATGGCTGATAATTTATTTTTGTAGTAATCATGGTTGTACCTCAAACCCTTGTATATTTAAATTATTGAGGTCATAGGCCTGACGAGAACGTCCTGTCGCAGCAATGTATTGTGCAATGCTGCTGTAAATATCATAACGTGCTGTTTCAGCCTCTGAGTTCGCACTATGAATCGCTTGTTCAGCATTGAGCAAATCGACTAGAGTCCGTGTTCCCAATTTATATTGTTCTTGATAAAGTTCTCTTGTACGTATTGTTGTTGCTTGTTGTCCTGCCAAAACCTGCATCTGGCGTTGTTTATTTTCAATCTGTTCACGACTGGTACGGATCTGGTCCAGCACCTTGAGATAAACCGCATTCACTTGCGCTCTTGCTGCCTCTTCAGCATAACTGGCGGCGCGTGTTCTGGAAGAAGTCGCTCCCCCTTGGTAGAACTGGCTACTGGCTTCCAGCATGATGGCGCTATCAAAGCCGCCTTCTTTATCATTTCCCGGGTTGCGTCCGTGTAAAGCCTGACTCAGTTCTCCTTTTACCGATAGTGTCGGATAATTACTCACCTGTGTCTGTAATTTTTGATTACGCGCCACTTCAATGCCCGCCTGTGCAGCAATCATTTGTGGAATGGTATTGAACTGTGGTGTTGCGTATAAATCTGATTGTTTTACAAAATCGTCAGGAATGGTCCATTGCACGTTACGGGTATCAAAACCAAGCAAGGTATAAAGATGTTGCTGGTACTGACTGAGTAAAGATTGCTGGGCAATCATCGCCGACTGTGCAGATTGTAAATAAGACTGGGCCTGGATCGGGTCAGCCTGACTACTGATCCCGGCATTGGCACGCAGATTGGCCATTTCCTGAATTCGCTTAATCCCAGCAATCTGCTGATTGGCAATCCGGATAAGCGTCTGATAACGCTGAATATTGATAATAGTTTGTGCCACATCCAAGGAGATATCGTCAATTTTGACCAGCACATTGGCCTGTCCAACCAACACCTTGGCTTTTTCTACATTGACACCCGATTTAACCTTGCCGAAATCATAAAGCATCTGGGTTGCACTCAAGGTCAGTAACTGCTGTCCACGTGTACTTTTCTTCCCCAGATCTCCTGTGCTGACACCACCGCCAATCTGTGGATAGTAGCCTGATTTTGCCACGTCGATATTGGCATTTTGCGATGCCAGTGCCGCGATTCCTTGTGCAATATCCGGATTACGCTGTACCGCTACCTGCACGGCATCTCTCAATACCTTACGCTGATTCTGCCAAAATGCATTTGCGACCGCCGTCTCTTGTGGACGTCCTGATCCAACAACAGGTAAATCATTGCCTAGTGAGGAATCGACCGAGAAGTTGCTCAACTTTTGCATTTGCGCAACTTTAAACTCATCACTACTTTGCGGAACAAACAGTCGAGACAAATTGTTCTTTAAAGTGTGATACTGTTCACTTGGTGTGGTTGCATGTGTCATTGGTACAGATAGCGTTGCTGCATAAAGTAACCACTTAAAACTCATACTTCTTTTCCATGATCCATTATTCACTTTTATATCGTTCTTTAAGTTCATATTTTTTCGTATTGTTATCATTTCAGCATTTTCATTTTAATCATTTTTTTACATAAAACACTATGTTCTAAACACGTTTTCACACATTTATAAGTGTTTATTTTTGTAAAACAGTTCTCATTTTTATAAAATATGCCAAACTAATTAAAAAAATAAAATAAATATTTATCAGCTAATTAGAATAAAATTCTCGCTATTCCCCACTAAATGAGTTGGGATTGAGCAATCTGATTTATATGCAGCCATAAAAAAAGAACCTTTCGGTTCTTTCTTCACATACACAGTTGATTCGAGGTTAAACGACGAAATCATCACCTAAATAGACTTTACGTACCTGTTCATTGTCCAGAATTTCTTGCGGTGTTCCCTCCGCAATGACTGAACCTTCACTAACGATATAGGCTTTTTCACAAATCGCCAGCGTTTCACGCACGTTATGATCGGTAATGAGCACCCCGATACCACGATCTTTCAGCGTCTGGATAATATCTTTAATATCACCTACAGAGATCGGATCGACCCCGGCAAACGGTTCATCCAGCAGCATGAACTTCGGATCTGCGGCCAAAGCACGGGCAATTTCAGCACGACGGCGTTCACCACCAGACACACTCATACCCAGTGAATCTTTAATATGGTTAATTTTAAAATCACTTAACAATTCGTTCAGACGTTGCTGGCGTTGCTGTTTGTTCAAATCTTTACGCGTTTCTAAAATCGCCATAATATTTTCAGAAATGGTTAATTTCCTGAAAATGGAAGCTTCTTGCGGTAAATAGCCGATGCCTTTACGCGCACGTTCATGCATCGCAAGGTCAGACATGTCGAGGTCATCTAAATGAATCTCGCCTTTATCCATCCGAACAAGGCCAACAACCATATAGAAGCTGGTGGTTTTACCTGCACCATTCGGGCCAAGCAGACCCACGATCTGCCCACTTTGCATGGTAAAAGATACATCTTTGACCACCCAACGTTTACTATAGTTTTTCGCTAAATGCTTAATACATAAAGTCTGGGGTTGTTGCACTGCCTGTTCCATTAATCACGTGCCCCTGGGAAGCTTTTAGAGCTTGATGGTGGAATAATGATTTGTACACGGTTACTCGATGAGCCCTGCGCCTCGACATCGCCTTTATTCATACTATATTTCAGGCTATTACCACGGATACTTGATCCATCCTGATACAGGTAAGCATTACCTGTTAGCGTAATAATCCCGGTATCTGCGTTATATACGATATTTTGCGCTTCACCACGTGCCAGACCTTTGTTGGCATCCATTTGTTGCTGGAACTTTGCAGGTCGTCCCTTTGCCGTAATGGTTTGAATTTCTTTCTTGCTATTCAGGTTAGCCACCAGTGAATCTGCTTGCAGTTTCATGGTGCCCTGCTCGATCACCACATTACCGGTATAGGTGGTTACACCAGACTTATCGTTATAGGTTGCGCGATCCGCAACCAGTGAAAGCTGTTGATTGCGGTCTGAAGGCAAGGCAAAGCTGGTGCTTGCAGATAATGCAACCACAGCCACACAGCCGACTTGTTTTAGGAAAGTGAGACGAGATTTAGAATTAAGAGCTTGGCGCATACTTTCCTCGAATTTTGTAAAATTCATATTGACCATTATTCATATTAGCCTTGAGACCTTGACTCACAAACTCGGCAGTCGGTGATTGAACCGTGACCTGATGTTGTGTTTCAAGTTCTCTTGTTTTCGGGTAACCCGTGAGCTCATCGGTATGAAACTCCATTTTACCCTGATCGGACAATTTCGTCGCAACGACATTACCAAGCAAGACAACTTTAGTGTTGTCATCATAGCCATTTGCCTGTTTGGCGTAAAAGGTTGCGTCTGCTTTGCCCTGTTTGTACATCACTGCATTCAGTTGATCAAGCCGAGAGGTTTTCAGTTGCATATTCTGTTGCAACTGTTTCACTTCAGCACGAATATATAAATTACCCTGCTCATCAGTTTGTGTTAAGTGAACACCCTGTGCGGAATAGGTCATATTCTTGGCTGAATCAACATCCAGCTTTTTTGCCTTGCCACTGTAATAATAATAGCCACCGCTCACCGCAGCGACTGCAACAGCAACAACATATAAAACTTTGGTATCCATAAACTGGGTTACCTAACCTTTGAGCAAATCAACACTATATTAATGTGGTACCGCAAGATATTTTTCAAGCAGTTCTTGGTAAACACCTTTTGCCATCAACAACATATCACAGACTTCCCGGACAGCCCCACGACCGCCCATCGCCTGTGTCACCAGATTGGCACGACGACGCACTTCCTCATGACCATTCGGAACAGTGACTTTCATTCCGGCAATTGCAAATGCAGATAAATCCGGCCAGTCATCACCCATATAGATGCAGTCTTCAGGCAATAAACCGAGTTGGGCGCATGCTTCACGTAAGGCCATGCCCTTATCTTCACGTCCCTGATAAACCAGATCGACTCCAAGGTCAGACATGCGTTTTTGAACGATATGGCTTTTCCGGCCCGTGATAATAATCACCTTCATACCCGCTTGCTGGACCAGTTTCATCCCCAGACCATCACGAATATCAAATGACTTAATTTCATCACCCGAATTGGTTAAGGTCACAAAGCCATCGCTTAAGATTCCATCCACATCAAGCACAAGTGCCTGTAAATGACGTGCTTGTTCTTGTAAAGCATAAGATGCCATGGCTTAGTTTACTCCCGCCTGAATAAGGTCATGCATACTGATCACACCAATCACTTTTTTGCTGTCATCCACCACTACAAACTGGTTAATTTTTCTCTCATGCATTTTTTCTAATGCTTCCACCGCACGGGCTTCTTGAGAAATGGTGAACGGATTTTTAGTCATCACTTCAGAAACCGCTAGATTGACATCAAAACCTTGTTGCTGGTCAATCATGCGACGTAAGTCACCATCAGTGAAAATACCCAATAAGGTGTCATGCTCATCAACAATCGTGGTTAAACCAAGACGTTTATCCGAGATTTCATAGAGCACCTTGTTCATCGGTGTATCAGGACGTACCTTGGGTAATTCTGAACCTGTATGCATCAAATGCTTCACATGCAACAGCAAACGTTTCCCCAATGCGCCTGCCGGGTGCGAACGCGCAAAGTCATCTGCGGTAAAGCCACGTGCTTCCAGTAACGCAACCGCCAAAGCATCACCAAGCACTAATGTTGCAGTTGTACTTGAGGTTGGCGCCAATCCGAGAGGGCACGCTTCGTCAGCAGCACCCAGTGTTAATGCCACATCCGCATTTTGTGGCATTGGCCCTTTATCATCACGACTAATCGTGATTAATGGCACACCTAAATGCTTGATCAATGGCATCAACATCATGATTTCATCACTCTTGCCCGAGTTTGAAATCGCAATAAGTACATCGCCACGCACCAGCATGCCCAGATCGCCATGCCCCGCTTCACCTGGATGCATAAAAAATGAAGGTGTACCTGTCGATGCAAATGTAGCTGCCATTTTACGACCGATATGACCCGATTTCCCCATCCCCGTGATGACCACACGACCTTGGCATTGCAATAATATTTCACATGCACGATCAAAATGTTGATTAATCTGGGTGGCAAGCACTTCAATCGCTTGCTGTTCAATACGCAGGGTTTCGAGTGCGCTTTTCTGGAAATTTATGGCGTGTGACATATGAGTTTGACTCAAAATAATACTCTATCTACCAATCGGCAGATGATTTTAATCAAAAGAATGAAGGCGATTCTAACATAACTGTGAATTCTGCACGTTTCTAAATGTATAAGTTTTCATGAAAAATGGAGAGACTTCTAGCAGCGTTCTTGCCTTGCCTTGTGCTATTCAATTTAAAAATTCAGCCTTATGCATCTATATAGAAACCTTGGCTAAATCAAAAATCTGGAATTTACCTTTTTTAACACAAATAAAATTGCTCACATATAAACCTAGTTGTATATACATATTCATATCAATATATACATGATCGTATTTTAATACTGCATGTATTTTTAGTGACAATCAATGCTCCAGGGATAAGGCGTATAAAAATGAGCTCATTGGATGAGAGAGAAAAACATCAATTTATTGAAAACCGCAGTATTGATTTCATTCCCGAACAAGAAAGACATGGCAGTGTTTTTGGGCAATTCACTTTATGGTTCGGCGCCAATTTACAAATCACGGCAATCGTTACCGGTGCTTTGGCTGTGGTTCTTGGTGGAGATGTTTTCTGGTCGATTATCGGTTTGTTGATTGGACAGTGCTTCGGTGCCATCGTGATGGCATTGCATGCAGCTCAAGGTCCTAAACTCGGCCTTCCACAAATGATCTCAAGCCGTGTTCAATTTGGTGTATATGGTGCCTGCATTCCAATCCTGTTGGTTTGCCTCATGTATATCGGTTTTACAGCCACGGGTGAAGTCCTTGCAGGTAAAGCGATTGCGCAACTTATTCATGTCAGCAATAGCACCGGGATTTTAATCTATGCGGTCTTTATTGTGATCTTTGCCACCATTGGCTATCGTTTAATTCACTGGGTTGGAAAAGTTGCAAGTATTATCGGGCTAATTGCCTTTGTCATTATTTTGACTCAAATTTTAACTCATTCAAACATTTCAGAGTTAATTGCTGTTCAAAAATTTAGCTGGTCCTCATTTTTACTCGCGATTTCCCTTTCGGCCTCATGGCAAATCTCATTTGGCCCTTATGTCGCTGACTATTCAAGATATCTACCCTCAAACCCCTCCTCCAGCCGTGTCTTTCTGGCTGTTGGCCTAGGTTCGCTGCTCAGTTCGCAAATCTCCATGACCTTAGGTGTATTGATTGCACAAATCTCACAAGGTGGCTTTGTTGGAAATGAAGTGCAATATGTCGTGGGGATGAATGCAGCCGCACTGATCATTACTTTCCTCTATTTCAGTATTGCCTTTGGTAAAGTGACCCTGTCCACCCTGAATGCTTATGGTTGTTTTATGTGTATTGCAACCATTTGGAATAGTTTCAAACCTGAATATCACATTTCAAGAATGACCCGTTTAGGTGTGGTACTGGCTATGGTTGCCATTTCTACCATCATCGCAATTCTGGGTGAACATACTTTTTTAAATACCTTTAAAGCATTCATTCTGTTCTTGCTCACCTTTTTCATTCCATGGAGCGCAATCAACCTTGTAGACTACTATTTCATCTCTAAAGAACAATGTGATGTTGCGGCACTCTACGACCCCGATGGAAAATATGGTCACTGGAATCGAATCGGCATTGGCTGTTATGTCATGGGCGTGTTATTACAACTCCCCTTTATTGACAGCAAGGTTTATACGGGTAGCATCGCGACTATGCTAGGTGGTGTCGATATCTCCTGGCTGGTGGGTATCTTGGCAACTGCTATGATCTACTATTATTTTGCCAAAAAGGCCCAACTTCGAACGCCCCGTCAAATCCGTTTTGAATAAAGAAAATATTGCAAACTAAAGCCATCTTTTTTCTGCTGATAACTTTATGAAATATGGTGCATACGTTATGATGAATAACGATTTTTGTAGAGTGTTTGAAAACCCTTATGCAACCTTTTGTTCTATATAACTCTGAGCAACGTAAAAAAGTTGAATTTGTCCCACGCAAAGAAGGTCAAATCGATATGTATGTCTGTGGTATGACGGTTTACGATTACTGTCATATCGGGCACGCTCGGGTTATGGTTGCATTTGACTACATCATTCGCTTCTTACGTAGCCAAGGCTGGAAAGTTCGCTATATTCGCAACATTACCGACATTGATGACAAGATCATTGCACGTGCCAATGAAAATGGTGAAAGCATTCAACAGCTCACCGCACGTTTTATCGATGCCATGAATGAAGATGCAGCCAACCTGGGCTGTGCGGCACCAGATGAAGCACCCAAAGCAACTGAATATATTGATCAGATGCAAAGCATGATTAACACCTTGGTGGATAAAGGTGCTGCTTACCCTTCCAGTAATGGCGATGTTTATTTTGAAGTCAGCAAATTCGATAAATACGGTCGTCTATCTGGCCGTAAACTGGACGACATGCAAGCGGGTGCATCTGAACGCGTTGATGTCGAAGTGGAAAAGAAACATCCCTTTGACTTTGTGCTGTGGAAACATGCCAAAGAAAATGAACCTGCATGGGCTTCACCTTGGGGTAATGGCCGTCCAGGCTGGCATATTGAATGTTCTGCAATGTCGACTTGCTGCCTAGGCAATCATTTCGATATTCATGGTGGTGGTTCAGATCTGATGTTCCCACATCATGAAAATGAAATCGCACAAAGTGAAGCCTCAACTGGCGAACAATATGTCAATTACTGGATGCATGTCGGTTTCATCAATGTCGATGGCGAGAAAATGTCTAAGTCTTTAGGCAACTTCTTTACCATCCGCGATGTGATGGAGAAGTTTCATCCGGAAGTGATTCGCTACTTCATTGTGTCGTCGCATTATCGCAGTCCAGTTAACTTTTCTGATGTGGCCTTAAAAGAAGCAAAAACCGCGCTCAGCCGTTTCTATCATTCTTTCAAAGCCTATCAGCAAGTCTATGGTCAAAAAACGATTGAGACTTTAGAACAAAACTTTGTTGAACGCTTTAACAATGCAATGTGCGATGATTTCAATACTGCTGAAGCCATGGCGGTGCTATTTGAACTCAATAAAGAACTCAACCGTGCGGTGAAAGAAGAGCAAGCGGAGCAGGCAACGGCTCTTTACTCTACCCTGCGTCATTTAACTCATATTCTGGGTCTGGTTCAACATGATGTAGATGAGTTCCTGAAATCGGATATTGGTCAGGAAGCCTTAAGCCTCTCTGATGCTGATATTGAAGACTTCATTCAGCAACGAGTTGATGCGAAAAAAGCCAAAGACTTTGCCAAAGCTGATGGTATTCGCCAGTCTTTACTTGATCAGGGTGTAGTTTTGGAAGATACACGCCAAGGTACAATCTGGCGACGTGCTGATTAATTCAACACTTAGCATTATAGAGAGTTGACACTTGAATGAAACTCTCTATAATGCGTCCTATTGCGGGAATAGCTCAGTTGGTAGAGCATAACCTTGCCAAGGTTGGGGTCGCGAGTTCGAGTCTCGTTTCCCGCTCCAAATTCAAAAAAGCCCTTATCGAAAGATAAGGGCTTTTTTATTGATATATTTAAATGCCCAGCCCCCATAACCAACCATGTATACATACTTTTGATCCAATACTATTGAAATCCGGATTTCAACAGTGCCTAGAGCATAGATATTAATTTTTATGTTTAGAGAACCGGTAACCCTGATCACATAACGCGGCAACCACAACAAAGACTGCTGCCGTAATTAAAATCATGATAACACTGGCTGTTGAATGTGTTGGCGATGCTGCAACCATGCTCAACGCACCTAATGGGGCCAATCCACCCGCAATAGCCGTACCAATTTCCCGGCTAGAACTCACGCCGGTAGAGCGGTTCTCCACTGAAAATTGTCGGCATAAAAATGAGCTCTGCGAAGCAAACATCATGGGCGCCAAAATACCGGTTCCTATCGCAATTGCCACATAAATAAAGATATCCTGACCTGTCTCCAGTAGTTTCATAAATGGATATGCAAATAATAGTGATAAAAGCCCACCTAAGATCAGAACTTTTTTACTACTCCAGTAATCGCATAGCCACCCAAACAATGGCACAGTAACAATGGCAACCAAACTGGCAATGGTAATCGACAAGGAGGTAACATGGGCTGTTACCCCTTTAAACTGTGTCAAATAAGCCAATGAGAAGGTTTTAAAAATATAGCTGAGCGCGTTATATCCAATTGCGACAATCAAAACCACCAAGATGCCTTTTAGATTCGCCTTCAGTAAACTTTTAAAAGGATTTTCAGTTCTAATTTCTGAATCATCATTAATTTTTTGTTCAAAATCTGGCGTTTCAGGTAAATTTTTTCTGACCCAAATCCCGACAAGTACCAATACAAAGCTGAGTAAAAATGGAATACGCCAACCGCCATTTAATAAAAACTCATCCCCGTTTAAAGTGAGTAGGAAAATAGTGAGTGAGGATAATAATAAGCCTAAATTCAGACCCAATGCTGGCCAGGCGCCCTGACGACCACGTTTTTCATCTGATGCATGCTCATAGGAGGTAATTGCCGCTCCGGCAAACTCAGCTCCTGCACCAAGCCCCTGAATAATCCGGAAAAAAACCAACAGGATCGGCGCCCAAATCCCGATCGTGTCATAACTGGGAATTAAACCGATAAAAACGGTACATAAACCCATAAGCAAAAAGGTAATGTAAAGCATTTTCTTACGACCATAACGATCGCCAAAAAAACCAAAAAATATACCGCCAAATGGTCGGGCAATAAATCCGATTGCAAAGGTTGCAAAGGCCGCGATTGCTGCTGTACTCGGATCAGATTTATCAAAAAAAACTTTACTAAAAACAATAGAGGCCATCGTGGCATATAAGTAGAAGTCGTACCATTCCAACATTGAACCCACAATGGTCGCTGTGGCCACTTTCTTCAGACGTTTGGCTTTTTCTTGTTCTGTTTCATAAACATTTTGCATATTGATAATCCTTTATTTAAGGCACATGACCCCTATCGCCTATAGTTTCCATCTATAAGACAGGTCATCATTCAAGCGGATAATTAAAAAATAAAAAGACGCGCTAATCTGGAGATCAACAATGGATAAGCATATCGGGATTCAGCTCATCACAACGATTAACACCTAACATTGCCATATTGCGATCGACTTCATCACGTAACAGGTTAATCGCATGCTCAACTCCCGCATCCCCTGCCACAGCAGCTGCATAATTAAAAGGTCGTCCAACGAAGACCATCTTTGCTCCTAATGCGATGGCTTTGAGCACATCTGATCCCCGTCTGAAACCACTATCAATCATGACCGGATAATCGGAACCTAATGCCTGAACCACATCTGGTAAAATTCGCATCGGTGAAGTGGCACCATCCAGCTGACGACCACCGTGATTAGATAAAATGATGCCATCTGCCCCCATGTCTTTGGCAAGACGGGCATCTTTAACACTGAGCACGCCTTTAATCACTAAATGTCCTTGCCAATACTCACGGATCTGCTTGAAATGTTCCCAGTTCAAATGATCTCTGGCAGAAAAATCACGAAGCACATTTGCAGATAAGATCGGCGCACCTCTTGTCGCAAAGGAGTTTTCAAAATGAGGCATTCCATGCTGCATCAATGTCCGGCAGAAAGTCCCAAATAACCAGGAAAGCCGGGTCAGCCCATCCCAAGCCAAACGTAAACTTGGGCGCAGAGGCGTCGAAAAACCTGTACGCACATTATTTTCACGATTGGCAGAAACAGGGATATCCACCGTGATCACCAAGGTCTGAAAACCTGCATGCTTTACCCGCTCCAGCAAGGCCAAAATACGTGCGGTATCCCCGGGAAGATAAGCTTGAAACCATGTATCTGGTGCAGCTTTTGCTACAGTTTCCAACGGAATCAAGGATGAACCACTCATAATTGAAACAATATTGGCAGCCTGTGCAGCCCGTGCTAACACCACATCTCCCCGATAAGTTGACAATGCATTTAAGCCCATGGGTGCGATGCCAAACGGAGCATGATAGGTCTTTCCAAACAGTTCTACTTTTTGATCTCGCCGAGAAACATCTGTCAAGACCTGCGTGATAAAACGATAATCTTTAAAAACTATACGATTATCCTGCAGGCTCGTATTATCTTCTGCCGCGCCAGCAATATAACCAAAGATCGGTCGAGGCAGTTTTCGACGTGCTTTTGCCTCAAAATCTTGTAAACATAAAATATCGTCCAGAATTTTAGGCTGGTGCTTAGAAGGCATCGCTCCTGCCTGAATATTTTGCTTATTTACGTCCATACATCGCTCATCCATATTCCACTATCTACTTTATAGTGATAGAACAACATAAAGAAAAGCGATATTATTTAAACAAGGTTATTCGGAAAAATCGAACAATGTCATCTCCGACCATCAAGCAACTGGAAGCTTTTTACTGGGCTGCGACATGTGATAATTTTGCAATCGCAGCACAACGCCTGCATATCTCTGTTTCATCGTTATCTCAAAGAATTCATGAATTAGAGTGTATTTTAGATCATCAACTGTTTGATCGACGTGGCCATCGAGCGGTTTTAACTGAGGATGGAGAGCGTCTTTTAAGCATGGCCAGTAATGTGCTTGAAGCCGTCATCACCCTACAAACCACCTTTACGAATCAACACAAAGGCTTGAATGGAAGATTGAAGTTTGGTGTGGGCGAATTATCTGCACTGACCTGGTTACCTAAATTTATTGCCATTGCCCAGAAACAGCATCCCCTATTACATTTAGAACCCTATGTAGATGTAGGTGCAGTGCTTGAACAGAAATTAGATGCAGGAGAACTCGATTTTGCCATCATGGCGGGCCGGGCTTCTAAAAGCAGTATTCTCTCTCAGTCTATTACCAAAGCTGATTTTGTATGGATGATCGCCGAGTCTTTACTCGATCAGGGCTCACCCCAAGATTTAATCAGTCTATTAACTCAACATACACTGGTTACACTCCCCGCCGGTGCGGGAACAACCCGTATTCTGGATGACTGGCTATTAAGCCAGAATATTCATGAAATTAAACGTATTACCTGTAATAACTGGAGTGCTGTTGCCGGCATGATTCGAGAAGGTGTTGGGATTGGTTTTTTACCCCAAGGCTGGATGGAAAATGGTGCAGATTCCACACTGATTCAACTTGAAAGTCATCCTCCACTCCCCTCACTGCATTATGCCTTTCAGTGGAGACGTGGCGATATTCGAAATATTATTCCAACCATGCAAATATTAGTACGTGAACACATCAATTTTTCGCTAAGACCGAATGATATTTTATAACACCTGTTCGCCTCCAAATTATGGATAAGAATTCAATATAGAGGCTCTATCAATTTATCTATAGCAATTTAAAAATAGCTAGTCCCCTTGCCAAACTTGGGGACGCGAGTTCATCGCTTGCTCTAAATTCAAAAAGCCCGTATTAAACGATAAGGGCTTTTTATTTCCAAGCTCCCTTTATTTAGACTTTCGACAATGAGATCAACTTTACAACACAAATCAAATGTAATATTATAACATTACATTAAATATAGAGAACCACAATGAAAGTCTGCTCATCCCTTAAAAGTGCCAAACGTCGTAGTGCTGATTGCCAGCTTGTAAAGCGTCGTGGCAAGTTATTTGTGATCTGCAAATCAAATCCACGCTTCAAGGTAAGACAAGGTTAAGCTTGTCTTGCTTTACCAAAGGTTAAACAACCCTTACATTCCCTTACTTCCATTTCTTTTTAAAATCTAATAACTTGGATATCAATACTTTCCAATAAGGTTCTATCCAAGATGAAAAAATCAATTATTGCCATTTCTCTAGCATCGGTTTTCCTTGTAGCGTGTAACAAGGCAGAAACACCAAAAACTGACGAGCAAACCCCTCCAGCTGCAACCACAACAGAAACAACGCATGAAGCTGTTGACAGTGCGCACACAGCGGAAAACTCACTCGACTGGAATGGTACTTATAAAGGTGTCCTTCCATGCGCTGACTGCGAAGGTATTGAGACTGAGCTCGAACTAAATCTAGATAAGACTTATGAATTAAAAGAAAAATATTTAGGCAAAGGTGATGGTAAAGCCTTCGAAAGCAAAGGTAGCTTCACCTTTGATAGCAAAAATACCTCAGTCATCACATTGGATAAAGCCGGTGATGGCCGTAAATATTTCGTTGCTGAAGGTTACCTGAAAGCTTTAGATACCGAAGGTAAAGAAATTACAGGTGAATTGGCAAGCAAATACGAGCTAAAAAAAGAAGCTGAATAAGCCTTAAATAATATTAAAAATGCCCATTTGATGAAGTGGGCTTTTTAATAGACAATAAAAAAACCCAGTCAAAATGACCGGGTTTTTTTTAGAAGATACAAATTACTTCGCAGCAGCCTGAGCAGCGGCAACTTCTTCTGCAAAGCTCATTTCAGCTTTCTTCTCAATACCTTCACCCACTTCGAAACGAACGAATTGAGCGACAACAGTACCAGTCGCTTTCAATACATCAGCAACTTTCTTGTCATTGTCGATAACATACATTTGACGATCAAGAGCAACTTCGTTCAAGTATTTTTCAACTGAACCAGTTACCATTTTCTCAACGATGTTCGCTGGTTTACCAGATTCTAATGCTTTCGCTTCAGCAATTTCTTTCTCTTTAGCGATCAAGTCAGCTGGAACAGCTTCTGCATTTACCGCAACTGGGTTGAACGCAGCAACGTGCATTGCAATACCTTTACCAGTGTCAGCATCACCTGTGTAAGAAACAACAACACCGATTTTTAAACCGTGCTTGTAAACAGCCAAGTTTTCGCCTTCAACGATTTGAGCACGACGAACCTGAATGTTTTCACCGATTTTTTGAACAAGTGCAACACGCGCTTCTTCTACAGTTGAACCGTCTTCAAGTTTAAGTTCAGCAATTTTCGCAGCATCAGTTTCGTTTGCAGCAAGTGCAGCAGCAGCAACTTTATCAGAGAAGTTTTTGAAGTTTTCGTCTTTTGCAACGAAGTCAGTTTGACAGTTAACTTCAACAAGAATCGCTTTGTTGCCTTCCTGGATGATTGTGATCGCGCCATCAGCTGCAATGTTACCTGCTTTTTTAGCAGCTTTTGCTTGACCTGATTTACGAAGGTTGTCAATCGCAAGTTCGACGTCACCACCAGCTTCTGTTAATGCTTTTTTGCATTCCATCATTGCAAGACCAGTACGGTCACGTAATTCTTTTACCATGCTTGCAGTAATTGCAGTCATGTTGTTCTCCTAAAATCGGTAGAAAATAAATCTGTTCAACAAAAACGGCCCAAAGAATCTCTGGGCCGTTTGCAATCTCGACGCTTTAATTTGCCACCATTACATGTCGCAAAAATGACAAGCTTGCGTCAAAACGCATTAAGCCTCAGAAGCGTCTTTAGCAGCGTCGTCGCCTTTTGCTTGTGCATTTGCTTGTGATTGAGCATATTCTTTACCAGCAAGAATCGCATCAGCCATAGCAGAAGCATACAAAGTTACTGCACGGATCGCATCGTCGTTACCCGGAATAACGTAATCAACGTTGTCTGGGTTAGAGTTTGTATCAACGATACCGATTACAGGAATACCTAAGTTTTTCGCTTCTTTGATTGCAATCGCTTCGTGATCTACGTCGATTACAAATAATGCGTCAGGTAAACCACCCATGTTTTTAACGCCGCCTAAAGCACGTTCAAGTTTTTCCATCTCACGAGTACGCTCTAAAGCTTCACGTTTAGTAAGCTTAGCAAAAGTACCATCTTGAGATTGAGTTTGAAGATCTTTTAAACGGTTGATAGATTGGCGAAGTGTTTTCCAGTTCGTCAACATACCACCTAACCAACGGTGATCTACATATGGTTGACCAGCGCGTTGAGCTTGTTCACGGATGATGTTAGAAGCAGCTCGTTTTGTACCAACGAATAATACTTTGTTCTTTTTGCTCGCCAGGTTGTTAACGAAGTTCAAAGCATCATTTAACGCAGGAACAGTGTGCTCAAGGTTGATGATGTGAATTTTGTTACGCGCGCCAAAAATGTATTGACGCATTTTTGGGTTCCAGAAACGAGTTTGGTGACCAAAGTGTGCGCCTGCTTGAAGAAGGTCGCGCATGCTTACGTTGTAATCTGCCATTTTCTTTACCTTAAAGTTTGGGTTAGGCCTCCATATATCCGCATTCTCCACCTATTGCTAGGCACCCAGAGTAATGTGTCGATATATGTGCGGATTTTTTTACGACTATAATTATCAGATAATTTCGTAAAATATATTCACGAAAAGCATTTGATAAAATAGGCGGCTATTTATACCATAGACGCTTGCAAATTACCAAAAGTTTTTAGAGATCATGAATACAACTTATACAGCCCCTCGTCGATTAATCAAAACACCTGAAGAAATTGAAAAGATGCGTGTTGCTGGCAAATTGGCGGCTGAAGTTCTAGACATGATTAAACCGCATATTAAAGCGGGCGTGAGCACACTAGAACTCGATACCATCTGTCGCAATCACATTGAAAATGTTCAGCAAGCAATCCCGGCCTGTGTCGGCTATGGCGCAGCACCAGGTCGCCCTGCGTTCCAGCATTCTATTTGTACCTCGGTCAACCATGTGGTTTGTCACGGTATTCCGTCTGAAAATAAAATCTTAAAAAACGGCGATATTCTTAATATCGATGTAACAGTCATTAAAGATGGTTATCACGGCGATACCAACATGATGTATATCGTGGGCGGTGAAACCTCTATTCTTGCAAACCGCTTGTGTTCAGTGGCCCAAGAAGCCATGTATCGCGGCATGGCCACGGTAAAAGACGGTTCATATCTGGGTGATGTCGGTTATGCCATTCAGCAATATGTGGAATCTGAACGTTTTAGTGTCGTCCGTGAATATTGTGGTCATGGTATCGGCAATGTCTTCCATGATGAACCACAAGTTTTGCATTATGGACAAAAAGGTACCGGTATGCGTCTGGAAGCAGGCATGACCTTTACCATTGAACCAATGGTCAACGCAGGTGTTTGGCAAACCAAGCTTTTAGGTGATAAGTGGACCGTTGTCACAAAAGATCACAAATTGTCGGCCCAATATGAACATACGATTTTGGTAACCAAAACTGGTATTGAAGTATTAACCGCGCGTCCTGAAGAAGATTTATCTCGTTTTATGTAATTTATTTTCTTTAATTTTTTTAGAAAAAAGTCACTTCGGTGACTTTTTTTGTATCTTCATAATTTCTTCATCAATTTATCTAAATCAAACAATTTTTTTCATAAGCATAACAATTATAAATTTTAACTAAACAAAGTAGGTCAAAAAAAGAGTTATCGTGGGCGCAAGAAAAATCCTTACAAACTTTAGGACATGGAGTCCCAAGATGATGAAGAAGTCATTTGCTTGCCTGCTTACAGGCTTATGTGCCCTACCAACAATTACTTTTGCAGACTCACCTTATTTCAGTCTAAAAGATGGTGATGGGTTTAAACGCTTTTCAGTTTCTGCTGGTTGGTTGCATGCCATGCCACAAGGAAAAGGCAATCCAATTGATATCAATACTGGTGTTGCTGAGGGAACAAAATCAAAAATTGGTGATATTTCAATAAAATCTGTTAAGGGTGCAATTGATCGAAGTACAACGAGTGGACAAGCTTGGTATAATCTAATTAATTTAGGTGAAAATCTGGGGATAAAAACCTTACCAGGCAGTATTGCTGGTACAGGTACCTTGAATGGATTATCAAATTGGCAAGCAGAAGGTACGGGGCTAGAAGCAGATGATGTAGATACTCTGGGTATCATGGCCAACTATCATTTTACCGATAACGTTTCTTTAGAAATTAAAGCAGGTATTCCTCCTAAAGTAGATATCCTCGGTAAGGGTAACATTTATGCCCCGTTATCAGGACATGCCACTCCTATTGACGATGGATCAAATTTGGGGAGTTGGCTTGGAAACATTATTAGTGAAGCTGGGGCCGATATTCCTCTAAAAAAAGATATCCCTATCACTAATTTATCACAAAGCAAAAAAGCGGCCTCCGCAACTGCATGGTTACCCGCTGCAGAAATTCATTACCAATTTGGTAAAACAGGCGTTAATAAATTTAGACCTTACGTTGGTGTAGGTGTCATGTATGCTCATTTCACCCATTTAAAACTTGATGATAATGTGAGTAATGATCTCGTTGCTGCGGGTCATATGATTCAGAATGTTCTCGATAATAAAGCGGGCGCTGCACTTGATGGCAAAACCTCCTCAGCCAATCCTAAAATTAAAGTTGAAGCAGATGATGCATGGGCTCCTATGGCAACACTAGGCGCAACTTATGATTTTAATCCAAACTGGTTTGCTGTCGGCTCTGTTACATATGCACCAATGAGTAGTGATGCAAAAATTACTATCTCGGACTCTAATACCGGTAAAGAACTCATTCGTGCCAATACCAAAATTGATATCGATCCATTAATTACCTATGTCGGTGTCGGCTATCGTTTCTAAGCATCCTAGTTCATAAAAAAAGCAGCCTTCGCTGCTTTTTTTATTTCCTGATATTTCTAATAGTAAAGAAATTACTCAAACAAATAGAACGCTAATCATTTTTTTAGAATCGAAATATAGACAGAAGTATTTTAAAATACTTTTCACTTATTCCTTGATCATAACAACAATGTCAAAGCCACAATTCTCAAAACAGTTGACCTATATGCTGATAGGAAGTGCACTGATCCTTGCACTTTCGCTGGGCGTACGTCATGGCTTCGGTTTATACCTGGTCCCGATGAGCGACGCATTTGGCTGGGGACACCATATTTTTAGTTTTGCCATTGCCTTACAAAACTTGATCTGGGGTGCGGCCCAACCTTTCACAGGTGCAATTGCCGATAAATATGGTACCAAGAAAGTGGTTGCAGCAGGCGGCGTGCTCTATGCGATTGGCTTGGTAATGATGGCATTCAGCTCAACCGGAGTTCTGCTAAATCTTAGTTTAGGGCTTGTCATTGGTCTGGCTTTATCTGCGACCTCATTTACAGTACTGCTTTCAGCCGTTGGTCGTGCAGCTCCGCCAGAAAAACGCAGTATGGTAATGGGGATTGCCAGTGCAGCAGGATCATTCGGTCAATTTATCATGTTGCCATCCACCCTACTGTTACTCAAAAGTATAGGCTGGTCCTCCGCACTACTCGTCAGTGCATTCGCGATTGCATTCATTATCCCGTTGGCATGGTTATTAAAATCCCCTACTTCGACCGCACCGAAGGCACTGAATCAACCCAGTCTCGGCTTTAAACAGGTTCTTAACATTGCCCGCAAACATAAACCGTTCTGGTGGTTATCCCTAGGCTTTCTGGTCTGCGGCTTTCAGGTGGTATTCTTAGGAGTGCATTTACCGGGTTATTTAATTGATCATGGCTTTGATGCCACCACAGGCACCATATTTTTAGCACTGGTAGGCCTGTTCAATATTGTGGGGACCTATGGGGCTGGCTGGTTAGGCGATCGTTATTCAAAACCGAAACTGCTGATGTTGCTGTACGGCTTACGTGGCGTCGCCATCATTGCCTTCCTGTTATTACCCCTGAGTATATTTACCGTTTATAGTTTTGGCATCATCATGGGATTGCTCTGGCTTTCAACGGTACCATTAACCAATGGTATTGTTGCGAATATGTTTGGCGTAAAATATTTATCGATGCTGAGTGGCATTGTGTTTTTTACTCATCAAATCGGTTCATTTTTTGGAGGCTGGTTAGGGGGTATCAACCACGACATGACCGGCAACTACAATATGATCTGGCTTGCCTGCTTGCTATTAAGTGCTTTTGGCGTGGTGATTCATCTGTTCGTCAATGAAGAGGCCATTATTCATGACTAATCTTGAACGAAATTTTAAAATTTTACTGATGGGCTTTATTCTTGGTTTAATTAGTCTTTCAATCTTGATCTGGTTTCAAACGCCTGATCTATTTGAATATTTCAATCAGGCATTTTGTGCCCACTAATTACGTATTTCCAAGTTTCACACTTGTCATTGAATCATCAAAAATTTGTCATAAAACGATAAAATTTGCATGATTTAATGAAAAATAAAAACACCTATAAAATGTAAAAAAGCTTGTTGGCCTTATCGTCAACAAGCTTTTTTATTGCAGCCATAAAAAGGGCCGCTTTAAGCGACCCTCTCTGGTAAAACCATCTTGATTAAGGATGTTTCGGTAAAGGTATATATTGAGATTGCGTATTTTGCTGTACTTTGCGCTCTCCCACCTTCACTTGGAGCGTTTGCTGCTTGCCTTCTCGCTCCACAATCACATCAATCAGACTACCCGGCGCTTGCAATGCCACATAATTAATTAAATGCGAAGCGGAAGAAATCTGTTCATTATTGACCTGGATAATTTTGTCACCACGTTTAATGCCTGCCGTATCCGAAGGTCCGTCACGCAATACATCAGCCACGGTAACCCCAATCGGTTTTGTTGCCAGAACATCCTCTTCAATGGTATTTGGAATCAGGCTAATCCCCAACCAGCCTCGTACCACACGGCCATCTTTCAAGATGGAATTAAGCACTTGCTGACAAACCTTGGCTGGAATAGCAAAGCCAATTCCCAAGGAACCGCCAGATTGAGAGAAAATTGCAGTATTGACACCGATCAGATTGCCCGCAACATCAATCAATGCACCACCCGAGTTACCCGGATTAATGGCAGCATCGGTTTGAATAAAGTCTTCGTAGGTATTGATTCCCAAGTCAGAACGACCTGTGGCAGAAATAATCCCTTGAGTTACGGTTTGACCGACACCAAATGGATTACCAATCGCAAGTACTACATCACCTACTTCGTTACCACTCAGCTTAAATGGTAGCACTGGCAGATTATCTAATTCGATCTTGATTACAGCCAGATCTGTATCTGGATCAGTACCAATTACTTTGGCTTCAGCACGACGGCCATCATGCAATGCCACCACAATATGTTCAGCCTGAGCAATCACATGATTATTGGTGAGAATATAACCGTCTGCACGTACAATCACCCCTGAACCCAGACTGTTTTCATTTTGAGGCTGTTGCGGCATTTGATTGCCAAAGAACTCGCGAAATACAGGATCATTCAATAATGGATGATTCATCTGTTTGACTTTCTGCGTGGTAAAAATATTCACCACAGCAGGTGCAGCCACTTTGACTGCAGCACTATAGGAAACCACCCCACCGGCACGTGATGTATCAATGAGAGGCTCAACCTTTTCTGCCGGCATTTTTACCCCATCAGCCGCAACAGTCGGTTTCGGTTGATGTGATTTCTGCCAAGCCAGAAAACTAACGATAACAAGAATGAGTAATACCCAAGGTAACCATGTAAATGCACGGCGCACGTCTATTATCCTCTAGGCGAAATTATGTAATGTACGTAATTTATTGAAGAACTGGAAGTTTCCACTATTGTAAAGTAAATTGCTTAAAATCAATGCAAAAGTTAAAAAAGTTTTGTCTAGCTTTAGTTACATTTAAAAATATGTTTTTATTGAGCTCTAACAAGCTGTTAATCATTTGAGGAATCGCATGGCAAATGTGCAAGATATTGTGCACTGGTGTAATCAGACTTTAAAAGCAAACGAGTTTAAAGACTACGCACCAAATGGCTTACAAATTGAAGGCAAAGCTGAAGTCAATAAAATTTTATGCGCCGTGACCGCTTCTGAAGATGCGATTGATGCCGCGATTGCTCAACAGGCGGACGCCTTACTGGTGCATCATGGCTACTTCTGGAAAGGCGAACCCTATCCGATTACCGGTATGCGTGGCAATCGCATTAAAAAACTGATCCAGAATAATATTTCCCTAATTGCCTATCACCTGCCACTAGACGCGCATCCGACTTTAGGCAATAACGTCGCCATTGCCGATTTGTTGGAGCTAAACGATCTGGAAGCATTAGATCCAAGTGAAAAGCACCCTATCGGCAACATTGGTTATTTAGACCATGCACTGAGCCCTGAGCAATTTAAAGCAAAGTTACAAGCTGTCTTTGATTTTAATGTAATTCATTTACCGAGTACTAAAACTACAATCAAAAAAATAGGCTTCTGCACAGGCGGCGCACAAGACTTTATTGCCAAAGCTGCTCAAGCAGAATGCGATGCTTATATTTCAGGTGAAGTCAGTGAACGCACTTTCTATGAAGCCAAAGAGTTAGGGGTTCACTATTTTGCTTGTGGTCATCATGCCACTGAACGTTATGGCGTACAGCGCTTGGCACAAGCCATTGCAACACAGTTTGCCATTGAATCTGAGTATTTTGAGCTCAACAATCCAATTTAAGCCGATGCACGGATAAAGGAGTGAAATTCATTTCATTCCTTTATCTGATTTTTATTTTCCAATTTTCTGCCTCCCCATCGATTCTTTCTGGTCGCTTAATGATGCAGGGTTCTCATTGCCTAGCTGCTCATCTCTATAGCCATAATTTTAAATACATAACCACTTCTAGATTCCTCACTCTTAATCAACTGATAAATAAAATTTATTTTTTAATTCATATCACATAGATAAAAGCAAATTAAAAGATATTGATTCTCATTTGCTTTTATATCAATAATGAAAGCGCTTAATTTCATCCTCATAAAACCACATTGATTACAAAAGGAATCAAACACATGGCTTATTCTTTACCTGCGCTGCCTTATGCCTATGATGCACTTGAACCCAATATCGATACCAAGACCATGGAAATTCATCATAGCAAACACCATCAGACCTATATCAATAATATTAATGGCGCAATTCAAGGCACGGTATGGGAAAAATTTCCTGTAGAGGAGCTAGTCGCCAAAGTGAATGAAGTTCCAGCCGAACTTAAACCTATGGTGATCAATAATGCTGGCGGACATGCCAACCATTCACTATTCTGGACCGTTATGAGCCCACACGGTGGTGGCGAACCGACAGGTGATATTGCAAAAGCCATTGACCAGCAACTCGGTGGTTTTGATGCATTTAAAGAGGCATTTACCAAAGCCGCGATTAGCCGTTTCGGAAGTGGCTGGGCATGGCTGAGTGTCACACCTGAAGGTAAAATTGTGGTGGAAAGCAGTGCCAATCAGGACTCGCCACTAATGCATGGTCATACCCCTATTTTAGGACTGGATGTATGGGAACATGCCTATTACCTAAAATATCAAAATCGTAGACCTGAATATATTGCGGCTTTTTATAATGTGGTGGACTGGGATGAGGTCAATCGCCGCTACCATGCGGCTTTAACAGCAATAAAAAATTGATTTTAAATAATAAAGTTAAAAACTTCTGCTTGATCAATGTAGATTAGAGCCAGCTCAAAGATAATCTAAAATAATCATTGGCTCTAATTCTATCTTGTGTATGGTATATGTCTCAGATGGAAATTTTTTGCATATTTTGTGTATTAAAAGACTGCCCTATTGCATGCAGAATCATTTACAATAAAAACACTTAATGTAAAACCCAGCAAATTTGCAAGGAATGAAACATGACAACCATTACTTTACCTGCACTTCCATATGGCTATGATGATCTAGCGCCACATATCACTCGCGAAACTTTAGAATACCATCACGACAAACACCACAATACTTATGTTGTTAACTTAAACAACTTAATCAAAGGTACTGATCTTGAAGGTAAAACTTTAGAAGAAATCATCAAGGCTTCTGCTGGTGATGCATCTAAAGCTGGTATCTTCAACAATGCTGCTCAAGTATGGAACCACACATTCTACTGGAACAGCATGAAGCCAAACGGTGGTGGTAAACCTACAGGCGCGATTGCAGCGAAAATTGACGAAGCGTTTGGTAGCTACGAAAAATTTGCAGAAGAATTCACTGCTGCTGCAACAACTCAATTCGGTTCAGGTTGGGCTTGGTTAGTTGCTGACGAAGTAAACGGTAAATTATCAATTACTAAAACTTCAAATGCAGACACGCCGCTTGCGCATGGTCAAATCGCTGTATTAACAATCGACGTTTGGGAACACGCTTACTACATCGACTTCCGTAACTTACGTCCAAAATACATCGCGACTTTCTTAGAAAGCCTGGTTAACTGGGACTATGCAAATGCAAAACTTGCAGGTCAACCAGCAGGTGTTGAGAAATAAGTTTTTATTTCTGCAATAAAAAAACTGCTCTTGATGAGCAGTTTTTTTATATCTGTTGATTGAATGATCGGTCTGCTGAACAGTTGATTTCAAAGAGTTCTATCTGAGACTTGAGTCTGCTGAACACCAGGTTAATCAACCATGCAAATAATAGAAATGGTTAAATAGATCCTACTCAATATAATTAAAAATAGAACAGTTTATTTTTTAGAGAGCCGGACATTTATCTGGCCTTAAGCAATGATTTAAACAATAAAAAACCCTGCTTGCGCAGGGTTTCCTTTTAAATCAGTTCAGTGCTTAGTGAGCAGCGAATTGGTTCATTGTGTTTTTAGCATCATCATGTGCTTTAAGCGCATTGTCACCAGAGAAGATTTCTTTGTGATCATCACCGATGTCAGACCCCGCCATTGCTTGGTGTTTAACACAAGCGATACCGCCACGGATTTCTTTACGTTGTACGCCAGCAACATAAGCCAACATACCTTCAGAACCGAAGTAACCTTGTGCAAGCTCATGTGTAGAAAGAGCAGCAGTGTGGTAAGTCGGAAGTGTGATCAAGTGATGGAACACACCTGCTTCACGAGAAGCATCTGCTTGGAAAGTACGGATCTTAGCATCAGCATCAGCAGCTAATTCAGTATTGTCATACTCAGCGCTCATTAATTTAGCACGGTCGTATGCAGAAACGTCTTTACCTTCAGCAACCCAACGGTCATAAGCTTGTTGACGGAAGTTTAAAGTCCAGTTGAATGATGGGCTGTTGTTATAAACAAGCTTCGCATTTGGCACAACTTCTTTAACACGGTTAACCATGTGAGCGATTTCTTCTACGTTTGGAGTCGCAGTTTCGATCCAAAGAAGGTCAGCACCATTTTGAAGGCTAGATACACAGTCAAGTACCACACGGTCAATTTGAGTGTCAGGACGGAACTGATATAAACCAGAAGCTAAACGCTTAGGACGGTGTAATTTACCATCACGCTTGATCAGGATTTCATCTTCTTGAGCATCAGCGATGTCAATTTCAGTTGTATCCAAGTAGCTGATGTATTGAGAAGCGATGTCGCCTGGCTCTTTAACCACTGGGATTTTTTGAGTCAAGTCAGCGCCTTCAGAGTCAGTACGTGCAACGATGATACCGTCATCAAGACCCATTTCTAAGAATGCATAACGTAATGCATGGATTTTAGCGATGAAATCTTCGTGTGGAACAGTTACTTTACCAGCTTGGTGACCACATTGTTTTGCGTCAGATACTTGGTTTTCGATTTGAAGTGCACATGCACCCGCTTCGATCATTTTCTTCGCAAGTAAGTAAGTCGCTTCTTCGTTACCGAAACCAGCGTCGATGTCCGCAATAATTGGCACAACGTGAGTTTCAAAGTTGTCGATTTGAGCAGTGATTTCAGCTGCTTTAGCAGTATCACCTGCTTCTTGTGCTTTTTTAAGTGCACGGAATAAATCGTTTAGTTCTTTTGCGTCAGCTTGACGTAAGAAAGTGTAGATTTCTTCGATCAACGCAGGAACAGAAGTTTTTTCATGCATTGATTGGTCAGGAAGTGGACCAAATTCTGAACGAAGTGCAGCAACCATCCAACCAGAAAGGTAGATATAGCGACGTTCAGTTGTACCGAAGTATTTTTTGTTCGCGATCATTTTTTGTTGAGCGATGAAACCGTGCCAGCAACCTAATGATTGAGTATATTTGCTAGAATCGGCATCATAAGCAGCCATATCACGACGCATAATCGCAGCTGTGTATTTCGCAATGTCTAAACCAGTTTTGAAACGGTTTTGTAGTTGCATGCGAGCAGCATCTTCAGGACTAATATCTGCCCAAGTGTTGCCAAATTTTGCTTTTAATTCGCGGATTGCATCAATCGCTGTTTGATATGTAGTCATGATCTATTCCTTTGAGGATTGGCATCGAACGGGGGCTAAAAATCCTGATTTTATTTAGTCTAGATTTCAAGCACCTCATCAACATGTCTCAAAGCTTAGTCTTTGGCAAGCGATTTAGCCAATATTCTAGCTTAATCTTCGGTATTTTCTTAGAAAATGTATGTATAGGCTTTTATCAAAAACTTCAAAAATAAAACATAAGCAATTGTATTTAATTAATTTTCAAAATACACTGAAATGCGTAAAAACCCTATTTTAGGCCATTTTTCTAGACTGGTCAGTTCAAAAAACACGGTAAAATAAGCGTTCAAATACTCAAAATATTTAATTTTTTAGCGTGTCTTACTGGTGTTACAAACAACAATTGTATCAAAGTTGAGCATGACCAGATCAATAAGTGCACCCGATATTTCAAGCGATGTTATATGCCTTGGCGCTGTTGCTTTTATGTAGGATTAAGTTACACAAAAGGCTTTATATATGTCATAATTCAACACAATTTAAGGATTTTATTTTCGGTATTTTTTTTATGAATCTGGAGCGGGTCGATCTTAATTTATTAATTTATCTTGACGTACTTCTTCGTGAAAAAAATGTCACACGCGCCGCAGAGCAACTCGGTGTTACCCAGCCTGCGATGAGTAATATTTTACGTCGTTTACGTAATCTGTTTAATGATCCCCTCCTGATTCGCTCTTCTGAAGGCATGACGCCGACTGAGCGTGCATTAGAATTACAACCACGTATTCGCGATGCGCTCTCAGATCTTTCCATGATTCTGGAGCCACGTACCGAATTCCGTCCTTATACCAGTACGCGCGTGTTCCGTATCATGACCTCGGATTATGCCGAAGCAACCTTAGTGCCTCGCCTGGTCAAGGCATTGCGTTCAGAAGCACCCAATGTGGTACTGGATTTCTTGACGCCGAGTGATGTGTCTTATCGGGACATGGAGCAAGGTAAAGTAGATCTTGCCATTAACCGCTTCAATGAAATTCCACAAAGCTTCCATCAGGTTCTGGTTTGGCGTGATAGCTTTAGCTGTATTTTAAATGACAAACACCCTGCTGTGACTCACTTAAACCTGAAAAGCTATTTAGATGCGCAGCATATCTGGGTCTCAAAAACCGGTATGGGGGTTGGTTTCGGTGTGAATCCGGATAAACAGGCGGGACTCGGCTGGATCGATCAGGCGTTGGAGCGTATTGGTCAACGTCGTAAAATTTCAGTGTTTACCCGTCATTATCAGATGCCAGCATTGTTAGCGCAAAATGTAGATTTGATTGCGACATTGCCAACCCGTATGGCGCGTTTGCAAACCCAAAATCCAAAGCTGGTTATAAAGGATCCTCCATTTTATATTCCTGAGTTTGAATTAAAAATGGCATGGTGTCCGTTATTACATCATCATCCTGCCCATCGCTGGTTAAGACAGCTGATCCTGTTTGTGGCACGCCAGATGATTGAAGAAGAGAATCGTGAATTTCTCTTAAATAACTCACAATTTTCACAATACTAAAAATATTGCTCTATAATCATATTTAATTTCGAATGGATATGCTTGTTTGCTCAGCAAAACTGTTATTACGAGGTAATGATTTGATTACCTCTGTTCTTTTTTGTGTTACAACATATTCATAATAATATGCAACACAGGTGATGTGTGAGTCTCTTCCAGAATATTATTGTTATCGCCCTGCTGATTTCAGCAGCAGGCTTTTTATCACTCACAGAAATTGCTCTCGCTGGCGCTAGAAAAGTTAAATTAAAAATTTTGGCCGAATCTGGCGAAACCCGCGCTCAAAAAGTTTTAGATCTACAAGAACAATCCGCTGATTTCTTCGCAGCCTCGCAAATCGGTTTAAATGCCGTTGCAATCCTCGGTGGTATTCTCGGTGAAGCTGCCTTCCGGCCATTCTTTGTTGATCTGATTGTGAAGTTTTATGCAGGTCCTTGGCTAGAAACCATTGGTTTTGCTCTCTCCTTTACCATGGTCACCTCTTTGTTCATTCTGTTTGCTGATCTGATGCCAAAACGTTTGGCCATGATTGCGCCAGAAAAAATTGCCATTAGCGTCATCGAGCCGATTCAGATTTTTATTAAAATCTGCAAACCTTTGGCTTGGGGCATCAATGCGATTGCCAATCTGTTATTCCGCTTATTCAAAGTCAATACCATCCGTGACGACAATATTACCTTTGATGATATTTCAGCAGTCATGGACGCAGGCGCACAAGCCGGGGTGCTACAAAAGCAGGAACATCATTTCATTGAAAACGTATTTGAACTGGAGGAACGTACTGTTCCTTCAAGTATGACCACCCGTGAAAATGTGGTGTTTTTCACCCTGACAGAACCTGAAGACAGTATTCGTCAAAAACTGGGTGAATACCCTTATTCAAAATTTCTGGTCTGTAATGAACATATTGATCAGGTGATTGGCTATGTCGATGCCAAAGATATTCTAGTGCGTATTCTGAATAAACAATCTTTTACACAACTGAATGAATCGACCATTCGTAATGTGTTAATGATTCCAGATACCCTAACCCTGTCAGAATTACTCGACCGCTTCCGCTCGACCAAAGAAAAATTTGCGGTCGTGATTAATGAATATGCGCTGGTAGTCGGGGTGATTACACTAAGCGACATCATGATCACCGTCATGGGCGACTGGGTAACGCCAATGGATGAAGAACAGCAGATCATTAAGCGGGACAATCATTCCTGGCTCATTGATGGGGGTACACCGATTGAAGACGTCAAACATGTTCTGGAAATTGAAGAGTTTCCTGAAAATGAGAATTATGAAACCATTGCCGGCTTTATCATGTATCGCCTACGCAAGATCCCGCGTCCTGCAGATGCCGTAGAATATGCGGGCTTCAAGTTTGAAGTGGTCGATATTGACCATTATAAAATTGACCAGTTATTGGTGACACAAGTTTTACCGAGTCAGGAAAATGATACGATTATCCAGTCTGAAGACTAAGTAAAAGTCAAAAAAAAGCCCGTTTAACGGGCTTTCTTTATTTCATAACAAACCAAATCAGAATGATCAGTAACACCACAATAAAGACCACAACCTTTACGCCACCACGGCTACGCTGTGCCACCTGCTCCTGCACACGTGCCTGTTCTTGTGGATGGGCTTGCAAATACTGGTCAATTAAATCCTTTGATTCCTTTAACCCCAACCCGGTTTTCTCACGGGTAATCTTGATGGCCTCAATCAGTTGCCCTTCACGTAACACTTCTAATGCTTCAGGTGGAATATGAGGTAATGAACTCATAAACTAACATTCCTTGTTATGTTTGATTGATGAGTAGAACTGGCGTTTATCCGCGCTTAGTTTCCACCTAGTTGTGCCAATAAGGTATCTAATGCCGCCTGATAATGGATGCTAATATCTTCGGCTAGAATCTTGTATGCATTGTCAAATTGAACCATTGGCCAGCCCTCTTTCCAGAATGGAAAAATATTGTGCAAGTCATGGGTCACCGTTGCATCTTCACGACCAATGGCCTGTGCAACCTGAGCCAATACCTGTGCTGTTTCTGCACCATCAATCGCTAAATAATCAATGCCACGGGCTTTTAAAATACGGATACGGTCTTTTTTATAACGAATTTTTTTAGCCTGACCTGAATTCAGACCCAATGCCAAAGTCACAGCTTCGACAAACTTGTCCTCAAAGCTGGCATTCAGTGCCACCAAAGCCTGTTTATGTGCTTCTTGACGCCCAGCTTTCCCCCCATTACGGATGATCTCATTTGCTTCCGTATCCAGCTTATCTTTTTTCATAGACTGTAAAATGTCTAAAATTTCGATATCGCTTAAAGATTCAGGAGATTGCTCAATCATGGGAGTCCTAATACACAAAAATAAAAAAACATTGTCTCATAAAAGCGCGATCAACGCAGAATAAAAATGAAAATTGGCATTCTATCTGCGTTATTTTTTAGATCAGTTTTCCAGAATTTAGCCTAACTGGCTTAAATCCCTTTTTAGAAAATGGGTCAATATGTTTGCTAATTTATTTTTACCCTGGTAATATTATTTTACCCGTATAAAAATATGTGAATAAAATGAATACTCAATCAACCTATACTGCTTTTTCAGGCTATACGCTGATTGCTCAAGCGCAACTTGCTGACATTGCATTAAAGCTCAAACAACTTGGTGAAACTGCCGAGACGATCCTGATTTTTAACGATCAAACAGGTCGACAAATCGACCTTGACCTTTCAGGTGCTGAGCAAGAGATTCAGCAGCGCTACAGCGAACCTGAACCGGAAAAGAAAGTTGGCCGTCCAAAACTCGGTGTGATCTCTCGTGAAATTACCTTACAGAAGAAACACTGGGACTGGTTAGATCAACAGAGTGCCAGTGCATCTGCAGTGATTCGCAAACTGATTGATAAGGAGCTGAATGATCCAGCCTCTGAAAGTAATATCATGCTGGCTAAACAAGCCACTGATCGCGTTATGTCGGCAATGTTAGGCAATATGCCCAATTTTGAAGAAGCAACCCGCGCGTTATATCAAGGTGATCAGGCGGTTTTCTTAAAATTAATTAAAGACTACCCTTTAGATCCGCAGCAATATATTCGTAGATTATCCATGCATGCCTTTTAAAAAAGCAGCCTTTATGTATTGAGAAGCCCCTATTGCAGGGGCTTTTTTTAAACTAGATTTTTCTTTTCTTTATATTCTTTTACCTTGCGGTCACTGACATCTTCCGGATAACAATAAGGTGTGTATCCGCCAGCACGGTTATAAGCACTACGTTTTCCACAGCGACTACCATTACGTGCAGTGTTATAGGGACACGGACAGTTACCTGGATAGCTCTCAATAGATTCTTGAATAATTTTTCGCTTAATTGCCGCTGTACTATTTTCTCCCTGTTTGGCCTCAACATTAAAAGCCAGACATAACCCCATTAAAAATAATATTTTTTTCATACACACCTCTCTAAGGAAGGCATTGTATAAGGAAATATTTTATGTGAAATATCACATATATTTTAAATGCTTCATTATTATGCGATTAAATCTGTAAGCATAAAAAAAACCCGCTTACGCGGGTTTTTTCAAATCAGTTCTGCCTATTAAAGACGAACCAACTCCACAACTTTCTCAGCTGCTTCTTCAACCGTTTCAGCCGTGATTTCTGTATCCGTACCTTCAACAGTTGTGGTAACAATTACCACACCTGTTTCACGTAATAATGCAATTTGCTCAGCCGTTAAATTGGCTTTCGCAATCGTAACCACACCTTGCTGAATCAATAAACTCTCTAAAGCTTGCGCTTTCTCGATCAATGATGCAGACACACCAATCACCGCAGGCTTTTGACCTAAACGGGCAGCACGATCTTCTGCAGTCACAGGATTGCTATGAGCCGTCCATTCAACTGCCGCTTCAACCATACCTGCACCAACCGTGACATTGCTTAAACGGTCAATAAAGATAAATGAACCGGTATAACGGCTTTCTTGATATTGGTCAAAGACCACGGGTGCATCAAACTCAACCACAACATCTGCAATGGCATTCAGCTCAAGTTCCTCAACCTGAGTATGCTCTAATGTGTTGACATTGACACGGAAATTAATCGCAGTGACTTTGGCAGGAACCGTCTGTGTACCAATTTTGACGTTGTACAGCTTGCCTTTCACCAATGGATGTTCATTCATCCAGACCACGGATGCACGTACACTACGTGAAATCAAAGGCTGCTCGCCCGCACGGACTAAAACGTTACCACGAGAAATATCAATTTCATCGTTTAAGGTTAAAGTCACGGCTTGTCCTGCAACGGCTTGCTCAAGGTTGCCATCAAAGGTGACAATCTCTTTTACCGTTGATTTCTTGCCTGATGGCAATGCAACAATCTCATCCCCCACATTGATTGCACCCAATGCAACCGTTCCGGCAAAACCACGGAAATCGAGGTTTGGACGGTTTACATACTGAACCGGGAAACGAAATTCATGTTTATTTGATTCACGTTTTATTTCCACAGACTCAAGAATGCTCATCAAGGTTTGACCCTTGTACCATGGCGTACTTGCAGAAGGGTTCACCACGTTATCGCCATTCAATGCCGAGATTGGCACGAACAGAATATTCTCAGGGCGACGATCACCGAGTTGGCTGACGAAAGCATCATATTCAACCTGAATTTCGTTGAAACGCGCTTCCGAGAATTCAACCAGATCCATTTTATTGATCGCAACAACGATATTTTTAATCCCGAGCAAGCTTGCAATAAATGAATGACGGCGGGGTTGGGTTTGCACACCATAACGCGCATCAATCAGGATAATGGCAAGATCGGCAGTGGAAGCGCCCGTCGCCATGTTACGGGTGTATTGTTCATGTCCAGGTGTATCGGCAATGATGAACTTACGCTTTTCAGTCGAGAAATAGCGGTAAGCGACATCAATGGTAATGCCCTGCTCGCGCTCAGCCTGTAGACCATCAACCAGCAAAGCAAGGTCAGGTGCATCACCTGTCGTTCCGACTTTCTTACTATCACGTGTTACGGCTTGCAACTGATCTTCATAAATCAATTTTGAATCGTAAAGTAAACGACCAATTAAGGTACTTTTACCATCATCGACGTTACCACAAGTCAAAAAACGCAATAAGTCTTTTTGTTCATGTTGTTTTAAATAACCCAAGATATCTTGGCTAATAAGATCTGATTGATGAGACATTGCTCAAAACTCCACATATTCTTTAGAAATCGCTTTTAATCTCCCTAAATCCCTCTTTAAAAAAGAGGGACTTGCTTAAGGAAATTAGAAATAACCTTCTTGCTTTTTCTTTTCCATCGAGCCCGCTTCATCGTGATCGATCATACGACCCTGACGCTCAGAACTGGTCGCTAAAAGCATTTCCTGAATGATTTCAGGCAAGGTATCTGCTTCAGACTCAACTGCACCCGTTAACGGATAACAGCCCAGCGTACGGAAACGTACCGATTTCATTTGTGGAACTTCGCCCTCTTTTAAGCGCATACGTTCATCATCGACCATGATCAACGTACCACTGCGTTCAACCACAGGACGAACTGCAGAGAAATAAAGAGGAACAATCTGGATATTTTCCAGATAGATATATTGCCAGATATCCAGCTCGGTCCAGTTCGATAACGGGAAAACACGAATACTTTCGCCTTTGTTCACTTTACCGTTGTAAAGGTTCCAAAGTTCTGGACGCTGGTTTTTAGGATCCCAACGGTGTTTACTATCACGGAACGAATAGACACGTTCCTTGGCACGTGATTTTTCTTCATCACGGCGCGCACCACCAAAAGCGGCATCAAACTGGTATTTATCCAAGGCCTGTTTTAGACCTTGGGTTTTCATGATGTCGGTATATTTTGAACTACCGTGATCAAACGGATTAATCCCCGCATCACGACCCTCTACATTTTGATGCACGATCAAATCGAAGCCGTGGGTTTTTGCCATGCTGTCACGGAACGCAATCATGTCTTTAAACTTCCAGCCCGTATCGACATGCAATAGCGGAAATGGAAGTTTTGCCGGATAGAATGCCTTAAGTGCCAGATGCAGCATCACGGCTGAGTCTTTACCAATCGAGTAAAGCATTACCGGGTTTTCAAATTCAGCTGCAACTTCACGAATAATATGAATACTTTCTGCCTCAAGTTGCTTGAGGTGCGTTAATCTATTTTCAGTCATGTACAATTCCTCCTTTATCCATGCTATCCATAAAATCTATAAGTGGTATCAAACCACCACTTTGAAGACTGTGTGGAGGAACGAGTGCCATAACAACTCCAATTTTTCATGATATCGAGATTCTTACTCGTGTTACTTTCACGATCGAGTAAAGGATATTCATTATAATAATTTAGATGCAGTTCTTTAGCTTGTTTTTTCATATTGATATGCAAAATTATGATATGAAAATAACAATCTGGAATATCAAAACAATCCATTTCACATGAATAAATAAAAAAAGAAGCCCATCAGGACTTCTTTTTTTAATAGCTCAGCTTTGTTTAGAAGCGGAACATTTTGGTTTCCAATGGAATTTCAACGCCTACAGAAACACCACCATCACGTCCATCACGATCTGAGTCGCTGACCCAGCCATTCACTTTTAATGGAATGGTTGGTTTTAGGTAGTGGGTCCAGGTTAAATCCAGACCTTTGATAGTATCGGCTTCAGGGAATGCAGCATTATTATCTTGAACGCGTTGGGTCTGGCTTACTTTAGCGTAGATCACGCGCCCACCTAGGCGATTCATCACATCAAAACGAATATCACCACCCACCGAATACATCTGACCATCACCGCCCATGGCATGTCCTAATGGGAATCCATGCTGATAGTAACCATCTTTATAGGTGGTATGGCTATATGAAATGCCTTTTGCTTCGCCATTGGTACGGGTATCTGCCCATTCCGCATAAAGCTGGTACGGCATATTGTTATAGCTTGATGAGTAATCAGCACCAGCAAGGTACATATATTTTGCAGGTAGACCACCCGCTTCATCTTCACCAACAAATTGCGTATACAAACTGACAGGTACATTAAATAAAGGTTGTAAGAACAAACGCCCATCAAAGCCTGCAATCTGGTTAGATGGATCTGCTTTACCTGTACCGCCATTGTCTTTGGTTCCTGTCCAGGCATCCCATAAAGAGCTTAAGCTTTCAGGACGTCCTTCACCACCCCACTGAATCGCGCGTGAAGCACCGAGTTCTAAAGCCGGGAATGGTCGTGCTGTTAAACGCAAACCAATCAATTTAGTGTCTGGAACGGCTTTATAGTCATCTAACTGTCCAGCAAAAGCCTGGTACTGCCACGGCCCGATCCAAGAGAGCCACTTGGTCTCAAATGCATTTTGTACTGCACGTTGCACGGTCACGCCATACACGGGACGACTGGCATCACCACGAATCAAGCTACCATCATGCCCAGGTCCCCAATAGGTTGGAATCTGACCGGCAATCACCCATTGGTTCCACAGTTTACCTGCGATATATGAACCTTCGACATTGGCATCATGACCATTATCAATCAATGGATCTTTCTCACCATTGACACGTAGTTTGGCGTCCCAGTTCTCGCCACCCGCATTAAATTCAGCAGCGATTTGATATTGGGATTTCTGATTATCACCAAAAGCTTGAGGAACCGTTTTAAGATCAGTACCTGCATGCAAGCCGACTTTGACGGTGGCATTATCTGCCTGTAATGCATTCAATACAGAATTAATTACTTTCTGCTGCGTATTATTGCTTACTTTTGCTTGGGATAATGCACGTTGAATCTCATCACCGCTCATTGGCCAAGTCGATGTGCTGATTTGAATGACACCTTGCTGGTTCAACCAGTTTAAATCTGTTCTTAAATTTTCATCGTTGAGTACAAGACCCTGAGCAAATACCGGGGAAGAAAGAGCAGCAAATAATGCGATACAAAGCGATTTTTTTAAAAACATGTCCAGACTGTTCTCAAATTTATTTATGCAGACATGATCGTTGGTTTAAACATACTTTTCAATCACCAAACGGAACAATTACATTTTTTAACATGCAAGATCAAATTGACAAAAATTATGAGTGATCAGTACCATTCATTTTACTTATAACATCAACGAAATTAAATCATGAAAAAATTGTTTATAACCTTTATTCTAGGCACTGTAATTTCCATACCCGCGTTTGCGCAACCGGCTTCAAAAGATTCTATAAAGCAGTTATTAAAAATCACCAAGTCAGAACAGTTTCTGGGCCAAATGAGTCCACAGATCAGTAACATGATGCATTCAAGTATTGAGAAATTCACTCAAGGTAAACAGCTCACCACAAAACAAGAGCTTGCTCTAGTCAATTATTCTCAGGAACTCGGCAAAATTATGCAAGAGGAATTGACCTGGGCAAAACTAGAACCAGAAATGATTAAAATTTACGCCGAAGAATTTACCCAAGAAGAAATTGACGGCATGATCCAATTTTATAAAACACCTGTAGGGCAATCGACTATTGATAAAATGCCAATCGTGATGCAAAAAAGCATGCAAGTGGGCTATAAACAAATGGATGCGATTACGCCTAAAATTATGCAGGCCGCAGAAAAATTTGCGAAAGAAATGCAAGCTGAATAACACATTCAAGCATAAAAAAAGCCACGCTAAACGTGGCTTTTTTAGAAAGAGGATTAGTCTTTACGGCGCATATGCGGGAATAACAATACATCACGGATACTTGGTGCGTTAGCAAACAACATCACCAAACGGTCAATCCCAATCCCCTGACCTGCTGTCGGTGGCAAGCCATATTCCAAGGCTTCAATAAAGTCAGCATCGTAATGCATGGCTTCATCATCACCGGCATCTTTTTCAGCAACCTGTGCCTGGAAACGCTCAGCCTGATCAATCGGGTCATTTAACTCCGAGAAGCCATTGGCTAACCCACGACCACCGATAAAGAATTCGAAACGATCGGTAATATGCGGATTGTCGTCATTACGGCGCGCAAGTGGTGAGGTTTCAGCGGGATATTCAGTAATGAATGTTGGCTGACGTAACTTGGTTTCTACCGTTTCTTCAAACACGATGGTTTGCAACTTACCTAAACCGAAACCAGGTTTCACCTGTTCTTTTAACACGTCCTGAGTGAATTTCGCCAAGAACTCACGGTCGTTGACATTTTCAGGCGTGAAGTCCGGGTTATGTTCAAGAATTGCATCAAACATTGAAATTTTCTTGAATGGACCTTTGAAGCTATACACTTCATCACCATACGGCACATCAGTAGTACCCAAAATATCAACTGCCAGCTTCTCAAGCATGTTTTCAGTCAATACCATCAAGTCTTTATAGTCAGCATAAGCCTGATAGAATTCAATCATGGTGAATTCCGGGTTATGACGTGTTGAAACCCCTTCATTACGGAAGTTACGGTTAATTTCGAACACACGCTCGAAACCACCCACAACTAGGCGTTTTAAATAAAGTTCAGGTGCAATACGGAGGTAAAGCTCCATATCCAGTGCATTGTGATGGGTTACGAATGGTTTTGCAGATGCACCACCCGGAATCACATGCATCATTGGCGTTTCAACTTCCATGAAACGTTCATTGGTTAAGAATGCACGGATACCTGCGACTACTTTGGCACGAATTTCAAAGGTCTTACGGGTTTCTTCGTTTACAATCAGGTCGAGATAACGTTTACGATATTTCGCTTCAGTATCGGTTAAACCATGGAATTTGTCTGGCAGTGGACGTAGTGATTTGGTCAGTAATTCAAAGCCTTCAAGGTGTACATATAAGTCACCTTTACCAGAACGGCCGATATAACCTTCAGCAGCAATAATATCGCCAAGATCCAGACTCTTGATCGTTTCTAAAACGTCTGCTGGTAAACCTTTACGATCGACATAAAGCTGGATACGGCCGGTCATGTCCTGAATCACGATAAATGATCCACGGTTCAACATCACACGACCCGCAACCTTGACATAAACTTTTTCAGCACCTTCGATTTGTGCTTTATCTTGATCTTTAAATTGTTCTTGCAAATCAGCTGTATAGTGTTCACGTTTAAACGTGTTTGGCCATGGGCTCTTACCCGTTTGTTTTGCAGTCTCTTGGATTTGCTTTAACTTGGCATGACGCTGTGCGATTAAATCGTTTTCGGAAAGTGTTTGTTCAGAAGTCGATTGAGCGTTTTGTTGCGTCATCTCTGCCTCGATTAAGTAAAAAATGAAGTGACATAGAATAGCAGATCACAACCCATTTTCGTATTATTTCAATCAGACAATTCAAAAAAATGAATATTTATCAATTTTGAATCGAGATTACGCGACAGTTGACCTTGTTAAATCAACCTCCTCAAGGCTTATTTTTCAGCCAGATGCTTGACCATTGCCAATCCCTGATCAAAGCCTTTATTCATGAATTCGGCATGCTCTGGCTGAATATCCACTTCAACATGTAACTGGGTTTCGCCGTTAAAATCAAACAGCATATATTTTTCCAAGGCACCCGCCCAAGTCTTGATCTCTTCACTTTCCAGATCTTCCTGACCATTCTGGATCATTCCCAGATGCTTAAACACAACTTGTTTCGGTTCATCCAGACTTTCAATGGTAGAGACCATGCCATTGCCCTTGCCATCACCAAAATAGGTTTTTCCCCCCACTTTCCAGTCGCTTTGCATAGTGGAGTCGCAGGCAAAAAATTTTGTCCATTCCGGATAGCTGTCAGGGGACCAAAGAACCTCCCAGACTTTTTCAGGGGTCGCATAAATTTTAATATTATAAGATAAGGTTTCCATGCGTTATTCTCCTTCCATCATTGTTTTCTTCATCATAACTTGATTTTGAATGTTTGTTTTTTATACATACTATTTTTATACGATTGGCTTTTTTCATTATATAAGTCCTGAACTTTCGATAAAATTTTAGAGCAATTGCTCAAATAACAAGACTTTCAGATAGAATTGCCATATCGCTTTTTGAATAAATGATTAAACTCTTGCATTTACTTTACTTAAATGTCGTTCTGCGTAAAAATCTAATTCCCGATTAACATAAGTTAGTTCCTCTTGCAGCGATCATAGCGACATTACGGAATAGTTTTACTGAAAGGCAACTTGAGCATACCGATCAGTTTGGAGAGTCACATGAAAAAATATCAATGTATCGTTTGTGGTTGGATTTACGACGAAGCAGAAGGTTGGCCACAAGACGGCATTGCAGCAGGGACCAAATGGGAAGATATTCCTGATGACTGGACTTGCCCAGATTGCGGCGTTTCAAAAGCTGATTTTGAAATGGTTGAAATCTAAAGATTAAAGAAAAAAAGACTATGAAAATCATGGTCTTTTTTTCTGAGCATTCATTTTTAAATAAGAAAATACTGGAGAATATAATGCACCCTATCGTCATCATCGGATCAGGTATGGCTGGATATACCGTTGCACGAGAATTTCGCAAATTAAGCCCAGAGCAAGAGCTGGTCATGATCTGCGCGGACGATGCGGTAAATTATGCGAAACCAACCTTATCCAATGCCTTTGCAGGTAAAAAAGCACCGGAACAGATCGCGCTCGGTGATGCGGCAAAAATGGCCACCCAATTGAATATGCGCATCGAAGCGGAAACCTGGGTCAAACAAATTCATGCCGAAAAACATGAAATTATTTTAGAAAAAAATGGCGAAAGCATTGCCCAGCCTTATTCAAAATTGGTCCTTGCAGTCGGTGCCAATCCCATCCGTTTAGCCATCGCTGGTGATGGTAGCGAAGACATTCATGTGGTGAATTCACTGATTGACTATCGTACTTTCCGTGAAAATCTGTCGAAACGTAAAGACAAACGTGTAGTGATTCTGGGCGCAGGTCTGATTGGCTGTGAATTTGCCAACGACTTACTGCACAGTGATTATGAAGTGACGGTGATTGACCTTGCGCCACAGCCTTTAGGTCGCTTACTGCCTAATCATGTCGCAAATGCATTCAGAACCAATCTGGAACAGGCAGGCATTAAATTTGCGCTATCAACCACGGTTGAAAAAGTCACGAAAATCAATGATGGCGAAGACTATGCAGTCACTTTAGCCAACGGCCAGACCTTGGTTGCAGATATTGTACTTTCGGCCATCGGTTTACAGCCAAATATTGCTTTAGCGAAAGCTGCGGATATTCAGACCAGTCGTGGCATTATTACCAATACCTTGTTAGAAACCAGCCAGGCGGATATTTATGCCGTGGGTGACTGCGCTGAAGTGAATGGTACTTTGCTCCCATTCGTCATGCCGATCATGCAACAAGCCCGTGCTCTAGCCAAAACACTGAGTGGTCAAACCACTGCCGTTCACTCCCCGGCTATGCCCGTTGCAGTAAAAACCCCTGCCGCACCATTAACCGTATTACCAGCGCCACTGGATGTTGAAGTGAACTGGGAAACTGAAGAGTTCGATGATGGTATGCTCGCGAAAGCAGCAGATGGCGAAGGCACCCTAAGAGGATTTGTGCTGTTAGGTGCAACTGCGGGTAAACAGCGTTTAACCTTGACCAAACTGGTTCCGGACTTGATTCCAGCACAGGTTTAGGGTTTAAATACGAGAGCTTGCTGAGAAAAGAATGTCCGGCAAGCCCTTAAGTTATAAAAAGAATTCAATTCGGAACCAAGATCATGAACAGTGCCCTCCAGTTTAATGTGTCGCCATACGCTTCCTTTATGCAAGAAACCAAAGTGACTTTGGGCAATGGCATTGAATTGCATGTTGAAATTGGCGGTAATCCTGAACACCCAACGATTTTACTGATCATGGGTTTAGGCGCACAAATGTTATTCTGGCCTGATTTTTTCTGTAAAGCACTGATTGATCAAGGCTTCCGAGTCATCCGTTTTGATAACCGTGACATCGGTCTCTCTTCTAAAATCCGCAATAAAGGCAAACGGCTCAATACCATGAAATTGATGAGTCGCTTTATGTTTGGTCTGGGGAATGAAGGTGCACCCTACACGCTGTATGATATGGCGGATGATGTCGCAATGCTGATGGATCAGCTTGGCCTGGAGAAAACCTATATTCTTGGCGCTTCCATGGGTGGCATGATTTCACAGATTGTTGCAGCAAAATATCCCGAAAAAGTAGAAAAAGTTGGATTATTATTTACCAGCAACAATCAACCGCTTTTGCCACCGCCCTACCCGAAACAACTTTTCAGCCTGCTCGGCAAGCCTGCCGCACACGATGAAGAAACCATTATCAATCACAGCCTGAATGTTTTCCGTATTATTGGTTCGCCAGGTTATGTCAATCCAGTTGAATCAATTCAAACCATTCGCAAATTATATCGTCGTAGTTTTTATCCAGCGGGTGTACTTCAACAGTTTTTAGCAATATTATGTACGGGTTCTCTGTTACCATTGAACAAAACGATGACTCAGCCGACGCTGGTTGTACACGGATCAAAAGATCGACTGTTACCGCCAAGTCACGGGAAAGCTGTTGCAAAAGCAATTTCTGGTGCTAAGTTTGAATTAATCCAAGGAATGGGGCATGATATTCCTGCACATTTCATTCCGCAACTTAGTGGTTTGTTTGCTCACCACTTTAGATCATCACACTAGGACTCTATGGCTGCATTACCCTCATTAAGACAGCTATCATATTTAGTTACGTTGTCAGAAACTTTACATTTTACTGAAGCAGCGCGTCGTTCCTTTGTCACCCAGTCGACGCTGTCTGGCGGCATCATGGAATTAGAGCGCTTATTAGGTGGCGTCTTAGTTGAGCGTGATCGTCAAAACGTCCGTTTAACACCGTTAGGTGAACAAGTGGTAGCGCGTGCGCGTGTACTGCTTGCCGATGCTCAGGATTTGATGCGCTTAAGTCGTGAAATGAGCGAACCGCTCACAGGTGATTTGCATCTTGGTATTATCCCAACCATTGCACCCTTTATCCTGACGCAGCTATTGGAAGAAGTCCATCAGCAACTGCCTAAAATTCAGCTGCATTTGCATGAAGCGCAAAGCGAGAAGATTGTAGAAAAGCTGGAACATGGCAATCTGGACATGATTGTACTGGCGCTTCCTTTCGATACACGCAGCCTTAAAGTTGCCGAAATCGCGAAAGAACATTTGTTCCTGGTGTACAACAAAAAAGATACCAATGCGGCGAATGCAAACTCTCTTGATGACCTTGATTTATCACGTCTGATGTTGCTTGAAGAAGGACATTGTTTACGTGACCATGCCTTAAGTGCCTGCCCGGTCGGTGAGCGTAAAAATGATCACCGCTTAAAAGCAAGTTCATTGCCAACACTGGTGGAAATGGTATCGTCAGATCTTGGCTTTACCCTGTTACCTGAGATTGCCTTGAAAAACAGCATGATTCACTTTAATGAAGACATTGATGTGAAATCAATCGAAGCTGCACCAAGCCGTACATTGGCTTTAGTGACTCGTAAAAGTACGCCGTTACAAAGTGAATTTGATGTGATTCTGCAAATTCTGCAAAAAATCACGGCTCACTTAGAATAATCAAATAAAAAGCCTGTAATTGATTACAGGCTTTTTTACACCAAACAAGAATAATTATTTGATATCCAGTAAATTGACCTGCTCAACCTGCACATCACTCATCCGCTGTCCCTGATCCAGTAATTGATCAAAATAGCTTTCAACGACTTTTGCCTGATCTGTGGTATTTTCTACTTTGTACATGTTCTGGCGGAACTCGTTACTTGAACGTAAACCTTTGGTGTACCAAGCAATATGCTTACGCGCGATACGACAACCCGAATATTCACCATAGAATGCATACAGTTCAGCCAGATGTCCCAATAACACTGCTTTGACTTCTGCAATATCTGGTGCAGCCAGATGTTCACCGGTTTTGAGGTAATGGGCAATTTCCCGAAAGATCCATGGTCGGCCCTGAGCAGCACGCCCAATCATAATGGCATCTGCACCAGTGTAATCCAGCACATATTTGGCTTTTTCAGGACTATCAATATCACCATTGGCAATCAATGGAATATCTATCAGCTGTTTCACCTGCTTGATAAGTTCATAACGTGCCGTATTTAAATACATATCTTCACGGGTACGACCGTGTAAGGCTAAGGCAGCAATTCCTGATTCTTCGGCACGTTTGGCCACACGTAAAATATTTTCATGACCATTTAAAAAGCCCAAACGGGTTTTCAAGGTGACAGGCACATCAACGGCTGCAACCACGGCATCCAGAATACGGGCGACCAGATCTTCATCTTGTAATAAAGCCGAACCTGCCAGTTTATTGCAGACTTTTTTGGCCGGACAACCCATATTGATATCAACAATTTGCGCCCCATTTGCCACCTGATAACGTGCCGCTTCCGCCAGTTGTTCAGGATCAGAACCCGCGATTTGTGCAGAGATTGGCGCCAGCTCACCGTCGAAATTGGCCCGATAAAGGCTCTTCTTGCTCATGCGCAAAGTCTTGTCTGCAGTCATCATTTCACTGACCGCATGTCCTGCACCAAAGTACTTACAGAGTGTTCTAAATGGACGGTCTGTGACGCCGGCCATAGGGGCAACAATCAAATTATTTGACAGTTGATATGAACCAATATACATATATTTTCTTACAATTTCTGACCAACATAGTATACTTCATTCGCCCGTTCGGCTCATCTTTTTGTGCGGTGTTGTCTTCATTATGAACAAATCTGTTTCGACTCGTCCTCTACTCAAAACATTTAGCCTGTTGGCAATCAGCATAAGCTTAACTGCTTGTGGGGATAGTTCATGGTGGTCAAATAATAAAGAGCCTGAAATGAAGGTAGAACAGATTAAAAAAGTTCTTCCACCACGGGTAAATGATCGGGAATCCTGGTCGCAAGATATTTTTGATATCATGCAACAATTAAGCATTCCAAAATCCAAGCAAAATGTATGTAGCATTGTGGCGGTCGTTGATCAGGAATCGAACTTTGTTGCCGATCCTGCTGTCCCGGGTTTAGGGCAAAAAGCAGTTCAGGAAATCAATACCCGACTTAAAGAGAAATTTGAAGCCAAATTAGGTGAAACCATTGGCGGTACGGTGGCAGGTTATTTTGAAGATGTGTTGAAAAATCAGCCCTCTCCTGAAAATAATTACATGAGCCAGATGCGCAGGGTAAAAACCGAACGTGAGCTGGATTTGCTTTATCGTGAAATTTTTGACTATATGTCAAAGCATTATCATGTCAGTGCTTTGACTGGTGCTGCAAAATTAATCGGCCAGGATATTGGCGAGAAAATGAATCCGATCACCACACTGGGTTCAATGCAGGTCCATATTAACTATGCCAAAGAGCATAAACGTCAAAGTGGCAATATTGCAGAATTACGTGATGACCTGTATACCCAATACGGCGGCTTATATTATGGCATTCATCGTCTGATGGAATATTCGGCGGATTATGACAAAGCCATTTACCGCTTTGCAGACTATAATTCGGGCATGTATTCCAGCCGTAATGCTGCTTTCCAGAAGATGCTTGAAGTGATACAAGATAAAGATCTTGATTTAGATGGTGACTTATTACTTTATAATAAAGATGGTAATCCGCAATCCGCCCTGAGCCAGTCAGAAAAAGAAATTATTGCTGCATTTACCAGCAATCGGGTGCTGGTCACGCCACGTCAGATCCGTGCGGATTTAAAGAAAGAAAAAGAGAGAAAATTTGAAGATACACAGACTTACCTAGCGGTTCAAAAACTCTATCAAACTAAAACCAATAAAGAACCAATTTATGCAATTATGCCAGAGGTGGTTATTTCAGGACCTAAACTCAGCCGTGATTACAATACCAATTGGTTCGCAAGTCGTGTAAATGGAAGATATGAAGCATGCATGCAAAGAGCGAAACGTATAAAACTATAAATCTTGCCTTATTTGATTTTGATGGAACACTTTATCCCAAAGACAGTTTTACGGGATTTATTTTCTTTGCGCTATCAAAACGTCATATTGTAAAACGAGGCCTGAAAATCCTGCCGTGGATTCAGGCCTACTATTTGCGTCTATACCCTGCGCATGCCATGCGGCCACGTCTATTCGAAACCATGTTTAAGGACACGCCGATCAACGTTGTGGAAAAATTAGCGCAGGAATATACTCAAAAACTATTCAAAAAATTAGATCCGGATTTACTTAATCAACTTCGGCAGCATCAACAATGCGGTGATCATGTGGTACTGGTCTCCGCTTCGGTTGACCTCTATCTCGCTCCAATCTGTGATGTGCTCAAGATTGACGTAATCTGCACCCAGACCGAAACCAAAGATGGACTGTTAACAGGAAAATATCGCTCCGAAGACTGTAGTTGTGAACAGAAGAAAATCCGCATTTTAGAAAAGTATAATTTAGATGATTATCATGCGGTTTATGCTTATGGCAACAGTGAAGAAGATGTAGAGATGCTTTCACTGGCAGATTATCCTTATATGATGGGCGAACAAAAAGGATTACCCATCCTAGATGCCAAATACGCAAAATCAGTCGACATAAAAAAGCCCGCCTAAAGCGAGCTTTTTTATCGGGGCCATTTAATAAATCGCCATATGGTCCCGATGAATCATTTCTAGCGAACGTGCTTCACCTAACACCTGATAGACTTTTTCTGATGATAAACCTTTGATCATTTCTGCCGAACGTGAACTGAAATTGACACGTCCAACCGCAATACGAGCACCGTTTTTATCAACACATTCCACCACATCACCACGATCAAAATGTCCTTCAATCGCTTTTACGCCGACCGGTAATAGACTACGGTGCTTGCGCTTGATCGCTTCAACCGCGCCATCATCAATCACTAAACGTCCAGCCGTTTGCAAATGCGCTGCCAGCCATTGCTGATGTGCCGTGACACGGTCATTGTCTGTGGTAAATAACGTGCCCAACATCTCGCCCGCCATTAAGCGTGCCAGTACATTGTCACTTTCACCACTGGCAATTAACGTTGGGCAACCTGATCTCGCTGCGAGACGTGCGGCACGGACCTTGGTGACCATACCGCCACGACCCAGCACACCACCGCCACCTGCCATTTCGAACAGGCTATCATCAAGCGCCCGAACAGCTGAAAACAGTTTCGCATTCGGGTTACTACGTGGATCAGAATCAAACATCCCCTGCTGATCAGTCAGGATAATCAGTAATTCTGCATGCACCTGACCCGCAACCATGGCCGCTAAAGTGTCATTATCTCCAAAACGGATTTCATCCGTAGAGACGGTGTCATTTTCATTAATTACCGGAATCACATGCCAGTCAATCAGGTTCTGCAAAGCGTCACATGAGTTGAGGTAACGACGACGATCTGCAAGGTCATCATGCGTGAGTAAAACCTGTGCGGTCTGGATACCATGTTGATCAAGTACACTTGACCAAGTATGGATCAGGCCCATTTGGCCAATCGCTGCACAAGCTTGCAAACTGGGTAGATCGGTGGGTCGACTCGCAAGTTTCATGCGTACCATCCCTTCTGCAACTGCACCTGAAGACACCAGAATAATCTCATGTCCGGCATTGTGTAGATCTGCAATCTGTTTCGCCCAGTGCGAAATTGCATTTAAATCTAGACCTTGCCCATTTGCAGTGAGTAAAGATGATCCGATTTTAACAACGATTCGTTTACACGCATTGAGCTGACGTTGCCCATCGACCACTTCTATCATTTTTCCCTCGGTTTACTAGTCACGAATGTAGATACTTTCTACATCGCCTTCATCCTCATCGTCATCAAAGTCTTCGTCATCGTCCAGACCAGCTTCACGCTGAGCTTTACGCATGGCACGATAGGCTTCTTTAGCTGCGATGGTTTGTTCACGTGTTTCAGCTTCAAGCTGCTCACGGAATGCTTTAACTTCTGCTGCGTATTCTGGATCTTCAACTTCGCGTTCACGTTGTTGTTCGATCTGATCCATTAAATAGTACACCACCTCTTTGGTGCCTTCAGACATCAAACCTGAGGTTTTAAATACAGGGCCTTGCCATTGCAATTCATCCAGAATGTGCTGACACCACTCTTCTTTAGATTCTTCAGGAAGCTGGTCAAGTTTGTTTAAAACCAGTACCACTGGAAGTTTTGCCAAGGTTGGTGAGAATTTAACCAATTCGCCCAGAATCGCTTTGGCATTATGTGCAGGATCTGAACCATCAATTGGTTGAACATCAACGATATGCAACAGGATACGGGTACGTGCCAAATGCTTAAGGAAGCGAATCCCTAGACCTGCACCTTCTGCCGCGCCTTCGATCAGCCCTGGAATATCCGCCATCACAAATGAACGGTGACGGTCGGCATCGACCACACCTAGGTTAGGTACCATTGTGGTAAACGGATAATCAGCAACTTTTGGTTTTGCCGCACTGACTGCACGGATAAATGTCGATTTACCTGCATTCGGCATACCCAATAAGCCTACGTCTGCGAGTACTTTTAACTCTAGACGGACTTCGCGGTACTCACCTTTAATCCCGTGTGTACATTTACGCGGGGAACGGTTGGTTGACGATTTAAAGTGAGTATTGCCTAAACCACCATCACCGCCTTGGGCAACTTTGACACGTTGACCATCAGCAACCAGGTCACCAATAATGTCGCCAGACTCAGTATCAACAATGGTTGTACCGACTGGTACTTTTAAAATAACGTCTTCACCGCCACGGCCTGAACAGTTTGCACCCGAACCATTTTTACCGCGTTCTGCGCGATAACGACGGGTATAACGGTAATCTACAAGTGTGCTGGTATCATCATCCGCCTGGATGTAAATACTTCCGCCACGTCCCCCATCACCACCATCCGGGCCACCAAAAGGGACAAATTTTTCACGGCGAAAACTGGCTACGCCATTGCCACCGTCGCCAGCCTCTACGGTAATGACTGCTTCATCAACAAAGCGCATGTGCCAATCCTCTGAATTCTTTAAAACGGGGTATTTTGCCACATTTTAAGAAAATTCTCGAATAGAAAAATCAGCAAATTGATTTTTTTAAATTTATTCTGGGTTGAATATTCAAATTGAACAATTCAGCACCGAAAAATATCAATTTAGGCAGAAGATTTACCACCTGATTTTTTAACAACTGGAAAATATCGATTACGGTTTTACATTTTTTAAAGGTAAGGCCATTTGCATATCCAGATTGGCTTTGGTCTGCTGTACCGAGTTATACATGATGGCATCAAAAGACGAAATTTTACTCATATTAATCGCATCATTCATATAGAGGCTGGGTTTAAACTGATGTTTGACCGGTAAGTTAATTGTTTCATCAAAGGCAAAATGCACCGGACCATCGAATACGATTTTTACCGGTACGGTATAGGTGCGTTTCAATTGAAACGGGATGTCCAGCTTTACTGGAATATTCAGGCTCAAAGGAAATTTCGGCAATAATTTATTTTGATAGATCAGATCGGTATTGGTCTCAATCGGTACCACATCATCAACTTTCAGAACGGTTTCATAGTTAATATCGACGGTAATCGGCGTTTCAACTTCAAAACTGAGATCAGCCAGATATTTACCTGATAAAGGCAAGCTTAAACTGCGATCAATATCCAGCACAGTATCCAGTTGGCCTTGAGACTTGGCGCTTAAATGATCTCCGACCTGAATTTTGGTCGCTAATGATTCAGGCAAGCGAATATCCGCCTGCTGGGCAGATACAATTAATGAAGCCTGAATATTCAGATAAAACCAGAATAAGATCGCCACCAAGGTCGTCACGATCACAAAACTGATCAGCATACTTTTTACTGACTTGGTGATATCCATCACTCACCTACCTTGACGTCAGTTGGCGTTGCGGGTTCATCAACCGCTTGGGTTTTTACACGTCCCAGATACATGCTGGATAGAGGAATCTTGAGTTCTCCCTGCGCAATTTTGACAGGCAAGGTATTTTTTACATCCACAGAAGCATTCAGTTCCGAAGTAATCGGTACATTTAAATTGCCCTGAATGGGAATATTGGCATTCAGTTGTGCTTTTAACGGAATATTTAAATTTTCCTTGAGCACTGTGCGCACTGGCGCATCAAACTTCAAATGTACCTTTTGTTGTAAAGGCACCTGAATATCAATCGGCACATCCAGTTGCAAAGGAATCGAGCCTTTTAAAGGCAACGTCACGTCCTTACCCAGAATTTTAACCTGTACCTTGGTATCGATCGGCAAACTTTGATTCACCTTGATGGTTTCTTTGACAGGAATGGTGGTACTGATTGGAACCTGACTATCGAAGTACACCCGTGGCGTCAGGGTCTGGGTCAGCGGTACATTCAGTTGTTCGTTAATTGGAATCTGGGCATTTACCCGCCCATTCACATCGACATTAAGCGCATCTTTCACTTTGACGCGAACTTGCAGCGGCTCTTGCAGATCAATCGCCACATCCTGATTCTTTAAGGGGATATAAATATTAAAATGCTTGAACACCCACATTGCGATATACACACCACACAAGTTGGCCACCACAATCAGAGCAAATACCACGAATAAACGTCTAAACTGCAACAATGATCTATCCTTTGTTTAATTATGTCCCTTTTCCTGCATTCTCATCGATTTTTATGTTTTATTCAGCATATATTCTGTACAGTCATTAAAAAAGCCCAGTTTAAAACCGGGCTTTTTTTATTGCGATGCAAACAAATTATGCATTTGTTTCAGCAGGAACTTTGGTATAGCTTACGCCACACATTTGTTCAGCAATACGTAATACCTGACAGCTATAACCGACTTCGTTATCGTACCAAACATAAGCAGTTAAACGTGTACCAGAAGCGATGGTTGCTTGCGCATCAAACACACCTGCTGTACGTGAACCGATAAAGTCACTTGATACCACTTCAGTTGAGTTGGTATAACCGATCTGACCTTGTAACTTCGAGTTGATCGAGATTTGACGAATGTATTCGTTCACTTCTTCACGATCAATTTCTTTCTCTAAGTTTAAGTTCAAGATGGCAAGCGAAACGTTTGGTGTTGGAACGCGAACAGAGTTACCTGTTAACTTGCCTTTTAAGCCAGGTAAAGCTTTCGCAACCGCTTTCGCAGCACCAGTTTCAGTGATGACCATGTTCAACGTTGCAGCACGGCCACGACGGTCAGCTTTATGATAGTTATCAATTAAGTTCTGGTCGTTTGTGAAAGAGTGAACGGTTTCAACGTGACCATTCAATACTTTGTATTTGTCGTCTAAAACTTTTAATACAGGGGTAATTGCGTTGGTTGTACAGCTTGCAGCAGAGATGATTTTATCTTCATCCAGGATATCGCCGTTGTTCACACCAAATACAACGTTCTTCATTTCGCCTTTACTTGGTGCTGTTAATACAACACGTGCAACTCCTGCACATTGCAAGTGTTGGCTCAGGCCTTCAGCATCACGCCATTTACCGGTATTGTCGATCAAAAGTGCATTTTCGATACCATACGCCGTGTAGTCCACTTCACTTGGGCTTGATGCATAAATCACTTTGATGAACTGACCATTGGCAATGATTGCTTCGTTTTCTTCATCTACAGAAATTGTACCGTCAAAAGTACCGTGAATAGAGTCACGACGTAATAATGAAGCACGTTTCGCCAAGTCACCATCAGATGATTTACGCACAACGATAGCTTTAAGGCTTAAACCACGACCTAAACCAGACTGGCTGATGATTAGACGAGCCAAGATACGACCGATACGACCAAAACCGTAAAGTACAACATCTTTAGGCGCGCCAGCAGTTGGGTTACCTTGAATTGAAGCAACAGCGTTAGCAACAAAAGCGTCTACATCACCACCTGCATTTTTATATTCAACCGCAAGTTTACCGATATCCACTTCAGCAGAACCGATGTTTTCAACTTTCATTAATGCTTCCAGAATCGGGAAGGTATTCACCACAGAAAGTTCAACATCAAGCATACGTGTACGACGATGCGTTTTTAAAATCTGGATCACTGAACGGTTAATTAAAGAACGGCCGTAAACAGAAACAACAATATTTTTCTCACGGTATAATTGACCGATTAAGGTAATCATACGTTCCGCGATTTCTTCACGGTTTTTCCAACGACCTTGGTGTTCTGCGTGTAGGGCAATGATAGTGTCTTTGCTCACTGTTACGTCCTCTAATTTATATATACTGGGCGTGAATTTTTAAAACGCCATAATTGTAATAGAATTATCATCAAGATTGAATCAAAAGCTGCTCAACGAGCTAAGATTTTGTCCTAATTGACTATAAATTCATAAAATACCTATAATTATTTTTGTGAATTTAGGTAAAAATCTTTTTCTTTCATCATAATAGCTGTGATTTACATCACAGCCATAACAGTTTTACTGATAATTCCTGTCGTATTCGCGGATTTTTTAGCTCTTATCGTTCAAATCGATACGTTTCGAATACTGCTGCAGATTGAGGGCCAACTGTTTCTTACGCTGATTTTGCTGATAAAGATGGACTGCACCCTCTATCACCAATACCAGCACCGCTAACCAGATGGGGATATAAGTCAGCCACTCTTCTGCGCCAATTTTCTCCCCCATGACCAAAGATGCCAGCGCCAGCAGCACCGGTTCCAGATAGCCCAACAAACCAAAAATAATCAGTGGCAAATAACGGCTGGCGAGAATATAGCTGCCTAGACCAATGGCACTTAACAATCCCAAACCAATCACGACAAGAATCAGACCTGGATGTTCGAGAAACTTGGCAAAAGAAGCATCGCCAGTTTGGGTCAAGAAGATGGCGACTGGAAGAATAATCAACAGATCCCACCAGAAGCCGCCCAGGTTATCTGTCTGGATTTTTTTACGCAGAATAAAATAGGCTGCATAACCCAGCGCAACAAGTGCAGTTTCCCAGGCCATGCTGCCTAGACGCCAGATCTCATGCCCCACTCCAAATACCGCAAAAGACACAGCGACATACTGGAATTTAGAAAGTTTCTCTCCGTACAGGAAACTTCCAGCAAGGACCAACACCAGTGGCAAAAGAAAATAACCTAATGACACCTGCAAACCCCGTCCATGCATCGGTGCCCACAGGAACAGCCATAACTGCGCTGAGGTCAGGACCGAAGTGGTCATTAGAAAAAGTAATAAAATCGGCTTTTTTAAAATTCTTTTAAAGATGGTTTTGATATGGATCAAATCGCCAGTCAACCACATAAACAGGGTTAAAACCGGCAAGGTCGCAATAATCCGCCAGCCAAAGGTCTGCTCACTGTCCAGTGCGCCCAGCAGTTGGGTATAAAAATATAACACCCCAAATGTAATAGAAGCCAAAACTGAATAAGCGATACCTTTAACCACTTTGAACCTCTATATGGGAAATTAAAAAAATACGTGATTTATCCACTATCTAAAAATAAAAAAACCATGCATGCATGGTTTTTAAACAAGTCTATCTTATTCTAACGATGTTCAGGATAAATCACATCACTAATATTATAGCCCAGTGATTTCGCGTAATTTAAATATTCATGAATGGTGTCTTTATGGGGGTTCGGTGTTCGCGACAATACCCATAAATATTTACGGCGCGGCTCTCCCACCAGCACGGTTTGATAATCATTATCCAGTTTCAAAATCCAGTAATCGCCACGTGCCATCGGCACCCAGCGCACCACCTCAGGTAAAAAACTGACCCGTAACTTGGTATTAAATGGTGCATTGGCAACAAAAGCTTCACCCACACTTTGCTGTAGATTTCCTTCACTGTCATAGCATTTATTATCAACCACAATATTGCCATTTTCATTGAGGGTATAAGTGGCAGTAATGTTATAGACACACTTTCGTTCGAAGAACATCGGTTTTCGGGCGACTTCATACCAGACACCCAGATATTTATCCAATTCTACTTTTTCAACAGTCGGTAAAGGTTTTGCCTGTGCATAAGCAATGGTCCCAACCGCTAACCCAGTTAAAACCACCCCACCCACTGCAATCTTTGTTAAACGCCAACTAGCTTTCGGGAAATTCTTAATCAATGGCATGAGAAATCCTCAAAACAAAATTTGTTATCAATAGTCATATACTTAGCACTTCAAAATAGCCTATTTAATAAACAAAAACTGTTGCGATATGTATCACTTTTGAGGGTTTCTCTGCGCAATTAAGATTGCAACATGTGTGCTTTTAAACGCACAATTTCATCACGCAATCGTGCTGCCTGCTCAAACTGTAGTTCTTTCGAGGCTTTCAGCATTTCCTTTTCCAGTTTGCTGATATGTTTTGCAAACAGTTTTGGATCAGACAATAAATGTCGTTCATCCGCACTGATCGCTTGCGCCTGCTCAAGTACATTTTCATCTATTTCTTCATCAGTCAGCACTTCACCGGTATCAATTTCCTTAATCGCCTGACGGACTGCACTACGCGGGGTAATGCCATGTGCTTCATTAAACTCGATCTGCTTGTTCCGACGACGTTCGGTTTCATCCATGGCCTTACGCATGGAGTCGGTAATCCGGTCTGCATATAAAATTGCTTTACCCTTCACATTACGTGCAGCACGCCCAATGGTCTGGATCAAGGATCGTTCTGAACGCAGGAAACCTTCCTTATCGGCATCCAGAATTGCCACCAGAGAAACTTCGGGCATATCCAGACCTTCACGCAACAAGTTAATCCCGACCAGTACATCATGCACGCCGGTACGTAATTCATGGATAATCTTGACCCGTTCCACAGTATCGATATCCGAATGCAGATAAGCGACTTTAATGCCGTACTCTTTGAGATAGGAGGTTAGATCTTCTGCCATACGTTTGGTTAAGGTGGTCACCAGCACACGTTCATTCAGCTGTTTACGAATATTGATCTCGGACAAGACATCATCGACCTGGGTCAACACCGGACGTACTTCAATCTCGGGATCAATCAGCCCCGTCGGACGAACCACCTGCTCCACAATTTGCTCGGATTTTTCCAGTTCATAATGTGCTGGCGTTGCGCTCACAAACACGGTGGTCGGAACGATTCGCTCCCACTCTTCGAATTTCATTGGACGGTTGTCCAAGGCGCTCGGCAAACGGAAACCATAATTGACCAGATTTTCTTTACGTGAACGGTCACCTTTATACATTGCACCAATCTGAGGTACCGTCACATGCGACTCATCAATAATCAGCAAGGCATCTTCGGGCACATAATCAAATAAAGTTGGCGGCGCCTCACCTGCGGTACGACCAGACAAATGGCGTGAATAGTTCTCGATCCCGTTGGTATAACCGAGCTGTTGCATCATTTCCAGATCATAACGGGTCCGTTGTTCAATACGTTGCGCTTCCAGTAATTTGTCATGATCCTTGAAAAATTTCAGTTGACCTTTCAATTCATCTTTAATGGTATCAATGGCACGGGTTAAATGGTCCTTCGGCGTAACATAGTGACTTTTTGGATAAATCGTTACCCGCGGAACTTTACGTACCAGTTTTCCGGTCAATGGATCAAACCAGCGAATCGAATCGACCTCATCATCAAATAATTCGACCCGAATTGCATCCTTATCCGATTCCGCAGGGAAAATATCAATAATTTCACCGCGAATACGATATGTACCGCGCAAGAATTCCAGTTCATTGCGGGTGTATTGCATTTCCACCAGACGGCGAATAATGTCATCGCGGCTGACCCGATCACCTTGCACGATATGCAACAGCATTTGCATATAGGCATTTGGATCGCCCAGACCATAAATCGCAGAAACCGAAGCCACAATAATGGCATCACGGCGCTCTAATAAAGCACGTGTTGCTGACAAGCGCATCTGGTCAATGTGGTCATTAATCGCCGAATCTTTTTCAATAAAGGTATCTGAGGATGGCACATACGCTTCAGGCTGGTAGTAATCGTAGTAACTGACGAAATACTCTACCGCATTGTTCGGAAAGAAGGCCTTGAATTCACCATACAGCTGAGCTGCAAGGGTTTTGTTGTGTGCCATCACAATGGTTGGACGTTGGGTTTGGGCAATCACATTGGCCATGGTATAGGTTTTACCTGAACCGGTTACCCCAAGCAGCAACTGATTACGAAAACCCTGGTTAATACCACTGACCAATTTCTCAATGGCCTGAGGTTGATCGCCCGCAGGTTGATAATTGGTGACTAACTCAAAAGGCTGGTTTTCGCTCACAAGCTCATTCCTACACTAAAACTTAATCTCTATTTATGGGGGAAAATGTTATTGATTTAAAGTGTTGCATCGATGATTTTATGAAATCTTTTGTGCCATGCAATTTGGTAGATTTTACTTGACCATCTGCCTAATCAACTGCAACATGAAGTTATACTCGATTTCAATGGTAAAAATATGTCTTACCAATACCACGACGAAACAATTGTAACGGAACTCCCAGAAGATACGGTCTTTGTTTTTGGCAGTAATCTGGCGGGTATACACGACAGCGGCGCCGCCCGTGTTGCAGCACAACACTTTGCAGCAGTCACAGGGGTTGGTCGTGGTTGGGCTGGACAAAGCTTTGCAATACCCACCCTGAATGAACATTTACAACAAATGCCACTCGCCCAGATCGAGCATTATGTGGATGATTTCAAAATCTATGCCAAGAACCATGCAAAAATGAAATACTTTTTGACGGCTCTAGGTTGTGGTATCGCCGGTTATAAAGTCTCTGAAATCGCACCATTATTTAAAGGCATCCATTCCAATGTGATTTTCCCCGAATCTTTCCGTCCTTATATTGAAGAAGATGCAGTTTCCCAGTTCCCCAACCTCACCTCAGCCACGGTGCAGGCCTTTATCAATGATGAGGTGATTTTCTACTTCAATCATGGTTATGAATCTTTTGAAGAGGCACTGGATAAAACCACTTTAACGGCAGCCGAAAAAGCCATTGCCCTGGTAGTTTTAAATGAAGAGCTTTATCCACGTGACCGCTATGGTCGTGGCCGTGAACATGAAATCAGCGATATTCTTGGCAAGCTCAACGGCAAGATTTTTAATTTCCATGACAAGTCAGAAGGTGCAATGATTTTTGTCAGTGTGATTATTGCCTTGATGGAGCTTTACGATATTGATGAATATGATTTTATCAAGCTGTGGCGTGGTGAACTAGAAATACAACATCCATTAAATCGCCATTAAAAACAAAAAAGCCAATCAGATTGATTGGCTTTTCTCTTAACGCTTCCCCATCGAACGGCGTGTGCCGCGTGGTGGCATCCAGGTACGATCTGCGTATTGCTCAGGTTTTGGACGAACCTGATTATGCGCCGCATCCTCAGAATCATCCTGAGCAGATGGCATCGGGAAGGGTAATTTCACTAAAGCTTTTTTTGCTTTAGGTTGCTGGGTACTCATTGAAATTCTCTCGAAATCTAGATTTCTAGCCGCTATTGTAATGGATTTTTAGGCATTTGATAAAAATAAAATATGTAAAAAAATAGAAAGCCTGCAAGAACTAAATTTTGGTAACTTTTTATGCGATTAAGGCAAGTTTCGGCCACAATGAAGTCTAATTAGGCTAAGATAAGCTGCTTTTTATTTTTTAATCCCATAAGAAGGAATAATGCCGTGGACGTACGTCTCTCTGATCGTGTCAATGCTATCAAACCGTCCCCTACACTTGCAGTAACCAACAAGGCTGCTGAGTTAAAAGCTGCAGGTAAAAACGTGATTGGTTTAGGCGCAGGCGAACCAGACTTCGATACACCTCAACACATCAAAGATGCTGCCATTGAAGCCATTAATAAAGGTTTCACCAAATATACAGCGGTAGACGGCACTCCAAGCTTAAAAAAAGCAATTATTGCAAAACTTAAACGCGATAATAATCTCGATTATCAAGCCAACCAGATTCTGGTGTCTTGTGGTGGTAAACAAAGTTTCTTCAACCTTGCACTGGCTTTGTTAAACAAAGGCGATGAAGTGATTATTCCTGCGCCGTTCTGGGTTAGCTATCCAGATATGGTAATCATTGCGGAAGGTACGCCTGTCATCGTGAAATGTGGTGAAGAACAACGTTTCAAAATCACCCCAGAACAACTAGAAGCGTCAATTACTCCAAATACACGTTTAGTGGTCTTAAACAGCCCATCGAACCCGACTGGCATGATCTACACCAAAGCTGAACTGGAAGCTTTGGCTGAAGTATTACGTTGTCACCCACAAGTATTCGTTGCCTCTGATGACATGTATGAACCAATTCGCTGGGAAGATGAGTTCTACAACATCGCAACAGTTGCGCCAGACTTATATGATCGCACCATCGTTTTAAATGGTGTATCTAAAGCTTATGCAATGACAGGCTGGCGTATTGGTTACGCAGCGGGTCCTGCAAAAATCATTGGTGCAATGAAAAAAATCCAGTCTCAATCAACGTCTAACCCAACTTCGATTTCACAAGTTGCGGCTGAAGCGGCATTGAATGGTCCACAAGACGTTTTACAACCGATGATTGAAGCATTCAAACGCCGTCATGACTTAGTCGTAAATGGCTTAAATGACATCAAAGGTATTTCTTGCTTACCTGCTGATGGTGCGTTCTATGCCTACGCCAACATTCGTCCATTGATTCGTGCCAAAGGTTTAAAATCTTGCACAGAATTCTCTGAATGGTTACTTGAAGAAACTGGTGTTGCCGTAGTTCCTGGCGATGCATTCGGTTTAGGCGGTTTTATGCGTATCTCTTACGCAACTGCGGATGAAGTACTGGTAGATGCTTTAGCCCGTATCAAAAAAGCAGCTGATTCAATTGAGGGCGTAGACGCTGCCATTGCCTCAATCGAAGCTGAAAAAGCGGCAAAATAAGTTCTGCTGTAAAAAAGCTTCCAGATGGAAGCTTTTTTTCTATGTGATTCTTTTATCCAAATATTCCGCCCAAGCTATTTTGAGGGCTCTTCATTAAAGAGTGCAATGACCTCTGCCTCTGTCATCTTCTTGGTCGGATTCTGAAACATATAAAAATCCGGTTTGCAATCAATATAAATTTCCAGATCCAAATTCAGATCTTGTGGTGGTTCATTCAGAGAAAATGCATTGATATTGCAATAACTTTGATCTTTAGTACGCCAAAACAAATTTGTTCCACACGCATTACAAAAACCACGCTCTCCCCATGCCGATGAGTTATAGATAGAGAGATGGTCTTGTTTTAAAAATTTTAGACTGCCCTGTTCGACATCAAGCGTCATAATCACGCCACTGGTCTGTCTACGACAAATGGAGCAATGGCAGGCATGTACATCATGATTACTTAATTCAACTTCAAAAGTGGTTTCGCCACATACACATTGTCCGTTCATTATAAATTTACCTTTTATTCAAAATTTTTATAAAGACATTTATAAACATCATAAAACAAAGCATTTCGCGAGTAACTTAGAATTTACAAAATACTCAGCGAATAGATGCGCAATATTGACAGCCTGATCTCTCAAGGCTATGTTATCAACAAGTTCTATTTTAGAACTCCAAAAGGAAATATAAGATGAAACATCCAAAAGAAATGAATGGACTTGAATTTTTAACTGCCATGTGTGAAGGAAAAATTCCCCCCGCCAGTATTAGCCAAACCATTCCCATGCAACCCATTGAAGTTGAGGAAGGTTATATCAAATTTGAAGTACAGGCCGATGAACGACACCTGAATCCTCTCGGAGGTGTGCATGGAGGTTTTGCTGCAACGGTTCTGGACTCGGTAACCGGTTGTGCTGTGCATACTCTTTTAGAAGCGGGTGTAGGCTACGGCACCATTGATCTCAATATTAAAATGTGCCGCCCTGTTCCAAGAAATCAGAAGCTCATTGCCACTGGAAATATAATTAATATCAGTAAAAATTTAGGCCTTTCCGAAGGCAAAATTGTTGATGCAGAAGGCAAGCTCTATGCCCATGCGACTGCAACCTGCATGATTATTCGCCCATAAACCGAAATAAAAGCCAATGGGCTATTTCATCATAGCCCTATGCAATGGCTTTGTTTTGTTTGAACAGCTTTGGTCGAATGCACAAATGGCTGAACACCGCATATTGCCAGATACTTTTCACTTGTACGCTAACCACCTTCTGTTCTGCGACCGACCATGCCAATGCGGTATTTGCGCCTAAAAAGAGTTCGCCACCCAATTGAAATAAATACAGGGGGGAATTCTGATCAAGTGTGGAGGTATTTTTTTGGGCTATCAGGTTATTAACATTCTGAATTTTCCATTTATTACCAAACCATAATTGCAATAAATCACCCAAATACAAGGCCTGTTGCTTAAAAGGAAAGGTATTTAAGAATGCATGTTCGACTGGCGTATAATACTGCGCCGGATCCTGAATGATTTCGAGATAATGGTCTTGATAAAAAGAAAAGTTTGAAAAAATAGATTGAATATTAAGAATAGTCATTTCGACCTCCGGTTTAGCCATTTTAGTGCTGGCAAGTAGGGTTAAATCCACACTGTTTAGATGAATATCTAAACGTTCTTTCTAATTCGAATCTAGCAACAGCCTGATCAAAGTTCAAGTTATTTTTCCTACTTTCGCGTAATTGTGCAAATAAAAAGCATACGACACAAAAATGAAGGAAACATGACATTTTTAGCTTGACCGATTTTAAAAGCTGCCTATAATGGCACTCAGATTCTCCCATAGCTCAGTCGGTAGAGCGACGGACTGTTAATCCGCAGGTCCCTGGTTCGAGCCCAGGTGGGAGAGCCAAGATTCTAAAAGCCCAGATCATTGATCTGGGCTTTTTATTTTTAAGTCTATAAAAAAATAATGCTTCATTTGAATTACGGTGAATCTGTTCATTTCATGTTGAATATCGTACAAATTTAAGCCATAGCTCTTTTTTTAATCTAAAATAAAATTTCATTATTATATTAGGGATAGCAAATAATGAAAAAAATCCTGTTGTGCGCAATATTTTTCTGTAGCCCGGCGATGGCAGCTCAAACCACCTGGTATGCTGGTTCCAGCTACAAAGGTACCGTAACCGTTTCGATTGAGAATGGTCCCAATGTGGTCTGGAAGTGTAATGGAAAGGTATGTAGCATGTCTGGCCCTTGGGGCAATGCTTTATCGGTAGATTCTTGTCAAAGCCTTGTGCTGCGTATTGGCAAGATTAGTTATTATAAAAACTCGGCAGGTGCAAGCTGGGATGCACGCTCTCCTGAACTGGCACAATGTAATCAGGTTGCCCGCTAATCCACAATATTTTTGTTAAGCGATTATTATTCATACTCATTTTACTTGACGGACCTGCATTTAAGCCCTAGAATTCGTTCCAGATTCTCCCATAGCTCAGTCGGTAGAGCGACGGACTGTTAATCCGCAGGTCCCTGGTTCGAGCCCAGGTGGGAGAGCCAAGATTCTAAAAAACCCACTCTTATCGAGTGGGTTTTTTCTTTGTACGCTATTAAATTTATGTTTCAATCGAATCATCTCCTGTTCCTGACTATTGGCTTGATCAGCACAGCTTGGCTGCTTTATAGCTGCCTACGCCCCTTCTTTCCCAAACAGAAATTTTTTGCACGTCCTGTCATTACAAATTTCGAATCACGGATGTTTATTCGTCTGCAACAAGCCTTTCCACAGCATCACGTACTTGCTCAAGTGGCCTTTAGTGCCCTGATTACCAGCGATCATTATAAAATTCGCAGTAAATTCAATCGTAAGGTCACCGACTTTGTGGTTTTAGATCAGGGTATGAAAGTACTGGCGATTATTGAACTGGATGACCCGAGCCATATAGGTAAGGAATCAGAAGATAAAAAACGTGATCAGATGTTGCAAGAGGCTGGTTATCAGGTTCAACGTTATACCCAAATTCCATCTGTAAAACAGTTACAGATGGATATTCGATAACAAGATATCTGGAAAGAAATTATTCAGCTTTTTCTGCTTGCTCAGCACTTTTCTGCTGTTCAAACTTTTTGGCGATTTCTGCATGTTGCTGATCATATTTCTTCTTGGTCTGTGCATCACTTTTTGCTGCCAGGAAAGCCATACCTACAATAAAAATAGGGATCAATAATCCTAACCCCATCAATAACCATGGGACTGATTTTTTTTCAACAGGTTGCTGGCTCATAGCGGTTTTAAACTCAAACGACATCAATTTTAAGAATGCAACAATATAACAAAAAAGAGCCTCGATAAAGAGACTCTTTTTTTTAAAGCAAATTTCTAGCTAAATGAAATTCTTAGAATTTACCCGTACAGTGAGGGCTTTGGCTGGCATCTTTCTGGGCATCCGTCAGTACAATACCCGTACCTGCCGACATATTCGCTTGAATAAATCCATATGCTTGAGCATTTTTGCATACAATAGCCTGTGTATGACTTGCTCCATCAACCCCTAAGAATTCAACTTTTGTACCTAAGGCTTTTAATCCATTTTGCAAAGCATTTGTCACGTCATAAGGAACAGCCATATCTAGCTTACCTTGAATAATCATGACAGGCGTATTAATTTTCTTGGTCGCAGGTTGGTTATCTGCTAGAAATTTTTTCACGGTTGGATTTTCTTGGAAGTTGCCTGCTAAGCCTGGATAATCTAAAACGGTCTTAGTGGTATCCTTACTGATAAAGTCACGAATATCCGCTGCAAACTTATTATGTAAATCTTCTAAACAGATGCCATTTTCACCTGTAGTACCTTCAGCAAACTCAGCAATTGCACGAGAGCGCTCCTGAAAAATTTCTCTATAGTTAAATTTAGGTTCATAAGCTGTAATACCAACAGTGGTATATGCAGCGTAAGCAAGTAGTTCCGCATATACTTCAACAGCTGTGCCTACTGGTGCAAGACCAGCTTGTTCCTGCTTAAGAATATTTGCAATTGCCTGTGGCGCCACAACAGAAATGATATAGCCAAGGCTAGAAGCAGGCGCCCCAGCGACAGCGCCTTTATAGTTGGCATCATTATTGGCAAACTCAGCCGTACCTAATGAAGCATGGCCACCTTGGGACTGACCAATAGACATCCATTGTCCGTTAAGTTTCGTTCCATAATGATCTTTGGCTGCTTTTACCGCTGCAATGGCAGACTTAGCTTCACTGCCTAAATTCAGATAAGGATGAATACCAGGGGTGCCTAACCCCTCATAATCAGGTGCAATGACGACATAACCTGCCGCCAATAAAGTATCAGCGAGGATTTTAAACCGCGGATTCACAGTATTGTTACTTGGGGCGCAGCTATCTCCTACCCCAACCGTACCATGCTCCCACACCACCACACGATAACCGTCAGCAGGCTGAGCTACTTTCGGAAACATTACCAATGCTGTTGCTTTGGCAGTCCGCCCTTGGACATTGACCATGTTATAAGTCATGATTTTGATTGATGAGGCATTATCCACTTTATCCTTGGAATAAGTGGTTTCCGATAAATATGTTTTGTTTGAATCCCCGCCCGTATAACTATCATTATCGTCATTACATGCGGTTAAAAATAATGCAGAAATTGAGAACGTCATTGCCAATGCAATCTTCGACCGTTTCATAAAATATCCTTTTAATGTTCGTGTTATTTTTGTGCATGAAACTACATGCCAGCTTATTAAGGCATAAAAAAAGTGCCCTGCATAGGACACTTTTCAACTATACAGTCAGATTAAGCTATTAATTCTAAAAAAATTCCAATAAAGATAACCAACCCGACCCAGCGATTGTGACGGAATGCCCAAAAACAGATTTGTGGATCACGATCTTTGGTTTTCATCGCCTGATAAATAAAATCAACGGCAACAATACCCAAGGCAATCAAGCCAAAAGGCAACAAAAGATTTTCGAGATATAAGGCACTGCCAATCAAAATCAGGCTCATTAACTGGAGCAGACCGATCATCTGGATATCATAGCGACCAAATAAAATAGCCGTCGATTTCACCCCAATCTTTAGATCATATTCACGATCGGTAATCGCATATTGGGTATCGTAGGCCACTGTCCAGGCCAGATTACCAAAATAAAGCAACCAGCAGGTTAAATCAGGCGTTTGCCCAACAGCCGTATACGCCATGGGAATGGACCACGAGAATGCTGCACCTAAAAATACTTGCGGTAAATTGGTATAGCGCTTCATAAAAGGATAGATAAACGCCAGGAATAAAGCCCCAAAAGACCAGTAAAATGATTCAATCGGCAGAAAAAATAACAAGGCAGCACTTGCCAGTACCAAAGCCAGAAAAACAAAGATAGCCTCTCTAGCACGGATCACTCCTGTTGCTAAAGGGCGTGTTTTGGTTCGCTCCACATGCGCATCTACCTTACGGTCAGCAAAATCATTAATGGCACAGCCTGCTGCACGCATAAAAATGACACCTAAAATCATCACAAGCAGGATTTTAAGGTCAGGCACTCCTTTAGATGCAATCCATAATGCCCACATGGTTGGCCAAAATACCAGCTCTGTGCCAATTGGCTTATCAAAACGACAAAGGTAGTAATAAGCCTCTAAACGTTGTCGCCAAGTCGTATGCTGCACTGTTTCCATGATAATCCTTAGCGTCAATGCTGTTGAATAAACTGTTCAAATGCGGGTAAAAAGGTTTCCTGCACGATAAATTTACAACCATGCCAAGTATAACAACTCTGACGCGTCCATCCCTCGTCAAGATAAATGACCCGTCTTTCACAAGCTGGACTGGTTCTGTGAAACAGGAACCAGCCAATCGGTTTGTTACCAATATGCTGAAATAATCTCGCCTTTTTTTGCAGGCTTAAGATGGGAAAAATACTTTTGGCTTTTACCCAGGCTTGCTCTTCGCTGCCATAAAGATGGGTTTCTCGCACCCATGCCACATGCTGGGGCGGCATTTTCATCCACTGACTATCATTCAAAGTCATTCGCTGATAATGCTCTTTAATACGTTCAACATGAAATTGACCTTGCCCTAAATCGGTCAATTGTTGGGTCAGTGATCCCGATGCATACAACCATTTTTTTAATACTGCAGGAAGCTCTTTTCCTTTTATTCTGTTTGGTCGTAAATTTCGCATGCTTGGCTCACTAAAAACATCGCGATTAGTTTACATTAATTTCTTACGAAAAAGAGTACGACTTTCAATCGAACCAAAAACATAAAAAAAGCTCGCCGAAGCGAGCTTTTCTGAATCAGGGATGTATTACAGGCTGTAGTACATATCAAATTCAACTGGGTGAGTTGTCGTGTTAAGACGACGAACTTCTTCAGTTTTAAGTTCGATATATGCATCAAGCATTTCTTTAGTGAACACGCCACCTTTCAACAGGAACTCATGGTCATTTTGAAGTGCTTCAAGTGCCATATCCAAGCTGTGAGCAACAGTTGGGATTTTTGCTTCTTCTTCAGGAGGAAGGTCATATAAGTTCTTATCAGCAGCTTCACCTGGGTGGATCTTGTTTTGGATACCGTCAAGCCCAGCCATTAACAATGCCGCGAAACCTAAGTACGGGTTCATCATTGGATCTGGGAAACGTGCTTCAATACGCTTGCCTTTCGGGCTAGAAACGTAAGGAATACGGATCGAAGCAGAACGGTTACGTGCTGAGTAAGCAAGCATGATTGGTGCTTCGAAATGTGGAACCAAACGCTTATACGAGTTTGTAGAAGGGTTGGTAATCGCATTCAATGCACGAGCGTGCTTGATTACACCACCAATGAAGAACAATGCCATTTCTGATAAACCAGCATATTCATCACCAGCAAACAGGTTCTTGCCATCTTTAGAGATTGACATATGCACGTGCATACCAGAACCGTTATCGCCTACCATTGGTTTAGGCATAAAGGTTGCTGTTTTTGCATATTGGTGTGCAACGTTCCAAACTGCATATTTGAACTGTTGTACTTCGTCCGCTTTACGAACTAAAGTGTTGAAGCTTACACCAATTTCTAACTGGCAAGATGCAACTTCGTGGTGATGTACTTCTACACGACCTGGGCCCATGATGTCTTCGATTTTTGCACACATGTCAGCACGCATGTCTTGTGAAGAATCAACCGGAGGAACCGGGAAGTAACCACCTTTCACACGTGGACGATGACCAGAGTTACCTGCTTCATAATCTTTACCAGTCGACCAAGCCGCTTCTTCAGCGATCAATGTGTGGCGCGCGCCAGACATGTCGATGTCCCATTTCACTTCGTCAAAAACGAAGAATTCTGGTTCTGGACCAAAGAATGCAGTATCACCGATACCTGTAGATTTTAAGTATTCTTCAGCGCGACGAGCAATTGAACGTGGGTCACGCTCGTAACCTTGACCAGTTGATGGCTCGATAACGTCACAAGTCACAACAACAGTCGGTTCAGCAAAGAACGGGTCAATAAAACCAGTTTCAGCATCTGGACGTAAGATCATGTCCGAAGCTTCAATGCCTTTCCAGCCAGCAATTGAAGAACCATCAAACATTTTACCGTCTTCAAAGGTATCTTCATCAATGGTATCAGCCGGGTAAGTTACGTGCTGCTCTTTACCCTTAGTATCAGTAAAGCGAAAATCGACCCATTTTGCGCCACTTTCTTTGATGAGTTGAAGGACCTTGTTCGCCATGCTCATTTGCTCCAATGAAATTTTTATGCACTTGTTAAGTGCGTGTTAGGTGTTGATGTATAATTAGCAATTATCATACCAACAATTTTAAATCCTACCTAAAATATTGAATTACTTATAAGTAATCATGATTTAGGTTCCTTGACTTGAACGCATTATACTGTTTGCTTATGTAAATGCACCATATTCACACATTTTCAAATTATGGCATATTTAAATAGTTCATTACCGCCCCAATTTGGTGCAAAATTGTTGCACTGATATAACGCACTGCATCAATTTCAAACAGCTGTTCATGATCATAATACTTTCTTATATAGAATGCTGAGATTCTTATCGGATGACCTGAAAGTAATCATATCTTTGATAATGGCTTACTCAATAAATTTTCGGGGTTGATTTGCACAACTGTAATCTGTTTCCAAACCTATTTATCAGTAGGCATTATGCTTCATTTAAAAAGGCAACCGATATCTTTCATTTTTATGAATTTTTCTAAATAGTTACACGATTTAAACACTGTCTGGCCAGCCGCTCAGAGCTATTGGCTTAGATCGGCCCCTCTTGAATACTCAACAAATTTTACTATTCATGTTCTTTTTCATTCACTTTTTTTATACAGGCTAAACTTGCTTTTACGATTAAAAAAACTAAAAATCGTATACATAAATTTTTATTATTAATAAACAAACCCAAAGTTATGTTTATAAAAACTTAAAATCATTCAAGGATTTGATTAATGAAATATGACTTTGAACGAGCGGATAAGGCTTTTTTTGGCCATCCTAAACCCTTACAAACGCTTTTTTTCACAGAGCTTTGGGAAAGATTTTCCTATTATGGCATCCGGCCTTTACTGATCCTTTATATGATTGCTATGGTCAATCAAGGTGGTCTGGGCCTTGATCGACCCACTGCTGCCGCGATTGTCGGATTGTTTGCAGGTTCGATGTATTTAATGACCGTTTTTGGTGGCTGGATTGCAGATAACTGGTTAGGTCAAGCGCGCGCTGTCTGGTATGGTTCTATTATTATTGCCTTGGGTCATCTTTCCATTGCCCTTACCCCTGTATTTAATCAGTCTTTCTTCTATTTAGGGTTAGTACTGATTGTTTTAGGTTCCGGCCTGTTTAAAACATGTATTTCGGTGATTGTTGGAACCTTATATAAAGCCCAGGATGCAAGACGTGATGCAGGCTTTTCCATTTTCTATATGGGCATTAATATGGGCTCATTTATAGCCCCGCTGATTACAGGACTATTGGTCAGAGATCATGGCTGGCATTTAGGCTTTGGTATTGGTGGCCTCGGGATGCTGATTGCCTTATTAATTTTCCGTTTTAGGGCAATTCCCCAGCTCGAAACTTTTAACGCGCTACGTCAAGAAAACAATAGCTGTAGCAAACCGGTGGTAGAAAATAAAAATGCACCTAAAATTGTATTTGGCTTTTTATTCACAGTTGCAGTCGTTATTGCACTAACGTTCGTGGGCATCATTCACATCAACCCTGTCGCTGTCGCCGCTTATTTAACCGTCGGAATTGGGATTGGAATTATTGCCTATTTTGCTTATTTATTGCTTTTCCTTAATTTAGACCAAAATGAAAAATTCAAAGTTATTATTTGTTTTGTGCTGTTGATTACTTCTGCCCTGTTCTGGTCAGCCTTTGAGCAGAATCCCACCTCCTTCAATTTATTTGCACAAGATCATACCAACCGCAATGTTTTAGGTTTTGAGATTCCAACGGTATGGTTTCAATCTATTAACGCGATTTTTATTATTATTTTTGCGCCAATCGCAGCTTGGCTGTGGGCAAGACTAGGCAAAGCGAACAAAGATCCAAGCTATATTTCAAAATTTATTATTGCACTTTTACTGGCAGCAGGCGGATTTTTACTGATGTCGTTGGCGAGTCATTTTGCCATTAGCGATGGTCTGGTTTCTCCTTTCTGGTTGGTTGGAGCTTTATTTCTGCTGACTTTAGGAGAACTCTGCCTCAGCCCGATTGGGTTATCGACCATGACCAAACTTGCGCCAAATGTTATTCGTGGACAAATTATGGGGCTATGGTTCACGGGTTCGGCTTTAGGCAACCTCATGGCAGGCTTGATCGGCGGTCAAATCGCCGCAGATGCTATCGAAAATTTACCCACCCTGTTTATGCGCTGCGTATTGGCCTTGGTTATTGGGGCAATCGTGTTATTTTTATTAAAGAAACCAATGAACAAATTAATGGGCAAAAGTACCAGCAAAGTTCAACCTGATTTGGAAACCATATGAACGACTTAACTGTTCCAGAAAAACTAGTTCAACTTCGTGAACTCATGAATAATCAACATGTTGATGCTTTGGTTGTCATGAGTGCAGATCCGCATATGTCAGAATATTTACCTGACCACTGGAAAGCAAGGCAGTGGTTAAGCGGTTTTAATGGCTCGGTTGGCACGTTGGTTGTGACCCAAAACTTTGCAGGACTCTGGGCTGATGGGCGTTATTGGGTACAAGCCGAACAACAACTCGCTGCAACTGGCTTTCAATTACAAAAACTGACCAGTGATGAATCTTCGACACATCTTGCCTGGATGGAGAAAAATCTACAGCCTGGTTCGGTCATTTCAGTGAATGGACAAACGCTTTCAATTCAGCAGTTTAAGGCATTGCAAAATACGGCAAAACAACGCGACTTTAAACTTGAAACACAGCAAGATTTAATCGGCTTAATCTGGTCTAATCGTCCAGAACTGCCCTCAGAAAAAATCCATTTGATGCCTGAAGGCTTAAATGTTCTATCCCGTAAAGAAAAAATCCAGGCAATACGGGAAACTTTAGATACTAAGGCGATTGAAGGACATTTTATTTCATCTTTAGATGATATTGCCTGGGTCTTAAATGCACGTGGTCAAGATGTAGAGTACAACCCCGTATTCCTTTCACACTTATATATCAGTGCTCAACAGGCTGTTGTATTTGTTGATCGCAATAAGGTAGATCTAAGCACACAAGAGGCATTCAAAGCTGATGGTATTGAGATTTGGAACTATCAGGATACAGCTCAGTTTTTAGCCAATATTTCTGATGCATCTGTCCTGTTAGATCCAGCCAAAGTATCGATTCACCATGAACAAGCGATCGCAAAGGATATTCAGGTTGTCTACGACATCAACCCAAGTACACTTTTTAAATCCCGTAAGCATGAAAGCGAAATTGCGCATATCCGCCATGCCATGCTTAAAGATGGGGTTGCCCTTTGCCATTTCTTCCACTGGTTAGCAAAAGCACTTGATCATCAAGAGAACATTTCAGAACTGACTATTGATGAGAAAATTACCGCCTTCCGAGCTCAACAAGACGGTTTTATAGGTCCAAGTTTTGCCACGATTGCAGGCTTTAATGCCAATGGCGCATTGCCTCACTACCGTGCAACGCCAGAACACTACTCATTCATCGAAGGTGATGGTCTACTACTGATTGACTCTGGCGGGCAGTACGTCGATGGCACCACGGATATCACCCGTGTTGTTCCCGTTGGGACACCGACAGAACAACAAAAACGTGACTATACCCTGGTTTTAAAATGTCATATTGCTTTGGCAAAAACTATTTACCCAGAAGGTTTGGCTGCACCGCTCCTGGATTCAATTTGTCGCCAGACTTTATGGCAGCAGGGTCTGGATTATCGCCATGGCACAGGACACGGCGTAGGTTTTGCGCTGAACGTTCATGAAGGACCGCAAGTGCTTTCGTATTACGCGCCAATACATGCCTATAGCAAATTGCGTGAGGGTATGATTATTTCCAATGAACCGGGACTCTATCATGAAGGGAAATATGGCATTCGCATCGAGAATCTGGTTGCAAACCAGCTGCATGCTGGCTTTGAAAAAACCTACGGTGAATTTCTAGAGTTTGAAACACTCACGCTTTGCCCCATCCATTTAGATTGCGTCGTTGTGGATATGCTCACGCAGGAAGAGAAAGACTGGTTAAATCGCTATCATCAAACTGTACAGGAAAGATTGGCCAAACATCTGTCTGGAGAGGTTTTAGACTGGCTGATTGATAACACCCGTAAGATTTAATCTTCTTCCATGACTGAGGCAGAGTGGTTTTTTATGTCTAAAGAAAAGCTGATTCTGCCTTGATTGGCGTGATCTGTGTGAATAATCATATGTGGCCCCCGTTAAACTTTTTTCTACAAAGTTTTAATGAATGAAATAGTTAAACTGGCCACTTCATTTTTTGTTATATTAGCCGCTTAAATAGCGGCTTTATTTTTACCAATGTTTTGGGGCACTTGATTCAAAACGGGTAACCAAACGGGTAACCTAAGAGACGAAATTTAAAAACACCTTAAACATCAAGAGGTTTATCTCAAAATGCTTCTAATGATCGACAATTACGACTCTTTTACCTATAACATCGTCCAGTATTTTGGCGAGTTAAATCAGGACGTAAAAGTAGTTCGCAATGACCAAGTCTCATTAGAGGATATTGAACGATGGCAGCCAAAATATTTAGTGATTGGACCGGGCCCATGTTCGCCAAGTGAAGCAGGAATTTCTATTCCAGCGATAAATCACTTTGCAGGAAAAATTCCTTTACTGGGGGTGTGCTTAGGTCATCAAGCCATTGGACAGGCGTTCGGTGGCAACATTATTCGTGCGAAAACCGTGATGCATGGTCGCTTATCCGACATGTACCATACCGATAAGGGAATTTTTAGCAACCTCCCTTCTCCATTCGCAGCGACACGTTATCACTCCTTGGTTATTGAGCAGGAAACACTACCAGAATGTCTGGAGCTCACTTGCTGGACCAATCAGGCAGATGGCACGATTGAAGAAATTATGGGTGTTAAACATAAAACCCTTCCTGTAGAGGGTGTCCAGTTTCATCCCGAATCAATTTTAAGCGAACATGGACATCAGATTTTTAAGAACTTTCTAGAGCAGTATGCTTAAAACCAAAACCTGATTTCCCATTTCGGCCTGTAAACAGCTTATTGCTTCCCAATAGGCTGTTTTTATTTTGAACATATAAAAACAATATACAACTTATACAAACTGCCTGTTTTTTAAGCTTTAAAATTAAATGATGAGCTATACCATTAACACAAATCATTCTTTTTCAATAATTAATCCACTTTTCACAGATTATAAAAAGTAAACCTGCGACGGGATTTCAGATTGAACAGCTCCCTTTTTACTTTTTTAGATTAACTATAGTCATAGGAATGATTAAGTTTCAGGGCAGCTGGATGGTAGAATCTATGCCATTATTTTTTAGCATCCCCCTGAAATATCAATCAGGACAACCTATAGTGAATACCTTGGTTTTATTGAATATTATTATTTTTGTCCTGCTTATGGCCGGATTGTTCTTTTCCTACCGAAAAGATTGGAGTCTTTCCAAGAAAGTTCTGATCGGTATGGTGGTGGGTATCATTTACGGCCTGGCGCTGAAAACCATTTATGGTGACGGTCAGATCATTGAACACTCAGTCGCGTGGTTCAACCTGGTAGGTAATGGTTATATCCAACTGTTACAGATGGTGATCATGCCACTGATTTTCGTTTCAATCGTCAGTGCCGTAGTGAAATTGCATCAGACCACGTCGCTTGGAAAAATTAGTGTTCTGGTCATTGGTATCCTGTTAGCCACCACGGCAATTGCCGCGCTCGTAGGCGCCACTATTACCAACCTGTTTGGTTTAACCGCTGAAGGTCTGGTACAAGGCACTCAAGAAGCTGCACGTTTAGCTGCGATCCAAAGTCAATATATTGGGCAAGTCACAGATCTCGACGTACCAAAACTTCTGCTTTCCCTACTGCCTCAAAATCCATTTGCTGATTTAACCGGTATTCGTCCTACAGCCATTATCAGTGTGGTGATTTTCGCTGCATTTTTAGGTGTTGCCGCTTTAAAGCTGATGGATAAAGACACGGTCAATGGTGAAAGAATCAAACATGGCATTGAAGCATTACAAGCTTTGGTGATTAGCCTTGTGCGTCTGGTGATGCAATTTACACCTTATGGTGTGCTGGCATTGATGGCCAAAATGGTTGCCACTGCTAATCTTGCCGATATCGTAAAACTTGGCGAGTTTCTGGTGGCCTCTTATCTTGGTCTTGCGATCATGTTCCTGGTTCACGCCCTGATTCTGGTCTTCGTACGCATCAATCCGGTCGATTTTTTCAAGAAAGTCTTTCCGGTATTGAGCTTTGCCTTTATTAGCCGTTCAAGTGCTGCCAGTATTCCGCTAAATATTGAAGCGCAAACCAAGCAATTGGGTGTACCCGAAGGCATTGCCAGCTTCTCGGCTTCATTTGGTGCGACGATTGGTCAGAATGGTTGTGCAGGTTTATACCCGGCAATGCTTGCCGTCATGGTTGCGCCTACCGTTGGTATCAATCCTCTTGATCCCTTATGGATTGCCCAACTGGTGGTTGTGGTCACACTGAGTTCAATCGGTGTTGCTGGTGTGGGTGGCGGTGCAACCTTCGCGGCTTTAATTGTACTGCCTGCGATGGGTTTACCGATTACCCTGGTGGCCTTGCTGATTTCAATCGAGCCATTGATTGATATGGGCCGTACCGCATTAAATGTGAACGGTTCAATGACGGCGGGTACAGCAACCAGTCAGTTATTGGGGGTCAGAAATCCTGACGCTGCGGATGATGCCTAAATTATCCTGAAAATAAAAAAAGCCAACTTTTCATAGTTGGCTTTTTTATGACGAGTAAATTACAACTTCAATTGCTGCACGATTGAACCATCCTGTTTTGCAACTAAGGATTCACACAGCTGAATTCGCTCTTTGGTCTGATTCAAACCTCGCTCGACTCCAACCAGCTCTTTGGTACGTGGCGCAAAGAAAGTGTTGAGCTGTGTTGCTTCCTGTTGCGTACATGCCGCGCCACTAAACAAGGCCGGAAAACGTCCAGCAGAAGACTTGCCCAAGCGATCAAACACTGCCTCATGATTGTCCTCAAACCATGCCCATAAACCGCCTTGTTCTCCGCTATAGTTATTGATGGCGTTAATCACGGTACGTACTTCACCGACTTTCACCCGCGGATCTAAAACCAGTTGCTGTGCCAATGGACGTGTTTCAGTCTGGTTGGCTGCACCTAAAGCAGACAGGATGGCCAGACGTTGTGTCGGTTGGGTGACACGTTGTAATTCCCCAGCTAAACGATCAAACGCAGGCTTGCCCTTTTCTTGCACACGGACTGCCAGAATCGTCGGTAATAACTCTGGCGTCAGCTGAGCAAAATTCAGTTGCTTCTGTTCAAATAAAGCATCAGATTGCTTTAACAGTTGCTGGCGTACTTCTAGTACCTGAATATCCAGTGCGAGAAACTGCGCCAACTCACTCCGCCATAAACTGTCTTCGGCAGACTCACCTGATTTACTGCTATAGCCCAATTGCTTCAACTTGGGCAGATATAAATTCGTGAGTACTTTTCTAAAATGTTCACGTTCCGTCGCGGTTTTTAACACATGCCGATGAATCGTACTTAATTGCGGGAATAATGCAGTACTGATTTGCCGGCTGTCTGAAGCAGCGAATTTCTTGGCGACATCCACCACTGCCAATAAATTAATATCACCATGATTAAACGCGGCTGAAACTGCATAGGCATAGGCCAATTGTTCGCTGTTAGATAATTTCCCTGTCGCAGCGGTTAAACGTGCCAACTCTTTTTCCGGCAAGCTGAACTGGTAATAGCCTGCCGCTCCGGCATTTGGAATATACCAGCTATTCACGGTTGCGCCTTTGAGCTCAATTTTGGCATGGGCCTGATCAATTAACTCACACTGAACGTTACTTGAACCATTCGGCACCTCGTAACGTACACATAAAGGTACGCCCCAAAGACTGTTGGCATCACCTTTAGAACCGACTGGGAGATAACGCGTTTGCTGCACATTTAAAAAGACTTTGTTCCCTTGTTGTTGTAATGAGGTGCTCAACAATGGCACCCCAGGTTGGTCAATAAAACTTTTCACCGCTTTGCTAAAGCGCTCGCCTTGACCCGACTGCTCTGCTAACGCGCTGATTAAATCATTGGCGGTAGCGCTGCCATATTGATGCTTTTTAATATAATTGCGCACCCCTTGTTTAAATTTTTCTTCTCCGAGATAGCTTTCAAACATATTTAAAACCGCTGCGCCTTTTTGATAGGTGATTCCGTCAAAAGCGGTTTGAATATCAGCATTGCTTAAAATCGGCTGGCGGATACGGCGTACACTGACCAGACTATCGCTCTTCATGGCACCCGCAGTATCAACAACGCGTTCCAGATCTGCATTAAATTCAGGGTGTAATTGTTGAGTGATTTTACTTTGCATCCAAGTGGCAAAAGATTCATTCAACCACAGGTCATCCCACCACGGCATCGTTACCACATCCCCAAACCATTGATGCGCCAACTCATGTGCATTGACATTAAATGAACTTTGTACAAATGACACAGGAGAGTCTTTATCCAGCAGCATCAGATAATCTCTGAAGGTGATCAGCCCCGGATTTTCCATCGCCCCAGCAGCAAAGTCAGGTGCAGCAAGTAAGTCCAGCTTGTCGAACGGATAAGCAAAGGCAAAATAATTTTCTAATGTTGTTAAAATTGCTGGCGTTTCAGACAAGGCATGCTGCATTTTTTCAGCCTTGCCATCAGGTGCCAGTCCACGTAATTTGATCGCTTCTTTACGCCACGCTGTTGCACCAATATCAGGGCCTTGTTGTACTTGCCATGGTCCAACTGCCAGTGCCAGTAAATAGGTTGGTAAGGGTTTTGTTGGAGCAAAACTGAGGGTTTTCCAACCTGATTTTTCGGTCTGTTCAGCAACCTGATTGGTATTGGCGAAGCCTGAATATTTACTTGGAATGGTTAAACTAATATTAAAGGGCGTTTTAAAACGTGGTTCATCAAATGAAGGAAAAGATTGACGCGCACTGATCGCTTCCATTTGAGTCATGACATAAGGTTTACCCTCAAATTCAATTTTATAAATACCATCCAGTTGCTGGTCATAATCGGCATTAAAATCCAGTACCAAGCTGTACTGACCTGCAGGTACAGCCTTGGCAAATTTAATTACACTCACCCCATCGACTTCTGACGCCTGCTCATATTGGGCCGGGGTTTTCTGTCCAGTTGCCGATAGGATATGGGCGTCTTTTACCGACAAAGATTTACCATGAATCCAGACATGATCGGTGGCTTGGGTCAGCTTTAAATGAATGGTGGTTTTACCGGTATAACTTTTTTGTGCAGGGTCAATTTTAAAATCCAGATCATAAGATTCCGGTATGGCCCATTCAGGTAATTTGCCGATTGGAATCTGTTCATTGCTGTTTGATGCAAAAATCTGTGTGACAGATAAAGAAAGTAATGTTGTCAGTAGCAATTGTTTTTTAAATGAAGGTTTGACCAACATAGGAGATCTGTCCTCTGTAGTTTTTAAAATAAAAAGATGCAGCAAATGCTGTACCACTTCGCTGCATCCGTAGATCGTTGTTAGAATTTGTAGTTAAACTCCAGCCAGGCCTGACGGCCGAATGGTGAATAAGATCCTACTGGATAATATGGCCAGCCGCCTGTGTCATCGTGTTTCACTTTATCAAACAGGTTATTCACAATGATTGATGCAGAGGCTTGGGATGAGATTTGATAGCTTCCACTCCAGTTCACTAAATAAGTCGGGCTTAGATAAGCCGTTTGATTACCGTTTGGAATCTTGCCATAACGATTGACGAGCACCGTTGATGACCAATCACCACGACTCCAGCCCAGACTGGTGTTAAAGCGGTCGCGCCAATCTGGAATGGTCAAATCTTTTAAATAGTTATCTTTCTCGCCATCTTTGGACTGTTGATATTCACGTTCAAGCACACGGCTATAATTCACAGTCCACAGGAAGTTACCCAGACGCTCTGTTTTCCAGCGCCATTTACTGGTGAAATCAATCCCGCGGGTATGGTCTGAAGCCGCATTGATCGGAACAATATTGATATTGTTGATTACATTTGGATCAACAACGGCATTTGCAGGGTTGCGCTCAACTCGTGCTAATGCATCGATACATGGCGCAGAATTGATATCTTGCGTCCCTAAACGACACGCAGCTTCTTGACGTAGAATTTTATCTGGGCTGAGATTGGTCACCAGATTATCAATTTTGATATCCCAGTAGTCGACAGAGAGGTCAAATTTATTACTTGGTGACCAGACGAAACCTGCCCCATAAGATTTACCCTCTTCAGGTTTTAAATCTTTATTGCCTGTTAAGGTGTAATTGGCACCCGGCGAATAATCTTTAAAACTACATTTGTCTAAAGGCTGGCCTGTTTGACTGCAACGTAAATAGTCGGTGGTACTTGGAAAATATCCCTTCTGTTTATTTAAAAACAGATAATTCATATCTGGAGCGCGGAAACTGGTCGCATAGTTACCGCGAACCAATAAGGTTGGATGGGGCCTAAATTCTAGTCCCGAACCGAAAGTGAACTTATCAATACTGTTATCTGACAAGGCATAGCGGTCGTAACGTCCAGATAAGGTTAAATTTAATGGCTTGGCTAAAGGTAAGAACAACTCTGCACCCAAGGCTTGACGGGGACGTGCCCCACCATATTCACCACTGGACGTCGCATTATAAAATTCACCATTTTCCACCGCTTTATCCGGTTTAATAGAAAAACCTTGACGACCAATTTCTGCCACTGCCGCAAGCTTGGCAGTTCCGGCAGGTAATTCAAACACGTCGCCATTTGCACTCAGGGTTAAACTTTGTGCCCATGACTTATCATTTTCCTCAGTCGTGCCTGAAATAGCTCTAAATTCACTGGCGCTCAGTGGTCGACTGATACGATCTAAATGCGGTGAATATATCGGAATGCCATCGGCATCTGTCCCCAATTGCCGGCCTAAGAAATACTCATCAACATTTGAACGGACCAGACCTTGTTTGCGTAATTGACTGGTATAAATCGAGCCATTATAGGCTGCTTCATAGCTCCAACTGCTGTCCCCAATATCGCCACGGATACCAAAGTTTAAATTGGAGGAGAGTTCCTTCCATTTTTTATTGGCTTGCTCAACGCCACCGAGTTCTTCTGGCGCAAAGCGTCGCGTCCAGATTTCATAATTTCCTGTGTCTTGATTGAGAAAATATCCACTACTCGCACCTAAAGAAGTCCATGTCGGTCCACGGGTATTGTTTTCAATTTGGTTGGCCCCAATCAGCACATCTGCGAATAACTGGGTTTTCTCATTGAGTTCATAATCCAGACCGAGATAGCCATTCTGGCTGCGATTCTTGGTCTGCACTGTCCAGTAGGTTGGTCGTGCCAGACCACTGGCACAATTATCAGCTCCCGCTTTTCCGATATTTTTTACTGAACCTTTAAATAGTCCATCAAATGCGTCACACCCCCCAATAGAAAGATACTGGCCAGTGTTGGCATTTTTACGCCCAACAATCGTGTCGGGCTTTTCTCCTCGACGGGTTCGGCTGGTCATAAAGTCCCGGTCTGCTGCCCAGATCGGTTCGCGTCCACTCAGCTCAAGTCCGTACACCAGATTGAGCTTATCCAGTGTTTTACTGCCACTCAGTTGTAGGCGTAGGTTCTCCCCACCTTCTTTGGTCCCACCTGCCTTGATATTGAATTGTGTGCCATCGGTTTTCTTTTTCAGGATGATATTCACGACTCCCGCAATCGCATCCGATCCATAAATCGCGGAAGCACCACCATTTAAGATCTCAATCCGATCAATAATCGCCGTGGGAATATTGGCTAAATTGACAAAATTGACCGCACCATCATAAGGTACAGGATAGTCAGCAACACGATGCCCATTAATCAAGGTCAAGGTATGGTTCGGTCCTAACCCGCGTAAACTGATCGCATTGGCTGCAGGTGTAAAGGTATTGCCATAGTCAGCCCCTTGTACAAAGCCGGTATTTTGGGTCAGGTTATTTAATGCGTCGAAGGCATTGCTATAGCCGTGTTTTTCAATATCGGCCGCAGTAATCACCGTCACACTGGTCGGACCATCCTTTTGAGCTTTGGAAATACGTGAACCTGTAACTGCAACACGTACCACTTTATCCGACGTCGTCTGGGTTTGTGGTTTTTCTACATTGGTCTCAGCATAGCTTTCTAATGGATGAAGGCATGCAAAAAAGACAAAAACAAAACAACCTTTGTTTTTCACGGCCCCAAGATATTTCAAGTAATTTAGATACATATTTATGGATGCATAAAATGAAGACCGACCTAATATATCCACTTTTATTTAGTTGATTTATACTCATTTTTTCTAGTGATATGTAGGATTAAGATATACCAAAAGGTTAATTCCTTATCATAAAAACTCAGAATAAATTAAAGCCTTTTTCCATAAAAAATTGGAGTGAACGCAACATACTCGATTGGTAAACCAGCAAATTTTTTAAAACTCTGATCGAACAACAAAAATCTTTGTTTATTTTCTGATAACATAGCTCACAACTTGTGAATCATGGATCACAAAAAGCCAATCCACCCAGACAACTGACCTCACTCAAAATTTCAATCATTAATGCTATAACTCATGACTATGAATATCCAACAGGCGCTGAACCACATTACCAAAAACATTCATCTGACCCAGTCTCAAATGGAAGATGTCATGCGTAGCATCATGCAAGGCGAAGCAACTGAAGCCCAGATTGGTGCGCTGATGATGGGCCTGCGCATGAAAGGTGAAAGTATCGATGAAATGACGGCGGCTGCACGGATCATGCGTGAATTTGCCATCAAGATCGATGTCAGTGATCTGCCTCATCTGGTGGATATCGTAGGTACGGGGGGTGACGGCCAAAACCTGTTTAACGTTTCTACCGCTTCAAGCTTTGTGATTGCTGCCGCTGGTGCAACCATTGCCAAACATGGTAACCGTGGGGTGTCGAGCAAATCAGGTTCTTCAGACCTGCTCGAGCAGGCCGGTATCCATCTTGACCTGGACATGCAACAAACTGAACGCTGTATTCGTGAAATTGGTGTCGGTTTCCTGTTTGCACCGAATCATCACAAAGCCATGAAATATGCCGCAGCGCCCCGTCGTGAATTGGGGATCCGCAGTATTTTCAACTTGCTTGGACCATTGACCAATCCGGCAGGGGTCAACCGCTTTGTAATTGGTGTGTTCTCCGATGAATTATGTCGCCCGATTGCCGAAGTATTAAAACAGCTGGGTGCAGTGCATGTTCTGGTGGTGCACTCTAAAGATGGTCTGGATGAAATCAGTCTGGCTGCACCAACCACTGTTGCTGAACTGAAAGATGGTGAAGTGACCGAATGGACACTCAATCCGGATGATGTCGGTATTCCTTCTCAAACTTTGTCAGGTTTAGTGGTCAATAGTTCAGAAGAAAGCTTAAAGCTGATTAAAGATGCATTAAGCCGTGATAAATCAGAGATTGGCGAAAAAGCAGCAAATATGATTGCATTGAATGCAGGTGCAGGAATTTACGTGGCAGGGATTACCAAAACCTATAAACAAGCGGTTGAGCTGGCTCAGGATATTCTTTATGGCGGACAAGCGCTCGAAAAAATGAGTATCTTGGCTGAATTTACCAAAACATTGAAACAATATCAGGCAGACTAAGGACTTCTCATGATCGATATTCAAAATACCATTTTAGGTAAAATTGTTGACCGCAAACATGAGGAGCTGGCAGCACGTTTAAAACAACGTAGCTTGCACGATGTTGAACAATGGGCAAGACAGGCAAGCCCTGTGCGTGGTTTTGCCAAGGCCTTGCAACATAAACGCCCGGCTGTGATTGCTGAAATTAAAAAAGCATCGCCGTCTAAAGGTGTGATTCGGGCGGATTTTAATCCGGCAGAAATTGCCCAGCAGTATGAACAAGCGGGTGCTGCTTGCCTGTCTGTATTAACGGATGTGGATTTCTTTCAGGGCGCCGATGAAAATATTGCAATTGCCCGTCAGCATTGTGCCCTGCCAGCTTTGCGCAAAGACTTCTTGGTTGATCCTTATAACGTGGTTGAAGCACGTGCTTTACAAGCCGATTGTATTTTATTGATCGTGGCCTGCTTATCCGATCAACAGCTGGAGGAAATGTCGAAAACGGCATTTGAACAACAGCTGGATGTGTTGGTTGAAGTACATGATGAATATGAATTAGAACGTGCTTTAAAGCTGTCTGAGCAATGTATTTTGGGTGTCAACAACCGCAATCTTAAAACCTTTGATGTAGATTTAAATACCTCATTGCGTTTAAAGAAATTATTGCCTGCTTCTCGTATCTTGGTCACTGAAAGTGGCATCGCTACACCTGCAGATATAGACATGATGCAAGCCAATGACATTTATACTTTCCTGGTCGGTGAAAGCTTTATGAAACAGCCTCGGCCAGATCAGGCATTTAATGAATTGTTTGGTCAGCCTGAACAGATTTGACTTTAAACAACATGAAAGCCCAATTCTTGATAATTGGGCTTCCTCTTTAAGACATATAAAGTTTAATAAATCTTTCCAATTAATTAGATGTTTCAAATTTAAAGCTCAGGAGTTCATTTGATCCATATCGGTAAGGAAGATTTTTCATTTTCTATTCTCAATATAAGTTGTCATAAAGATTTACTCTATCTTACCGTCAACATCAATGGCATTCCTTTTGGAACACTAGATTCTCCTACATATATGCCTAGCTTCATTGGAGCGTTCAAATATCTACTAACAAGCCCTTCATATTTTAATAATAATCTTACAATCGAAAACTTTCTTGAAAATTTATATCCCAATAATCAATTTATAAACTATTATCATTTAACATTAGAGGAAACATTTGATGATTTTACAAACCTTGCGGTAAGGAACAAGAAATCTATTTTTTTCATATTTCTTTTAAATACAAACCCTTTTTTCACTTATGAAAATCTGAAAGAAAATACTCTATATGCTGAATATGTACCAATTACTTCTGTAGAATTTGCCTTACAAGAATTAATAAAATATATAGATTCTCTTTCATAAGAATGTCTTTTTTATTAATTAGATAAGGCTTGATCAACTCGATAAATGCAAGACAGTTCAAATCATCACAGATTCAGACTATAATTTCACACCTCTCTGGTATCTTGCCTATTGTTCTAAAATTATGAGTAAACATGATTCATCGCTTTCTAAAGATCAGTTTAATTTACTGAAAGCCTTTAAAAAGCAAATCTCTAATCCTCAATCCAGCGCGATTGCGAAGCAAGCCGAATCAAAAAAAGCTCAAGCTGCTGAAGAGCTGGAAGATACAGAACTGTTTAAAAAAGCCCTGCTTGGGGTCAAACCGATCGACAATAACAATATTGCCGATACCAAAGTGACGCGTAGCAAAAAAGTTGATGCCCAAACGCTGGCAAAACGTGCTGCGGCAGAAGGTGGTGCTGAGCAAGAGCTGACCGAAATTTCGGATACCCAAGCGATCTTGAATCCGGTTGCAAGTCAGGCTGCTTTAAGCTATCGCATCGCCACCTTACAGCACAAAGTATTTGAAGATTTAAAAGCCGGTAAAATCCGTTGGTTTGAAGCAGTGGATCTACATGGTTGTACTGTTGAACAGGCACGTGCAGCGGTTCTGCAAATCATTCAAATGGCCAAAGACGAAAACCAGAATGTCATCAAGATCGTGCACGGTAAAGGCCCCGAAGCGATTTTAAAAACCTATGTCAACGGCTGGCTCAGACAACACCGTGATGTATTGGCTTTTGTCAGCGCACCTGAAAATCAGGGGGGAACAGGAGCAGTTTTAGTCTTGCTCAAACGTGCTGAAAAGAACCCTAAATTCAAACAGTAATCGGCATTTATATCAAAATTAAGATTTTTAATCGTTTTCTGATACAATTGCCGTTTTTGTTCAACCCACCTAAGTGAACATTGTTATGTCTATGCAGCAATCGTACGCAAATATCTTAACTGCCGTTGGCGAAGACCTGAATCGCCCGGGCTTACAAGATACACCGATGCGTGCGGCGAAAGCTTTTTCTTTTTTGACTTCTGGTTATAGCAAAACGCTTGAAGAAGTTACGAATAGCGCACTCTTCCCTTCCGATAACCATGAAATGGTATTGGTTAAAAATATCGAATTTTATTCGCTTTGCGAACACCATTTATTGCCATTTTATGGCCGTGTGCATATCGCCTATTTACCTGAGGGTCAGGTACTGGGTCTATCAAAATTTGCCCGTATTACTGAAATGTTTGCACGTCGCTTACAGGTTCAGGAAAACCTGACCCAGCAGATTGCTGAAGCTGTTGCTCAGGTCACTCAGGCACGTGGTGTTGCTGTGGTGATTGATTCTGCACATATGTGCATGATGATGCGTGGTGTGGGCAAGCAAGAATCGACTACACGTACGGTTTCTTTTATTGGTGATTTTAAAACTGATAAAGACACACGTCGTGAGTTCTTGAGCGCTGTACCAGAAAGCTATTAATCCGGATTTTGCATATGTCATCCATTCAGCTCGCCGGCTTCGGTCATTTAATACAAAGTGAAGCCAGCATTGATTATCCTCGGCCAGATCGTCTGGTTCAGGGTAATCCTGAACGGCTCACCTATGACCTGTATCAACATCCGCATATGGATTGTGGCATCTGGCAGTGTGAAGTCGGTGCCTGGAAAATTCAATTTGCTGAAAACAAGCAAGAATTTTTTCAGATCATTGAAGGCATTGTGCGTATCCACGATGCAAAAACCAATTCTTTTATTGAAGTCACTGCGGGAAATGCAGGCATTATTCCACCTGCATTCGCCGGAACATTTGAAGTGGTTGAAGCTGTGAAAAAATACTATGTGATTGTAGAAGTCTGATCAGTTATTTTTGAAAATAACTCTGGAAAACTTTGATATTGCGTCATTTCATTCAGGTCGATTTGATAAAGTTTACATAGAATTAAGGCCTCAAAGCGCCACTTTCCAAATAATGCAATGTGATGAAAAAATTTCTTTGACCAATACTTACCTTGTTGCTGGTCCCGTTCGATCTGTTCTACATACTCCCCTATGCTTGAAGCATCTACCTCTGTATTTAGGAGCTGATCGAGCTGTTGAAATGGATAACTGACCGCATAATCAGGACTTATTGATTCCACCTCAAGGTAAGGATAACTGATCAGGTCAATTAAACAATCTGAGGGATAACCCAGTAACCCATCAATGATTTTTACTATGTCGGTTTCATCGCCATAACAGATTGCACAGCACAGCAATAACAAGGCATGTGCATAGTCAGTGGTAAGTTGAATTGCAGTGATACCAGTCGAATGTCCCTGCTGTTGAATCAGAGAAAGTAAGTTTGCATAGGCCAACCAGAACGCATAGACAGACTGATAAATATCGCGGATCTGGTCAGCTGTCAGACCAAGGTCATAACCGAGACGAATCAGATAAGTGATCTCGAGACAGAAATTTTTAAAATAGATGTCCAGTTCTAATAATTGATAAATATCGATAGCTACTGAGGGAAAAAAATCAAAGAATAAATATTCGTTCTGTTTATATTCAATAATTTGCTCTTTAATACTATTCCAGTGATCTAAACAACCTGGCTGTGGCACTCGCCAGTTCTGTGCATCAGAAACTATGCCGTTTAGCACTTCAAGGCATTGTTGTAATTTTTCAAATTCATTAGCTTGATCAATATGATACATGATTAGAAAAACCGTATATAAGCTAAACCTACTTTATTCCAGTCTTTATGATCCTGCTGCTCAAAATCCCAATTCAAACGCATAGCATGATTGGCATTCAAACTATATTGCAGCTGGGTACCGACTCTTAGATTCCACTGACTTAAATCTTGCCAATAGGGTAATTCTACCTGTACCACACTGTTGATATTGTCTGACCATACATTCATACACCCCACTGTAGGCCCGACACCAACGCGCCAGCCTTTATCCAGCGCTTTGCCACCTTGAATATGACTTTGCAGCTGACCATAGCATATATGTCGACGGTCATAATCAGCCAGACTATAGCCGGCTTGCATATTCAGGTTCATCACGCCATGTTGTTTATCTTCACTAAACTTTCCGTTTTCAATAGCTTCCTGTTTCCAGCCCAGATTAAATCCCCAGCTTAAGGGCGATTTAAAAGGTTGAACCGGATTATATGAATTGACCGATAAAAAATCTAAGTGCTCAAGTTTAAGCTTGTCATCGCGATACTGCACGCTACCATCCAGAAACAGTAATTGAGTACCCGTGCGATAGCCTGCTTGTGGATCAATCAAATCGTGATAGGCCTGACGATGCCCAAGTTCGACAAAGCTCTGGCCTTGTATTTCACCCACATTGACTGAAATATTGCGTGCATGATGCCCTTCAACAGGCTGTTTCTGTGGTCGGGTCGGTTCCTGACGTTGTTTATCCACCTGAATCTGACTACGCTCAGCAAGGAGCTGGCGCAGTTGCGGTTGGGCAAAATCAGTATCAACTTTACGGCTAATAAATTGCAGATATAAATCGTCATAGGCCATTTCAAGAATTTTGGCCTGCTCAGACTGACTGTAATTTTTGAGAATTGGCTGTGTCTGTTCAACCTCGGTAAAGGCGACTTTATGTGCAACTTTAGCCAGAGCTGTACCATGCTGTTTGGCTTGAGCAAGTAACTGGGTTTCCAGTGCAGGTCGATAGACCACCTCTTTGACCAGATGTTGCTGATCAACCACCTTCAAGGTTTCAATCGGAATCGCAGCATAATTAAACTGCTGTTTTAAGTTTAAATTCGGACGTACCAGATCAATCAAGCCAAGCAAACGGTAAGCACAGTTATCGCTGACGAAATAGTAGGGAAAACTGACGTGCTGCATTTCCCAGATATGCTCGACCAGAAAGCGGGTTTCTTCTGGTGTCAGATTGAGTTCATATTCCCACAAATCACGGCTTTCAAAATCACCATATTCTTTGACTTTGCGGTAATACGGCATTAATGAATATTCACCGGGATACTGTCCGGTTAAGCCTTTCCATGCATAGGACCAGTTGTCCTCACCTTTCACGGTTGCGGCATAATTGACTGCGTATGACACCAGATTCAGCTGCTTCTGGTCTTTTGGGTCTAGGCGTAACAAGGTATGCCCAAACATCGAACTGGGATTACCCATAAAATCTGTTGCGTAAATCAGGGTGGCTTTATGCGGTTTAATTTGATTAATCCATTCATCAAATTCCACACAATTTACTTTCGGCAGTTGTTGAGGGTCAATCTGAAGCTGCTGCATCAACCAACGGCTGCGTGCAGGGAATTTACAGCGGATCGACTGATTATCTGCAGCTTGCTGAAATAAGGCTTTAATATCAGCTTGTAATTCGCTATTTAAATTTTTTTTACCGTCTTTGGCATAAAAATAACTGGCATAACTGACTTCACTATTTTGTTTTTGATCGGCATACATCAGACGTTGCCATGTAATGTTTTGATCTAATTGTTTTTTTTGAGCAAGGTCCAAATATTGCTGTAAATCCGTTTCAATCGAGGCATGTGCAAAATGACACATTAAAGACGCTATCGTAAAAGTTATTAATTTCATTCAGCAGCAAATATTTTTAAGTATAAGGAAAATAACGATAACAAAACCCTGCCATCAAGACAGGGTTTTATCATGCAGCAAATTAAACGTATGCTTTTAACACCGCATCTTTTGCCATTACACTTTGTAAAGAGTCTAATACCTGAAGGGTATTTTTGTTTTTGCTTGAGTAGATTTCAGCAAAGTTTGCTTTAGATACTGCAAAGAAACGTGCTTTATCATTGGCTTTGATCTGCATTAATTCAGCAAGTACATTCAGGCTCTCACCTTGACCAACTGACATATCACGCGCTAAAGATTCAGCATTTTCATTGGTAAACGTGACCACCTGAGCAGTCACTGTTCCACCCTGACGGCAACCTAAAGTACCAAATGTGATACCGAGTAACTGGTTAGTAAAGATACCATTAGTGGTAGCCGCAAGAATTTTCGGCACTACACCCTTTTGACCCGCCCAAACCTGTGTACCCACACCACAACCTACATCGTTATCAGCCATTGCTACACTTGAACCAGCGGCCAATAATGCAGCTAATGCAATTTTCTTTAACATAGGAACGATCTCCAGCATAAATTATTTAAATATTTGTTATCACTATTGTGTTGTGTAATTGTTTTACACACAAATTAAAATAACCAGCTTGGCTTGTTTTAGCAAATAAATTTTGAAATATATGTGAAATATTCATAATAAAATTTCAAATAATCGAAGATGGTGCTTTTAATTCAGCTGCCACGTCCCATTTTTATCACGATTACCCAAAATTTTTAACACTAAAACCAGACTGAGTAATAATAATAAATACCAAGACCCTAACTTACCCCACCCCACCATATGCCATGCATCCACCTGACTTGGATACAGCCAGATTTGATAGAAAGTACTAATATTTTCAGCAATCCAGATCAGGAATGCCAACAGCAGCAGAACCGGTAACATCGGCACTTTAAAACGATGCTGATGGAGCTGGAAATATAGTCGGGTCTTCCAGAAAATCAACACACTCCAGATAAATAAAGCCACCCGGATATCTGGAATAAAAAACTTAGTCATAAAGTTTAAATACGATAAAACCGCCAGACACAACATTGTGCTAAAACGTGGCAAATCTACCATTGAAACCTGATATAACCGTAACGAGCGCGCAAAAAAACTGCCCACAGCCGAATACATAAATCCTGCGAAAAGCGGAACAGTCCACAATTTAAATACGGCAGGCTGCGGATATTGCCAGGATGCAATTGCAGGATGGGTCAGAAAGATTTCCATCCCCATGGCCATGATATGAAACAAGGCAATGACCTTGGCTTCTGCCCATGACTCTAGTTTTAAATAGATCAGACAAACCTGAATGAGCAAGGCGTAAAACAGCAAATAGTCATAGCGAAAGAAGCCCCAGTATTCATGACTTCCCATCGGTGCCGTGACTGCAAATGCAATCAGCAGCAATAACCCAAATAAGGCAGCCGAAGCTGCCTTAGTGATAAAACTGAGTGGTAATACAATCAACTGCACGAAACTGATCCTAGCCTGTTTAACTTTAAATATCTGTTCAATATCAGCCTAGATATTTCGCACTGTATTCATGTACGGTATCCACAAAAATCTTCGGACGTGCCGGGTCAACCCACTGGGTAATACCATGCCCCAGATTGGCGATATACCCTGTTTTCTCACCATTGGCATAAGCATCATCCAGCATGGCTTTGACCGATTTCTCAATTGAAGCGGCTGAACCATAAAGCACAGCTGGATCTAGGTTACCCTGTAAAGCAGCACGTCCTGCAATAACCTCACGTGCAGTATAAAGCGGAGTGGTCCAGTCCAGTCCAAATGCATCTGCCCCCGTAGTCAGCATATTTTCCAGCCACTGCCCGCCACCTTTGGTAAAGACAATAATCGGAATACGGCGACCATCTTTTTCTCGCTGCAATCCGGCAATGATTTTGGTCATATAGTTCAATGAGAACTCAACATATTCTCTATGCGCCAGTGCGCCACCCCAACTGTCAAAAATCTGGATCGCCTGAGCACCCGCATCAATCTGTGCATTGAGGTAATCAATCACTGAATCTGCCAGATGATCCAATAACGCATGCAAGACTTCTGGCTGTGCATACATCATATGCTTAGTAAAACGAAACTCTTTACTTGAGCCACCTTCAATCATATAAGTCGCTAAAGTCCAAGGACTGCCAGAAAAGCCGATTAATGGTACCTGACCGCCTAAAGCAGATCGGATCGTCGATACCGCATTCATGACATAGGCCAAATCGGACTTGGCATTAAGTTTAGGCAGATTGGCAACGTCTTGTTCAGTACGTACTGTTTTATGAAACTTTGGGCCTTCACCAGTTTCAAAATACAGACCTAATCCCAAAGCATCGGGAACCGTTAAAATATCCGAGAATAGAATCGCCGCATCTAACGCATAACGGCGTAGGGGCTGTAAAGTCACTTCACAAGCAAAATCAGTATTTTTGCATAAAGAAAGAAAATCACCTGCCTGTGCACGCGTTTCCCGATATTCTGGTAAATAACGTCCTGCTTGACGCATCATCCATACGGGCGTGGTGTCTACAGGTTCACGTAATAAAGCTCGTAAAAAACGATCATTTTTCAACGTTGTCATTACCAATCTCTAAATTTTTTCATATAACGCGCATGATAACAAAGTTAGGCTGGAATTTATAATTTGAATTCCCTACAAAAATCCAGCCTTAAAATAAATTTTCGCTTTGACACAAAACTGCTACTGCAAGCGCGCTCATTTTCTGTAATACTTGCAATATCTTATATCTCAATATGAATAATTCATAAGGTTGAATTACATGTTTGTTCGCTCATTACTCGCTATGAGTTTAAGTTGTATTCTTGCTAATGTTGCTTTCGCTGCCCCAACAACTGAGCAACCATTAAATCCAAAAAAAATCGCTGGTTCAGTACAAGATCCGATTGATCCTCTGGCTATCGAGCGTCCAGCTTCAAGTGTTACGGCCCAGCCTGCTTCGAGTGTTGTCGCACAAGCGGCATCAGAACCACAGGTAAATACCGGGGCTGCTTCTGCTGTATCGCAAAAATTAGAAAACACCCCGGATTCAACGACAGCAACTCCCGCTCCCCCTGCCGCTAAAGTGTCATGGACACTGGACAGTATGAATAATGCCGAATGGCCTGAAGGTTTACCGAAAGGACAACTTCCGGCCTATGCACGTGCACATGTCATGCTCAACAATGCCCATGCTTCTCCTGGCGCGATTGATGGTTCAAATGGTAAAAACACCTTAAAAGCCATCGCTTCATTCCAGCAAATGAACGGTATTACCCCAACAGGTCAGCTGACCAAAGAAACATGGGATGCGCTCGTTGCCAAGCAAACCAAGCCAGCCTATGTAGAATACACGCTGACCGATGCTGACTTTAAAGGCCCTTATGCGGATTCAATCCCGTCAGACTATGCCTTACAAGCAAAAATGAAAGGTTTGTATTACACCCGCGTCACAGAAATGCTGGGTGAAAAATTCCATATGGATGAAGGGTTCCTGAAAAAACTGAATCCTACAGCAACCTTTAAAAAACCGGGTGAAAAAATTATTGTGGCCAATGTCCGCAATGATTTACCTGAAGATATTCATTTGATCGTGGCACACAAAGGCGCACGTCAACTGTATTTATTCAACAGCAATAACCGGATGATTGCCTCATTTCCTGCAACAATTGGCAGTACTGATACGCCTTCTCCGACAGGTACCTATAAAGTAGTGGGCGTAGCGAAAAACCCTTGGTATAGCTACTCTCCTTCAAACTTTGTACAAGGTAAGAACCTTAAACCGCTTTCTTTACCACCAGGTCCTAATGCACCTGTCGGTAATATCTGGATCGGTTTAAGCAAGAAATCGTTTGGTATCCATGGTACGCCTAATCCGTCTTTGATTTCTAAGACAGCATCACACGGTTGTATCCGTTTGACCAACTGGGATGCCAATGATCTGGGTGCAAAAGTACGTTCAGGTGTAACTGTAAAATTCCTGGAATAATTCAGAATCGTTCTAAACTTAAAAAACCGGCTATCAGTTTTGATATCCGGTTTTTTTATTGCTTAAATATTTTCTTCTACATGAGGTAAAGGCTGATAATAGATCTGGTTACGTCCAAGCTGCTTGGCTCGATATAACGCTTTATCAGCAGTATGGATCAGCATTTCCTGACTGATTTTTGCATTGCCGTTAAACACCGTAATCCCCAAACTAATAGTGACATAATGGGAAACCATCGATTTTTGATGCGGGATCATTAAGCGGTCAATCGCGCGATAGATATTGGTCGCCACCGCATAGGCCCCTTGAGCTGAGGTTTCAGGAAGCAACACCACAAATTCTTCGCCACCATAACGTGCTACAAAGTCCATATGTCGAATCGAGCCTTTGATCGTTTTGGCAATTTCAGAAATGACCTGATCCCCCATTTGGTGACCATAAAAATCATTATAGTTTTTAAAATAATCAATATCGATAAACAGCACCGACAAGGCGGTAAGCTCTTTACAGGCCTGCTGATAATAATAAGTACACATTTCCTCAAAAGTACGGCGGTTTGAAACATTGGTCAGTTCATCATGCTGACTGAGATGTAACAGTTCAGAGGCCTGCAGGCGTAAAATCTGCTCATCAATTTCCGAAATTTTTGACTTGATAAAGATTTTTCTCTCTTTGGAGGTCAGCATCACACTAATTGAAAAACCCAATAATAAACTGCCAATCAGGGTCCTGCCGATCATGAGAAAATCACAGGGAATATTCAATACATATAGAAATACAACAATGCTTAAGGCCGCAAAAGAACCGATCCACAGCATATGTACCGGTCGAATGCCACTCAGGATAAAACCTAACATGTACAGGAATGCCACCAGCACCATGGCCTGATTTTGCAAGACCACATTGGAGACACTCATCATTAACAATGAGGTCAATACGATGGTCAGAAAAACAATCACACAAACAGCCAGATAGAATACGGAACCTACTTGTTTAAAACGGGACACGGCCCAAAACAGGAACAGCGCAGTACCGACCACAATCAGGCTAAGGATGCTATAAATAAAATCCAGAACAAAATTTTCACTGTTACGAATTACAATGAAATTGGTGGGTAAAATCAGTAATACGAAAATCGTATAGGTAATGACACCCTGACCGAAAAATTGAATAGCATTCATCCGGGTCCGGTCGATATTGAAGTTCCAGAATTCATTTTCCAGATTTTGGGGTAAAGTTTGATGGGCATTTTTGGACTGGACATGTTGGGCAACAAGCTGCTCTAGATCTTCTTTTGACCTCCTTAATTGATCAAGATCATATTGCTTATCCATCCCGACGACTCTTTTTATAATGCACTGTTCTTGTGCCGCATAAAAATAACACAATTTCTCATTTTGTCATGTGCTTTGCTTAACCACTTATCCGTAATTGTAGTTACCATTTTCGCGGTTTATGCATTATTATTTGTATTATTTTTAAGTTTGAAGTAGACCTTGAATACTCTTACACTTTTACAACCCGATGATTGGCACGCACACCTGCGTGATGGTTTAGCTTTAAAACGTACTGTCCCTGATTTAGCCAAACAATTTGCCCGCGCAATTTGCATGCCGAATCTTGTTCCACCCGTTAAAACTGTCGAAGAAGCTTTGGCATACCGTGAGCGTATTCTGGCTCATGTACCGGAAGGCCTGAATTTTGATCCACGTATGGTGCTTTATTTTACCGATCACACCTCTCCGGATGAAGTTCGTAAAATCAAAGAATCTGAATTCGTCAATGCAATCAAGCTCTATCCTGCCGGTGCAACCACCAACTCCGATAATGGTGTCAGTGATATCCGTAAGGTATATGGCGTGATTGAACAACTTGAGGAACATCAGGTTCCTTTATTGCTCCATGGTGAAGTAACCCATAATCACGTCGATATTTTTGATCGTGAAAAAAGATTTCTGGATGAAGTCCTGTCACCGCTGCTCAAGCAATTCCCGCAATTAAAAGTCGTGCTAGAACATATTACAACAAGCGATGCGGCTAATTTTGTGCTTGAACAGGATCGTAATGTTGCTGCAACAATTACCCCGCAACATTTACTGTTTAACCGTAATGACATGTTGGTTGGCGGTGTTAAACCGCACTTCTACTGTTTGCCAATTTTAAAACGTCAAACTCACCAAACCACGTTATTAGAAGTGGCGACCAGCGGTAATCCAAAATTCTTCCTCGGCACAGACAGCGCACCGCATGCGCAAAATGCCAAAGAGAATGCATGTGGCTGTGCGGGCTGCTATAGCGCACCCAATGCCATTGAGCTGTATGCACAGGCATTTGACCAGGTCGGCAAGCTGGAACGTCTGGAAGGTTTTGCCAGCATGTTCGGTGCTGATTTCTATGGTTTACCACGTAATACTTCAACCATCACCTTGGTGAAAGAAGAAAATACGGTTGCCGAGTCTTTTGATTATCTTGAAGATCAAAAAATCATTCCACTTCATGCAGGTAAAACGCTGCAATGGAGAAAAGTGTGACACAAGAAGAAAACAAAGCGCCTGTAATTGGTCAGCGTTTTCGTGGATTTTTGCCTGTTGTGGTCGATGTCGAAACCGCAGGTTTTAACTCACAAACCGATGCACTGCTTGAAATCGCGTGTATTCCAATTGTTTACGATGAAAACGGTCAATTTGTACCGGGCCCATCGTTTCAAGCGCATATCAATCCGTTCGAAGGTGCCAACCTGGATCGCCGCTCGCTGGATTTCATTGGTATTGACCCTTCTAACCCAATGCGTATCGCCATGGCTGAAGATGAACGTACTGCTTTACGCCGTATTTTCAAATCTTTAAATGAAGTCCGCAAAGCGCAACATTGTACCCATGCCGTGTTGGTGGGTCATAATGCACACTTCGATTTAGGTTTCCTGCAAGCTGCGATTGCGCGTTCTGGAACGAAGAACCAGAATCCGTTCCATAGCTTTTCAGTCTTTGATACGGTGACGCTAAGCGCGGTGATGTTCGGTCAAACCGTGTTGGCACGTGCCTGTATTCAGGCTGGAATCGAGTTTGATGGTAAAGAAGCGCACTCCGCGTTATACGATACCCAGAAAACTGCTGAACTGTTTTGCTATATTTTGAACAAACTGTCTCCTCACCTTCTTGACACTTTGGTGACAGAGCCCTAATATACACCCACCTCAAGAAGTCCCTATCGTCTAGAGGCCTAGGACATCGCCCTTTCACGGCGGTAACCGGGGTTCGAATCCCCGTAGGGACGCCAAATTTGAAAAAGCCACTGCATCTTAAGACAGTGGCTTTTTTATTGCCCTAATAAAAAGGACTCCGAAGAGCCCTGACATAAATTACGCTGACTTACGCGAATTGACACGCCCTTTTACCACTGCCTTGATATTTCCTTTGGCATAATTCAAAAATACCAATAATGGAGACAGTTTTGGATTTGGTTTTTTGCCTTGTCCAATCGCCTTAAATTGTGCTGCATACCAGATGATTTCCATGATGGCCATTTTATCGACAAATGGAATTCCCGTTTTAATCTGATTCACTGCATAACGGACATCATGTCCTGCGATTAAACGTTCAGGTAAATCAACTTCAACCGCCAATGGACGCGCAATTCCAATAAAATCACATGCGCCACTTTGCAATGCAGCATTCATTCCTTCCACGGTACGGAAGCCACCAGTTACCATCAGCTTACATGACACATGCTCACGGATCTTTTCGGCAAATTCCAAGAAATAGGCTTCGCGGGCAATGGTACTTGCTTTGCGTTTTTCTGCTTTTGCACCTGCCATCGCAGGCGCTTCATAGGTACCGCCAGAGATTTCAATGATATCAACGCCAGCTGCATCAATTGCCTTAAATACGGTAATTACATCTTCTTCGGTAATTCCACCACGCTGGAAATCAGCGGAATTTAATTTGACCGAAATGATGAAGTTTTCGGAAGTGACTGCACGTACGGCCTTGTAGATTTCCAACAAGAAACGCATCCGGTTCTCGATGGAACCACCCCATTGATCAGTACGTTTATTGGTTAAAGGTGATAAAAACTGGCTGATTAAATAACCATGCGCACCATGGCATTGTACCCCTTCAAAACCCGCCTTTTCACACACTGCAGCAGCAGTTGCAAATCGCTGGATAATATCCAGAATTTCTGCATGCGTCAGCTCACGTGGCGTACCAAACATGGTGGCCAATACAGGGCTAAAAGGCACAGCTGAAGGTGCAACCGTTTCTTTATTTAAACCTTTAGGACACTGGCGACCAGGATGTGACAGTTGAATCAATTGCACCATTCCGTGTTTTTTACCCACGGCAGCCCATTGCTTTAACTTTTCCAGATCACGTTCGCTTTCAATTGCCACCACACCCGGCTCATTCTTGGCCCCGATATTGACCATCACATTGCCTGTAATGGCACAGCCTAAACCACCTTTCGCCCAGGCTTCATATAATCCAATCAGCACATCATTGGGTTGTCCTGCATCATTGGCAAGCGCTTCACTCATTGCCCCTTTAATGATGCGATTCTTAAATGTGGTATTCCGTATCTGGATACTGTCTGCAATCTGACTCATGGTCATCCTCTGCCTTAATTAGAGTGTTTGCTCTAATTTAATCTGATTATTATGGCTGTCAAGAGTTGTTCCGACAAATTGACAATATCACATGTCAGTTTATTTACAATGCTCGTATTGGCTGGCAGCAATGAGCTGACGGGTGTATTCAGTTTGAGGATGGGCAAATAAGGTCTCGGTTGCCTGATATTCCAAGGCTTTCCCTGCATGCATCACTAGCACTTGCTGACACAAGGCTTTTATGACTTGCAAGTCATGACTAATGAATAGATAACTGATCTGCTCTTGCTGTTGCAAACGCCGCAATAACTGAATGATGGCAAGCTGGGTAGATCGATCCAGCGCTGAAGTAGGTTCATCCAGAATAATCAGTTTCGGCTGCACCACCAGCGCACGTGCCAGTGCGACCCTTTGTCTTTGCCCGCCCGAAAGCTGATGTGGATATTTATGTTTATCCTCTGGCGACAATTCAACCTTGAGCAAAACTTCTGCAATTTTTGCAGCGTATTGTTGTGGGGATATGGACTGTAATTCAAGTCCTTCGGCAATACTCTGCCCAACCGTCATTCGCGGATTTAAACTACTCAAAGGATCTTGAAAGACGATTTGCAAGTCACGACGAACCGGTCGAAGCTGTTTCTGGTTAAGCTGGTTCAGGTCTTGGCTCTGAAAACTGATTTCACCTGTACTGGGAAGTAAACGGGCGATTGCCAAGGCAATCGAAGATTTGCCTGAACCACTTTCCCCGACAATGCCTAGCGCCTCACCTTGCATGAGCCGGAAGCTGATGGATTCAGCGGCAATTTTATAAGACTGAATCCGGTTCAATAAACCTCGTTTTAATGGATATTTTACTGTGACCTGTTTGAGTTCAAGCACAGGCTCTGTCGCTTGCAAGGTTAAAGCTTGCCCAAAATCGTGATTCAATAAATTTTGTGTATAGACGCTCTGAGGACAGCTAAAGATTTCCGCGCTACCGCCCTGCTCTTCTACACGCCCTTGATTCAGCACCAGCACATGATCTGCATATTGCTGAACCAGACTAAGATCATGGCTAATCAAAATCATTGCCATCTGTCGTTGTTGCTGTAGTTTTTTTAATAAGCTCAAGACTTGTGCCTGTAACACCACATCTAAAGCCGTGGTCGGCTCATCTGCAATTAAGATCTCGGGCTCTAAAGCCAAAGCCATGGCAATCATCACACGTTGACGTTGACCACCAGACAATTCATGAGGATAACGCTTTAAAATATGTTCTGCTTCTGGCAGACCCACCTCATGTAATAAGTGTAGCGTGTGCAGTCGTAGCGTAGCTTTTGTCTCACCCTTTAAAAGCAGGCTTTCGCCAAGCATTTTTTCCACGCTATGCAAAGGATTCAATGCCGTCATCGGCTCCTGAAAAATCATGGCAATTTTTTTGCCACGTATGTGCTGCAACTGCGGTTGGCTCAGTTTCAGTATGTCCTGACCCTGGAATTGAACGACTCCTGTCACTTGCAAGGTCTTCGGCAACAACCCCAACAATGCCAGCCCCGTGATAGATTTACCGGAACCACTTTCCCCCACGATGGCAAGCGTCTGTGTAGGGTAAATTTCAAAACTGACCTGCTCAAGCAGCGTTTCTGAACCATGACTAATACTGAGCTGCTGTACGTTGAGTAAAGGTTGCTTTAGAGGAAAATTATCGTCTTGGGTCAAATGCATCACGTGCCGCCTCCCCAATATAAATCAGTAAAGACAAAACCATCGCCAAGCTAAAAAATCCCGACAACACCAGCCACGGTGCATCCAGATTATTTTTCCCTTGTAATAATAGTTCGCCAAGCGAAGCCGAATCTGGTGGCAAGCCATAACCCAAAAAATCCAGTGCAGTTAAGGCAATAATATTGGCTGTCAGCATAAAGGGAATTTGGGACAGGCTAGAACTCATCGCATTGGGTAAAATGTGTTTAAAGATAATCTTATGCTGACTGACACCCAAGGCTTGCGCTGCACGAACATAATCCAGATTGCGGGCACGCAGAAATTCGGCACGTACCAATCCTACAAGCTCGGTCCAGCCAAAAAGCAGCATGATCACAAACAGCCAATACACACTCGGACTAAACATACTGACCAGAATCATCACAATGAAAAGCATCGGTAATCCTCCCCACACTTCCAGAATGCGTTGTCCAATCAAGTCAACCCAGCCACCATAGTAGCCCTGTATTGCCCCCATCATCATCCCGAGCACCGCAGAACAGAGTGTGAGTGCAAATCCGAACAGCAGCGAAATCCGCAAACCGTACAGGATTCGGGCAAATACATCCCGTCCCTGATCATCGGTGCCAAGCCAGTTCTGTGTGCTTGGGGCAGAAGGTACGGGTACAGCAAGGGAAAGATTCGGGGATTGATAGGAAAAAGCCACGGGGGGAGAAATCATCCAGCCCTGCGCCTGTATCAACTGCTTGACCACGGGGTCTTGATAATCCGTAGCTGTTTCAAATTCCCCGCCAAAGGTGGTTTCCGGATAATCTGTCAGAATCGGAAAATAGAATGACTGCTGATAACGCACCAGCAAAGGTTTATCGTTAGCAATCAGTTCCGCCAGCAAAGACAGTACGAAAATAATCAAGAACAGAATCAGGCACCGAAAGCCCAGCTTATTTTGCCGAAAACGATCAAATCGCGCTTGCATCAACGGTGATATCATTGCCCACCTCTTGATTCAAAATCAATTCGCGGATCAATGAACTGATAAAGTAAATCACCCAGTAAACGTAAAAGCATGCCGAATAGGGTAAATAAAAATAAAGTGCCAAAAATAACCGGATAATCACGTTGGGTAATTGCCTCAAAGCCTAATAATCCGATCCCATCCAGATTAAAAATGATCTCGATAAATAAATTACCGACAAAGAAAATCCCCACCAGCGTTTCTGGCAAAGCAGCAACCACAATCAGAATGGCATTACGAAAGACATGTCCATACAGCACCTGATTTTCACTTAATCCTTTCGCTCGGGCTGTTAATACATAAGGCTTGTTCAGCTCTTCTACAAATGCATATTTTGTCAGGTAAGTTCGTGCGGCAAAGCTACCGAGCAGCATACTCAAAATCGGCAAACACATGTGCCACAGATAATCTTTGATTTTTGCCAGGAAGCTTAACTGGGAGAAATTTTCAGACACCAGCCCTTGCAATGGAAACCATTGCAAATAACTGCCACCTGCAAAAAAGACAATCAATAAAATGGCAAAAACAAATGATGGAATGGCATAACTGACCGCCAATAATAACGATGTGGATTGATCAAACAGCAAGCCATTATTTTTTGCTTTTTTAATCCCGAGTGGAATGGCAATCAGATAAATCAGGAAAGTACTCCACAACCCCAAAGACAAGGTCACAGGCAGCTTTTCATAGAGCAGTTGCGTGACAGGTTTATCTTTAAAAAAACTGCTGCCAAAATCCAGATGCATATAGCCCTTCAGCATCAGCCAGAAACGTTCTGCAACAGGACGATCAAAGCCATACTGAGCTTTGATTTTTTCAATCATTTCGGGGCTTAAACCCCGTGCACCCTGATATTGTGCCAGATTCGCCAAACTCGTCTGTCCGCTTGCTCCTGCACCTAAACCTTGTGCATTTTGAATGTGCTGAATCGCCTGTTCAACCGGCCCGCCAGGCGCAATTTGTACAATCAAAAAATTAATCAATAAAATCAAAAATAATGTCGGGATCATCAACAACATTCTTTTTAGAATATAGTGCATCATTGAAATCGAACCCTTATTCATTAATTTACTCAGTTTTTATGAAATCTAACATGAGATAAAATACGCGGAAATGTCATCCACAAGCTGCGTGGTTTAAACAAGATCATGTTGTTGCGAAATAATAAAAGAGGTCCAATAAGTAAACAGGTTTTGTGGTGAGCTGCGATTATAGCAGCGTAACTTGTTATGAGGCGAAACCAAAGTCAATCCAGCTGAAAGCTTATCCTGAAATTAAGATGAGAACTCGGTAAGACACCGCCATATTAATCTAACAACTTCATCAAACGCTAGTCAAAAGCATGCTAATTAATGCTTTTGAACAGACTGCCCCTGTTTCTTAGCCTGATCTGCATCCACCCACCAATATTCCCATCCCACAGAAAGCTTTGGCTTCACGGACGGTTGCTGATAAATATCCCAATAGGCAAACCAGCGTTCAGGTTTTCCATAGGTCAGAATCTGGTAATAACCTGCACGTAACAAACGATCAAGCACACGGGTATACAGCACAACTTCTTCACGTGTTTTGGCCCTGACAATTTTTTCAATCATCTGATCAATGACAAGATTTTTAATCCCTGAATAGTTATAGTTACCCGCTTCATCTGCTGCTGCACTCCCCCAGAATTGCGCCTGTTCTTTACCCGGCGTTAAGGTCTGCGGCAATTTCAATACCATCATGTCAAAATCCTGACGGCGAATCCGTTCCATGTACTGAGGAACATCGACCTGTCTCAGATTAACCTGAATTCCCAGTCTTTTTAGGTTCCGTACAAAAGGCATCAGCTCACGTTGCGGATTTTCCTGCTGCATCAACAGTTCAATTTGAACGGCTTTGCCCGTGCGATCATATAATTTTCCGTCACGAATCACATAACCCGCAGCTTTTAAGAGCTTTTGCGCGATCAATAAATTGTTTCGGTTAAAGCCACTGGCATCGGAAACCGGATAGCGCCAGTCTGCCAATACCCCTTGTTGCATCAGCGGATTCAATTGTGCCAAATAAGGTTTGAGTATGTTTAACTCAGCGACACTCGGACGACCTGTGGCAGCCAGATCGGTATTGTCAAAATAACTTTGTAAGCGCTGATTTTGATTAAAAAATAACGCTTTATTCTGCCATTCAAAATCATAGGCATAGGTCAATGCCTGACGTAGATGAATGTCATTTAAAGGCGCGCGACGGATATTAAACACCAGACTTTGAATATCAAGCGGTGTGGCTAACCGTGCTTTGTACTTTTTTACCAAGCCGGCTTTCGCAGCCGGGAAACCATAGGAGGTGACCCAATTTCGGATATTTTTTTCTTCGTATAAATTAAATTGCCGTGATTTAAAGCCTTCAAAACTGACCTCTAAATTTCGGTAATACACGTATTTCAATCGATCAAAATTATAACGGCCTTTATTAACCGGTAAATCTTTGGCCCAATAGTTCGGGCTGCGTTTATAGGTAATACTGCGTCCGGCATCAATACGTTCCAGCATATAAGGCCCGGAGCCGACTATGGGGTGCAGCGTGACACGGCTAAAATCTTTATTTTTCCAGTCCAGTTTTGAATAGATCGGTAAGCTCGCCACGATCAGGGGCATTTCGACATTATGTTTAGATTTAAAAATGAATTTCACCTGATGCCGAGACAACACTTCCGTTCTGGCCAGATCAGACAAATACATTTGAAAGCCAAGATTGGCTTTGCTTTGGTAGGTGTCAAAGGTAAATTTAACGTCCTCTGCCGTTAACGGCTGTCCATTATTAAAACGGGCTTTTGGATTTAGATGGAAGGTGATCGACTGTAAATGATCCGGATCATAACTGACCTTTTCTGCCAGTAAGGGATACATCACCCGAGGTTCATCCAACGAACGATCCATCAGGCTATCAAACAGGTAATTCACTCCTTCAGTGGAACTGCCCTTGCCATTCATGCTATTTAAATTATCAAAGGTTCCCAGACTGGACTGACTCAGCACTCCACCTTTGGGCGCATTGGGATTGGCATAAGGCATTGCCTTGAGCTGGGCATATTTAGGCTGCACATGCATGGCCAAATAAGGGGTGGTGTGGATGGCGGCAAATGAAAGCGGAGCAAAAAGGCTTAGTCCATAGCATAGACTAAGCCTTTTTATGCAAAGCAATGAATTCATGCTGAATTACAGGCTAGGCACTTTAATCACATCACCAATGCGTAACTGAGTACTTGGGGTTAAGTCATTCATTTCTGCCAATGCATTGGTTTCCATGCCATAACGACTTGCTAAACCAATCAGCGTATCACCCCGTTTAACTTTGTACTCGGCAATGGTTTTCGGTACCAAGATATTTTGTCCACGTTGCAGACTGGTATTGGCTTTCAGATTATTTAAATCTGCCAACTCACGGCCCGACATACCAAAACGATTGGCAATACTGTTCAGTGACTCGCCTGCTTTTACACTATAGCGCTCGGTATTGCGGCCTGGTGCTGCAGCTTTAGGTGCTGTTTTCGCTGTGTCTACGCTTGCTGATTCAGCCTTAGGCGCATCTCCCGTAAGTTTCAAGCGTTGTCCGATACGCACGTTACTGCTACGGGTTAAACCATTTAGGCCTGCCACATAATCCAGCTGTAAATTATAACGGCTGGCAATATTGCCTAAGGTGTCACCCGACTTCACGGTGTAGACTTCTGGTGTGCTGTCCTCTCTCGTCTTGGTATTGCTGCCAGTCGCTGTTTTTGCAGGAACATCGCCTGTTAATTTCAAGCGCTGGCCTACACGTACGCCCGCAGTTCGTTCCAGACCATTCAGATCAGCCACATAGCTCAATTGCAGGTTATATTTGGCAGCAATCGCATTCAGGCTATCACCCGACTGAACCACATACTGGTCAGGCACGGTTGAACCTGCCGGAATCTTCAGGCTTTGGCCTAAACGCACACCGCTATTTGCCTTTAAATTATTAAGTTCGGCCAGTTCACTCAAGCTGATTTTTGACTTGGTCGCAATACTGGATAAGGTATCACCCCGTTGCACGGTATAGTTTTCAGTTTTATAACTGGTCGATGCCGTTACATTTTCATATTTAACCGTGTTTTTAGTCGGCTCGGCAGCTTCTTCTGTTTGCGAAACTTCATGTAATGGAACATTGATTTTCTGTCCCACAAATAAACTGCTGCCCGCAGTTAAGCCCGAGGTTAAAGACGCCAGCTCCTGATTCGATAATGCATAACGATCAGCAATCAGTTTCAAGTATTCGCCACGCTTAACTGTATAAGATTTTGTTGCGACCTTGGCTGTAGCAGACGCTTTGCTCTCGTTATTACGGGCGCTTTGCTGAGTCGTACGTGCATTATTTTTAGGCTCAAGCAACGTAAGTCGTTGGCCAACGAATAAACCATCCGTCACTGACAGGTTATTGTAATCGGCAAGCTGCTTCAGACTTAAATCAAAACGTGAAGCCAGATTGGTTAAGCTATCGCCCGATTGCACCACATAGCTGTCGGGTTTCTCTGCGGCTTTCGGTGCTTCCGCTTGTGGTTTGGCATTGTATAAATACAAACTTGCGCCAACAAACAAGGTTCCATTTGGATCAATCTGGTTCCATTGTGCGATATCGCGCCAGTTCACACCATTTTTCTGGGCAATAACCGCTAAGGTATCCCCAGGTTGTACCACATAGGTACTGCGTTTACCCTTCGGTGCGGTCACCACAACGTCAGTATCGGTCTTGATATAGGGCTTGCCCTGGTTACGTTTAGCATCTTCGCTATTTGCCGTGGCACTGTCTTCAAGCAGATTCTTTGGATACGCAAAGCCCTTACTGACTTCCTGCCCTTTTTCATCTGCAACCGATTGGCTGGTTTGAATCGCAGTTAATTTGATTTTGCCATCAAATGGATCGACAATCTCGGTCCCTTTCGGCGCAATTGCCTTAATTTCTGCAACCACCTGATCCCGTTCAGCCTGAGTCGCTTGTGGCTCTAAAGCCTGAGCAACGGTTTCCTTCTTGCCCTCTTCCTTGATCGCAGCCGTGATCTGCTCACGCTCTTTCAGTGAAATTGGTGGCTCTGTTTTCACAGGTTTGACATTTGCAGCAGGCGTAATTGCCACAGGAATACGTGGTGCACTTGGCACATCTGCGGCGGCTGCAAATGAAGCCAGCGCATCCGATCCTCTAGGCGTATTGACCTTTGACTTTGGAATGGTTGGCGTGGTGGTACGCGTGCTATTACTGGCTGTTAAATTCGGTGGTGTCTTGGTCGACGGACTCACGTTTTGTGGCGTGCTGGTTGTGGTCCGAATAGTGGTCGATGTACTCGACGAACTGTTTGCCATTGGCGGTGGTGTTTTATTGCTGGCCCAGAAACCACCTGAACCTGATTTGCCTGAACGTAGCTTGGCATCAATTGATGGGCTCAAATCCGCTGGGATTAAAATACGCATCGGGCTCATTGGATCAACCATTTCGCCACGATAGCCTGGGTTCAATGCATATAATTCGGCACGACTCAAACCGGTAATCGAAGCAATCTGATTTAACTCGAGTGGTGCTGACAAACTGACTTCACGGAAGTGAGGACGGTTGGCAATCGGCGGTAAACTCACACCATACGCCCCCGGATTTTTAATAATTTGAGCAACTGCCAAGAAACGCGGCACATAGTTCATGGTTTCTTGCGGCAGTTTTAAGGACCAGTAATCGGTTGGCAGGCCAGCGGCACGGTTACGGTTAATCGCCTGCTGAATACGGCCAGGGCCAGCATTATAAGCAGCCAGCGCGAGTTCCCATGAACCAAACTGGTTATACAGGCTTCCAAAAAACTCATAGGCAGCACGGGTTGACTCTACAACGTCACGGCGACCATCATACAGGCTGGGTTGTTGTAAACCATAAATACGTCCCGTACTTGGAATAAACTGCCATAAACCTGCAGCCGCAGCACTACTGGTTGCTGCCGGATCGTAAGAACTTTCAATAATCGGAAGTAAAGCTAGCTCGGTCGGCATACCGCGACGTTCTGCTTCTTTGACCGTATGATATAAATAACGACTGGCACGGGCGCTCAAACGGTCCAGGTAAGGTTGACGTGAAATAAACCAGCTACGTTGTGCTTCAATACGGGAATCCCAATGATTCAGGTCCATCTTGAAACCGACCGTCATGCGTTTCCACACATCACCATGTTTTAACACCAGTAAACGATCCCCTTCCACAGCACGCATATCGGTTGCAGAAAGCAAGTCTTCCAGTGAATCTAAACTGCTTGCGTCCAGATAGCCTGAACCGACCTGTTTAGAAGATGAGGTTTTTCCTGATTGAGGTGTTGAAGAACAACCCGTGGTAATTCCCAACGCGGCTAGAGCAGAAGTGAGTACAGTGATTTTGAATAATGATGTTGCAGATGTTTGCGACATCAATTTGCCCGATTTATACATAAAAACTTCCAGTCAACTCACGCTAGTTTTACTTTAGATTTGCCATTGTATTAAAGCATGTCACTTAGACAAGGTAATAATTTAACGTGATTTGCATGGAAATGTTACAAGAAATTAAAAAAGATGAGTTTTGTAACGTTCAAAAACAGAATTTGGCTTTACAATACCCCTTCGGGCATGGGGATGCTAAAATTCTCAAATGATCTGAACTCAAGTAAAAATCTGGGTTCTGGTTCATTTGCTTAATCCGCAATTGAAGATTAGCTTTCATTTTCGGATTCTAAAACTCAGATTTTTCACGCTGCTTATTTTATTGTTCAGGTTCAGATATGTCACAAACAATCACGCTTTATGTTGATGGCGCATGCAAAGGAAACCCAGGTCTCGGTGGTTGGGGTGCGTATGTCATTACCGAACAAGGTGAACACAAGCTTTGTGGCGGTGAAGCATTAACAACCAACAACCGCATGGAACTGCAAGCGGCTATTGAAGGTATTTCCTTTTGCCCGGTAGATGCGCATCTGATTATCTGGACAGACTCCAACTATGTCAAACAAGGCATTACCGAGTGGATTCATGGCTGGAAAAAGAAAAACTGGAAAGATGTTAAAAATCCGGATTTATGGCAAAAACTGGATGCAGTCTGTGCCAATCGAAACATCGAGTGGAACTGGATCAAGGGACATGCCGGCCATGAAGGCAATGAAATGGCCGATCAGCTGGCAAATTTAGGCGCAGAACAGACGGCTCAGCAATTAAAAAATGCAACGCAGGCTAACGCTGATACAAAAAAGCCTGAAGCTGACTGGCTCTTAAATGATCCTTTTGGCTTGGATATAGATGCAGAAGCGGATGAGCTTGAGATGCTTGAAGACCTTGAAGATGATGTTGCAGATGAAATTGAAACTTCAGAAGAGACATCCCCGGCACCGGTTTCCAGTCAACATCCACAGATTGTGGTCACTGAAGCAAAATTAAAGCTGCAAGGCCCCCGTCAACTGATTCTGGATACCGAGACCACCGGTTTTTACTTTCAGGACGGCGACCGGATTATCGAGGTCGGTGCGATTGAGATGATCAACCGTAAACTGACCGGTAGCTCGATTCATATTTATATCAATCCGGAAAAACCGGTTGGTGACTCTGAAAATGTCCACGGTATTAGTGATGACTTTCTAAAGGACAAGCCGAAGTACGCCGAAATTGCCGACGTTCTATTTGCTTACCTGAAGGGCGCTGAAATTATTGCGCATAACGCGACCTTCGATATGAACTTCCTGGATATGGAGTTCAAACGCACGGGATTACCTGCACTTTCAGAAGTCTGCGACGTCACCGATACCTTGGCAATGGCCAAAAACAAGCATCCAGGACAAAAGAACTCTCTGGATGCGTTAGTACGCCGTTATGAAATTCCGGCACGCGATCGTACTTTCCATGGTGCGTTACTCGATGCTGAGATTCTGGCAGATGTATACCTTGCCATGACCGGTGGGCAGGTCTCTTTTGATATGGATGCCCTGTCCCAGACTGAACAAAATCAGAATAAAACCACCCGTCAACGCGTGGAAGTCGATTTACCTGTCATCGAGCCTTCTGAACATGAGTTAAATGAACATGAGACCTGGGTCAAACAATTCGAGCAAAAACATGGCGAACCTTGCCTTTTCGCAAAATAAATTTACTGCTCAATGTAACTTTTTGTATTTCAAGTTTTAAAACTTACGTTATATTAACTCTTAAAGAATCAGGCCTTCTTTTTCAGAAGGCCCATGGATATAACAACTCAGGAAAGGTGTAGGTCATATGTCTTACCAAACCTCGATTCACTTCGACCCAACGGCATTATTAATAATAAAAAATGAGATCGATAATTCGATTAAATTGGTAGAAACAGCCGTCAATACCCTTGCCGAAGAACAAGCCTTACCCTTCGGGATTGATGATGCACTCAACCAGTTTGAACAATGTACTCAAGTACTTGCTCTGATTGATATGCCTCACTTATCACAAATTACTCAATATTCTGCTGAGTTGATGCGTAAAATCATGGCTCAGCCGCAACAGGTTCAGACCAGTGATGTGGTTGCCCTCAGTGAAGGCACCACCATGTTGAAGCGTTATATTGAGTTTATCTGCCTGCGCGAAGTGAAAGTGCCACAGTTCTTACTGGACACACTCAATCGTCTGGAAAAAGCATTAGGCAGACCGCTTACCAAAGAAGGTCAGACCGTTCAGCCATTGCTGGAATTGATTACCCCAAGTTTTAATTTGCCGCAGGCACCTACACTGGAGCAATCGCAATATATTCATCAGTTATATAAGCTTTGCCTGAACAAACTGATCAAACAATCTGAAACAGCACTTGACCTGCAAGGCATTAAATTAGTGGGTGTTTATCTTGCTGGTTTAGCAGCGGGCCAACCTAGCCAGCAGTACTGGCAACTGGTCAATGTCGGCTTAGGTCATATTGATGAGCTTTCGATTACCGAAGCTCGTTTACGCACCCTCATCCAGATCGAAACCAATATGGGTCAATTTCTGGCACAACCCCATGCTTTCAAAAATAGCATTGCTGATCTGGCCGATATTTTATGTATCTGTATCAGTCAGGAAGATGAGATTTCTGAACATATTCGCGAACAGTTGAATATTGGTGATGAGTTACTCAGCGATACCCAGCTTCAGGTGCTGAGCCGCCATCTATATGGTCCTGACTATGAAACGGTGCATACCATTAGCCAGTTAATGACCAGCGAAATGGTGCAAATCCGTAATGAAATTGAATACAACCATCAGAATATGTCGCCTGAAAAGACGCAGGAAATTCAGCAAAAGCTGACGCAGCTTTGCAATGTTTTCAAGGTATTGAATCTCAACGAAGCCGCAAGAGAATTAACCCAGCAGGCGGAAAAACTGAGTTTGCCAAATACCTTAACCGATGCAACTTCAGTGCAACAGCTCATGAACAGCATTCTGGCATCAATGAACTCGATTGGGATTCTGGAACGGAATTACACCTCAAGCCGTTTACAGTTACGGGTCAACAATATGCAGATCTCGCTGGACCGTTTGGATGAAGCGCATCAGGCCTTATTGACTGAAACCAAAACACTAGTGGAAACCTTGACACAAACGTTAAGCTTGTATGTTCAAGACCCGGCCTCCCATAGTCTAGAGGCTTTGCCAGGCTATTTGAAAGAGCTTGCGGGTGCTGCCCTGTTCCTGGGAAGTTCGGCGCAACAAAATGCCTTAATCGGAGCTGCACAATTTGCCCAGCATCGTCTGGATCAACATCAGGCCTTCTCTGCGGACGAAATTAATTGTGTTTTAAATGTTGTTGCCGGTCTGGATTTACTGGTGGATAACTTGAAGAACAAGCAACCCGTCTTGCAATCTATGTTTAATGTGGCATTATCGAACAGTCAGCAATTACAATCTAAAGCCGCATAATGACTCAATTATCACTTGCTTATATTTTTCAACACCAGAAACTTTTAGTAGACGAAAACTTTCAACTGCCTAAGGTTGAAAAGTTGGCAAGTGACCTCCCCATCCACCAGAATGATCAAGTCATCGCACGTGATCTTCTGGAAGATGAAGCCATTCCAGAAGGCTATCAACTGATTCCAATTCGGGAACTCATTCAAAGCTGGTCAAGCAGTGATTTTTTGCAAGCCAGCCGCGCCGTGCAATTACTGGAGTGGCGACGTAACCACAAGTTCTGTAGCCACTGTGGTCATGCAACCGAAGTGCATGCTAAAGAATATGCCATGGTCTGTCCTGCTTGCGCTTATCATCAATATCCACGTGTTCAGCCGTGTATCATCACGATTATCACCAAAGGTGACAATGAAGTGCTGCTGGCTAAATCAGCGCACAATAAAAGCAATATGTATGGACTGATCGCAGGCTTTGTTGAGGTCGGCGAAACCTTGGAAGAAGCCGTACAACGTGAGGCTTTTGAAGAAGTCGGTCTGAAACTGAAAAATATTCGCTATATGTCGAGCCAGCCTTGGCCATTTCCAAGCAACCTGATGATTGCCTTTCATGCTGAATATGAATCGGGTGATATCCAGCTACAGCTTGAAGAAATCAGTGATGCACAATTCTTTAAATTTGATCAGCTGCCAGAAATTCCATTCAAAGGCAGTATTGCGCATAACATGATCATGCAAATGATCGACAATAAAAAAGCATCTTAAACGATGCTTTTTATCCCTATATATTTTATTCATTCCTCTCCACACGATGCCCCATACCAAAACCATAATCTTTAGCCCGATATACTAAAATTAGTGCAATGACTGACAAGATTAACGCACTCCACGCAAAAGACTGAATACCCCATCAGTTAAAGAAAAGCCCCCCCACTATTCCACCTCCCGCAACAGCAATATTAAAAATGGTCACTAACATAGATTGGGCAGCATCAGTTTGTTCTTTTGCAATATCCGCCAGTGCCGTTTGTAATAGTATAGGAGCACCACCAAATGAGATTCCCCATGCAATCACTGCGGCACAAACAATCCAGATGGAATGCATAAAGATGCCAAAGCATAATGCTGAAAAAGCAAATATAACAAGACTCATCAAGGTTAAGTGGCGTAGATATTGATCAATAAAATGCCCAGTGACAAAAATACCAACAATCGCTGCCACACCAAAAACCAAGAGCATGACATCAATATGTTCTCCTAAATCAACTGCTATTAAATATAAAGAGATATAGGTATATAGAATATTATGTGCCAAGATCCAGACAAACAAAATCAATAAAATTAGGCCGACACCTTTTATTTTAAATGTTTGCCTAAATGCGACTTTTTGCTGTGTAGTATTGACAATAAAACGGGGAATAAACACTCTAACCCAAATTACCAAGATTAATGCCAAAACCGACATAATCCAAAAGACACTACGCCAATCAAATAAAGTTCCGAGAAAGGTTCCCAGTGGTACACCAAAACACAATGCTAATGGTTGTCCAATACCTGCAACGGCTAAAGCACGACCTTGTAAATGTGGAGCAACCAGATAACGAACATAGCTCACAAATATTCCCCAAATGACACCTGCTGCCATCCCTGCGCAAAAGCGTACAAACAAAGTCAAAATATAATGTGTTGAGATCGCAGCCAGCGCATTAAAAACACATAAGCTTCCTAAAGTGAATATCAATAAGCCACGTCTATCCCAATGCTTCGTAAGCGCGATAATAGGTATCGCAGCACAGACAGAACCTAAGGCATAAAAACTGACTAATTGTCCAGCCCACAGCTTTGATATCTGCAAATCATGGCTAATCTGAAGTAATAGGCCAACAGGCATGGTCTCCGTCATGATCGTAATAAATCCGATCCATGAAAAAGCCAATAATTTCCAAATAGGAAATTGTTCTGCTGATTTCTGAATGGCTAAAGTCTGTATAGATTGATTTGTATTGATTGTAGATGGACTTTTCATATAGCTACTCGAATAAAGGAACGATCATTCCAAAATAAAACAAATAAAAACTCACTAGTGGATGAAAGTAGTGAGTTTCTGGTTAATTAAAAAATGCGAAGCGCAATCTCAATAACATCCAATAAACACTGTCTACGCTGATGAGCTGGTGTTCCTTTTGCCAGAACTCTCATCCCCTGTATGGTATTTACGAAAAAAAATGCCAATGCTTGAGCATCGATTTCTTTTGAGATATCTCCTTGCTGCTGTGCTTTTTGCAATACTTGCAAAATCGCTTTTTGAATACGTTGTAAATTCGATGCGACTTTTTCTGCGATCAACTCATCTTGTCCTGCCAACTCCAGACTAGCATTGGCAATCAGACATCCTCGATGTAAAGGATCAGCCAACTCATCTTCAGCAATCTTCATGAGCAAGCTTTTAATTGCTGCTTGAGCACTATGTTCTTGTTGCAAGCAATATATATTGGCCGTTGTCACTGCATCGTATCGGTCTAATGCTTTTTGATATAAGGTATACTTATTTTCAAATGTTCCGTACAAACTACTTCTAGATAAGCCCGTACCATCAACCAGATCCTGAACCGAGGTTCCTGCATATCCTTTTAGCCAGAAAATCTGCATAGCTGCATCAGTCACTTGATCTGGGTCAAACTCTTTTGTACGCATTATAAAAGCATCCGGAATAAACGTTCCAATAAAAATAAGCAATATTTAACAAAAAGTCAAATGAGACTAAATCATAGGTCTGTAAATATGATCCTTTAAATTCCATTCAAAGGCAGTATTGCGCATAACATGATCATGCAAATGATCGAAAGTAAAACCGAAGCCTAATGGCTTTGATTAGGTTCAAACCCATGCACATTATCTAATCAATGGATGTCCTTCATTCCGGCAATAATCCGCTGCATGTGCGCTGAATCAATCTGTAATGCTTGTGATAAATGCTTCAGCACATCACGCACCTGTTCATCTGACCATTGTCGGAAAAACATCAGACTCAGGGTCTGCTGAATTAACCAGCAATGCGCCTGCTGATCGAGTAGATGTGAAATACTCAATAATTGCGGGCCAATATGTTGCAATCGCATGCTGGAACTTGATTGAAGTATCCGTTGAACCAGCTTCTGCTGTGCATCAGGATAATGCTTAAACAGGCATTGAATGACTGGCACTAGTCTAGCCTCACATTGCCCTTTTTCATTACGGATCAAATAATGAAATAGATTTGCCAATGTTGCAGGCACAACTTCTGGGGGAAATATCTCCGGATCAAGTGGTTGCGGCACTAACGACAACAGCTTCGGGGTAGACTCCTCTTTTAGCAACGCTTGAGCCCAATGTTGTATATCATTATTGCAATTCATGTCCGCCATACCATTGCTCCTGTTCTCGCGCTCCCTTTGCCCTCCAAGAAAACTCGCGGTAATGGCGGTTTTTTATAGCGACTGCCTAACATTCAATCCCCCTCAACCTGTGTAAATTTTTATTGATCTATGTCGCAACTTCAGATTTTTTTATGCCCAACCCGACATTAGATTTGTACCTATTTTGGGTAATTGAGTTAATTTACCATAAATAGGTACAATGACAAGTAGTATTCATACCGATGAAATGAACATTTTGTGCCATTGGCTTAAACAGCAGCGCACAATGCAACAATTGACCATGCGTGAACTGGCCTCACGCATGGCTAAGCCACATTCGTATGTACAAAAAGTGGAGCAAGGGGAACGACGGCTGGATGTGGTGGAATATGTCTGGTACTGCACAGCGCTGAACATTGATCCACACACAGGGATTCATCTCATTCTGGATGCCATGCAATCACACAAAAAATAAAGGCAGATCACCGAGTTTCAGTAATCTGCCTTGAATATCCAATGGATTGATCAGATGATTCCTGTTTTAAGGCTCCAGTGCCTCATCCAGAAAATGCAGGATAGTCCGCTTGGTCTTGAAATAATGGCTCATTAAGCTCGCCAGCGTCGCCACTATCGTGATATGACCTGTCTTTGGAATCACGGCGATATGACTATGGTTCCCCTTCGCTCTTAACGCCTTATCCAGATCAAAGCTATTTTCCTTCGCCACCAGTTGATCCTGTTCGGCCATCAATAAATAATGTTTAATCTGGTTCGGCTCAATAAAGTAATAAGGCATGACTTGCTGATAGGAAACTTTCTGGTCAAAAGCATGCTCTGCCAGCGGATCGCCCTTATAGTCGAAATGATAAGGACCAGCCATGCCGACAATGGCACGGATCTTATCTTTATATTTAAAATTTTGTGAGTAAGCAGAATACACCACAGACATCACATTAAAAGCGCCCGCCGAGTGCCCCATCAAAATGATATTATCGGTAGAAATATTGAGCTTGTCCTGATTCTGGCTCAGGTAGTGAATTGCTTGCGCAATGTCATCGATAAAGGTGGGAAAGATATGAGCCGGAGCAAGATGATAATTGATCACCGCAACATCATACCCCTCTCTGGCAAAACTTTCTCCAACAAATAAATAATCACGCTTATTGCCATGCTGCCACGAGCCACCATGCACAAAAACAATCAGTGGTCTTTGCTTTTTCGGGGTTTTGGTCCGATACAAATCCAGCCGCTGTCTTGACTTGAGCCCATAGGCCAAATGCTCGTGTTTTTCAAACGTATCTTTCGGGGTTAGATAATTAATCGAATAACTGGCAAAATCATAAAGGCGAAACTCCTGATAGAACGTTTTCGCCTTGATGACATTTTCTTGTACTTGTTGGATGAGTTGCTTCATAAATTAAGGATTAGTTGGAGTAATGGTCGCAGGGTCCGCCTGATCTGGATCAATTGCAACAGGTGTCTCAACTAAAGGCTGTGTCGTCGCAGTATCCACCATTGGTGTTGCTGCTGTTGAACTGGCGACAGTACCTGAAGGCTGGTCCACATTGTCAATGAGCGTCACAATTTTAGTCACATTTCCAACTTTTTGTAAGACGTCATCCAAATCTCGTGATTCAGCTGTATTTAAACGCCCCATCACATACAGCACACCATTTTCGGTATGTACCAGTACTTTGCTATCCGACACTACTGGCGCTTTCATTAACAGGCCACGAGTATTTGCAGTAACCGTCGCATCTTGCATGATGGTGTTATAGCCGACTTTGTCGCCCACCGTAATATAGTTGTGTACTGCTTTAACATCCGTCATTGAGCGCAAGTTGTCTTCAGCCAACTGTTTTAAATACGGATCAGGAACCTGTCCTGTCAATAAAACATTGCTGTGAAAACTTTCAATGTTGATACGTGACTGTTTAAAACGGTGATCTAATTTATACAAATTGATATTTGCAGTACGCTTGATTGAAGAATCAATAAAAATCTGCCCCAGACTACGCTCACCACTATTTGTTCCGACTGGTGACGTTCCCGTACCCCCAGAAATAAAACTCGCACATCCCGATAAACTTGCAGCGCAAAGCAACGTAATCGTTAAACGTTTTAACACTTGGCAAGACTCCCTAACTACAAACACATTTGTTCAATTTCAATATTCAGCTTCAGACCCGTGCATTCACCCGTCTAAAGTAAATGCATGTTCAATCCATTGCTGATCATACTGCAATTTTGAAAAATCTGGTTGTACTGTTTTTGCAAATTTCCGTGGAAAATCAAAACAAATCACATCAAAACGACAGTCAAAGTCATAATATTTAGGATATTTCTGTAAAAACAGCTGAGCCGTTTTAATAATTTTTTGTTGTTGAGCTGGGGAAATCCCCTCACAGGCTGCAGCATAACCCCCCGCCGATCTGGCTTTGACTTCGACAAAGACCAGTTCATGCTGGCGCTGTACAATCAGGTCAATTTCACCATAACGGGAATGATAATTTCGCGCGACACACTCATAGTGATGGGATTGGAGCAAGGCAAGTGCTGTCTGTTCAGCCCATTGCCCTAGATCCTGACATGACGGTTGCATGGATGAACCGTCTACTTCAATACCTGAATGCCATTTTTCTGTTGTTGATAACAATACGGCTGTCGGTAAATTTTACCGTCCTTCACCTCAATTGCCCCAGTACGACCTTCAAAATTAAATTTCCGGTCCGGACTATTTAGGAATTGCTGACTGATGCTCCAGGCATCTCCACCGAATGCCAGTAAGCGCTGGAACGCCATATTTTCAGGCTGCTCTTTATAAGCCTTGATGACATCAGCCCACTGTCCATTATATAAGGCCGGTGTATCACAAAAGCTGAGTCCTTTAGGTATCGGTTTATCCTGCTCTATACTTAGCGCTGTGGCATAAATATTCTTTTCTGGCAGTGGGCCCAGTTGTTCCAGCCATGGCTGGTCTCCGAGCAATAATAACCCTTCTTTACGTGCCAGTTTTTTCGGCAGTTCATTCACGACATGAATATCTGAACCAAACTCGGACATCAACGCCATCATAAACAGTTCTGTTGCAGACTCGGTTCCTGCCTGACGCAGCACCAATAGCTTTTTGATTTTATCTTTTTTCAACAATTGATTCAGTGCCAGTGCATCATGCTGTTTGGCCAGACTGAACTGCCAGACATTGGTCGCTTGAGTATTCATATCATTCAAGGCCAGCACCGGAATCGCCGGATTACGCTGCATCACATTTTCAATATCAGGTCGGGCCAATGGTCCAACAATCAAACGGGTCTTGTTATTAATCCGCTTTTTGAAAATGGTATCGATGTTATTTTTGGCGGAATCTACAAAAATGATTTTTTCTTTGCTACCAGATGCTGTATAAGCACTCAAGAAACCGCGTTTGATGTTCTGACCGGCTCGCGCCATCGCACCAGATTCGGGGAGAATCACCAGTACGTCCGCATAAACCGGACTCACAATTGCTGCCAAACTGAGTAGCAGCCAATATTTTTTGTAATACATGAGGGAGTTACCTTTTATGAGTGCTCAATTATTTGTTGTAGCAACCCCGATTGGGCACTTAGATGACATGACCTTTCGTGCAATTGATATATTAAAATCCGTTTCGGTGGTTGCCGCAGAAGACACTCGTCAATCTGCTCAATTATTCAAACACTATAATATCTCAACTCCACTAACCGCGTGTCATGATCACAACGAAAGTAACAAAATTGATCAACTTCTCCAAAAAATGTTAAATGGTGAAAGTGTTGCCTTAATTAGTGATGCTGGAACGCCCCTGATTAGCGACCCTGGTTTTAAACTGGTGCGTGCTGCACAAGAGCACGGCATTCGCGTGATTCCTGTACCTGGTGCCTGCGCTGCGATTGCTGCATTAAGTGCAGTGGGTTTACCCAGTGACCGTTTTAGCTTTGAAGGCTTTTTGCCATCGAAAGCGTCGCAACGGATTAGCCAGCTGGAAAAACTCAAAGATGAAACCCAGACCCTGATTTTCTATGAAGCCCCACACCGTATTCTGGCCTGTATTCAGGATATGGTTCAGGTCTTTGGTGAAGAACGTCCGGTCGGTTTTGCCCGTGAAATTACCAAGACATTTGAAACCATCAAGAAAATGACCTTAAAACAACTGGTCACCTTGATTGAAAATGATCACAACCAGCAAAAAGGTGAAATCGTGGTGGTGGTCGGCGGTGCTTCTGCCGAAAAAGATATGGAACAGGATAAACTGGATGAGTTATTAAAGCGCTTATTACAGGACTTATCCGTCAAAGCGGCATCACAACTGGCTGCTGATTTGACCGGTATTAAAAAGAAAGTGGCTTATCAACGTGCTTTGGAACTGACCCAACACGATCAATAAAACATAAGCGGGAGATTACAAAAAATCTCCCCCTTAACCGTTAAATATGAAATACCAACACTGTGTTTTAAGCCTTGGTAATGAGGTGAGCTTGATCCATTTTCCTCTCTGCTCTAGCCTGTTTAATCACGCTTAAACCCGAAGACACACCGAGATAAGCAATCACAAAAGCGACCAATAAATCAGGGAACATGGTGCCTGTACCAAAAACGCCAACAGCGGCGATAATAATCGCAATATTGGCAATTGCATCATTCCGGCTGCATAGCCACACTGAACGCATATTGGCATCACCGTCACGGAATGCATAAAGCATCAATGCTGAAACCACATTCACTGTCAATGCCAGTATACCGATTGCCCCCATGAGCATCGGCTCAGGGGTGATTCCCAGCCACCATGACCAGAACACTTTCACAATTACAAAAATACCAAAGGCCGCCATGGTCATCCCTTTCACCAAAGCTGCGGTCGCGCGCCAATACAAGCTCATAGAGAGTACGGCTAGAGAGATGGCATAGTTTGCTGCATCACCGGCAAAATCTAGCGCATCGGCCCATAAAGAAACCGAGCGTGCATGCGAACCACCAATAATCTCGACAAAGAACATCAGTGCATTGAGTACCAAAGCAATCCACAACGCTTTGCGAAACTTGGGGCTAATCTTTTGTGTTGGGGAACATGTTGTATTGCAACCACATCCTGCCATGACTTTTCTCACTTAATCTTTTATAGTGATTTAAAACCCTAGAGTAACTCCAGAGTCAAGCATGATAAATCTTACCATTGGACAACTGGCAAAAAGGACGGGCGTATCAGTAGATACCATCCGTTATTATGAAAAAATTGGGCTGCTTGAGAAAGCCAAACGCACGGCGGGCAATTATCGGCATTATTCTGAACAGATGCTGTCCGAACTTCTGTTTCTCAAGCATTGCCGCGAACTGGGCATTACCTTACAGGATATCCAAAAGCTCAAGGATATGTCAGAGAACCCCAATCAAACCTGCATGGAAGTCGATCATCTGATTGATCAATATCTGGCTGAGGTTTCCCAGAAAATTAAAAATCTGGAACATCTCAAACAGGATCTAACCCATTTAAAACAGCAATGCTCACAACATCGTACCATTGAACAATGCGGAATTTTAAAAGAACTCCATCAGCCACTGGAGTGCGAACACGAATCACACCAGCACAAAAAAGCACCACAATCGTGATGCTTTTTTGCTGTCTTTATTCGACTTAATCTTGATGTTCATCGGGTGGGACTTCGGTAATGCGTCCACCACGTGCAAGGAACGCAGCAACTTCATCTTCTAAAGCCTGGCGCTGTTTCTGCTTTGCCGTTACCGTTAAGGTTTCAGCCTCGGCAAGGTCAGCATCATTGGCGCTCGATTCTTCGCTATCTGCACCAGTTTCTGCTGCTTTCGCCTCATCATCGTCTACAGCAGAATCTTCTGTGTTGTCGTCGTAATCATTCATTTCCGTCATATTAATCTCCCCACAATGACTAAACTTCTCATCATCGCTATTTGGTCATCAGAACTTGATGAAATTTAGCAAGCTCTTTTCATTTCGCAAAGTACAATATTGCTAAAATCGTATTTTTTGCGACCAAATTCACTCTGATTTATAAATGATTGTTTAAAAAATATCTACTCTTTTTTAGCAAGCGTAACGGGTGTCTTTTAACACACCTAATCCGTTGGCCTGTTGCATGAAACGATCCTTAAACCCGTCAAATTGTTCGACCTGTTTTAAGCCAAAATTTCGCGCCCAGACCAAAGGAAACAACTCCGAACTTTCCAGCCAGCCAATCGCAGACATGCTATGCATCATGGCATCATTCTGACCTTTACGTTGGTGCTCGTAACGCAACAAGGTCTGTTCATTGGCCCATGCACCACGTTTTAAATCATGCAGTAACACATCACAAAGCACCGCGGCATCCAGACAACCTATATTCACGCCTTGTCCTGCCAAGGGATGAATCACATGTGCTGCATCACCAATCAATGCCAGCCCTGATTTAATATAGCGCTGTGCAGCACGTGCCTTGAGTGGAAATTGTGCTCTGGAACGCACCTCAACCACCTCACCCAGCATTTGCAGACTTTCCTGAGTCAGCAATTGCATAAAGTCTTGATCACTGAGTATCGAATATTCATCGGCATAGTCATCGGGCAATGTCCAGACGATCGATTGCCAGTAACCATTGTCCTGTGCATCCAGACTGGCCATCGGTAAATAAGCCAATGGGCCTGTTGGCAAGAAAATCTGGCGAGCCACATACTGATTCGGTTGTGTGGTTTTAATCGCACAACTGATGGCAGCCTGTTTGTAATCCAGTACATCTAGATCGATATAGGCTTGCTCACGTACAAATGAGTTTGCGCCATCTGCACCAATCAGTAATTTGGTTTTTAAGGTCGTACCATCCGCCAGCTGAATCGACCAGCCTTGGGGAATCTGTTCAATCCGAATGACTTTGACCTGGGTACGGTAGTCTTTAAGCTGCTGCAACATCTTTTGTTGAATGGCAACATTGAGGACACTCGGCTCGACCATTGAACCCAATGCTTGATCTGAGTGTGGTGGCTGCTCAGAAGCATGGCCAAAATTGATTTCGCCATAGCCATTTTTATTCCAGACCTGCATGCCTGAATAAGGCATTTGTCGTGCCAGATCATTCCATACATCAACCGTTTTGAGTAAATGAATGGTTGCCTGACTGAGTGCCAATACACGCGGATTCATGACCGCTAAAGTCTTGTCCTGATCAAGCACAGGCGCAGCATCCAGTACTGTGGCTTGTACGCCACCTTGGGCCAATAATAAAGCGCTTAGGCCACCTACCAATCCACCACCGACGATGACCACATCTAACAGTTCACTCATGCTTTTAGCCCCATCGCATAATTGGCAACCAAAGGCTTAACCCCCGGAATCACATCAAATGCAATCAGCCCAGTATTACGTAATAATTTAAGGATCGGATTCTGATTACTAAAACCACGCACCACCGAATCACAGAATTTGATCACACGTTGCTGATCCTTTAAACGGGATTGCTCATAGGCCAGTAAATTTTCAGGCGCGCCAATATCATCGGACTTCGCCAGTTGCTCCATCAGAAAACGAACCAGCACATCGGCATCACGCAAGCACAGGTTAAAACCTTGTCCTGCTACTGGGTGAATGGTATGTGCAGCATTCCCCATCAGCACGACACGTCCAACGGCCTGCTTATGCGCCAACACTTGTGACAATGGATAACTAAACCGCTTGCCGGTTTTTTCAAATTTACCCGCACGATCGCCATAAGTTTCCTGTAAAGCATCGAGGAAGTGCTGGTCGTTTTCTTCACCTAACCATTCTGCTTCTGTGCCCTTCTTCACCGGCCATACCACTGAACGACGGTATTCCCCCGGTAAAGGCAACAGTGCCAATGGCCCTAATGCGCTAAAACGCTCAAAACCAACGTGCTGATGCGGTTTAGAGGTTTGTACGGTCGTGACAATCGCGACCTGGTCATAATCATGCTCATCCACACCGACACCGATGGCTTGTCGACAGAAAGAATCTCGACCATCGGCTGCAATCACCAACTTGGATTTCAAGGAATGTATATACTCCCCATTGCGCATCGCTTCGATGTGAACCTCATCTTCATTTTGTGTGAGTGAGGTCACCTGCACCCCGTCAATCAGCTCGATTAAAGGCTGCTGACGCACTTGGGTCAGTAACACGCGTCCTAACCATGCATTCTCGATCACTTGTCCAAAGCTTTCTACTTTTTCTTGTTCAGCAACGAGGCGTGCCTTACCAAAACTGCCCTGCTCAGTAATATGCACTTGCAGAATTGGGGTGGCATGTTGCTGTAAAGCTTCCCACAGGCCTAATTTTTGGTAAATCTGTACGCTACGACGTGACAATGCGGTATTACGCGCATCAAAGCTGGAATGATAAGGGGCAACATTTTCATCGTCATAATTCGGATATTTCACAGCTTCTAATAGCTTTACCGCGATATTAGATTTTGCCAACATTAAAGCAAGGCTGAGTCCAACCATGCCTCCACCGACAATGATGACTTGTTGCTGCATAATATTATTCCTTATCAGTTTTTCATGACTTGCGTTTCGGGACTATCTTACTCTAACTCAAATCAGGAATGGAATTTGTACTTTGTTTGGTCTGTGTTTTTCAAATCACCCGAAAATAAAATGCAATATACACCACACTTATTTATTATTTTGTGATTACTATTGCAATTTAAGCTTTTAGTATTTTAGATGAAAAGAAATTTTATGATAGGAGCTTGAAAACATGAGATTGTTCCAATTCGAAACGCCCAATATCCACCTTATCTTAAGTATTTAGCGATTATTAGTATCGTTACAGCCAATTTATTTAAATTTCTTTAAAAATCAAATAAAGTAGACTATAGTTCACGTTTCAAAAGGGGGAATGACATGCGCTTTTTATTTTTATTAATCTTATCATTTTCAATTATTGGTTGTAGCTCGACTCATTTAAGACCTACAAAAATGTATAGTGGCGAAATTAAGCCAAAAAATGAAATAGCTATGGTTTATATCGACTGGTTAGGTGCTGGTCAGTATTTTAAGGCGGGTAGCGCAACAATACACGAAGTTAACGGTCAAAAAGTTTATAAAAATCATCATTTTTTGGAAGCAATCAATTAATAAGTGTAAACCCTGAAGAAATAAATATAACGGTACATTCACTAATTATAGGTAGTTTTTTTAGATATATACAGAGGATATGAAGCTTGGAATGTCTATACTCCAATTCCTTCTTTTAAAGCAGATGCAGGAAAAATATATATTTTATGTCCTCAGGGAAAAATAAGTAAAGGTCCAGAAGATATTAAATTTAATGTTCACCTATACCCATTTACAGAATATGAAATTTTCCAAAACAAAGGTTTGCCGGATTTCACTGCACGCCCTTGTAAAAACAGTGAAGAATTAAAAAACACTTCTAACAACAAGTAATTTTTATTTTATTAGATAGGATTAGCCAACAGTTCGACTAATCCTATCTAAACTCTTTTATCTAAATAAATATTTTCTATTTTACTGTATTCCACTATTTATATAATGGAACAAAATCGATTGAAGCAACTATTTTGCTTAAGTTTCAGCCATCAAGCTTTCAATCTCTTCAACAGTTTTAACAACATTTTTGGTCAGAACCAATGGACCATTTTCTGTCACGACAATATCATCTTCAATACGAATACCAATACCACGCCATTTTGCATCAACCGTTTCATCATCTGGCGCAACATACAAGCCAGGCTCAACGGTCACCACCATACCGGCTTCATAAGCACGCCAGTCTTCGCCATTCTTATAAGCGCCGACATCATGCACATCCATACCGAGCCAATGCCCTGTACCATGCATATAGAATTGACGGAATGCCTCATTTTCAACCAGCTCATCCACATTACCGTGTAGTAAACCAAGATCAACCAACCCTTGGGTTAAAATCTTTACCGCCACTTCATGCGGATATTTATAGTGATTGCCGATACGGGTTGCATCAATCGCAGCCAGTTGTGCTGCAAGCACCACGTTATATAACGCTTTTTGTTCAGGGCTAAATTTACCATTTACCGGAAATGTACGGGTAATATCCGATGCATAGAACTCATATTCACAGGCCGCATCGATCAGCACTAGATCACCATCTTTTAACGGCTTATTATTCTCAACGTAGTGCAAGATACAGGCATTTTCACCACCGCCCACAATACTGTTATAGGCTGGCACACAGCCATTTTGACCAAAGATATAATTCAGTTCCGCTTCAAGTGCATATTCCATCATCCCAGCTTTAACCGTTTGCATGGCACGGGTATGCGCTTCTGCACTGATATCCGATGCAATCTGCATCAACTCAATTTCTTGTGCTGATTTTTTTAAACGCATTTCATCAACAATACGATCAAGCTGTACGACTTCTGCGGGCGCAGTCCCCCCGCGATGTGCATCCGCCTTTTGCATCCATTGACTTACACGTGCATCAAATTCAGCATTCTGAGCAATACGATAGTAAAGACGGTGTTTACTTAATAACTTGTCGATGATTTCTTCATCAAGCAAATCAATTGCATAAGCTTCATCAGCTTCATAGATTTCAATCGCGCCATCAATTCCGGCACGATAGCCATTCCAGATTTCCATTTCACGATTGCGTTCACGACAGAATAAGCTATAGCTATATTCCTCACCCTCTTCAAAGGTTTCGATCACGGCAACCGCTTCTGGCTCTGCAAATCCGGTCAGATAATAAAAACTACTGTCGGCACGATATTTATAATCCGCATCGCGGTTACGATACATTTCTGCCCGCGTCGCAATAATTGCAATGCTATTGCTGCCTATATGTTGAGCGAGTAGATCACGACGTTGTTTAAAATCGGCCTGACTTAATTTCATATTGTCCTTCTGATGAAGATGAATGATTGTAAGTATCTTTATTTATAAAAGTTTAAGGCACCGCCCGAGTTAACTCGGACGATGTGGGGTAAACATTTCTACCACGGTTTGCGGATCGGAAGGGTTGTCTGAATTTCTGCTTTTAGCATGAAAATTTTGTAACAAAGAACTTTCAGCCACAGCAATCTTTTTACGGCCAATCGACAAGCTCACAGGAATCAGGCGTACAAACTCATACAACTCCTGATAGCTTTCTTCGCCTTCTTCATCATTGTCTGAATCTTCAAACTCAACCGCTGCAACATCTTGTAAATGTTCAATCAGCTCTTGCTCCTCGCCACGAATATGACCCGAAGCCAAACCGAAACCCAGCACCACTCCGGCACACCAGTCAGCCAATGCCTGCACACGATCGACCAGTAAATGACTGTCATCCGGGAGCATTGGTAAATAGTCTAATTCATCATCAGATAAAGCATGCGCCACATCCTCTGCTTCATCCGTCAAACTGTCCAGTGCTTGGGGTTGTAAAGCAGGTACATTAAGGGTGTTTAAGATTTGTGACCATTCATCTGCGGTTGGCGCTTGTGTCACACAAACTATACCAGTGAGTAAACCATGTAACTCACTTGGACTTGAAATTTCTTCAATCCCATCAAAATGGGCATTCCATTCCGTCCAACCTGAAATATCGTCTTGCATTCGTTTATCCAATCTCTATACTGCTGTATATATTACCTTTGATTGCAACTCTGTGCGACCTTCGTTATGTTAGAACAATTACAGCGTCTACAAGCGCATATTGGTGTTTTAAAAACACGCCTACATCACTTTGAGCGAGAAAATACATCGCTCACTGAAGCTAAACAATTAGCTGAAACTGACCATCATGCACAAGTTGTGCAGAAAAATAGCATCATCACGCAAAAGCAGGAAGAAGTTGATAACTTAACTGAACAACTGACTCAGTTACAAGATCAATTTAAACAACTGAATCAAGATGCAACAACTTTAGCGGAACGTTATAGCCGTTTAGAGAAAAGCACCACCGATTTAAAAAATCGTTTTCAGGAAATCTTGGCCGAGCGAAATGACTTGCGTGTCAACAAAGAAAAATTACAGGCACAGCAACGTCATAGCCAACAAGAAATTCAGGATTTACAACAGGATCGCGATCGTTTGTTGCAAAAAAATGAACTTGCAAAATCTAAAGTGGAAGCCATTATCCAGCGTCTTTCTATTTTAGGTACTGCCCAAGATCAACATGCACAAGAAATTCAGCAACTCGCTCATCCCAATGCTGAAACTCACGAGGAGACCTGATCATGAGTGAATCCATTGTTGTCGAACTTCGCTTGATTGAACAGACTTTCCGTTTAAATACGACTGAAGATAAACGTGAAGAGCTGGAACGTGCGGCTGAATTGCTGAATCAGAAGTTTCATGACATGCGTCGCAATGCGCCACGTGTAGAACATAACAAACTGGTGATCATGGTGGCCCTGCAAATGGCGCAGGAAGTGTTTAGCCTGAATAAGTCTTTACAGGAATATGCCCACTGCGAACGTCTGCTCCAGACCATTTTGGAAGATGTCGAACAAACTGTTGAGTAAAATTGCACAAAGCCCCATCAATTAGTAAGTATCTTTACAGATAACTGCCTTGCAAGGATTGTCATCGCGTAAAGATCAGTTATACTAAAACTGTCTCTAGGGTGTTCGCCAGTACGTCTAGTCCCCTGCCGATACTTATATTTATGGATGTGTTCTGTGTATTTTGAGTGTATGCCTGCCTCGAGTAGGAAACCCATTAAGTACGCGTCACCTCCACCTTGAACTCATCGGGTTCAGGGTAACGACCATGCAGCGGCACCTCTGGAGCATTATTTTAAGTATTCAATACTTAACCCATATAAAAACGATAATCTGGATTAAATCCTAACTCTCTTTTTGCTTTTTCATTCAAGTATAACTGTTCATTTTCCACAATCTGATAAACTCCATGTCCTTTCTCGATCGCGAGATAAGCAGCATGTGCAGCCGCATCAACATGAATTTTACAGAAATCCGCTGCGGTACATCCTGTCGCCTCTCCATATAATTTTCCATATCTTAGAATCACGTGATTTAGCCCACTGCTTTGAATCTGCTTTTCCAGTCCATCAATACTTTCTGCATTCAATCTCGATATAGGATTGGCTGAATTTAAATCTAATTCTGTTTGCTCATTATAGTATGGCTGGGCAGGGACACAGGCAAAAGCAATACTTTGGACAATCAGCTTACAGGCCTTGTTTGTAATAGCCTGAACAAGATTGTCAGTCCCTATTTTTCTGATTTTTGCATTTCTGATACGTGCCTGTTGCATGAACTTAGGCTGTAAACCATAAGGCAAATCCGTGAGTTGATGAATCACCACATCTGGCTCAATTTCACTTATGATCTGTTTTATTACTTCTCCATCGTAAATATCGGCAATCCGCGGTTCTACACCAATTGCTTGCAAAAACCTGGCCTTATCTACAGAACGCGTCATCCCATATACTGTAAAGCCCTTTTGCTTGAGAATAAGACAAAGCTTATAACCAATGGCGCCTGTTGCCCCTGCAATAAAGACAACAGGTCGATCTGGATGATGATTTTTCATTTAAAAAGTTTTTTAGTCAAAGGAGTAATAAAATAATGCCGATATTTTCGACACTATTCTACACTCTGGTTTTCTCAATTAAGCTTAATCACTCATCATTTAAAGCACATTCATAATTGCTTGGCTCTTGCGAACAACGCACCTGCTTCAACAACTTCATCATATCCTTGTCATAAAAACCTTCTTTGGTCATTTGAATCCGCGCTTCACGCATCAAACGCACATAACCTGGCTTATCACTTTCATTCAGTTTTAACCAGAACTTGCCTGGAATCTTGGCTTCGATTTTATCGACAAATTCAAAGGCTGGATTCAACTGTTTGGAAATCACTTCACGAGCAATCGATCCCATCCCTGCCGGAAACTTATTACGCTGCATAATCAAGGTTCCTGTCACCTGTATCACAGGAAATTTAATAATACCGCCAACCGCTTTACCTGATTTATCGGTCATGCCTTTTTGTAGTTCCAATGGCTCAAATAAAATCGCTGGTCCAGCCATGATATCGACTTCTTTATTATTAAACTTTCCGCCCACCGTCACCAGATCGACAGAAATCGGTTGTGCACCGACATTCTGTACCAGTTTCTTTTGCGTTTCATCAAACTGGAATACCGCGACCTTTTTACCCGCAGCTTTTGCCAAGGTATTAATATTACGATCGGTCACCATGATATAGGCGGCACCCAAAGGTACGATTCCCACGACTTCATAATCTTTATTGACCATCTTTTCATCGAATTTTGGATTGGCCAAAACCTGAATGACAGAACTGAGCTGCTTATAGGTTTGCAATGCACCAATCGCATCGATACTGCCGACGAATTTATTAAATTGTTTGGCACGGAGGTTACTGATTCCTGCCCCATCACAGCGCTTGCTACGGAAATCCTCAGTAAGCACCGCTTCATTGGTATAAACCTTGAGATTGACTAAGGTTGAGGCCTGTTTTTTTAATTTGGGATAATCAAAATCCAGTTTAAATTGTAAATGCGAAGGCCGGGTCACATTCATATTGACGCCGAACTGTTTTGCAACACGAACCATGCGCGGGATTTCAGTGATATAACTGGTGGCCTGCTCAAAGGCTTCGCTATGCTCGCCATTAGGTGAAAACACACATAAAGTGACTTGCTTGGGAATCTGTTGCCAGGTTTTCGGATCATTGAGCAACTGTTTGATCTTATTCTGTGAATGTGTCGAAAGCGTCAAGTCCAGTTTGCCTTCGGGTGCTGCATAAGCTGTATTCATCAGCAGAATTGAACTTGCCAAAGTACAATGCACCAAAAAGGATTTTGTAAATTTGATAAATTTATTATTTTGCATAGTCCGATCCATTTTTAGCTATTTCCCAACAGTTTTATTCAAGTTAAGGAGAAAAGATAAAAATAGAATTGACTGTATTTAGTTAGCCGATGTCAATTGAGTCAACATAAATCAGGCGCTTAAATCTAAGCGCTAAAAGATGCTTGGCAATGCAAGGATGTAGTCTTGAAACAGGAATTGCGCGTTTATCGGATATTTTTATAAATCGGTAGATTTAACTGAAATATGGTAAATAAGCTGCTCTTTAGCGCATTGAAACCAGCAGCTTATCCAAGGCTTTTTAAATTAAATAAATGACCAGAGCACATTTTCATCCTGAGGTTTTAATAAAAAGCTGGTCTGAGCATCATCTTCTACCACGATATGCTGATTCGAAATCATTTTGACCTTGAGCAAAGTATCATTTTCATAAACCAGATCACGTTTACCTTCTTTTTTTAAGACAAGCATTTGATCCAGAACAATGAGATTTTTTGATTCAAACATGTTTTTCCCCTCGTAAGCGATACCCGGTGAAACATTTTCACAAGCAACTATTTTCACATCGTGCATTTTAGATCATTAATTAAGCACAATTATGTATTTTGTCTAACAGTTCACAAAAATTTAACTTTTTGCCTTATCTGAAGCAAAAGTAATTCTGTTTGACTTAAAATGCTTGATGGCATCTAGCTGACTGATTTCATATAGAAATAAAAAATGGCCACTATTAAAGCAGCCATTCTTTTAAGATGAACTGTATTACCAGCTTACGTTAACGCGTCGGTTTGGTGCCAAACAACCCACAAGTTTAGCGTTGGCTTTGCTGCCTGCACATTGCTGATATAGGTCTGTCTGGCTATTTGCCTGGATCTGGATACGGTTTGCATCTACACCTTCATTTACCAGCAACTTCGCGACTGTATTGGCACGTTGTGCTGATAATTGATGGTTATACGCAAATTTACCTAATGGATCAGCAAAGCCAGAGACAAGGATTGGACCTGTCACATTACTTTGTTTAATACGTTGTGCAATTGCTGATACTGAAGCCGAACCTTGTTCAATGGCATTGGCATTGAATCGGTCAAAGGCAAAGAATACGCTACCAGAACGTGCCGTATTTACGTTTGCATCGCTCGGCACCTGATTATTTGCACCCCAAGCCATTAAACCCTCACAGGCTTCACCTTTCCATGACAATCTTTCTGACAAATATTTTTTGTCAAAATCGACGCGGAGTTGGCAACGTAAATAGTCTTGGCTATTTGGCTGGCGAATATCTAAAACATAGTTCCAGGTTTTTACCAAGAATAGGCCTTCGCTAAATTGAGGATTGCCCAATAAATGACGGATCTGGTCTTTGGTTAAACCTGTATCTAAACGGGCAACGTCATCATATTCATAACGCTTTACCTGTTTTAAATAACTGTTTTCAACCGCAGGAAACTTGATTTCTTCCTGTTGAACTACCGCTGTATCTTCATCTGCATAAGTCGCTACCGAGAAACCGGCAAGAGCTGCTACTGCCAAGCATTGAATCGTTTTTTTCATTTCATAACTCTCTTGATATGTTGAGTAAGGAGAGCCTGCGCTCCCCCCGCCAGTTTCTTAGTTAATGACACCACTTACACCGATACGTACGCTTGGCTCACCTTGCGATGCTGCAGCAACACCACCGGTAATTGACCAGCGACCATTATCCGAGGTTTTACGCAAGGTAACGCCGACTGCATTTTCACCGCCATGGTAAGCAGCACCCGCAGCATAGGTATATTTACCTGCAACGAACGGAGCTGCTTCCAATGCCATTGCTGCTGCAATACCCGCATTGGCTTTTTTCTCTACGCTATCAATACGCTGGTTCGTGTCGTAGAAGGCTTGTTGTAACTGATCACCCAAGTTCGTAATACGGTTACCCAATTCCTGATTTGACTGATTCAAGGTACCAATCGCATCATGGATATTGTCCTTACCTGTACCACCAATGTTGTTGGTTTTGATCGTACCGTCTTGGTTAACCGTGGTGTTACCGCCAATGCTGTTCTTGATGCTGTCAGAGATATTATGGATCTGACCACCATTCACAGCCTCTTTAGAGTCTTTGGCAATGGTTCCATTATCGACGCCCTTAATGACACGGTCGCCATCTTTACCTGCCATATTGACACTCTTACCGCCAGTGTCTTTACCAACCGTGATTTCGCCCTTCGAATCCTGTTGCTGAACAAGACCAGACTTACCATTGTTGATGTTGTTGATATTGTTCTGGATGTTCTGGATATCATTGGTGTTCTTGTCAACATTCTGTTTGACATCCCACAATTGACCACCATTCACCGCATCTTTAGAACCTTGCTCAACCTTACCATCAGCAACATTCTTCAAGTTCGTGCCCTTATCGCCACCACCTAAAGTCACTGAGTTTTTATCAACATTGCCATCTTTGTCTTTGTCATACTTCACAGCATTATCAGACAAATCACCAATCTCTTTACCGATTTGGTCTTTCACATCATTGATTTGCTTGTCCAGCTGGCCTTTATTCACAGCATCTTTCGCATTGACACCATCAGCAACATTGGTAATTTTCTTACCCCCAGCATCAACACCATTGATGGTGATACTTGGGCCACCTTTAATTACCAAGCCATTGTTGTTCAATACTGTATTACCTGTGGTAATGCTGTCGAATTTCGCGTCTTTCAACAATTCAATCTTGATGCCATCTTCAGTCGTACGGGTAATGACATTTTCACCACTGGTCTTGTCTTCTGCTGTTGCAGCATCAGCACCACCCACGATGTTTAACTTGTCACCCAACTTACGATGAACGTCTTTACCCGCATTGCCAGCAAAGTTTAGACCTTTATTGGTCAGGTCATTTACACCATTAGTCACCTTGTCATCGACTGACTTGATCGCATCATTGATGTTGTTTTTACCTGTACCACCAATGTTATTCGTGGTGATGCTACCGTCCGGATTAACCGTGGTGTTACCACCGATGCTGTTCTTGATGCTGTCAGAAATATTCTTGATCTGACCGCCATTCACGGCATCTTTAGAACCATTGGCAATTGAACCGTCAGCAACGTTAGTAATAACTTTATTACCTGCATTAATGCCATCTTTAGTGATGCTTGGGCCATCTTTGATGGTCAAGCCATTGTTGTTGAGTACGCTGTCGCCAGTCGTTACGCTGTCTAAGGTCAGGTCTTTCTTGGTCGATACTTCGTAGTTGGTACTGCCATCTTTATTAGTCGTTTCTTTAACAACAATGTTGTCACCTTCAGTCACTGTGGTTTTCGCTTTGGTTGCAGCGTCTTTCACATTGCTGATTGCATCATTGATGTTGTTTTTACCTGTACCACCAATGTTATTCGTGGTGATGCTACCGTCCGGATTAACCGTGGTGTTACCACCGATGCTGTTCTTGATGCTGTCAGAAATATTCTTGATCTGACCGCCATTCACGGCATCTTTAGAACCATTGGCAATTGAACCGTCAGCAACATTGGTAATGACTTTATTACCTGCATTGATGCCATCTTTAGTGATGCTTGCACCATCTTTGATAGTCAAGCCATTGTTGTTGAGTACGCTGTCACCAGTGGTGATGCTGTCGAACTTCGCATCTTTCAACAATTCGATCTTGATGCCATCTGCCGTTGTACGGGTAATGACATTTTCACCGCTGGTCTTGTCTTCTGCTGTTGCAGCATCAGCACCACCTACGATGTTGAGCTTGTCACCCAACTTACGATGAACGTCTTTACCTGCATTGCCAGCAAAGTTTAGACCTTTATTGGTCAGGTCATTTACACCATTAGTCACCTTGTCATCGACTGACTTGATCGCATCATTGATGTTGTTTTTACCTGTGCCACCAATGTTATTCGTGGTAATGCTACCATCCGGATTCACCGTGGTGTTACCACCGATGCTGTTCTTGATGCTGTCAGAAATATGCTTGATCTGACCGCCATTCACGGCATCTTTAGAGCCATTGGCAATTGAACCATCAGCAACATTGGTAATGACTTTATTACCTGCATTGATGCCATCTTTAGTGATGCTTGGGCCATCTTTGATGGTTAAGCCATTGTTGTTGAGTACGCTGTCGCCAGTCGTTACGCTGTCTAAGGTCAGGTCTTTCTTGGTCGATACTTCGTAGTTAGTACTGCCATCTTTATTGGTCATTTCTTTAACAACAATGTTGTCGCCTTCAGTCACTGTGGTTTTCGCTTTGGTTGCTGCGTCTTTCACATTGCTGATTGCATCATTGATGTTGTTTTTGCCTGTGCCACCAATGTTATTCGTGGTGATGCTACCGTCCGGATTAACCGTGGTGTTACCACCGATGCTGTTCTTGATGCTGTCAGAAATATGCTTGATCTGACCGCCATTCACGGCATCTTTAGAACCATTGGCAATTGAACCGTCAGCAACATTGGTAATGACTTTATTACCTGCATTGATGCCATCTTTAGTGATGCTTGCACCATCTTTGATGGTCAAGCCATTGTTGTTGAGTACGCTGTCGCCAGTGGTAATGCTGTCGAACTTCGCATCTTTCAACAATTCGATCTTGATGCCATCTTCAGTCGTACGGGTAATGACATTTTCACCGCTGGTCTTGTCTTCTGCTGTTGCAGCATCAGCACCGCCCACGATATTGAGCTTGTCACCCAAATTACGGTGAACGTCTGCACCTGCATTACCAGCAAAGTTCAAGCCCTTGTTTTGCAACTCGGTCTTGGTGTTGTCAATCTTGCTGTTTAGCTCAGTCTTGGTGTTATTGATCGTGTTATTTAACTCAGTTTTAGTATCAGTAATCTTGTTATCCAGACCATCTTTGGTTTTGGTTAACTGGTCAACATTGACTGCATCTTTA